>CAWJTH010000168.1:2500-32382 GCA_963845495.1 uncultured Chitinophagaceae bacterium
ATAACTAGATACTTGCGAGAAATAGAAATCCAGACCTTATGATAACAATAGTGAGACAGTATCTTTAATATACCCAACATATACAATATATATAAGCATAACATATTCGAACAGTCATGGTTTGTTCTTGTTATAGAATGAATGTTTATGCCGAGTGGATGTAAATATTCATAATGAAAGACTGAATTATGCGCCAGGGATGGGAACAAGTACCCCGTAAAGCCGCCTTTTTAATGAATGACAAAGGGTTGGAGCATATGATTATTTTTAGTGAGATGGCGGCTGCGGAGTACTTGGGACAGCCCGCCGGCGCCCAAAAAATTCCTTTTAGTCGCCAAATTTGGTAGTATGATTATTAACGAAGGCATGAACAGGCAAAACGATTCAATAAAACAAACGACGGTTGTTGTAGATAATCAAAAACATCTTGGGTAATGAAAAAGGTTAAAGTAATTAGTATTATATCGCTAATCGTTTTTATTGCGGCTTGTGCTGCAAAAAAAGCTGCTATGTATGCAATATATGATGATGGAGAGGTTGCTATTCCATTTCAACAACAATATCCTGGCAACAGAGATACGGGTTATCAATATCTAGTAAACGGCGACTACTTGAAAAGTGGAATTCCCTATTCGTTATTTAAAAGATCGGGCATACAGGAAAAAGAAAATTTTTTAGGGAGGAGTGGCGAAAGCGCCCAGATTCCATACAATTACAACCTTGTAACAGCACAAAACGGTGAAATGATTGTTGCCCCGAACTGCTTACATTGCCATGCACAAAGAATGGGCGATAGTTTGATTATTGGCCTCGGCAATTCATTAAGCGATTATACTATTCCGCAAGATGGAACTTTAAAAATGACTGCCATGGCGTTGAAAATGATAGGTTCAGCCAAGGAGCAAGCGGCAGCCGAAGCGTTGATACGTGCCGCTACAAACGCAAATCTATATTTAACGGCAGCATGTAAAGGCGTAAATGTAGCAGACCGCTTAACAAGTGTTTTAGCGGCGCACCGCGATCCAGCAACTTTTAATTGGATTGAAAAAGAACAAATACAAATTCCAACTGAACTGATACCTACAGATGTACCGGCTTGGTGGCTGTTGAAAAAGAAAAACGGGATGTTTTTTAACGGTTTTGGTCGAGGTGACTTTACTAGATTTTTGATGGCTTCCAATTTATTAACGGTAAGCGATACGGCGGAATCAAGCGAAGTGCTGACTCATTTTAATAATGTGCTTGCTTATATATATTCGTTACAACCGCCCAAGTACCCCAAAACAATTAATACGGCCTTAGCTGAACAGGGTAAAATGTTGTTTAATAATAATTGTAGCGGCTGCCATGGTACGTATGGCGAAAAAGGGAACTATCCGAATTTGTTGATCCCCGTGAAAACAGTGGGGACCGACGAAGAATTGGTGAAAAGCAATTTTAGTAACCCACAATTTATAAATTGGTTTGATAAAAGTTGGTTTGCAACAGGAGCCAGACCAGCAAAACTGGTGCCTTTTAACGGGTATATTGCTCAACCGCTTGACGGCATTTGGATAACTGCCCCCTATTTGCACAATGGCTCGGTTCCAAATTTAGAAGCCTTGCTTAACAGTAAATTAAGGCCTAAATTTTGGGAACGGGACTTTAATCATCCGCAATATGATTTTGACAAAGTAGGCTGGAAATATGAAGAAAGGAAGAGCCAGACCAATACCAGCACTTACAATACTACTTTAAAAGGTTATGGAAATGGCGGCCATACTTTCGGAGACCATTTTTCGGACAAAGAAAGAAAAGCGGTGATTGAATATTTAAAGACGTTGTAAGAAGTTTGTGTTTTTTTAATAATGCAAATAAAGATTGATTCCTCGATGTATCTCTTCCAACTGTTCATCCGTTATCTCACCAATTTTATCTCGCAGGCGCAAAAATGAAATGGTACGGATTTGAAAAGAAAGTACTTGACTATCCAAATTTAATTTATTGCCATTACCAGATGTTAAGACAGGGCATCCTTTAAACGCTTTAATTTTTGCAGATAATGGACAAACATATCCTACCTTATAAATGTTATTCATGGTGTTTCCGCTTACAATTACTGCTGGTCGAATACCGGATTGTTCACTGCCAACAACCGGGTTGAAATCAACCATCCAAATTTCTTTTTGCTTCATTTATCCAATTCTTTTAGTTGTTCAAGATAATCAGCCAATCCCCAGTCTGCCATTTCAACTAGTTCTGGGTCTTCGGCAGCCAACTTGAAAGTTTTTTCCAATTCACTCCTAATTTCCGCATCTAAGTAGTTTCTTATCGCAGCTTCGATCACTTTATTCTTTGATATTTTCTTTTTTGCAGCATATTCTACCACCTCTTCCATCACCACACTTGGCAATGTGCTGGTATAAGTAACATTTTTTTTCTTTTCCATATTTATGATTCATATTTACAAAACGAATGTATAAAAAATATTTGCATTTTGAAAATCTATCAAACACTTGGTTATAAAACAATAAATAATTGGCTTGCTTTGCAAAACCGCAAACCATTTTTCTTTCAAGAAGAAACTTGGCAGCATATTGCCGAGGGCAAAAGCGGTTTAGTGAATGCGCCAACCGGTTACGGTAAAACGTACTCTGTTTTTTTAGGCACGGTTATTCGATATATCAACAATAATCCGCTTCATTTCAACACAAAAAAAAATAATGGCCTGCAATTATTGTGGGTTACGCCATTGCGAGCATTGGCAAAAGATATTGGCCGGGCAATGGAAGAAGCTATTTCTGCCATCGGCTTACCTTGGCAAATCGGCATCCGCAACGGAGATACTACCATAAATGAACGGGCGAAACAAAAACGGGACATGCCAGAAATAATGATCATCACACCTGAAAGCTTGATGTTGTTATTGGCGATGAAAGACAATTCTGTTTTCTTCAAAACGCTTCGCATTATTGCGGTTGATGAATGGCATGAATTGATTGGCAGCAAACGTGGCGTACAAGTGGAGTTGGCGATAAGTCGTTTAGTCAATGTCATAAATCGAGAATCGTCAATTGTGAGTGACGTTCCAAATAATTTACAAGTTTGGGGAATTTCGGCGACGATTGGAAATTTAGAAGAAGCAAAAGATGTGTTGCTTTCCCCTTTATTCCAAGTAGAAAAAAGCCAGCCAACCGTCATCATAAAAGCCAATCTTCCAAAAAAAATCGCCATTGAATCCATCTTTCCTGACGAAATTGAAAAGTTTCCTTGGGCTGGGCATTTAGGTATAAAGCTGGCCGATAAACTATTGCCTATTATTCGGGAAAGCAGAACCACACTCATTTTCATTAATACCCGCGGCATGAGTGAACGTTGGTACCAAACCTTGTTGGATATTGCGCCCGACTTGGCGGGTGCCATTGCTTTACACCACGGCAGTATTGAACAAGACCTGCGGAATTGGGTAGAGGATGCCTTGCACCAAGGTATTTTAAAAGCGGTTGTTTGTACCGCTTCGCTTGATTTGGGCGTCGATTTTCGTCCGGTGGAAACGGTGGTGCAGGTTGGCTCGCCAAAAGGTGTTGCCCGTTTTTTACAACGTGCCGGTAGAAGCGGCCACCAACCGGGAGCGGTAAGTAAAATTTATTTTTTGCCGACACATAGCCTTGAATTAACGGAAGCTGCAGCCTTAAAAGCTGCTGTTGATGAGCAGCAAATTGAAAGCCGTGATCCGATGATTTTGTGTTACGATGTGTTGATCCAATACCTCTGCACATTAGCTGTGGGCGAAGGTTTTAGACCAGAACATATTTATCCTGAAATAAAATCAACCTTTTGTTTTAGCGAAATCACCGACGATGATTGGCAACAGATTTTACAGTTTTTAATTAATGGTGGTAATGCTTTGCAGCAATACGATGATTATAAAAAAGTAGTAATTGAAGATGGCATTTATAAAATTGTGAGCCGTAGAATGGCCATGCGCCACCGCATGCACATTGGTACGATTGTGAGCGATTCGATGCTGAAAGTAAAATTTATTAGCGGCGGCTACATTGGCGTTATTGAAGAATATTTTATTAGCCGATTGGACGCTGGCGATGTTTTTACGTTAGCTGGCCGCAATTTGGAGTTGGTACAGATAAAAGATATGACTGTTTTGGTGAGAAAGTCCAACGCTAAAAAATCAATTGTGCCAAGTTGGAACGGCGGCCGGATGCCATTGAGCAGCAAATTGAGTGCTTTGTTAAGAAGAAAAATTGGTGAGGCTGCTGATTTAGTGGAAGAAACGACAGTTAGAAAAAGAAAGGGATATGATGTAGAATTACAATCGCTCATCCCACTTTTTGAACTCCAAAAATACCTTTCCCATATTCCTCGCCCAAACGAATTGTTGATTGAACACATCGAAACAAAAGACGGTTATCATTTATTTGTGTATCCTTTCGAAGGCCGTTTGGTACACGAAGCTATGAGCGCCCTTCTCGCCTATCGCATTGGTAAACAATATCCTATGACGTTTTCCATTGCCATGAACGATTATGGATTTGAACTGCTGAGCGACCAACCGATTCCGATGGATGATAGTAACGTACTGGGATTAATTTCTACCGAAAACCTTATTGACCGACATTCATGCCAGCAACAATAGCACCGAAATGGCAAAACGAAAATTTCGTGATATTGCCGTAATCGGCGGATTAATTTTTCAAGGCATGCCAGGCGAACAGAAAAAAGCGAGGCATTTACAATCCTCCGCTTCGCTCCTATTTAAAGTATTTGTCGAATACGATCCTAACAATTTGTTGCTTCGACAGGCGTACCAAGAAGTGTTATTCCAACAAATGGAAGAAGTTAGGCTGCGCAATGCGTTGACCAGAATGGCCGAAAGCAATATCATGATACAATTTCCTGAACGTTTGACGCCGTTTTGTTTTCCTATAAAAGTAGACAGCATGCGGGAAGATATGAGCAGCGAAAAATTAGAAGACCGGGTACGAAAAATGATAGTTGAGCAGTAAGCTGTGAGCTATGAGTTTTGAGCCATGAGCCATGAGCTTTGAGCCAGCACCAACTTAAAAATTTAAAATAAAACATTCTTACTACCTATCTTTCATAGTAATAAGCTCAAAGCTAACGGCTCATTGCTCAAAGCTTTTCCCCTAAATTGCAACCTCAAATCGTTACCATGGTCCCGTCAATCAGAAAGGCTTACAATGCCGCTTTTACAGAAGAAAAATATCAAGCTTATTTAAAAGAGTTGGATGCCGCACATCCGGGTGATTTAGTTTTTCGCGTGGCCGAAACGCCTGTTTTTATCGATAAATCTTTCAAAAATAAAATATTGGCCGCCTGCGAAAGCATTGTGGATGTGATTGTACAACCCGATTTTAAAGAATTGACTGATAAAGCTATTCCTGACAATGTAAACGTGCCAAATGAAAATGACATACCTCAGTTTCTTACTTTCGATTTTGGCATCTGCATTAACGATGCTGGTGAATTTGTGCCACAACTAATTGAAATGCAAGGATTTCCAACATTGTTTGCCTATCAAATTTTACATACGGAAATTACACGTAAGCAATTTGATATACCGGAAAGTTACGACACTTACTTAAGCGGTTTCAACAAAGAAACTTATACCGCTTTGTTGAAAGAAATTTTGTTAGGCGGCCATAAAACCGAAAATGTAGTGCTGTTGGAAATATATCCAGACGAGCAAAAAACCCGTATCGATTTTCGCTATACGGAAGATTATACCGGTATAAAAACGGTTTGCCTCACCAAATTAAAAGCCGATGGCAAACAATTGTATTATGAAAATAATGGCGAGCGAATTGATATCAAACGCATTTACAACCGTGTTATTTTTGACGATTTGCAACAGCAAGAATTACCCGAAGGAACTGTTGACATTACCCAAAATTTTGATGTGGAATGGGTGCCGCATCCAAATTGGTTTTATCGCATCAGCAAATACACTTTACCGCTGATTGATAGTCCGTATGTACCGGAAACACGTTATTTAAGCGATGTAAAGGAAATACCTGCAGACCTTGAAAATTATGTGTTGAAACCGTTATTCAGCTTTGCCGGACAAGGTGTTGTAATTGATGTAACGCAAGCTGACATTGACAAAGTGACCAATCCGCAAGATTGGATTTTACAGAAAAAAGTAAAATATGCTGATTGCATCGTTACGCCAGATATTCCCGCCAAAGCCGAAATCCGTATTTTTTATTTTTGGAAAGAAGGCGAAGCAAGGCCGATTGCTACGCAAAATCTAGCTCGTTTATCAAAAGGAAAAATGATTGGCGTTCGCTATAATACTGACAAAGAATGGGTGGGCGGAAGTTTGGCGTTTTTTGAAAAATGATGCTCGCAGAAAACGGAGAAAACGCAGAAATAATGAAATAAATATAATAGCCGATAAAATTGTCGCTTTAAAAGCGGCAATTTTATCGGCTATTTTTTGCATTTTCTCCGTTTCTGCAAGCCTGTATCAAAAAAGAAAACTGCCGAGAAGTTGATGCCATGGAAAACCTCATTTGAATGGAGCGTCGCCACAAGAGCCCAATTCCTGCTGCCAAAGCTGGTCTACTAGAAATAATTTTGCCGAAGGCAAATTTTGTACTTCTTCTTTTCCTTTGTGCCTTTGTGGTTCCAAAAATTCACTTCAACAATTCCTCAATTTTTTTCTGCAATTCCTTGCCTTCTAAATCAGCGTATTGCGCAACGCCGTTTTTATCAATCAAAAGGGTTGTTGGCAGTTGGTTGATGCCATATAATTCGGCCGTTTTTGCTTCCCAGTCGTGCGGGTCGTTTACCTGCGGATAAGTAATTTTATCCTTCGCAATGGCTTTTTTCCAAGCGTCCGGGTTTTTGTCAACCGAAACACCAAGGATTACGAATCCTTTGTCTTTCAATTCATTGTACAGTTTTACCTGCTTTGGGTTGGCAGCCCTACAAGGCGGGCACCAACTAGCCCAAAAATCAAGCAAAACCACTTTGCCCTTAAAATCCGACAAAGAAACCATCTTTCCATTCACATCAGCCAGCGTAAAATTTGGTGCTGGATGATTGATGCGCTTTTGCGCAAAACCAATATTTGCCGCAACAATTATTGCAGCTAAAAAAATTATTTTTTTCATAGTTATATAAGGACAGGCGACGTGCGCCTGCCCACTAGTTTTAATGAACGAACCGGAGGTTCATTTTACATTTTCATTCCTTTTTTCATGATTGCGCCAACTTCGCTTCTATCGTATTGGCAGCATTCGTCCAATGCTTTGTAAGCTTTATCGTCGGCTTTGTACATGGGTGTGTCATATCCAGCAGCGGCAATTTTTTTCTCTACTGCGTCTACATTTGGTTTTCCGGCAAATGCAACAGTCATTACCTTAGTGTCTTTGTCCCAAACCGCTTTGGTTACGCCCGGCACTTTTTTAGCAGCCGTTTCAATATGTTTTTTGCAAGAACCGCAATTGCCGCTTACTTTAAATGTTTCTGTTTTTTGGGCAAATAGCGATGTTGAGAAAACAATGGCCAAGCAAGCCATGGAAATTTTCAATAATTGTTTCATGATTTTTTGATTTTGAATTTTTACTTTTAAATTTTTACTTTGTTAAAACGCATTAAATAAATTGTACTCAATCCTCAGCAAAAAACCATTATTCATGCTTCTAACCAAACTACTGTACACTTGCTGACGATAGCCAATATCAACCCTTGTTTTGCTGTTAAAAATAAATTGGGCAACCGGCGCTACGTCCAAATAAGAACATCCGTTTCCCAAATTTGTTTGGCCCAAAATTTCCAACATCAAATTCATGTTTGTTTGCTTAAAAGTAGTGTAACTTTTAGGCAACACTAATTTACCTACGGAAAATGTGTAATTCGTGGCAGTAGCATTTTGTGTAACCGGAAATTTATAATCGCCCGAATTATCGAAAGCATGTTCCACACTCATGGACGAAGAAATAGCAACTTTGTGCAACAATTGCGTAGCAACAATTCCGGCATCAAATCCGCTATTTTGACCATACAAATTAATGTCTTCCTGCACAATCGGCAAATTGTTTAAAGAAATTCTACCAAAAGCAGCCATGCGAAAGTGCTTTTGCACATCATCGTTGCTATAAAAACGATACTTGGCATACAAACTCCCCCCATTCAATCCAAGCCCAGATTGATGTTGATTGCTGGTAAAAACATCAGCATGCACCATCAATTTTTTACTGACGCCAAGCATTATTTCTGGTATCAATAAATATGGGTGATTGGAAGTATTTGGCACGCTCATCCAATAATTATTCAGCCTTAAACCGACCGATTTTGTAGCCATATTACTGGCCGGTTCCGTGTAAGCAAATAATTCTTGCGCTTGTCCTTTTCGCATGAAACCTAACAGGCATAAGCCTATCATCAACTTTTTCATTTAAAATAAATTTAAAAGTTGACTAAATAGTTACATGATAAATGCGGGTTCCGGCAGCTACATCTTTATTGCAACAAGCTGCCATGTGGCCGGTATGGATGCAGTTCATCTTCGTGAAAGCCGCATATTTTTTGAACTGTTTATCCAGCACAAAACCTTTATCCACTAAGGTAAATGTTTCGTTGCCATCTAGGGTTTGGTCTTTTACATTTAAAAAATGAAAAGTTGAGCCACCAATTTTTACATGTGCATCATTGGTAATTTTTACGTTGTTCACATCCAACGTCACTACCATTTTTGCTACAGAAAAGCCAGCGCCTTCCACTTTGGCTTTTAGTTGGTCAAAATCAACTTTTGAGGGGTCTTTAAATGTAATGTCAAATGTATTTGTTTCAAGATTGGTGGTCACTTTGTCAACGTAATCTACCGATTTAAACGCTTTGTTGATAGCGTTGGAACACATGCTGCAAGTTAAACCTGCGGCTTGCAGCGATACTTTTTTAACCTGAGAAAAAGAGATAAAAGGAATAGCGACAGCCAGTATAAATAATTTGAAATTTTTCATAACGTAAATTAATGTGCTAATTAGCTAATCTGCTGATGTGCTAATTAAAACACGATGAAAGGAAAATAATGTGCTGATTAGCTAATTCAATAATTTGCTAATAAAGCAGCCGTTGATTAGTAGATGTGTCTGATAAATCAAATGCACTTGGTTTTGAAGCCATTAGCGCATTATCAAATCAGCACATTAGCTAATTAAATCCTAACACCTAAAAACGCAATGAAAAATATGAAGTGATATTTGCTGCGGTGGAGGCGCATTTGCCTTCGGCACAATTAAACCAATAGTTGAAACAAATGCGGTTGGCACCACAAAAGAAACAGGTTGAATCAAGGCTATCGGTGCATCTAAATGATAATCCGTGGTAATGGCCTTGTGGTTGTCATCAGCCTTAAAAAATTGGGATTTGTCTTGGCAGCAACTTGATTTTTTCATTTGCATGCCGCATTTGCTGGCTGTGCTGTTTGTTGACCAACCCATATCGGTACTCCGCAAATGACCCATGCAATAATGAAAATTCACCAAAATACCAGTGTAAGCCAACAAGTAGGCGAACATAACTGGTATTAAAAGTGTTTTTTTCATTTTGCGCAAAGTTATTTGAAATGGTTGAATGATAGTGTTAAAGCTAGTTGGATTGGAACACGGATGAGACGGATTGAATGGATTTACACGGATTTGTACAAAAACTAGGCTCATATAATATTCGAAATTCTTTTTTCTATCTTTAAAGCGAAGCTTACTTTGTAAATTTTAATTTACAAATCCGTATAAATCCATTCAATCCGTGTCATCCGTGTTCCAATTTCCATGACAAAACAGCCGCTTTTACCCACAAAACACTGTTGGTAAAATTATTGTTGTTTAAACGTACAATTCAACACTTTTGCCATCCAAACGCAAACCCGTACACTTTTAATTTTTACTTTTAAATTTTTGATTAAAATATATGGAACATTTTCACTGCCTTATTATAGGCTCGGGCCCTGCGGGATATACTGCTGCTATTTATGCATCACGTGCTGGCTTAAACCCAGTTTTGTACCAAGGCATTCAGCCCGGCGGACAATTAACCATAACCACCGAAGTTGAAAATTACCCTGGTTATGCCGATGGTGTGCAAGGCCCAGAAATGATGGAACACTTTGAAAAACAAGCCCGTAGAATGGGTACCGATATCCGTTATGGTATTGTAACCGAGGTCGATTTTTCTGAAAAACCTTATAAAGTTCAGGTGGATGAGGAAACTTGGTTTACCGCTGACGCCATTATTATTTCAACAGGTGCTTCCGCTAAATGGCTGGGATTAGAAAGCGAACAACGTTTGAATGGCAGCGGTGTTAGTGCTTGCGCCGTTTGCGATGGATTTTTTTTTAGGGGAAAAGAAGCTGTAATTGTTGGCGCTGGCGATACGGCCGCCGAAGAAGCGATGTACTTGAGCAAAATCTGTAGCCGCGTTCACATGGTGGTGCGTAAAGGTCCGGATGGTATGAAAGCTAGCAAAGTGATGCAAGACCGTATCATTAAAAATCCAAACATCGATATTTATTGGCATAGCGAAACGGAAGAAATTTTGGGCGAACACAAAGTAGAAGCGGTTCGGATTAAAAATACGCAAACCGGCATTGCCACCACAATTCCGGTGAGTGCATTTTTTGTTGCCATCGGCCACCAGCCAAACAGCGATATTTTTAAAGACTATTTAGACATGGACGAAACTGGCTACATAATCACCATCCCCGGCACATCAAAAACCAATGTAGAAGGTGTTTTCGCCGCTGGCGATGTGCAGGATAAAAATTATCGCCAAGCGGTAACTGCAGCAGGAAGTGGTTGTATGGCTGCGTTGGATGCAGAACGGTATTTACAGACGTTGCATTAATGGATAATTGGGTAATGGAAAATGGATAATGGATAATTTCCGTTGTTCCCTATTTTATTAAGAAAATATTTTTATTAGCGACCAAATTATCATCACCTATTAAAAAATTATCCATTAAAAATGTTTTCTATCCATTTACATAATCTTGAATTTTTTGCACACCACGGCTTGCTAGAATCGGAAAAAGAAAAAGGCAATGATTTTATAGTGGATTGTACCATCGAAATGGAGGAACCTAAAAACAGGATTGCCAAATTAAAACAAACGATTGATTATGTGGTGGTGTATCACCGCATAAAAGAACGGATGGCAACGCCTACACCACTGCTTGAAACGCTAGTGCAGCTTATATTAGATGATATTTTTGCAACGCAACCATTGGCTCAAAAAGCCACCGTTTCCATAAAAAAAATGCGGCCGCCGATTGATAATTTTATTGGACAAGTAGGCGTAACATTGGAAAGAAAGAGAGAAATCTGAACTGTGATTTTTATGATTATTTGATTTTTGTGACTCATATCACATAAATCACAAAAACCAAACAAATCATTGTTCAGACAAAAAACACAAAGACAAATCTAAAATCTACCATCTTAAATCTAAAATCTGTTTATGGCTTGGAAAAAAAATATTTTGGAAACCATCGGCAACACGCCGATGATTCAGTTGAATAAAATCACTAAAAAATTTCCTTGCACGGTATTGGCCAAGGTCGATTATTTTAATCCAGGCAACAGCATTAAAGACCGGATGGCAGTAAAAATGCTGGATGTAGCCGAAGCCGAAGGCAAAATAAAACCTGGCGGAACTATTATTGAAGGCACCAGCGGCAACACGGGAATGGGCTTGGCTTTGGCGGCTTGCGTAAAAGGCTACAAATGCATTTTTGTAACTACCGACAAACAAAGCAAGGAAAAAGCCGATATTTTAAAAGCTGTTGGGGCTGAAGTAATTGTTTGTCCAACTAACGTAACGCCGGAAGACCCAGCCAGTTATTATAGCGTAGCCAAGCGTTTAAGTTTGGAAATCCCAAATTCGTACTATATGAACCAGTACGATAATTTAGCCAACCGCTTGGCGCATTATGAAAGTACGGGTCCTGAAATCTGGGAGCAAACTGAAGGAAAAATTACGCATTTAGTTTGCACGGCAGGCACCGGCGGAACCATTACCGGCACGGCGATGTATTTAAAAGAAAAAAATCCAAATATCCAGATTTGGGCGATTGATGTGTACGGTTCGTTGCTTACCAAATATTTCAGAACCGGTGAAACGGACATGAAGGAAGTGCATCCGTATTTTAGCGAAGGCTTTGGCGAAGATTTTGTGCCGCAGAATTACGACATGTCGGTTATTGACAAATTTGAACAAGTAACCGATAAAGATGGCGCCGTAATGGCTCGCCGCATTGCAAAGGAAGAAGGTTTGTTTTGCGGGTATAGCGCTGGCAGTTGCTTGCAAGGATTGATGCAGTTGAAAGAAAGTTTGGTGGAAACCGATTTGGTAGTTTGCATTTTTCACGACCATGGTAGCCGTTATGTAGGCAAAATTTACAACGACCAATGGATGATGGAACGCGGATTTTTGGATGTAAAAACATTCAAGGATATTGTAAATGGCCGTGGCAGACAACAATTGATCACTATTTTACCAAACATTACCGTTGGTGAAGCGGTTGCTTTAATGGATAAATACGATATTGAAAACTTGCCAGTAATTGTGGATGGCAAAAACGTCGGCGCATTAAGCCAACAAGGTTTATTCACTAAAATTTTCAGTAATCCAGATATTAAAAACCAAACGGTGGAAACCGTGATGGAGCCTGCGTATCCAGAAGTTTCGTTCGATACGCAATTGGAGCGTTTGAGTAGCTTGATTACCAAAGAAACTGGTGCTGTGTTAGGTAAAGATGAAAGTGGTAATTACCATATTGTGACTAAGTATGACGTGATAAAGAGTGTGGCCAAGTAAGTAGTGGATGGCGAGTAGTGAGTGGGATCACTAATTTTTATCAGTTTTTTTGAACCACAAAGGCATAAAGAAAAAGAAGGAGCACAAAGTGAAATAACTTTCTTTGCGCCCCTTCTTTTTGAATTTTACCTTATTATTAAAAAATATCAATCGTCATTTTCCACGACGCCATAAGAAATACCAGCCGTTTTAAAAAACGTTTTTATCATGCCCAATTTTTGCTCGCACATTTCTCCCAAATATATTTTCGGGGAGCTTTCTTTTGTCTTTCGGCATTCAAAACAAATCTCGATAAACTCAAAAATCTTACCATTCGTATCCAAAAAAAGTATGGCATTCCTAGGATTATAGCACATTGTCATACTGCCGATGTTGACTACGCCAGAAATATATGTTTTCCCAAAATAGCCAACATTATACAAAATATCAGTAAGTTTATCAACCTGTGCAAAAGTCAGATTTCTTATTTCCTTAAGCTTAGAATAGCAAACCGTATCATTCAATCGCGGCAAGCTATCAATATCTTTCATATTTTGAAATTGCGAAGTATCTATATTCCGAAAAGAAACTAGCTGAATTTGGGTCGCAAGATTAAATGGATAATTTTTAATTCTTGCTGCGAACGGTATATTTACTCGTTGAATGCAACTCTTATTTTTTCTCAAGATGGCTGCGTCTTTTTTAGTTGGCCATCTCTCCCCTTTTTCCAATTTTTGGGCATTTGAAAAATATGGGCAAAACAAAAGCGTGATAAAAATTAAAGCCTTTACCATTGGTTGAAATGTGAAGTGAATGAAATTTGGTTGAAATCCTTTGTGTTTCTTCTTTTTTTCGTGCCTTTGTGGTTCAAAAAAAATCAAATCCCCAACGCATACAACGCAAAACTAGCCAGCCAATGATCGCCGCCGTAGTTGCCGCTGGTTACGTTTGGCAAGGTGGCTTTTAAAAATTCGTCGGCTTTTTCGGTAAATAATTTTTTGTAAGGATGACCAATGGGCAACACTTTGGCAATGCCTCGCATGCACCAAGCACGACTTAAACTTAGTCCATCCAAATGTACGATCATCATATCCGTACGGTCGCTTACCACGGGCATGTTGGTAATGCGCTGGATGCCTTTTTCAGTATAAAAATTATTAAGCCAAGTTACAAACTTTGCTTTTGGCAATACCCGCCACATCAGGTCGGCAATTTCTAAACTTGGCGACAGAAAATCGGTTCCATCAGGTTCCATATAAGCTGGCGTTTGGGCATTGTCTAAATAATGTTCTTTAGCTTTGGCTACAAGCGTGTTTGCAAAAGCAGTGTCGCCCGAAACCCTCGCCCAATCTAGCGCAAACACCATTCCAAATGCAGTGTTTGGATGCATGCCCGTACGGTTGGGGTACGTTTGTTTCGGCAAAAATGCTTTCCAAATTTGCACTATTTTTTGGGTAAGCGGCTGCAAATCTTGGTGCCATTTTTTTGCCATCGGGTCGTTCCAAGTCAATAATTCTTGATCCAGCTTTAACAGCCAAGCCCAGCCATACGTCCGCTCAAACGTGCCGCTGTTTTTGTATTTGGTGAAATAATCTGCTTCGGCTTGTATTTTATCAGCTTGGAAACTGTTGTTGAGCGTTGCAATAATGGTATCTCGATTGTGTATGTTTGGAAATTGTTTCAACACTTTCACCAACAACCAATGGCCGTGCACGCTGCTATGCCAATCGAGACAGCCATAAAAAGTAGGATGCAATTCATGCGGCAATAGCTTGGCGTCAACCTCGGTTTCGGCCATGTGACTGGTTTTATTTGGGTATTCGTTGGGAATGCAATGAATAGGCAAACGGGCCAAATTGGCGGCGGTTGCTTCGTCCAACTGTTGGGCTTCTGTTTTTAAAGTAAAAAATGGGAAAGCCATAATTAAAAGGAGGTTCGAAAATTTCATGCCTCAAAATAATGTTATTGCCACAGATTCACAGATTTTACACTGAAGATTTTTTATTGCCACAGATTTACAATCCTGACAGGGCTTGTATTTTTGCCCTGTCAGGGTTTCGCGAAGTTTCAATAATTATAGCGAAATAAAAATTGAGTTGACACAGATTCACTGATTTGTAACCTTGACAGAGCTTGTATTTTTGCCCTGTCAGGGTTTTGCGAAAACTGCAAATTATTTTAGGGCTTAAAATTGATGGACAAGAGATTTTAAGTCATTAAAAAATGGTTGTGTTAAGTGAATGATGCCATGAAAAACTTCACTTGAATGGAGCCAATCGATAAACTCTGGATAAACTCGCCACAAAAGCCCAATTCTTGCTGCTAAAGCCGGTCTCCCAAAATAATCTAAACCTGGCTTAATGGGGGATTAGAAAGATTAAAGAGATTAAGCTGACACTATACATTATTTAGCGTTATAACATTATACATTTTCCTTTCTGTTAATCTGTGAATCTGTGGCAATATCCCTTTGGCGACTAAAAACCGTTAATTTTGGAGGCAAATAACACAATCAATTTGTTTAAAGACGATTTAGAACCGGTTGCCCTGAAGCCACT
Source organism: uncultured Chitinophagaceae bacterium (assembly GCA_963845495.1). GTDB lineage: Bacteria > Bacteroidota > Bacteroidia > Chitinophagales > Chitinophagaceae > JAZKFT01. Next base: position 17,878 of record CAWJTH010000168.1, read on the forward strand.
TTTTGTTGAAGTAATTGTGCCGCTGGCATTGCCCATCACTTACACTTGGTCGTTACCGCATTTTATGGAAGCCGCCGTAAAAATTGGCAGCCGTGTTGAAGTTGAACTACGGAGCCGCAAATATGCCGGTATCGTAAAAAATATCCATTACAATAAGCCGGCAGACTATATGCCGAAAAGCTTGCTAAATGTACTTGATAGTGAGCCGGTTGTGTACCCTGACCAATTGCGTTTGTGGAGCTGGATCGCCAATTATTATTGCTGTACCGAAGGTGAGGTGATGCAGGCGGCGTTGCCGGCACATTTAAAATTGAGCAGTGAAACAATCATCAGTTACAACGAAGGCCACGGCGTGGAATTGACATTTTTGGGCAATGATGAATATGTGGTGGCCGAGGCCTTGGAAATGAAAAAGGAGCTGAAATTGACCGAAATCCAAAAAATTTTGGATAAGTCGAATGTTTTTCCCGTCATTAAAAAATTGATTGAACAGCGTATTTGTTATGTGTGGGAAGCACTGGCTGAAAAATATAAGGACAAAAAAGAAACTTACATTTTACTAGCGCCGCAATACCACAATGAAGCGGCTTTGGAAGGTTTGATAAACGAATGGAAACGTGCACCAAAACAAATGGATTTATTGTTGGCTTTTTTGCATTTCCAAAAAACGGAGGGCGAAGTAACCCAAAGCCAATTGTTGAAAAAGGCAAATGCTTCACAAAATATATTGGCGGGACTGATCGAAAAAAAGGTGTTGATCAGCGAAAGAAGAAGCGTTGATCGACTTTTATCCTTACCCAAAAATGTGAATGTTGAGTTCCAATTGTCGGCACAACAGCAATCGGCATTGGCTCAAATTAAACATCAATTGGAAGAAAAAGAAGTTTGTTTGCTACATGGCGTTACCGGAAGCGGCAAAACATTGGTATACATAAAATTAATTGAAGAACAAATAAAAGCTGGTCACCAAGCTTTATTCTTACTTCCGGAGATTGCGCTAACATCACAGATAATCAGGCGGTTACAATTACATTTTGGTGGTCATGTGGGCGTATACCATTCCAAATTTAATCCCAACGAAAGGGTTGAAATTTGGAACAAAGTGAAAACAGGCGAAATAAAAGTAATTCTCGGCGCACGTTCTTCTCTGTTTTTGCCATTCCACGATTTACAATTGATTATTGTGGATGAAGAACATGACACCAGCTACAAGCAAGCTGAACCTGCGCCGCGTTACCATGCAAGGGATGCAGCCGTTTATTATGCCGCTTTGATTGGTGCCAAAACTGTTTTAGGCAGCGCCACACCATCCATTGAAAGTTATTATAATGCTACGCAACAAAAATACGGTTTGGTGGAAATGAACGAACGCTACGGCGATATTGCATTACCAGATATTGAACTGATCGATCTAAAAAAGATTTACCAAAAAGACAAAGAACGAACGATTATTTCACCACAACTAAAAACTGCAATTGAAGCCACGGTGGCCAATAAAAAACAGGTAATTCTTTTTCAAAACAGACGTGGTTATGCACCGTACCAAACTTGCTCGGTTTGCGCTTGGATTCCCAAATGCCAAAATTGCGACGTGAGTTTAACGTATCACAAAGCCACGCATAAGCTGCATTGTCATTATTGCGGCACCACTTATCCGTTGGTAAAAACCTGTGCAGCTTGCGGCAGCCAAAGTTTTGTACAGAAAAATTTTGGCACCGAACGCATTGAAGAAGTGCTAGGCGAAGCATTACCTAACATAAAAATTGCAAGAATGGACATTGATAGCGTCCGCGGCAAAAACAGTCACGATGCACTGATTAGTATGTTTGAGCAACAACGCGTAGATGTTTTAGTGGGCACGCAAATGGTGGTGAAAGGATTAGATTTTGACCATGTTGGTTTGGTTGGCATTTTGGATGCCGACGGTATTTTAAATTTTGCCGATTTCAGGGTAAACGAAAGGGCTTTTCAATTGATGGAACAAGTAAGTGGCAGGGCTGGAAGAAAGCACGAAAAGGGTAAAGTATTGGTTCAGGTAAATAATACACAACACCCTCTTTTAGAAATGGTTATACAGCATGATTACAAGTTATTCTTTAATACGGAAATTCATTTGCGACAGCAGTTTGCTTATCCGCCATTTAGCCGCATCATCCACATTGAATGCAAGCATAAGTTTCAAAATATTACCCAACAAGCCATTTTGTATCTGCACCAACGGCTTTCTGTTAACTATCATCAATATTTAATTGGCCCTGCGGAGCCGCCTATTTCGAGGATCCGCAACCAATATATATGGGAACTGATGTTGAAACTGCCCCGCAACAATGCTTTTATTTTTCAATGCAAACAATTTTTGATGCAATGTATTGTTGATTTGCATCACGAAAAAAACTTAAGTCAAGTGCACGTGGTGGTTGATGTGGATGCGATGTAGAGATGAATTCCAAACCTTGGGTAATTGCTTTTGTAATTAATCAACTTACCAGACCATTCACTTAAATTTGCAATATTAGTATCGTAAAAATACAATTATGTTATACGGACAAGTAAGTATTGATCCCGAAGTAATGAGCGGCACTCCGGTATTTGCAGGAACACGGGTGCCTATTCAAATCTTTTTGATTATATTAAAGGCGGTGAGGACCTGAGTGAATTTTTGGATGATTTCCCTTCCGTGATAAAAGAAGCTGCCGTTACATATTAGAAATGGCTAAACGCACATTAACAACCGAAAAAGTGCTGCATGAAAATTTTGCTTGATGAAAGCTTACCCCGAAAACTTAAAAACGATTTTGATGCAACCCATGAAATTTAGACGGTTCGTGACAAAGGCTGGCTTCGACAAAAAAATGGTACTTTATTAAAATTGATGGTGGATGATGGATTTGAAATTTTTGTTACGGTTGACCGCAATCTTCCATATCAGCAAAATCTGCAACGCCTACCACTGACCATTTTTGTACTTTGCGCAATTGATAATAGACGTGAAACCTTGGCCTCACTTATCCCTAAATTATTTGAAAGGCTTTCACAAGGCAATCTTCAAAACGTTATTGAAACATAGGGTAACGGTCTTCACGATTGCTTTTAAATAATGATCCCAAATATCTTTGATTATATTTTTTGCTCAGCCATAAATTCACAACATGAAAATTTCTTCTTTAATTCCCTTGTCTGCTGTTGCTTTTACCATTTTTTCTTGTAAAAGCACTAATCAGCAATCCGAATCCAACAACTTTTCTGCAACCAATCCTTTTTATGCAGCAAGCACTTTACCTTTTCAAGCACCTGATTTTAGCAAGATAAAAAATGCAGATTTTCAGCCAGCTATGGAAGAAGGTATGAAACAGCAATTAGCTGAAATTCAAACAATTGCAAACAATACTGATTCTGCCACTTTCGATAATACTTTGGTAGCCATGGAAAAAAGCGGTCAGTTATTAAAACGCGTAAATGGTATTTTTAATTTATTGACTAGTGCAAACACCAATCCTGAATTACAAAAAGTGCAGGAAGAGGAAGCGCCAAAATTGGCCGCTAATCAAGATGCGATTTATTTGAATAGCAAGTTGTTTAAAAGAGTAGAAACGATTTATAAAAAACGAGATAAATTAAAATTGGATGCCGAATCAAACCGTTTGGTGGAATATTATTACCAAGAATTTCAAATTGCGGGTGCTAACCTTTCGGATGCTGATAAAGACAGTTTAAAAGTATTGAACGGTGAAGAAGCCACGCTTAGCGCAAAATTTGGCAACCAATTGATCGGAGCCGCAAAAAGCGCAGCATTAATTGTAAACGATACAGCCGAATTGGCAGGGCTTTCAGCAGAAGCGAAAGATGCCGCGGCAGCAAACGCTAAAACAAATAACCATTCCGGTAAATGGATGATTTCAATCCAAAACACCACGCAACAGCCTGCGTTGCAAAACCTTACGAACCGTGCCACCCGCCAAAAATTATTTGATAATGCCTGGAACCGGGCAGAACGAAGCGATTCGAACGATACCCGTGCGGGCATTGCACGCATTGCACAGATACGTGCGAAAAAAGCAAAATTGCTCGGCTTTCCAAATTATGCCGCTTGGAAACTGCAAGACCAAATGGCCAAAACGCCAGATGCCGTTACCAAATTTTTAGAGCAATTAATTCCGGCTGCAACCGCAAAAGCCAAAGTGGAAGCTGATGATATTCAGGCTTTAATCGACCAACAAAAAGGCGGTTTTCAATTACAACCTTACGATTGGAATTTGTACGCCGAGCAAGTGCGCAAAGCAAGGTTCAACTTGGATGAAAACGAAGTAAAGCCATATTTTGAGTTGGACAAGGTGTTAAAAGATGGCGTTTTCTTTGCGGCCAATCAATTGTACGGATTAAGTTTTAAGGAAAGAAAAGACTTGCCGGTTTATCAAAAAGATGTTCGGGTGTTTGAAGTGTTAGATAAAGACAGTACATCCATCGGTTTATTTTATTGTGATTATTTTAAAAGGGATAATAAAAATGGCGGTGCTTGGATGGATAATGCAGTTGTTCAATCAAAGTTGCTTGGCGCAAAACCAGTGATTTACAATATTTGCAATTTTACCAAACCCGCAGATGGACAACCGGCCTTAATCAGTTTTAGCGATGTAACCACCATGTTTCATGAATTTGGCCATGGTTTGCACGGATTATTTGCTAGTCAGCAATATCCAAGTCTTTCTGGCACCAACGTAGCCCGTGATTTTGTTGAATTCCCATCTCAATTTAATGAGCATTGGGCCAGCGATCCATTGGTGTTTAAAAATTATGCAGTGCATTACAAAACTGGCCAGCCCATGCCGCAAGCTTTGGTAGATAAAATTAAAAAAGCTGCCACTTTTAACCAAGGTTATGGACTGACCGAAGTGTTGGCCGCCGCCGATTTGGATATGCAATGGCATACGCTGGCAACTGGTTTGCCGCTGCAAGATGTTGACAAATTTGAAGCAACAGCCCTGCAAAATACACATCTTGATTTGCCGCAAGTGCCAACCCGTTACCGCTCAAGCTACTTTTTGCACATTTGGGGCAATGGTTATGCAGCTGGTTATTATGCTTATTTGTGGACGGAAATGTTGGATGATGATGCTTTTGCTTGGTTCAAAGAAAACGGCGGTTTGACCCGCCAAAACGGCCAACGTTTTAGGGATATGGTTTTAAGCCGTGGCAATACCGAAGATTTATCAAAAATGTTTAGCGATTTTAGGGGAAAAGCACCGAGCATTTTGCCAATGTTGGAAAATCGGGGGTTGAAATAAGTAGAAAAAAGCATCGGCACATAAAAAAGCCCTTGCTCCAAAAAGCAAGGGCTTACTATTTTAAGAAAAAATTAATCCCTTTTATTACCAAAAAAATCAGTCAATTTATCTTTAGCTGAATCATACATTTCTTCTGCTTTGTGACCGGCATTTTTTGCGAAGTCTTCAATTTTGTCACTGGCTTTTTGGGTTACATCACCAATTTTATCCATTACACCTTGTTCCTCAACCACTGGCGGTGTGCCAACTGGCGCAACCGGAGAAACCGGTATGGCAGGCGTCACAACTGTTGGCCCAAACATGCTGGTTACGGCACCTTCCAGCATCGGGAATTTGGTAATGATGTATTCTTTTACAGCGTGCAAGCTTTTTTCAGCCTGTTCCCTTGTAACACTGGCTTTTTCTTGTAATTGTTGCAATAAGTCTTCCATATTATTTTTTTGAGGATTTAAATGTAAGGGTTTGTAAAATACCAAACGGTTAAATTTAGTCAAATAAAAAAGCAAACCAATAATACTTTTAGTTTGCTTTTCTTCAAACATTACTCAATTACTTATTTACCCAATTATTAGATTACGCAACCTTTAGCATATTCATTTTGCCTAAATCAAATTTTTGGTGGGCATAATCCAACGTAACCACAAATTGTTTTTGCTTAGAACTGGGCAATTCAAACATGGCATCGGTTAAAATTTGTTCGCAAATACTACGCAAGCCCCTTGCGCCCAATTTGTATTCCAATGCTTTAGTTACCATAAAATCTAACACCGCATCTTCAAAAACCAATTTAATGCCTTCTAATTCAAACAATTTGGTGTATTGTTTTACCAAACTATTTTTTGGCTCGGTTAAAATATTACGCAATGTTTCGGCATCCAAAGGATCGAGGTGCGTGATGACAGGCAAACGGCCCAACAATTCAGGTATCAACCCGAACGATTTTAAATCCTGCGCATTCACAAACTTCAACATGTTTTTCTTTTGGTATTCTTGCATGTCTTTGTTTACATTAAAGCCAATGGCATGCGTGTTTACCCGGCGGGCAATTACTTTATCAACGCCATCAAAAGCTCCACCTGCAATAAATAGGATGTTTTTTGTATCCACCTTTATCATTTTCTGGTCGGGGTGTTTCCTGCCGCCCTGCGGTGGTACCAACACTTCTGTTCCTTCCAGCATTTTTAATAAGCCTTGTTGCACGCCTTCGCCGCTTACATCACGGGTAATGCTCGGGTTATCGCCTTTCCGGGCAATTTTGTCGATTTCATCAATATAAACAATACCACGTTCAGCTGCTTGCACGTTATAATCACAGTTTTGAAGTAAACGGGTAAGCATACTTTCCACGTCTTCGCCTACATAACCTGCTTCTGTAAAGACTGTTGCATCAACAATGGCGAACGGAACATTTAATAATTTGGCAATTGTTTTGGCCAACAATGTTTTGCCGGTTCCGGTTTCGCCTACCAAAATCATGTTGCTTTTTTCAATTTCCACTTCTTCATCTACAATGCTTTTTTGGCCAAGGCGTTTGTAATGATTATAAACGGCTACGCACAAAATCTTTTTGGCCTCATCTTGCCCAATTACGTATTGGTCCAGAAATTTCTTTATTTCCATCGGTTTTTTAACCGACATTTTATTGAAAGTAGTGCCCACACCGTATTTTTCGTTCAACAATTGCATTTCTTGTCCTACAATTTCTTGCGCACTTTCAACGCAACCTTCGCAGATGTGCACTTCTTCTTGACCAGCAATCAAGATTTTTACCTCATCCCGGTTGCGGCCACAAAATGAGCAATGTAACATTTGTTGTTTTGCCATACCATTTCCCAATAAAGGGATATTAATTTTATCAGGTTATCATGCCATCAACAATTTTTTTAGGTAAATTGTTGATTTAATTACAAAGGTAAAAAATAGATTCGGGCTTCATGATAATTTTATGAATTTATGAAGGGTAAGTTGTGGGTTCAAAATAATACAATAAAGCCATAATTGGCCATTTGTTGCATAAATTGATTTTATTTCATTTTAACCACAATTTTTTCATCCAGTATGGCATACATTTTTTTAAAGAATTCTTTTAAATCAGGATATTCTTCCGCATCGTAGGTTGGGCGATTGAAATCGATTGTGACCCTAAAACTTACCATATTATCATCAGATACCCGTACAATTCTTTTTAAAATGATACTTGTGTCTGGCATTATTAACGCCATGCTTTTTGGCAGTTCTTCAAAAGCGAAACCGTTAGGGATGTTGTACGATCCATTAACGGAATAACTCTGTAAATAATTAAAATCAACATTTGATTGTCGTTTATCTGCGGTAAAGGGCGTTTTTTCCATAAGGCCAGAAAAAAGGTTATACGGTAAAAAGAAATAATTACCCGATTTTTCGGTAACTCCGTGAAAGGTAGCTTGTTGCTCAAGCGGTAAAGTATCGATGTCCACATTTTTAACTTGTACGGAATCAGGCTCTATATTATTGGTAGTGAAGGCATTATCTATTCGCCCTTTATGATAAGTATTTAACCTAATGTTTCGGGCATAACCCGCACTGCTAACATAAGCTTCGCCGGTAAAATGGCCGGTGCTGTCCATATTGGCTAATAAACTTACCGCCTGTTTATATTTTTGGGTTTTGTTAGATAGGTCTTTCCAACCGTAAACATTTTTGTCAATCACAAAACCTTGCGTTAGTTGAACATCGTAAGGTATCAAATAATAAGGGTTTAATTTATCGGCAGCATTCAAACAATATGGATTGCCACCCACTTCCACATAAGCCATCACTTCATTAAACTGATCTAAATAAGGATACACCGTATTTATTTTGCCATGGTCTTTTGTGCTTACCAATATCGGATAAGCTTTTACGCCGGCATCTTTCAACAAATCAACCAACAAAAGATTAATGTCTGCGGTTGTGCCGTTTTTTTTGTCCCAAGCTTTTTTTATCCCATCCATTGAATATTTTCTTTCTTCGCCATTCCATTCCATGTTTTTTTGAACATATTTATATACAAGTTTCATCTTTTCCAACGTGTCGTGCGTTAGTTTTAGCAGCAGTTGCAAATCTTCTGTGTGTGAAATATTCTTTTTAATTTCTCCACCAAAGTCTTCGTCGTCTGCCAATTCCTCGGCTAATTTTTGCCAGGTAGTTCTAAAAGTTTCTGTTTGGCCATTGGGATAATTTATGGTAGATAATTGAAATTCAACCCGTTGGATATAATCTTTATACCCGTTCATATATGGCTCCTGCTTTAGCGAAGGGATGTTTCGCATGGCATAAAAATAAGATGGCGAGGAGATAGTAGCTGCCTTGAATTCCATTGGCTGCCTCCGTGTTACCTGATAAGTGAATTCAAAATACTCCGGAATAAAAATATTATATTCGCTATAACGGCAAGGGATGTCGCTTTGGAATTTCCAATCCCTGATGCCGCCGATTGATTTTTTAAAAGAACGGTATTTGTATTCGATAACAGAACCCACTTTTACCTGCGGAAAAGCAATGGCAGTTTCAGAATATTTATCATCGATCGGCTTATTGTAAAACGCTGTTTTCTCCAATTTGGTGGCAACCACGTTTCCGTTCGCGTCTTCATTGTATACGTAGCCTTCCAAGCCGCTTATTTCTTCGTACCTGTCTTTGCTATAATAATCAAATTTTATATCGGCACGAGAAATGCCATCTTCCTTTAAAATTTTTATGCGCTGGCGTATATCTGTTTGTAAGTAAACGCTGCCGTTTAAATTATAACTTACTTCACCTTTATCTATCAGGTACATGGCCGAAGCATCGGGATCAAAAGTGCAAGAGGTCATTTCAAGGTCGGCTTTATCAATTTTTCCAAAGGCAGGCAATTTGTCTTGCGAAAAAACGGATACGGAAACAAAAGCAACAAACACAGTTGTTAGGTTTTTTTTCATACAGGCAGGGCTAGGTTTGAACATCAATATTAAGGAAAGAAATGATCTGAAACGTGAGACGTGAGTAAGTCGCAAATATTTTAAATTGTTACTTTTTTAAGCGATAAAAATTAATTTAGCCGATTCAAATATTTTGGACCAATTCACGACTCACGATTCACAATGGTAGTGTCTCAGTTTGAAATTTAATGCTTTGACCGTAAAGCAAAAAGATTAAACAATATCTCAATTCAGTGTTTCTGTGCCTCAGTGGCAATATTGGTTTGCCACTGAGGCACAGAAACACTGAAACTTTTAATGCCCAACTTCAAACTGAGACACTACCTCGCAATTCACAATTTGCATATATAAATGTTTGGATGTAATTTCGCCTGTCCAAAAAAATGAATTTGAGCATAAGCCATTGGTTGATTCCAAATTAAACTTCAATGAACGATTGACCAGATGAAAATGACCAAATCCAAAAATCATAAATCTTAAATCACAAATCAGATATGGCTTACGATGTAGTAGTTCTCGGCAGTGGCCCAGGCGGTTATCCTGCGGCTATCCGCGCCTCGCAATTAGGTAAAAAAGTTGCCATTATTGAAAAAGAAAGTCTTGGCGGCATTTGCCTTAACTGGGGCTGTATCCCCACAAAAGCTTTGTTAAAAAGCGCACAAGTGTATGAATATGTAAAACATGCCGACCAATACGGCATCCAAGCAAGTGGGTCACAAGACTTTGGCAAAGTAATTAGCCGCAGCCGTGGAGTGGCCGATAAAATGAACAAGGGCGTTACGTTCTTGATGAAGAAAAACAAGATTGACGTAATTATGGGTTTTGGCAAATTAATTTCTGCCAATAAAATAGAAGTTACCGCCGCCGACGGAAGCAAACAAACCGTTGAGGCAACGAATATTGTAATTGCAACCGGTGGTCGTGCAAAGCAATTGCCAAGCATGCCGATAGATGGCAAAAAGATTATTGAATATCGCAAGGCGATGAGCTTGGAAAACCAACCCAAAAGCATGATTGTTTGTGGAAGCGGTGCTATTGGTGTCGAGTTTGCTTATTTCTACAACAGCATCGGAACCAAGGTAACAGTGGTTGAATTTTTAGACCGCATTGTTCCCGTTGAAGATGCCGACATTTCAAAAGAACTTGAAAAAAGTTTTAAGAAAAGCGGTATCGGCGTTATGACCAGCAGCGAAGTAATAAGTGTTGACACCAGCGGCGAAGGTGTACGTGCAAAGGTTAAAACACCAACCGGCGAAGTAACTTTGGAAGCTGACGTTTTATTAAGCGCCGTAGGTGTTGTGGCTAATTTAGAAGGCATCGGCTTGGAAGAATTGGGCATTAAAACTGAAAAGGGTAAAATTGCGGTTGACAAATTTGGCCAAACAAATATTAAAGGTGTGTATGCAATTGGCGATTGCGCTCCTGGGCAAGCGTTGGCGCACGTGGCTACCAAAGAAGGAATCAATGCGGCTGAACATTTGGCGGGCGGCCATCCTGAACCGATTGACTACAACAATATTCCTGGTTGTACGTATTGTACGCCAGAAATTGCAAGCGTTGGTTTTACCGAAGCAAAAGCAAAAGAAGCTGGCTACGAGTTGAAAGTAGCTAAATTCCCGTTGATTGCAAGCGGTAAAGCAACTGCGGCCGGCGCAACCGAAGGTTTTGTAAAAGTTATTTATGACGCTAAATATGGCGAGTTTTTAGGTGCGCATTTAATCGGCAACAATGTAACCGAATTGATAGCCGAAGTGGTAACCGCCCGTAAATTGGAAACCACCGGTCATGAAATTTTGAACGCCATTCACCCGCACCCAACCATGAGCGAATCGATTAAAGAAGCAACCGCGATGGCTTATGGCGAAGCAACTGATATTTAAATAGTAATTAGGGTGAATAAGTAATTGATTGAAAATAAATTAAAGGCATCCAGATTATTTTGGATGCCCTTTTTTTGCAATTTGAATAGGTAAGATGATTTGTCTTTTGCGGCTTGCCCAAAGTTGTCAACCTTTTTTTGAACGTCAAAATATTATAAAAACCGAATAAGGTTGACAACTTTTAGCAGCGGCTCTATAACAAATTTGTCACATTCTTCTAAACATACAAATGTTAAAGGAACTGAATAAGGTTGACAAATTCTATTCCATTTCTCCGCTCCCATTATCTTTGAAGCCATGAAACGCAACAACATACAACCAATTTTATTAGCCTGCTATTTGCTTGCCGCTTGCGGTTGCCATAACGAACCAAAAGAATCAGATAAAACAAACGATGTTCCGCCCATTGTTGCCAATCAGCCCAAAGATATCCCCTACCAAATTATGAAGGAATTGCCGCACGATACATTATCCTACACCGAAGGATTGCAATATGTGGATGGCAAATTATATGAAAGTGCGGGCAATTATAAAACCTCAGACATTAGGGTTGTTGATCCAAATACCGGCAAAGTGTTGCAACGCCATAAACTCGAAGATAAATATTTTGGCGAAGGCATTACCGTTTTAAATGGTAAAGCATACCAAATGACTTACAAAGAAAACACTTGCTTTGTGTACGATGCCAAGACATTTAAATTGCTAAAAACATTTACTTACAATTTTGGCGAAGGCTGGGGCATGACCACCGACGGAAAATATTTAATTGTGAGCAACGGTAGCAGCACTATCTTTTTTATTGATCCTGAAACGTTTAGAACCGTAAACCAAATAAATGTAAGCACCCAATTTGGATTTCAAGATAGCATTAACGAATTGGAATACATCAAAGGTTCTATTTATGCCAATGTGTACGGACAAGATATTATTTTAAAAATTGATCCTGCTAACGGCAAAGTATTGGGTAAAGTTGACTTGAGTAACCTTCGTACCAAATATGGTTATCCCGATCTAAATGATACAGCCAGACGAGAAACTGCTCCAGAAGTGTTGAACGGGATTGCTTACGATTCTGCCGATAACCAAATTTTTATAACCGGTAAATTTTGGCCCAAATTGTTTGAAGTGAAGTTTGATAATTAAGCCAGAGAAGTTTAGAAGCTAGAAGAAAAAAATACAAGAAGTGGAAAAAACTATCGAAGCAAAGTCTTCCAACTTCTGTTTCGAACCTTTTCGCATTCTAAATCATACTTCTCAACTTCGCTCCTTCTAACTCCAAGCACTAAATTTGCAGCCCCAATCTTAATTTTCCATCCATGACAGAATTGACTAAAATATTCGAGCATCAACAAGCAGAAGCCAAATGGTATCAACATTGGCTCGACAAAAAATATTTTGCCAGCAGCCCCGATAACCGCGAGCCTTACACCATTGTAATGCCTCCGCCAAACGTAACGGGCGTGTTGCACATGGGCCATTGCCTTAATAATACCATTCAAGATATTTTAATCCGCCGTGCACGCATGCAAGGCAAAAATGCTTGCTGGGTGCCCGGTACCGACCATGCTAGCATTGCAACCGAAGCAAAAGTGGTGCAAATGCTGCGTGAACGCGGCATTGCAAAATCATCACTTAGCCGCGATGAATTTTTAAGCTACGCTTGGGAATGGAAAGAAAAATATGGCGGGATTATCTTGCAACAATTGAAAAAACTTGGCTTTAGCCTAGATTGGGATCGCACCACTTTTACCATGGATCCTGATTATTATCAATCTGTTATCAAAGTTTTTATCGACTTATACAACAAAGGTTTCATTTATCGCGGCAAGCGGATGATTAACTGGGATCCGATAGCAAAAACGGCATTAAGTGATGAAGAAGTAATTTTTAAAGAATCGAATAGCAAGTTGTATCATGTTAGATATGAAGTAGTGGATGACGGATGGCAGATGGCAGATGGCAGTAAAATAAATCAAGGTGATACCGCCAACCGCCAACTATCAACCGCCATCATCATTGCCACTGTTCGCCCAGAAACAATACTTGGCGATACTGCTATTGCCGTTCACCCAAAAGATGAACGCTTTAAGCACTTGCATGGAAAATTCGCCATCGTTCCGCTAATCGGCCGCAAAATCCCGATTATTTTAGATGAGTATGTGGCGATGGATTTTGGCACCGGCGCATTAAAAGTTACGCCTGCGCATGATGCCAACGACTACGCTTTGGCCGAAAAGCATAATCTAGAAATCATCGATATTATGAACGATGATGCCACTTTTAATACTGATGCTCAAATGTTTGTGGGCGAAGACCGTTTTGAAGTACGCAAAAAAATAATCCCAGCGTTGGAAGAAGCTGGAAATTTGATTAAAATAGAGGACTATGCAAATCAGGTTGGATATAGTGAACGTAACCCAGGAGTAGTTGTAGAAAAAAGATTAAGCCTGCAATGGTGGTTGGCCATGAAAAACCTTAGAGACCCAGCATTGAAAGCGGTGTTGGAAGATGCTATAAAATTTGTTCCTGAAAAGTTTAAAAATACCTACCGACACTGGATGGTAAACATCCGTGACTGGTGTTTAAGCCGCCAACTTTGGTGGGGACAACGTATACCAGCATGGTTTGACGAAGAAGGCAAATTTTTTGTTGCAGAAAATGAAGAACAGGCAAAGCTGCAAGCTGCAAGCCTGAAGCTTAAAGCCGATAACAAAGAAATTACGGAAGAAAGCTTGCGGCTTACAGCTTTAAGCTTGCGGCTTTCCCAAGATGATGACGTGCTGGATACTTGGTTTTCGTCGTGGCTTTGGCCATCACAGGTTTTCAAAGGAATCAGTGATCCTAACAATGCTGAAATAAGCTACTATTATCCTACCAATACGTTGGTAACTGCTCCCGAAATTATCTTTCTTTGGGTAGCGAGGATGATTATGGCTGGAATGGAATATGAACACGAGATTCCATTTAAAGATGTTTATTTTACGGGGATTGTTCGCGATGAATTGGGGCGAAAAATGAGTAAACAATTGGGTAATTCGCCTGATTTGTTGTTATTGATCGATAAATATGGCGCAGATGCGGTTCGTTTCGGCGTTATGATTGCGAGCCCTGCGGGCAACGATTTAATGTTTGATGTGAAGGAAGAAAGTACTTTAAAACAAGGCAGCTTCTTCATCAATAAAATGTGGAACGCATTGAAATTGTTGAAGATGTGGGAAGGAAGATCGATGGCGGATGCCGGATGGCTGACCACTATTGAACCTACTCACCACTCGCCACTCACCACTCACTTTGCTACCATTTGGTTTGCCCAGCGCCTGCGGCAAGCATCGGCCGAAATTGACAAATTAATGGCTGAGTTTAATTTAAGCGAAGCTTTAAAACGGATTTATTCACTGATTTGGG
>CAWJTH010000169.1:0-43779 GCA_963845495.1 uncultured Chitinophagaceae bacterium
CACCGCGGTCGCGGAGGTGCTGCCGGTGGCGAGTTCGACGCCGATGATCGCCTCCGCGAGGTCGAGCGCGTTCTCGGCCAGCACATCCTGCACCTCGGCCAGGAGCGGCAGGGCGCGCGCGTCGAGCGCAACGGCGGATGCCGCCAAGATCTCGAGCGCGCGGTCGAGTCGGGCCTGCGCGTGCTTGATCGTGGCGTTGTGGTCGGCGTCGAGCCGGGCAACATGCGCCGCGAGCTCCTCGTTGGCGGCGCGCAAGCCGGCGGCGTATCCGGCCGAGTGGCCGACGGCGCGAGCCCGCGCATCTACGCTGTCCTGACGATCGGTGCGCAGTGTTCGGGAAGCTCAGAGTCGAGAAAGGCTTTTCAGGCGACATACTGTTCGTCATCTCCCCTGTGGATGGTGATCGCGCCCTCGGCCTCGAGCTCGCGGATCGCGCGGACGACCGAGGCGCGGGCCTCTTCGACCTGCGACATGCGCACCGCCCCGGCGGCGCGGATCTCGTCGTCGAGCAGCTCGCGGTTGCGCTCCGACACGTTGGTGCGGATGACCTCGGTGACCGGCTCCGGCGCACCCTTCATGGCGAGGGCGAGCACGGCCGCGTCGATACCGCGCAGCACCTGCTGGATGTCGCGGGCGTCGAGCTTCACGATGTCGACGAAGGTCAGCATGCGCGAGCGCACCTCTTCGGCGAGCGCGGGGTCGCGGGCCTCGAGGCTCTCGAGCAGGATGCGCTCGGTGGCGGCGTCCGACCGGTTGATGATGTCGACGAGGGGCTGGATGCCGCCGACGGCCTCGACCTGCTCGCGGGGGGCGACGACGGCGCCGGCCCGCACGCGGAGGGTCTGCGCGACGATGCCGACGGCCTCGGGGGTCGCCGTGCCCATCGTGGCGATCGCCTGGGCGACGTCGGTGCGCTCGTCGGCGTCGAGGCCGGCGAGCACGCTCGAGGCCTGGTCGGCGAGAGGTGCGCGAGCACGAGCGCGATCGTCTGCGGCAGCTCGCCGTCGAGGAGGGTGAGCAGCTGGCCGGAGCTCGTCACCCTGCTCGACGGTGAGCTCCGCAGCCGTCGCGCTCGTGCTCGCGCACCTGCGTCCCGAGCACGCCTCACCCGTGCTCACCGCTGGACGGACGGCATCCGCCGCGACGTCAGCCAGGCGATCGGCACCATGGCAGCGCTGCGCCCGAAGCCGTGCGAGTCGTCGCCGACACCCTCAAGGTGCGGGCGAGCGCCGTGGTGACCTCGCGCCGAGCCAATGACGTGGTGGCAGCATCCAGCCCCTGGTCGACATCATCAACCGGTCGGGAGTGTCTCCACAGAACGCCAGCTGCTCGACAGCCTCGAGCTCAAGCGCTCGACCGGCCCTGGCCGAGGGTGCGCTCGCGCATGCTCACCTTCGCCGAGCGTGAAGTTCAATCGCAAGGACGTGCAGCAGGTGCTGCGCGGAATCGATGCGAGCGTGCTCGCCGTGGCCATGAAGGGGTCGACGGAGCAGGTGATCGAGGTCATGCCAACATCTCCGAGCGCCTGCGCATCCTCGAGGAGGAGATCGAGGCCCTGGGGCCGGTGCGCATCAGCCAGGTCGAAGGACGCGCCGAGGTAGTGCGCGCGATCGCAACCTCCGAGTCGGAGGGTGCCGTCGCCATCCACCAGGGGAGATGACGAACAGTATGTCGCCTGAAAAGCCTTTCTCGACTCTCGCCGACACTGCGCACCGAGGATGCGGGCTCGCGCCGTCGGACGGATACGCGGCTGCACAGCAGCGAGGAGCTCGCGGCGCATGTTGCCCGGCTCGACGCAGAGCACGCCGCCACGATCAAGCACGCACAGGCCCGACTTCGACCGCGCGATCGAGATGCTGGCGGCACCGCAGCGGCGCTCGACGCGCCCTGCGCTCCTGGCCGAGGTGCAGGATGTGCTGGCCGAGAACGCGCTCGACCTCGCGGAGGCGATCATCGGCGTCGAACTCGGCACCGGCAGCGCCTCCGCGACCGCGGCGATGAACTCGCGCGCTCCTCAGCAATCGCCTCCTGACACACTGGACAAATTCCTAGTATTGCTGTAGTAGTAGTTTTAGAAATACGGCCATCAAGCCCCAGCGGGCGACATATAAAATCTAGAGAGCCATTGAACATGTCGTGCCTCTGGCACTGTCGCCCCCTAACTGTTTTGGTCGATTACCAACATTTCAGCTCCCTGGGCTTTCATCGCTTTCTTCCTATTTGGGAAAATTATGCATCAGGGTTTCACGTTAGTTGCCGATAATTTAATGTTCTTGCTGTGAAAACCCCGCTGGACGCAGGTCTTTTCAAATATTTCCGAGATGTTTAATTTTCAACTCAATTTATATGTATGCTAGCCATCGATTCAAGCAGATAGCCCGCAAACAGTTCATTTATATTATACGTTTCAAATTCTTTTGAAAGCCGTGTAATATTGCTTTTGTACTTTTGTCGGTTATAACCTTGTCATTTTTTGCTGGTAAGCTCGACCAGACCAACAACTCGATCATATCTTGGGTCTAATGGCACAAAACGTTCCTATGGAACGAGGGCAAAGCATCTAAATATATTTTTACTACCAACGAAATGTTCCTACAGAACAAAAGCGGTGTTCCTTTGTTCCGTAGGAACATTTCGTTGGTAACGGCTTAGGTCGGTGGTCGTCATAGTAAATGCTCGTTCCATAGGAACGTCTCGTGCTGTAAATAAATTTAAACGACAATATTTGATTATCAGTAAATTATATCCAGAACTCACATTATTTTAATCTAAAATAGCTCCCTCAGCAAAAGCACCTTCGGCCACTAAAAATGTTACCTAATATAGCTTCAAATATGCCGAATCGTTCTATTTAGTAACCACAGATATGTTTATTCAATAATTGCTTCTTTGCCTTTCTAATTTTATAATATTGAAAGGGCGCTGTGTTTCCATTCCAATGTTTCTGTGCTTCTGTGGCAATATAATTGTCCAAAAAATCGAGCAAAAGCGGCAGTAAAAACAACGGGTTATTGACAACGCCATTTTCATTTTATATCTTGATACTTTAAAAAATTAAACAAATGAATCCAAACAAAGCGTTGTGGGAAAAAGGCGATTTCACGATTATTGCAGAGACGATGCGGGAAAGCGGCGAAGCATTTGTAGCCCAACTTGGCATAACAAAAGGTCTTCAGGTGCTTGACCTTGGCTGTGGCGACGGCACTACAGCCATACCCGAAGCAAAGCTTGGAGCCAATGTTTTAGGGGTGGATATTGCAAGAAACCTTGTTGAAGCAGGAAATATCCGGGCAAAAAAAGAAGGCCTTACCAACTGTACTTTTCAAGAAGGTGATGCAACCGACCTAAGCGAATTGCAAGACCAAACCTTTGACTTGGTAGTAAGTATTTTTGGCGCCATGTTTGCACCCAAGCCGTTTGATGTAGCCAAGGAAATGGTACGTGTAACCCGCCCCGGCGGAAAGATTGTGATGGGAAATTGGATACCGGGCGATCCTACCTTGGTAGCGCAAATATTAAAAATCAGTTCCGCCTATACACCACCACCGCCAGAAGGTTTTGTGAGCCCGATGTTGTGGGGTTTGGAAGACCATGTAATAGAGCGTTTTGGCAGTGCCGGGATAGCCAAGGAAAATATTTCTTTCCTAAAAGATATGTTTACTTTTAATACGGATTGTAAACCGTTAGCACTCGTGGATACATTCAAAAATTATTATGGCCCAACAATGAACGCTTTTGAAGCAGCTGAAAAAAACGGCAAAGCTTCGCAGCTTCGGAATGAATTGGAAATACTCTTTAACAGCCAAAATAAAAATACCACCGGCGATGCCACTTCTATTACAGCTGCTTTTTTGAGGGTAACCGTTATGACCTAAGCCATTACCAACGAAATGTTCTTGCGGAACAAAAGCAGTGTTTCCTTGTTCCGTGGGAACATTTCGTTGGTGGTAAAAATATATTTAGATGCTTTGCCCTCGTTCCGTGGGAACGTTTAGTGCCATTAAGTCCAACGTTACCTATAATTTTCTTTTTTAAAAGAAAGGCATTTTTGTTTCCATACGTCTTTAACAAAAAGCTTTTAATTATGAGGGCAATTACATTAAAAAACATAGCCATCATAGGCGGCGGCCCAGGCGGATTAACGCTTGCTAGGTTGTTGCAAATGAATGGCATAGCCGTAAAAGTGTACGAAAGAGATGAGCATAAAGACGCAAGACCAAAAGGTGCTACGTTAGATCTGCACGACGAATCGGGCCTGCGGGCTTTGCGTGAAGCCGGATTAATGGAAGCATTTAATGCCAATTATAGGCCAGGGGCCGATAAAATGTGCATTGTAGATAAACATGCCAATATTGTTTTGGAAGATAATACAGACAAAGAAGGCGAATATGCCCGGCCTGAAATTGACCGTGGCCCCTTGCAACAAATTTTATTGGACTCCTTGCACCCGGATACCGTGGTTTGGAATAGACAATTTGTACAACTTTTACCACAAGGCGATGATTGGAAATTGGAATTTAAAAATGGTGATAGCGCATTTGCAGATATTGTGATTGCTGCAGATGGCGCAAATTCTAAAGTTCGACCTTACATAACACCTATCAAACCTTTTTTTGTTGGCGTTACTGCGGTGGAAGGTGCAGTATATCATTCAGCAACAGAAAGCCCTAAGATTCATGCTCTGTTGAATGGCGGGAAAATATTTGCCATGGGTGATGAAAAAACATTAATTGTAAGTTCAAAAGGTGATGGTAGTTTGGTGTTTTATACCAGTTTTAAAACTGATGAAAACTGGATTACAACATGCGGCATCGATTTCTCCGATAAAGCACAAGTGCTTGCTTGGTTTAATAAAGAATATGCCTGTTGGGCTGAAATATGGCAAGAGTTATTTGAGAATGCCAGCGGCGATTTTGTGCCGCGTCCACAATATTGTATGCCGTTAAGTCAAACGTGGGAACCATTGCCGAGCCTTACCATGCTGGGCGACGCGGCCCATTTAATGCCGCCGTACGCTGGCGAAGGCGTAAATATGGCCATGTTAGATGCATTGGAATTGAGCCAATGTTTGTTAAGTAAAGAATATCCAGATATGCCATCGGCCATTGCCGCTTACGAAATACAAATGCGTGCTAGGGCGGCTAATACAGCTAAAGAAACATTAGCATCAACTGATGCTTTGCATTCGAAAGACGCTATTGATTTTCTTATTAATGTAATCAGTTAGGATAAAAATATCAATCTAAATTTAATGGTATAGACTGTAGTTGCTAAGACGAGGCACACTACAAAATGGTATCCACAAAAAATCCCAAGCATTAAACTTGGGACTTTTCTTTTGTAGGACGATGTAAGCCTTGCTAACAACCTTGGGTTCATCTTTCCATATCCATCATCCTTTGCTATTATTCATCCTTCTATAATTATTAGGATTTTGTTAAATAGCTTTAAGCGAAACTTAAAACACTTAAGTGATGATTGCCTATTGACCATTGCCTATTGACCATTACCTATTCACTACTCACCATTGCCCATTCACCACTCACCATTAGTGCGCCGCAGCTGATAAATCAACTTTCGCTTTACTCGATTTTACCATCATAATAAATGGAATACATAGCAGGAACAGTACGCCCAAATACAAGAATACTTCCATGTAAGAGAGTATAACTGCCTGTTTGCTTACATTAAAATCCAGCATTTGATAAGCAGTTTGCAAGGCGGTATTGGCTGCCTTGCCTTTTGCTTCAAAAGCATGTTGTGAACCAATTACATGCTGCATAACGGCAGGGTTATCGGTGCTTAAGTTTGATACCAGATCGCTGCGGTGCTGCATGTTGCGCCTTGATATATAGGTGGTAATGATGGCTATACCAAACGAACCGCCCAATTGTCGCATCATTCCGGTAAACGCTGCACCTTGTCCAATTTGTTGGCCTTTTAAGTTGGAAAGTGACAAGGCTGTAATAGGAATAAACAGCATACCCATACCGCAACCACGCAAAATCAACATCCAGAAAAAGTTTTCTGAACCTGTATCGGGTGTTATAATTTTAAATCCCCAATAGGTAAAACCGGCAAACAGTAACATTCCCATCGATACCAATAGCTTTTGCGGTACACCTTTCTGTAAAAGATTCCCGATTACTGGCATCATAAACGCGGTGGTTAATGCCGATGGAATCATTAACATGCCCGATTGCTGCGCCGTCCACCCCAAGGTGGTTTGGCAGTAAATTGGTATGATAAAAGTAGAACCATACAATCCAAAACCCATGATAAACGAGAGGATTGTCCCTACCCGTAAATTACCATCTTTTAACACCCGCAATTCTACAATCGGTTTTCTGAAAGTTAATTCCCGCCAGATAAAAAAGTAAAATCCCATAACGGCCACGATGGTCAAAATCAAAATGTGGTGAACGATAAAAGAACTGCCAAACAAATTTAAAATTGAAGTGCCGCTAAACCAATCGTCTTCTTGGCCTTTTTCCAATACGAATTGCAAAGAACCAACTGCTACAGCCAACAATCCAATGCCTAACCAGTCAATATCAGAAACAGATGATTTAGTACCATATTTTGGGCTGCGTACAAATTGCAGCGTAAGCAGTGTGGCAATTACACCAATTGGAATATTGATGTAAAAGATGTTGGGCCAATCAGAATTGGTAACGATATAACCACCCAATGGCGGTCCTAATGTTGGGCCAATAATAACGCCCAAGCCATAAATGGCCTGCGCCATGCTTCTTTTTTCAGGCGGATAACTTTCGGTGATGATGGTTTGAGAAGTAACCAGCAAGGCACCACCGCCCAACCCTTGTATAAAGCGGAAAGCCACCAGTTCCCAAATATTATGGGCATTGCCACATAAAAAAGAACAAACAGTGAAAAGAATGATGGAAGCCGCGAAGTAATTGCGCCTACCAAATTGTTGCGCCAGCCAACTGGTCATTGGTACGATGATTACGTTGCCAATGGCGTAAGCGGTAACTACCCAGGCTACCTCGGTAAGCGTAGCACCTAAGCTGCCCTGCATATTGGGAAGCGCCACGTTTACAATGGTGGTATCCACTATTTCGAGCAGTGCGCAGAAAATAGCTGTGATGGTAATAATGACCCTACGTGAGCCATATTCCACCAATGATTCTGCTTGTACCATATTTAGTTTATTTAAATTCTAGTTTTCACTTAATCCAGTAATTAAGAATTAGGTAATTAGGTAATTAGGTAATTGAATAAAGCCTATGCTATTTCATACAAAACATAATTACTTAATTACCCAATTGCTTATTTACTCAGTACGAATATGCCATTTAATCCAGGTGTACGTCCACATTCACGTTCATGCCGGTGCGTAATTGTTTTACAAGTGGATCATTTCCGTCAAATTCAATTTTAACGGGCACCCTTTGTACTACTTTTACGAAGTTGCCGCTTGCATTATCTGGAGGAAGCAAAGCGAAGCTTGAACCGGTGGCAGGGGAGAAGGAAGTTACTTTAGCCTCAAACTCGTGGCCAGGAAATGCGTCCACTTCAACAGTTACTTTTTGGCCAATCTTCATTTTATCCAATTGTGTTTCTTTAAAATTGGCAACTACCCATACATTTTGGTCTAACACCACGCTAAACAAAGATGAACCAGCAGTAAGATATTGACCCGGTTGAACGTTTACTTTAGACACCATACCATCAGCCGGCGCTAGCACCACGGTGTAAGAAAGATCTAATTTGGCCATTTCAACATCCACTTCACGTTGTTTGATGGTAGCTGCGGCAATGCCAACTTGTTGGCCAGTTGCGTTGCTTTGCGCTGCAACTGCTGTTGTTTGGTTAGTTGCTTGTTTGCGTTGCTCGGCTAACACTTGCAATTGGCGGTCGGCTGTTTCTTTTGCCGCTTGTGCTTGTTCAAATTGTTGTTGGGTGATGGTGTGGTCTTTAATTAAGTTGGCGTAGCGGTCGTAATCTTGCGATGCACGTTGGGCGGCAACTTTAGCCACTTCAATTTGTGCATCGATGGTACCAACACTGGCACGGTAAGTAGCAATATTTTCTTGCGAAGCGCTGGTGGTTGCTTGTGCGGCACCACGGTTGCTTTGTGCGGTTGCCAAAGCAGCTTCGGCCTGGTCCAATTTTACTTTTTGATCGCGGTTGTCTATCACAATCAAGGTGTCGCCTTTTTTCACTTGTTGGTTATCTTTCACCCGTACTTCGGTTACATAACCAGAAACCCTTGGAATTACAGGGCTTATATTCGAAGATATTTGGGCGTCGTCTGTTTCTTCGTGGTGTTTGCCGTGTATATATTTTGAAATTCCAAACCATCCACCAAACACTACTAATAATATCAATACGATAATAAAGCCTTTACTGGATTTTTTTGGCGGAGTTGTTGCATTAGGAGTCGTTTCCATTGTTGATTTTATTTTTAATTTGAATCTTTTTTTATTAAAGTAATTGGGTAATTAGGTAACTGGCAATTATGTGTTTGGATTTTATTTTAACGATGGGCTTTGCCCAACGCTGATGGATGTCGTCCCGTCGGGACTTTTTGGAGTGGGTATTTGAATTTTTATGTTGTTGATTGCCTTTCTATTTTCTTATTAAATTCTTTATTCTTTATTCCTTATTTCTTATTTTTTATTCCCTTCTTGCTATTTCCTATTTTTCACTAACCCTTTCTATCCGCCGATTGCCATTCCAACATCCAGCCGGGATATTCGGGCGATAATTTGCTGATGTCGTTCAAGGTTTTTAGCTCTTCTTCCGTAAACTTTACCTCGATTGATTTGATATTATCTTCCAATTGGGCTACTTTTTTGGCACCGATGATAATGGTGCTAACGGCGGGCTGATGTAACAACCACGCTAACGATAATTGCGCTACCGAAACATTTTTACTTTCTGCCATCGGTACCAGCACATCAATAATATCGTAGGTTTTTTCTTTGTTTACAATGGGAAAATCAAAATTGGTGCGACGGGAATCTTCTGGCGTTTGATTGGAACGGGTATATTTTCCGCTCAACAATCCACCGGCCAGCGGGCTCCAAACCATTAAACCAACTTTTTGATCGTTTAATAACGGTATCATTTCCCTTTCCAAATCCCTGCCGGCAATTGTGTAATAAGCTTGCAGCGAAATAAATTTCGATAGGTTTTTATTTTCCGAAATACCTATCGATTTCATTAATTGCCAAGCACTTATGTTGCTGCAACCTATATAACGCACCTTGCCAGATTGCACCAATATTTCCAAAGCCCGTAGTGTTTCTTCCAACGGTGTTAGCGGGTCGTAGCCATGTATTTGGTATAAATCAATATAATCTAATTGAAGCCTTTTTAAGCTGGCATCGGCTTGCTCTAAAATATGTTTGCGGGTAAGACCAATTTGGTTTGGGCCACTGCCCATTTTACCACGAACCTTGGTGGCAATTACCAGTTCATCTCTGTTTAATTTTAAATCTTTTATAGCTTGACCAGTAATTTCTTCGCTCCAACCTTCTGAATAAACATTGGCCGTATCTATGAAGTTGATGCCTGCTTCAACTGATTTGGCTACCAGTTCATTCGCGGCTTGTTGGTCTACACTTCCAATCGGTGCAAATCTTCCCCTTCCGCCAAAAGTCATAGTGCCAAGGCAAAGTTCAGAAACCAACAATCCTGTATTTCCTAAATTATTGTATTTCATACGTTGAACATTTTTAAGATTTGAAATCCGTGATGAGTAAATAAGTAATTGGGTAATTGAGTAAATATGTAGCTGCTTAGATTGTTGGGACTAAACATAATTACTTATTTACTGCTTCCTTCTAGAATTCCCGCCTCCTGTAATAACTTATCAAAAGCTACGATGGCATCTGTTTTTGCAAAGGCAAAATTTAGCTTCGCTTGCAATTGGGCCACGTCGGCATCTAACAAATCGGTTGTAGTAGCAAGGGTATTATCGTATTTGTTTTTGGTAACCTTATAGTTTTCTGTAGCTTGGTCAACGGCCGTGGCATACACATCAATCTTCTTTTTGCTTACCAAATAGTTTTGGTAATCGCGGTTGATGGCCATTGAAACTTCGTCACGTAACATTTCGTCCTGTGTTTCTACTTCTTGTTGCCTAGCTTTTGCTTGTTGTACCTTAGAGTCGTTTTTCCAAAGGCTTGAAAGGTTGTACTTTATGCCAACGCCTATGTTGGTAACGTTATAAGCATATAAAAGACTAGGCACATCGGTAGCAATATAACCAGCACTAGCGGCCACGGTTGGTTTAGTTGCAGATTGAGCAACCTTTACGCCAACTTCTGCCGATTTTTTCCGATAGCTCAACGCTTCGATATCTTTACGGTTTTGAAAAGCCAATTGCTCATAATCTTGAATAGGTTTTAGATCGCCTATTTGTTGAAGGCTGGCAGAATCTGGTACTAAAAGCGTATTTTCCGGTAAACCTAACATAATGTCCATGTTTACATAAGCCAGCTTGTAATTGCTTTCGGCATCCAACAAGGCCAGTTCGTTGTTCGATGCGGTCAATTCCGCTTTTAATAAATCGTTTCTTGCCAATAAGCCGTTTTTCTCAAGGTTGGAAAAATCGGCCACTCGTTGGCGGGCTTGGTCCAAGTTTTCTTGCACCAAACTAACCGCAGCTTTTGATTTATACAAATTGGCAAAAGCGTCGATGGTGTTGATGGTAATAGCCCCGCGATTGTGGTCAGCATCCAATTCTGCAGCTTTTTCTAAATATTTGGCTGATTCAATTCCATACCTTAAACGGCCGCCTTCATAAATGGGAACCGATGCGCTAACCATTCCCAAAAAAGCCTGTCGCACTTTTGGCGTACTGCTGGTGGTTGAATCGTTGCCAGTCTTTATTTTTAGCCCAAAACTTGGGTTGGTTGGCAAAAAATAGTAAGAGCCACTTGCACCTACATCCGGAAGCCTGTTATCTTTCGCTTCTTGTATTTGCGCCACTGCTTCGGCTATTCTTGCCTTATTGTTTTTTAATTGTTTGCTGTTTTTAATGCTTAGATCAATGGCTTCTTTTAAACCCAGCGTTTTAGTGGTTTCCGGTTGTTGCGCCGATGCGGCAAAATGGAAAATTAATCCCATTACCAACGTCCATAACATGTTTTTATGCTTCATAATTTAATATTGCTTTTACCAGTGTTTGTATATGGATACTTAATTTTCTTTTTAATTGTTTTGTAAAATCATCGTCGGCCATGTCTTGCTGGTTGTTCAAATCGCGATACAATTGTTGGCTGCACATGGTTTGCGATACAGTACCAACCATTGTATTCAACATCAGCAAAAAGTCTATCTTTTTTTTGAATTGACCTTTTATCTGTCCTTCTTGTATCAATTCGCTTAATAAATCAAGGGTGCGTTTTTTTAATTCGGAGATTTTTTTAAGGATCGAAGGTGTTTTGTTGATGAGTTGCTCTGTGGTCATGATAATGAAAAAACTGCGCCTGTCGGAAGCAAAAGCTCTGTCTATGTGTTCGTCGATCAGCTTACCTATTTTTTGTAAGGGCGTTAATGTTTCGTCTTTAAGCAATGTCTCCATCCTTTCTGCCAAAAAGCCAATCCTGAATTCGAACAAAGCCTCTATTAGTTTTTCTTTCGACCCGAAGTAATATGAAATCATGGCAACGTTTACGCCGGCAGCTTCCGAAATATCCCGAACAGACGTACCATCAAAGCCTTTGAGGGCGAACATCTGTTCTGCTGTGGTTAAAATTTGGAGTTGTTTATCATTGAACGTCATTGGATTTCCCCGGATTTGAAATGCAAAGTTAAACAAACGTTTGATTTAAACAAGTATTTGATTATTTTTTTGCGACAAATTTTTACAACCACGTTTGCGGCTTTAATTGTAAGTGTTGTAAAATGTTGGTAAGCAACAGGTTGGAATGTCAAAATCATTTTTGTTACAAAATGCTTTGTACCTGTTGGTTTGCGATTGGGCTTTATTAAAGTCCTATAAAAAATCAGGCCGATGGGCCATTAGCTTGTAAAATGCCTTGGTGGTATTGGCAATCTTTTTTTTATTGTAGATGAGTTGTGCCTTTCCAAGCACAGTTGGGCCGTTTATACCCGCCAAACCTTGCATGGTCCATTTATGGTTTTGGCGGTTACGGCTATGCCATCGGTTGGTATACAAATTTCCGGTTGGAAAAATATATAAGCTGCCCCTCTTTATAACAAAATAGCTTGGGCCGGTACCAGTTGCCTTAATAGCCCAATCTTCCAAAGTCGTTAATTCGCTGCAAGTGGCGGGGTCGATTACATAAAACCAAAGTTCTTCGCTTTTCATAATAGGCAACATCGCCGCCACATGATAACCCCAATCGTTCGTCAATAATCCATTTCCTTTCCGCATCAAAAAACCATTAAACACCCAGCCTTTGCAGTTGGTGATGCCCCATTTATCGAGCAACATGCAAATAGCTTCGGCCCTGTCTTCACAATCGTTGTTGGCTTCGTTCCATTTAAAAGGCTTTGTATCGCGGAAATAATTAAACAATAATTTGGCTGTTTTTTCGTCTGCCAATTTTCCCAGCGGTATATAATCCGACAGTTTAGGTTCAAAAAGAGAAGAAGGGTTTATATTTATTGATGGGTCGCTCATATATTTGGATGTTTCTGCCACAGGCGAACCCGTTTCAAGATTTGGAGTTTTGGAAATTACAATTTGATACTTAATTTACCAAAATAATATCAAAGAAAGCATTCGCAGTTAAAATGTATATTAAGTTTTGTTGATGTTTTGGATTGTGGTGTTGGCATAAATCGTTTTGAAATTGATATCGGTACCTCACTGTTTTTTCCTATTTTGCTGCAATAAATTTTTGATTTCCATGTATAAAGCCGTCTTAGTAGCAACCAATTTTATGTTGAGTGTTTTGGTTTTTGGCCAAACGGCCAAAACAATTGTACCACCCGCAATGGCTGCCATAAAACCTGCCGATTTAAAGAAAGATTTGTATGAATTGGCCGATGACGCATTTAGGGGAAGGCGGGCCGGAACCTTGGATGAATTGCGGGCTGGCGCTTGGGTGGCGCAAATGGCACAAAAAATAGGGTTGGAGCCGGCTGGAGACGACGGTACTTATTTTCAGTTTTATAACTTGCGCCGTAAAATGGTGTCTGATGCCAGCCAAATTTTAATTAATAACAAGCCATTGGATTTATGGAAAAATGTTTGGGTAACCAATACGGTTGCAAGTAGGTTGGACGGACCAGTGTATTGGTTAAAATCGTTGGCAGACTCCAACCAAGATTTTACCGGAAAAATTGTGGCTTTTCAAGTAGTACCACCAAACCCGTTGCCCGTGCCCAGCATGAGCATTTGGACGATGCGGTACACCTATGCTGTTATTCGTACCGAAGCAAATGCCATTGTTAAAAATGGTGCGAAGGCAGTAATTTTTGTGGCCGATAAAACATTGGAAAGCGGCATAGATTTCTCGGGCCATATTTTTAACGAAGGTTCTTATGCAAACGAAGGATTGCCATCGATTCAACTGCGGAATGCTTTACCCAATAATGTTCCATTTATATTATTACCATCAGCAATGGGTGACGAGCTAGCCAACAATGCAACTATTAAAGCTGATATTGTAGTAGATAATTTTTTATATCCTTCGGTAAATATTGTTGCGAAAGCACCGGGGAAGGATCCTGTTTTGAAGAACGAGTATGTTTTATTTAGCGGCCACCACGACCATGATGGCATCGGCAACCCGCAAAATGGTGATTCAATTTGGAACGGAGCCGATGATAATGCCAGTGTTTGCGTGGCCATGTTTGCCATTGCCCGTGCTTGGAAAGCTAGTCCAGGTAAGCGTTCCGCTTTATTTGTTTGGCATGGTGCCGAAGAAAGGGGATTACTTGGTTCTCGCTGGTACGCCGAAAGGCCAACGGTTAAAAAAGAAGATATTGTTGCCGTTTTAAATGGCGATATGATTGGTTTCAATTCAATTGATTCGGCTGCTTTGATGGGTGTAATCCCGCCGCATCGTAATTCGCAAGATTTAGTGAACCTTGCCAACCAAGCCAATAAAGATGTGACACATTTTATTGTGGATAATAGTTGGGACGAAGTTTCGCACCCTGAAAACTGGTACAATCGTAGCGACCATGCCTCGTATGCGCATGTAGGCATCCCAGCATTATTTTTTAGTAGTAATTTGCACCCCGATTACCACACGCCGAGAGACGAAGCAAGTCGTATCAATTATCCCAAATTGCTAAAAATGACCCAATGGATATATGCTACGGGTTGGCTAGTTTCGGAATCGCCACGGGTAAAATTGGATAGCAAATAGGGGAATGCTACAGATTCACAGATTGAACACAGATCTTTTGGACTCTAGGGTAGCTTTTTCATGCTTAATCTGTTTAAGCTCCTACTCGCAATTTGTTCTTCCCACTAGCTATTCACCATTTCCCACTTGCTATTCTCCACTTCCCACTCACTAATTATTCACCATTGACTATTCACTATTCACTATGATTACTTTACAGAACGATTATATTTCAGCGATCTATTTCGCCGAAAGGCGCAGAATTACAAAGCCTAAAAAGTGTGCTAACGGATATTGAATATATGTGGAGTGGTAATGCAACTTATTGGGGCAAACATAGTCCGGTGTTGTTTCCCATTGTTGGCTCGCTAAAAGGCGATACTTATTATTATGACGGCAAGGAATATCATTTGCCACGCCACGGTTTTGCAAGGGAAAAGGATTTTTCCGCAGAAAAAATAAGTGACAAAGAAGCTGTCTTTACGTTACAACAAAGCGCTGAAACCTTGGCTGTTTATCCTTTTGCGTTTATTTTGAAATTACGATACAAACTAGATGGACCCCAATTAACCTGCACTTACGAAGTAACGAATCCATCAGATGGCGAAATGCTATTTTCTGTCGGCGGCCATCCGGCATTTGCAGTGCCAATGGTTGCAGGCAGTAATTACACCGATTATTATTTACAATTTAGTGAACCGGAAACATTAAACCGTTGGAAATTGGATAACGGCTTGGTTGAAAATCATTCGGAAATGGTTGAATCGGAGCGGGGAAGGTTGCAATTACATTCCAGTCTTTTTTACGAGGATGCTATTGTGCTGAAACATCTGCAAAGCAACCACATCACATTGGCCAGTAATGTACATGCGCATGGTATCCATTTCACTTTTAATGGATTTCCATTTTATGGAATTTGGGCCGCAAAAAATGCTCCGTTTCTTTGTTTAGAACCTTGGTGTGGCATTGCAGACAGCGTGGATAGTAACCAGCAATTAACTGATAAAGAAGGAATTGTGAAATTGGAGGCAGGCGAAAACTGGGAACGGACTTGGGGTGTTGAGGTATTTTAAAAAAAACTAATGTGAATTAAAGTTTAAAAAAGTGATAGGGAATATTTTATTCGTTTATAATTGCTGATTAATAAACACGAATGCGCCATTTCATTTTTTTAGTTTGTATTGCCATGTCGTTTCAAGCCCTGTCACAAAAAATAGAAACCTACTACGATTATAATTGGAAACCTTGCGATTTATTAAACGCAAGGTTTTTTAGTGTGTTGGAGAAAAAGGATAGTGGGTGGCATCGCCTTGATTATTTTGTGGCCAACAAACAGCTACAGATGGATGCGATGTATGAAGACAGTGCGTGTAAAATCCGAAATGGAAAGGTTGTATTTTTTCATCCAAACGGTAAATTATCTGAACTCAGCCATTTTATACACAATAAAAAGGAGGGGATTTGTGTAAATTTTTATTCCGATGGAACTATGGCGGATTCAGCTGATTATCACAATGGTATCCCTATCGGTGTGAAATTAGCTTGGCATCGAAATGGTTTTATTGCTGATTCAACAGCTCATGTAAACGATAGCATGGATATACGTGTAAGTTGGTTTGACAATGGGCGTCCATCATTAGCAGGCTATTACATAAAAGGCAAAGCAAATGGCAAATGGAAATTTTTTAACAAAAGCGGTAATCTGTCCGCCGAGGAAATTTATAACCATGGGCATTTAATAAATAAAAAAGACTATGATGAAACTGGTACGTTAAAATCAGACACTACCAGCAATGATAGGCCGGCGTCTTTTAATGGTGGTAAAGAAGCTTGGAATCACTATGTGGAAAAAAAATTATATTGGCCCAATGGATATAGATTTGTTGATGGTGACATGGCTGTTGTGGTTATTCAAGTGGTTATTGGCGAAAACGGAAAAGTTGAGCATGCGGAAGTTGTAACACCTTTCCATCCTGAATTTGATAGGATTGCCCTTAAAGTTATAGAACAATCTCCACCTTGGCAACCAGAAATATTACATAATAGGGCTGTAAAATACAGCTTTCGCCAATCAGTGGCTTTTAGACAAATCCAATAATGTTTTCCGCTGGCACAAAAAATGCATTTATCACTTCATTAGGTCACAATTAAAAATTTATTTTATGCGTACAAATGAAGATCAAACAACAAAAAGTACAACTACATCTGCTGGCACAGCCAATCAAGATTCAATAAATGATGCATCAACCGGAAGTGAAAACAGTAATAAAAAAAGACAAGTAACCGTTCCGAATGCACCATCAGCACAAGATAGGGCAAGCAAAGCCGATGCAAATATGCGTGGCGACAGTGATAGTAACGAATTGTAGGAATACAAGCAATCATTCCCCAGTATCTAAACCAAAAGAAAACCCCAAGCGCCGACGCTTGGGGTTTTCTTATAACTTAAAACTTATAACTAGTAGCGGTACATTTCACTTTTGAAAGGGCCAACCTTAGGTATCCCTAAGTATTCAGCTTGTGCGTCTGTCAATTCATCTAACACAGCACCAACTTTTGCTAAGTGCAAACGGGCAACCTTTTCATCCAAATGTTTTGGAAGAACATACACCTTATTTTCGTAATTGGCGAAATTTGTCCACAATTCAATTTGAGCTAAGGTTTGGTTGCTGAAAGAATTGCTCATTACAAAAGATGGGTGGCCAGTAGCGCAACCAAGGTTTACCAAACGGCCTTCGGCCAAAATGATAACGTCTTTTCCTTCGATGTTGTACAAATCAACCTGTGGTTTAATGGTATCTTTAGTAGAACCGTAAGCGCCGTTCAACCAGGCCATATCAATCTCAATGTCGAAGTGACCGATGTTACAAACAATGGCTTTGTCCTTCATCAAACGGAAATGTTTTTCGGTGATCAAATCGCGGCAACCAGAAGCGGTAACAATTATGTCGGCTTCTTTCACAGCTTCGATCATCGGTTTTACTTCAAAACCTTCCATGGCAGCTTGCAAAGCACAAATCGGGTCGATTTCGGTAACAATTACACGGCAACCAGCACCTTTTAAGCTTAAAGCAGAACCTTTACCAACATCACCATAACCACCAACAACGGCAATTTTACCGGCCATCATTACGTCGGTAGCACGACGGATCGCATCTACCAAACTTTCTTGGCAACCATATTTGTTATCAAATTTGCTTTTGGTAACGCTGTCGTTAACATTAATAGCAGGAATTGGCAAAGTACCTTTAGCCATACGCTCGTACAAACGGTGAACGCCGGTGGTAGTTTCTTCGCTCAAACCTTTAATATTGTGCACTAATTCAGGGTAAGTGTCTAACACCATGTTTGTCAAATCGCCACCATCGTCCAAAATCATATTCAAAGGACGGTCAGCCCCACCAAAGAACAAAGTTTGTTCAATGCACCAGTCAGCCTCAGCTTGTGTTTGGCCTTTCCAAGCAAAAACACCAATACCAGCAGCGGCAATTGCAGCAGCGGCTTGGTCTTGCGTAGAAAATATATTGCAAGAACTCCATTTTACTTCGGCACCCAAAGCCACTAATGTTTCAATTAATACGGCAGTTTGGATGGTCATGTGCAAGCAGCCCGCAATACGAGCGCCTTTCAATGGTTGCGATGCGCCATATTCTGCCCTCAAACTCATTAAACCCGGCATTTCGGCCTCGGCCAAACGGATTTCTTTGCGGCCCCAAGCGGCCAAGCTAATATCGGCCACCTTATATTTAAGGCTAAAGTCGATTTGTGAAGCTGTTGATGTTGTTGACATAAAATCTTTTTTTGATTGATTTATTGCCGCAAAGCTATGTTCTTGGTGGAATATTCTATAATGATTGATAAATTTGGGAAATAATTATAAAAATTAAAATTTTTAAGGAGATTCGGCTTTTTTATAGTAATAAATTAGGTGTTAAAAGAAGATTCAACTATGGTACAAATAACATTGGATGAAAAAGACTTGGCAATTTTAAGGCTATTGCAAGAAAACGCTAGGATGGCGGTGAAAGACATTTCAGAAAAAATACACCTTAGCACCACGCCCGTGCACGAGCGTATTAAAAGGTTGGAAACCACAGGTGTAATAAAACAATACGCTACCTTATTAGACCATACCAAGGTAAAACGTGGGTTGATGGTTATTTGCTACGTCTCGTTAAAACAGCACGGCAAAAACGCCGGCGACGCTTTTATAAAGAGCATTTTGGAATTGAATGAGGTTACCGAATGT
Source organism: uncultured Chitinophagaceae bacterium (assembly GCA_963845495.1). Classification (GTDB taxonomy): domain Bacteria; phylum Bacteroidota; class Bacteroidia; order Chitinophagales; family Chitinophagaceae; genus JAZKFT01. The sequence continues at coordinate 18,553 of CAWJTH010000169.1, forward strand.
TTCAGTATCTCTGGCGAATACGACTTTATGCTAAAAGTGCAAACCGAGGATATGAATACTTATTATGATTTCCATGTAAATAAACTAAGCCAAATTGATAATATGGGCCATACGCAAAGCGTGTTTGTGATGGGCATTGTTAAACAGACGCACCAATTGGTGTGGTGATTATGCCATGCGAAAATCCTATTTCATATTTTTCGCCCCTACATTGTTTAAAAATCTCAATAACTTGACTAGCAATGTGTTTTTTTGAAAACATAAATAGATCTTTCCTTTGTTTTAGCATAAAAAGCAATAAGCCCCATGCAAATTTGCCGGTTTGCTTTTTTTTATATTCAAGCAATAACTGCATGTAAAACGGTTTCTCTCTTGGAATGGCGTTTGCTTCCATCACTGTTATCCAATTCAGTTTATTTTCAAAATCATCGTATCTATTATTTTTCGTACGTGCAACAGCTTTTTGCGGCATGGTGGTAGTCACTGATTTGTTGTGCTGCCTATATTTAGTTAATACATTGTTGCAATAATGTATACCGCCAATAGCACAAGCTTTGTATGCAAGCCAAATATCATGCGGTATATTATTAGGTATTGGCAAGGCTTCTTTTAATATTTGGGCATTTAACAGCATAGCATGTCCTAAAACAATATTATTAAATGCAAACCCTTTTGTATTGTTACCACTGTACATTTTTCGTAAATCGCTCAATTTTTTATTAATCGGCTTGCCTAAGTCATCTATCAATTCACTATCACCATAGGCCAATTGTTTTTTTTCTATTGATTGATACAGCGTCATTAATTTTTCCGGCACCCAAATATCATCTTGGTCTGAAAGCGCAATGAATTCTCCACTACAATAGCTTAATGAATGTTCAAATGTTTTTGTAACGCCAAGGTTTGTGCGATTTTCAAACAAAAAAATATTGGAATATATCAATTGGTATTCGTGTATTATCTTTTTAGTGTCGTCTTGGGAACAATCGTCTGTTATAATAATTTCTATGTTGGGATAAGTTTGTTTTAAAATGCTATCCAGTTGTTCGGTAATAAACGGCTCTCCATTATAGCATGCCATAGCCACTGATATTAGCGGTAATTTGTTATACATTGGTGCATAGGTTTAACAACCCAATATAAACAAATATTTAACAACTGGAAGAATAAGTTTAGGTTATCGAACATATTTTAAGGTTTAAGCAAACGCTTGAACCCTTTTTTAAGTTATAACACATCTTTTTTCGAAATAAAAGGGAATTTTATCAAAATTCTAAATTTTATTTTGCTCATATCCACATAACATGACTATCTTTGCACTCCCAAAAAAAGTATGTCAAAACAAGCACTCATTAAGCAAGACGGTAGTATCATTGAAGCGTTATCTAACGCCATGTTCCGCGTAAGGTTAGAAAATGGACATGAAATATTAGCTACCATTAGCGGAAAGATGCGCATGCACTACATACGGATTTTGCCTGGTGACAAAGTAGGTGTTGAAATGAGCCCTTACGATTTAAGCCGTGGTCGAATCATTTTTAGGTATAAATAAGCTATTAGCTATTAGCCATTAGCTATGAGAATTTTTTAATAAAGTCATTTAGAACTGCTAACAGCTAAACAGCTGAAAGCTAAAAGCTAAAAAAATGAAAGTAAGGGCATCCATCAAAAAACGCAGCGTAGATTGCAAGATCGTCCGCAGGAAGGGCAGGCTGTACATCGTTAACAAAAAGAATCCTCGTTTTAAGCAACGTCAAGGATAATTCTAATTTTTAATTTTTAATTTCTGATTTAGTATGGCTCGTATTGCCGGTATAGACTTACCAAAAAACAAGCGTGGCGAAATTGGCCTCACCTATATATATGGTATTGGCCAAAGCACGGCTCGTTATATATTGCAAAATGCTAATATTGACGTAAACAAAAAGGTGAACCAATGGAACGATGAAGAATTGGCCGCCATCCGTAACGCTATTACCAACGAATTTAAGGTAGAAGGACAATTGCGTAGTGAAACCCAAACGAACATTAAACGTTTAATGGATATCGCTTGCTACCGTGGTCTTCGTCACCGTAAAGGTTTGCCACTTCGTGGTCAACGTACCCGCACCAACAGCCGTACCCGCAAGGGCAAGCGCAAAACTGTTGCTGGTAAGAAGAAAGTAGCCAAGAAATAAAACCAATTACGAAATAGGAAATACGAATTACGAAATATACTTTGTTTCGTAATTCGTAATTTTTAATTCGTAATTCTAAACCGCTGGATCCACAAAATTTGTGGGGAGGCGTATAAAACAATATCATTCACAGATTACCTCAGTATTAAAAAATGGCAAAAGCAGCAAAGCAAAACAGCGCTAAAACCGCAGCTAAAAAAAGAATCGTAAAGGTAGAAGCTTATGGTGATGCGCATATCAGCGCTACGTTCAACAACCTTATTGTAAGCCTTACCAACAAACAAGGCCAAGTTATCAGTTGGTCATCAGCTGGTAAAATGGGCTTTCGCGGTTCTAAAAAGAACACGCCTTATGCAGCTCAAATGGCAGCAGCTGATGCAGCCCGTGTTGCATTGGAAGCAGGTTTAAAAAGAGTAGATGTTTACGTAAAAGGACCAGGTTCAGGCCGCGAAGGCGCTATCCGTTCTTTAGCTAATAGCGGCATCGAAGTATCAATGATTAAAGATATTACCCCATTGCCGCATAACGGCTGTCGTCCTCCTAAGAAAAGAAGGGTATAAGCAATATAAAATTCCAAATCAGAAATATCAAATTCCAACATTGAGTATACTCGAAACTGGTTTTAAACATTTTTTATTTGGAATTTGGAATTTTTTCTTTTGTAATTTATTCAAAGCTGGCTTGTTCAAAATTTTAAGATTTTTAAGAACATGACCGGGAACTCAAAAATCTAATTAAATATTATGGCACGTTATACAGGACCAAAAACCAAAATATGCCGGAAGTTTGGTGAGCCTATCTTAGGCAATGGCAAGTATCTTTCAAAAAATAGCAACCCTCCAGGGCAGCATGGCGCTACTAAAAAGCGTAAAGCACCGGGTGAATACGCTTTGCAATTGAAAGAAAAGCAAAAAGCAAAATATACTTATGGTTTGTTGGAAAAACAATTCCGCAAAACGTTTGTTGAGGCTTCTCGCCGCAAAGGCGTTACAGGTGAAAACCTGATTAAATTGTTAGAAGCCCGTTTAGATAACACAGTTTATCGCATGGGTCTTGCTGCTAGCCGCCCAGCTGCACGCCAGTTAGTAAGCCACAAGCATATTACTGTAAATGGTGAAGTAGTAAATATTCCTTCTTGCCAATTACAACCTGGCGATGTCATCGGTTTCAAGCCAAAGAGCGAACACAACGAATCAATCTTAGGTATGAGCCGTGGTAAAAACAATAAATTTAACTGGGTTGATTGGAGCGAAGCTGATAAAAAAGGTACGTTCATCGCTTATCCTGAAAGGGAAAGTGTTCCAGAAAACATTAAGGAACAACTGATTGTGGAATTGTACAGCAAGTAATACTTTTTCCCTACCTGCAAAACAGGTGGGGAAATTGGTTTTGGCTTTATTGCTTCTTTCAATCTTCAGGTTTATTCAATTTCAATTGGTGGATAAACTTGAAATCAAAACATAAAATAAATATCCCTCATGGCTATATTAAATTTTCAAAAACCCGATAAGATTGTTCTACAAAAATCAACTGATTTTGAAGCACAATTTGAGTTTCGTCCGTTGGAACCTGGTTTTGGCCTTACAGTTGGTAACGCCCTACGCAGGGTGTTGTTAAGTTCGCTGGAAGGACATGCTATTATCGGTATTAAAATAGAAGGTGGCGACCACGAGTTTGCTACTTTAAAAGGTATTACCGAAGATGTTACCGAAATTATATTGAACCTGAAGCAAGTAAGGTTTAAGAAAATTGTTGAAGGTGATGTAAGCTTCGAGAAAGTTTCATTGAGCATTAAGAACAAAACTGAATTTACTGCCGGCATGATTGGTGATGGATTAACAAGTTTTGAGGTGATGAACCCAGAATTGTTGATTTGCACTATGGACAGCAGCTCAAAGCTTGATATTGAAATACATATTGCTAAAGGCCGCGGATATGTTCCAGCAGAAGACAACAAACAGAAAGATTCATCATTCGGATATATTCCGGTTGATGCCATTTTCACGCCCATTAAAAATGTAAAATACGCCGTAGAAAATACACGTGTTGAACAACGTACCGATTATGAAAAATTGGTGATGGAAGTGAATACTGATGGCACCATTCACCCAGAAGAAGCTGTAAAACAAGCTAGTCGCATTTTAATACAGCACTTGATGATTATCACCGACGAAAACATCACTTTCGACCGCAAGGAAGAAAAGAAAGAAGACGTGGTAGATGAACAATCATTGCAATTACGTAAAGTATTGAAAACGCCGTTGGAAGATTTGGACCTTAGTGTTCGTGCTTTCAACTGTTTAAAAGCCGCTAAAATTAACAGCTTAAGCGAATTGGTACAATACGAACAAGAAGACTTGATGAAATTCCGCAACTTCGGTCAAAAAAGCTTGAGTGAAATTGAGCAGGTTTTGAATGAACGTGGTCTTGGATTTGGAATGGATTTGAGCAAATTGGGTGTAGACAAAGAAGAACTATAATTAATGTGCTGATGTGTTAATTAGCTGATTTGCTAATTAATACATCAGCATTTATCATTTAAACATATTGTTGACTGCATTGTTAGCAAATCGGCTAATTAGTACGTCAGCACATTTCCTAAAATGGCTTATAATTCCTGACACGGTATAAGCTCTAAAAATTAATCGTCATGCGTCACGGAGACAAAATCAACAACCTAGGCCGTAAAAAAGCCCATCGCGAAGCGTTGCTAAGCAACCTATCAATCGCACTAATTACCAACAAACGTATTGTTACTACTTTGGCTAAAGCTAAAGCCTTGCGTACTTATGTTGAACCTTTAATTACTAAAACAAAGAACACGGAGAACAAGGAACAAATTAGCCACAACCACCGTTTGGTATTTGCCAAATTGAACGATAAAGCGGCTATCAAAGAATTGTTTACAGTAATAGCTCCAAAAGTAGCTAGCCGTCCAGGTGGTTATACCCGTATCATTAAATTAACTGCCCGTGTTGGTGATAATGCCGACCGTGCAATGATCGAATTGGTTGACTTTAACGAAGTATACGGTAAAGGAATACAAACAGCAACTACTGCTGAACCAGCTAAAAGAACACGTCGTGCAGGTGGTGGCAAGAAAAAAGCTGATACTGCAAGCGTTGAAGAAGCAACTGTTGTGGATGAAGCACCAGCTACTGAAACTCCTGCTACCGAAACACCGGCCGAACCAGATGCAGAATAAGTATTTTCAATTAAAAGATACAACGAGCGACACGAAAGTGTTGCTCGTTTTTTTTGCTCCGTAATTTTTGCCGATATTTCTTCTTCGTTTACCGACCATTTTGCAGTAATTGCCTATCCGCCATTTTCAATCCAACCGTCGTAATCTACTTTTGACTTATCAAATTAAAACAAATACTATGTCAAACGATTATAACAACAGAGAGCGAAAAAATGTGGTTGGTGGATTACTCCTTATCCTTGGCGGATCTTTATTTTTAGGATATAAATTAGGGTTGCCAATACCAGTTTGGTTATTTTCTTGGGAGGTTCTTTTAATTGCGCTGGGTTTATATAGTGGTTTAAAAAATAATTTTCGCGGCCCTGGCTGGTTTATATTAATGGCCGTTGGTGCCTGTTTTTTATTAGACAGGCAAATGCCTGAACTTAATTTGCATAATTACATTGCTCCAATAGCCGTTATCGGTGCCGGTATTCTTATTTTATTTCGCCCAAAAGATGGATGGAACAAGGATAGGTGGAAAAAAAAAAGTTGGGACAATGGGCTGAGTGAAAAAACTAACGCCACCGATTTCGAAATAGACCGCAGCGATTTTATCCAAATCCGTTCTATATTTAGCGGTGTTGAAAAAAGCATACTTTCAAAAAATTTTCAAGGTGGATCCATTTCCTGCATATTTGGCGGTGCTGAATTGGATCTTTCAAAAGCCGATTTTACGGGAACGGTTGTCATCAACATAGAAGAAATCTTTGGCGGTTGTACAATGGTAATCCCACCTACTTGGACGCTCCAGAACGAAATCCATGGTGTTTTTCATGGCATAGATGACAAAAGGAGTTTCGGAAATATAACCAACGATCCCAATAAGATATTGGTGTTAAAAGGGTCTGCCGTATTTGCTGGAATTGATATCAGAAGCTATTAGCTATTAGCGATAAATAGGAAGAAGATTAAGGCTATAATCACAAATCTTAAATCTAAAATCTTAAATCAATGAATTGGTATTTGGCAAAATTGGTTTATCGTATTATTTGTGGCGATGGAAAACATACGCCCCAATTCGATGAACAACTACGTTTAATACATGCTTTCGACGATTTGCATGCGTTTCAAAAAGCTCAATTGATTGGCGATAAAGAGCAGGAAACCTTTTTGAATTGTAATGAAAGATTAGTGCAGTGGAAATTTATAAATGTGTGCGAATTGCATCGATTAGACGATTTAACGGACGGGGCTGAAATGTATTCGCATATTTATGAAGAAAAAAATCCAGAGTTTTATCTTCGTACCATTAAATCAAGGGCCAATTTTTTATTTGAAGAAAGCCTGCAATGTTCTATTAAACTAAATTAAGAAGTTTGGCCCAACCATTCATTTCCAAAAAATTTTTCTTTATTTTCTGCTTATGGTGGGCGGTTTGGTCGGGCATGCAAATAATTATATTAATTGATTTGGGATACGACAGATGGGTGGCCGTAATTGATGCAGTAACCAGCAATTTTTTATTGGCAGGTTGTTGTTTGCTAATTAGTAATGGTATGCGATACTATGTTCCAAAACATGACAGATATTGGTATGTTTTAATCGTGAGCTTAGGCTTTAGCTTAGTTTGGTTGTTATTAAGCAGGATAACGCTATGGATATTTTTGCATGGAAATGTCATTTATCTATCACAACTCAAATCATCATCGAACATACGTTTTGCCATTGCCTTTTTAATAAATGGATGTATGGCTATGATGAATTTGTTGTGGTATACCCAGCAAGAAAAGGATGAATCGGATGCCAGAAAAATGGAAACTGTAAATTTGGCCAAGGAAGCGGAGCTTTACAAATTGCGCCAACAATTACAACCTCATTTTTTATTCAATAGCCTTAACTCTATTAGTGCGCTAACTGGTAGCCAGCCAGAAAATGCACGACACATGATTCAACAATTGTCTGATTTTTTGCGGGGAACGCTAAAAAAAGATGAGCATCAATGGGATACTTTAGAAGCAGAAATGCAGTATCTGCAATTATATTTGGATATAGAAAAAGTGCGTTTTGGCTATCGGTTGCAGACCGATATACAAATTACGGAACAAGCACTTCAAATGAAATTGCCCGCCATGTTGTTGCAGCCGGTAGTAGAAAATGCTATTAAATTTGGGCTTTATGATACAATAGGAGAAGTGGTGATTTTGATAGCTGCCCATATTACCGATGCCGGGCTTGAGGTAACGGTTCAAAACCCGTATGATGAAGAGACGGCTCAACCCTTGGGCGGCACGGGCTTTGGCTTAGCGTCTATCAAAAGAAGATTGTTTTTGCTTTTTGCCAGGCACGATTTGCTTACAACCACAGTGAAAGAAAATAATTTTATTACAAAAATTTTAATTCCACAAATAAATTAGCCGTGAGCTATTAGCTTTTAGCTATTAATTATTTAATTTATAATAGGCAATTGGCTCAAAGCTAATAGCTCAAAGCTCTCTACAATGAAAGCAATTATTATTGATGACGAACCATTGGCCAGGATGATGGTTAAAGAATATTTACAGGCATACCCACAAATTGAGGTAGTAAAAGAATGCAACGATGGTTTTGAAGGCATTAAAGCCATTCAGCAATATCAGCCAGATTTGATTTTTTTGGATATACAAATGCCCAAAATAACAGGTTTTGAAATGCTGGAACTGGTGGATAACCCGCCACAAGTAATTTTTACAACTGCTTTTGAGGCATATGCCATTAAAGCCTTTGAAGCTCACGCAGCAGATTATCTATTAAAACCTTTTAGTAAAGAACGGTTTGACAAAGCCATGCAAAAATTAACACAACAGCAAAAAACAACTAATGTTACACAAACCAACGCTGTGCTCGAAACCGTTGCTACTACTGCATCGCAAGCACAAAGAATTGTTGTAAAAGATGGCGGGAAAATAAAAATTATCCCTATTCCACAAGTTCAATATTTAGAAGCAGCCGATGATTATGTGAAAATACATACAGCCGAGGGTAGTTTTTTAAAAAAGAAAACCATGCAATATTTTGAAGATGCTTTTCCGGCGCATCAATTTATACGTGTGCATCGGTCGTATATTGTAAACACATTACTCATTACCCGCATCGATCCTTATGAAAAAGATAGCCATTTGGCATTATTGACTACCGGACAGCGCCTACCTGTAAGCAAAGCTGGTTATGCCAAGTTAAAAGAAGTATTGGGGATTTAAAGCACTATTGCTGATTTTTATTACCTTGTAAATAAAATCATTAAATGGACGATATTACAAAACAATACACCAATGGCGAAGTAACAATTGTTTGGAAACCAGCAACTTGTATTCATTCCACTATTTGCTGGAAGGAAGCCACCGGCTTACCAACCGTTTTTAACCCGATGATAAGGCCGTGGATAAAGCCAGAAGCTGGCGCTACGCAAGCAATTATTGAGCAGGTAAAAAAATGCCCCAGCGGCGCACTTACTTACTTTATGAACAATGAGGTAGAAAATGTGGCTGAGGTACAAACGGAAAGCATTGTGGAAGCAGTGCCAAACGGGCCATTATTGGTGTATGGCAATATTTTGATAAAAGAGAAGGATGGAAACGAAACCAAAAGGAATAAAGTAACCGCCTTTTGTCGCTGTGGCGCTTCAACCAACAAACCATATTGCGATGGAAGCCATCAAAAAGTTGGTTTTAGAGGGTAATAAAAATAGGCTCCTAATCGGGAGCCTATTTTTATTATAAATAATTTAAAATTAGTCTTTTACACGCTCTACATATTCGCCGGTTGCTGTATTGACGCGGATTTTTTCACCTTCGTTTACAAACAACGGCACCATTACCGTTGCGCCGGTTTCAACAGTTGCTGCTTTTAAGGTACGTGTAGCGGTATCGCCTTTCATACCAGGCTCGCTATAAGTTACTTCTACAACAATCTTGTCTGGTAATTCAACACTCATAGGTTGTTCTGTTTCCATGTTTATCAGCATAGAAACTTCTTGGCCATCCCTCAAAAATTTAGGGGCGTTTATCATTTCTTCTTGCAAAGAAATTTGCTCAAAAGTTTCCTGTTGCATAAAGTTGTAACCGTTTTCATCTTTATACAGAAATTGGTATGGATGCCTTTCTACACGAACCGGATAAATGGTATCGCCACTATTCCAAGTTTTTTCTATACTACGGCTGTTATCTACGCCGGTTAATTTTGCCCAAACTTTAGCTGCGGCACGGGCTGTTTTGTTTTCGCCAAAGTCTACAATTTTGTACAAGCTGCCATCGAGCTTTATAATAAGGCCGCGGCTTATATCAGATGTACTGGCCATGATTGATTTAGATTTTTGATTTTATGAGGTTATGTTATAATTAAACAAACATCTTTTTGGGGAGAAAAAACAAGGGCACCTTTTTGGATGCCCTGAATTTTTTTATTAGGGAACTTATTTAATTTCCACAGCATCGTTCAAATCGGTATCAACCAAAATTCGGCCGCAGTTTTCGCAAACAATAATTTTTTTGCGTTGTTTAATTTCGCTTTGGCGTTGTGGTGGAACGGTATTAAAACAGCCACCACAAGCTTCGCGTACAACCGGCACTACTGCCAAGCCATTACGGTAGCTTTTACGGATACGCTCATAAGAGATCAACAAACGTGGATCAACTTTTTTACGGGCTTCGTCGCTTAATTTTTTGTATTGGGTTTCTTCTTTTTCGGTTTCAGCAACAATCTTGTTCAATTCGTCACGCTTGCTCGATAAAACAGTTTCTTTATTGGCAATGTCCCTTTTGGCTCTTTCTAAACGAACTGCTTTTTCACCGATTTCCTCCATTGCATCCTTAATATGCTTTTCTGAAAGTTTTACTTCCAGTTGCTGCATTTCAATTTCTTTATTGATAGCTTCAAACTCACGGCTGTTTTTTACATTTTCGCTTTGGCCTTCATATTTTTTTATCAAAGCTTCGCTTTCAACAATCGCTTTTTTCTTTTGGTCGATAAAGTCGTTGATGCCGTTTACTTCTTCTTCAATGCGTTGTTGGCGGCTGTTAAGGCCAGCAATTTCATCTTCCAAGTCAGCAACTTCAATTGGAAGTTCGCCACGCATAATTTGAATTTGGTCTATCTTACTTTCAATTTTTTGCAGGTAAACTAAATCAGAGAGTTTTTCCTCAATTGAAAAATCTTTTACTGTAGCCATAATTATTTTGTTCTCGTTTTAAAGTTGGCAAAGAATTTAATCTTGTGCAACCATTAAAAATAACGGACAGGATTTGTGTTGACCGCCGTTTTTAGGACGGCAAAGGTAGGGAAAATTTCCTGTAAATATAGATGTAATAAATCTATCGTAAATTGCTCACTTTCCCAATGGCCGATATCCAGTAAAAGCAAGTTATTATCCGCATCAAAAAACTCATGATATTTTATATCTGACGTTATATAGGCATCAGCGCCAGCTGCAATGGCATTTTTTAACAGAAAGCTACCCGAGCCACCACAAAGGGCAACTTTTTGGATCGGTTTGCCAAGTAATTCCGTGTGTTTAATTATTTTTAGTCCAAAAAGTTGTTTTACTAGCTCCAAAAAATCCTTCTCTCGTAAGCTTTCCGGTAAAAAGCCAATCATTCCACTCCCAACATCTTGGTATTTATTATCTAATTTTATGATTTCGTAGGCAACTGTTTCGTAAGGATGGCTGTTTAAAAGTGCTTTCAAAATGGAGTTTTGTAAATAAAATGGGAAAATCATTTCCATCTTAATTTCGTCAACCGTTTCTCTTTCGCCCCCGGTTGTACCAATAAAAGGATTTGTATTTTGCCCCGGGCGGAATGTACCAACGCCAGTTACGTTAAAACTGCATTCGCTATAATCGCCGATATTGCCGGCACCAGCGGCAAAAATTGCATTCCTTACTGCGTTGGCATGCGTTGTAGGAACATAAGTATATAACTTACAAAGCATTTCTTTTTTTGGTAATAAAATGGTTTGATTTAATAAGCCAAGTTTATTTCCAATAAAACGGTTTACGCCAACCAGTACATTATCGAGGTTGGTATGAATGGCATAAATAGCAATATCATTTTTTATAGCAGCCAGCACCGTACGTTCAATATAATTACTGCCAATCAGGCTTTTTAAACCTTTAAAAATAATTGGATGATGAGAGACGATAAGATTGCATTTTTTTTTCACAGCTTCCTCAACCACATTTTCTAACGTATCTAAAGTGCATACAATACCGGTGCATTCCCATTTTGCGTTACCAGTAAGCAACCCGCAATTATCATAGCTTTCTTGATATGGTGTTGGTGCAAGCTTTTCTAATTGTACAACTATTTCGTTAATCGTCATCGAATTTCATTTCCCCGAAAATAATGCATTATTTGAAAATCAGCTGTTTGAAAAGAAAGTATGGTTGATCGTTGTTAATTATTAAAACGTATTTAAAGATTGCAATAGAAATGGCATGCTTCTTGCGTAACAATATTACTTATTTTATAATACAAAATTAACTACATCTAATTTTCTAATTTTTCCTAGTTATGTGCTTTGTAAAATAAATTTTTTAAACTAAAAATTACACTAATTAGAACTAGAGCTATGCTTATTAGAACAAAATTGATAAATAAAGTAATAATAATTTAAATTGGAAATTTATATATAAAAAGGTTCAATTAAAATCGTTTTTAAAGGATAAATTGTGTAAGTTTGTTTAATAAATAAGAATTTGACCTTTGTTTTTTTTCATTCTTATTTATGTGGGTTCTGATCCAAAAGATAATTATTTATTACACTCCAATATTACGTGAAGCAATTTTTATTAATTCGAACGTTATAATACATTCATTATTTAACACCGATTTTCTGCGCTTTAACTGGTTTTAATTAAAAAAAATTCTATTTTTTTTAATTAAAACCTATTGAAAAAGATAGTTTTAATTACATTTTCGAATGTACTTTAACCGTTTTATTTTTCGCTATAACTCTTTGATATTTAAGTTGTAATTACATAAACTTAAATACTTTAATTGGCTATTTATTAAAATATACTGTTATAAAAGTATTTTTTTAAAAGCGAATTAATAGATTAGACATTATATTTTGTAGAATGAGTTTGATAAAATGTAGTAGATGATAATAAAATTAATAAAATAATAATTAATGTGGAAAATTGACGCAATGAGAAAAACGTTTTATTTAAGCCGTAAATTATTTAATTTTAGAATTATATAACTTGATTTGTTTGTTATTATCATTTGATTACGAATAATTAATAGTACATTATTTTATTTAGGTAGAAATAATTACTATAAAGAAATAAAAATTTAAAATAATCCAAGAAAATAATCCGGAATTATTGTTTAGGTATAATATAATAAACAAATAAATTGTTTTTTATAACTAACTAATTTTAATTCCACGTTGATTTCTATGTGGAAGCGCTTATCGTTTATATGTAGTTGTATTCTTTTACTGTTTTTTAGCAGTGAAAATTTGTATGCACAATTGCATGCTGATTTTTCAGCGTCAAATACATCCGGCTGTTCGCCAATAACGGTAAATTTTACTAATCAATCAGTAGGTGCTACATCTTGGCAATGGGATCTTGGCAATGGTACTATTTCCAATTTGAAAGAACCATCCGCCACTTATATTGCTCCTGGAACTTATACCGTTAAGCTTACAGCTACCAACGGAAATAACAGCGATGTAATTACAAAAGCCAATTTTATTACGGTTTACGCAAGTCCAACTGTTGCATTTAATGCCGGCACCACAACTGGCTGTTATCCACTTACTGTACCTTTTTTTGACCAAAGCATAGCAGGTAGCGGCAACATTGTAAGTTGGCAGTGGGATTTCGGTGATGGAAATGTAAGCAATGAACAAAACCCAACGCATGTTTATCAAAGTTCGGGTCAATTTAACGTGATACTGACTGTAAAAAATAGTGACGGTTGTACAAAAACATTGACTAAACAAAACCTTATCAGCATCTCGGATGCATTAATCGCAAATTTTACGGATTATGGATCATCGGTTTGCTCAGTGCCTACTTTGGTCACTTTTTTAAATTATTCGGCTGGTAATGGCATCACAGGCTATTTTTGGGATTTTGGTGACGGGCAAACCTCAACTGAGGTTTCACCCATGCATATTTATTCTTCACAAGGGTTCTACACTGTTTCACTCACGGTAAAAAACGCAAATGGCTGTACCAATACAATAATTGAACAAAATGTGGTTAACGCAGGCATAGTAAAAGCTGATTTCAATATGCCTGCTACGCAGTGTGCAGGCGTAAAATTTACCATTCAAAATGCATCGCTTCCGTCAAATGGTTTGCAACATACTTATTGGGATTTTGGCGACGGCACAACCGATACTTTGCCTAACCCCGTAAAAAGATATAATAATCCAGGAACATATACGGTTACTTTAAAATCGGATTACGGCGCATGCAGCGACATTAAAACAAAAACGATTACCATATTAAAAGCAGCCCCAACTTTTACTGCCAGTATTACAGCATCTTGCACACCGCCGTTAGTTGCAACATTTACAAACACTTCTGGCGATGAAACCGTTGTGTTATGGGATTTTGGCGACGGGACTACCAGCAAATTAACCAACCCAAGCCATTCATATACAGCCGTTGGTGATTATACCGTTAAACTAACTGCCACAAATCCAAACGGTTGCACCGGCACCACAATCGCACCGGCTTTTATTCATATTGGCCCGCCAAATATTACAAAAATAAACGGCCCGCCATATCACGGATGTATTCCGTATAACGCCAATTTTAGCGCTAATGTAGAACCTGCCGGAATGGCTGTTAGTTACCATTGGGATTTTGGCGATGGCACCACATCTACCGATGCAAATCCATCTCATATTTATACGGTCGAAGGATCGTATAGCGTCAAATTAATTGTAAACGCAATAAATGGCGGCTGTAGCGATACCATATCGATGGACAATGCAGTAGTGGTTGGGCTAAAGCCAAATGCTGATTTTACGGCCAACCCGTTGGTTGTTTGCGCTGGGGAAAATGTGTATTTTACCAACCAATCAACCGGTGGAAGCGATGAATACATTTGGTCTTTTGGTGATAAAACTTCATCGCCGTTTAAAGATCCGGTTCACGGATATATCGATACAGGTTACAATACCGTAAAATTAATAGCTATTAGAAATGGGTGCGCCGACACCCTTACAAAAGTTGATTATGTGTATGTTAAACCACCTATAGCGCCTATTACTGATTCTTTTTTATGTAGCGCACAGTACCATCATTACTTTACTAGCGCAGCGCCCGTCAACAGCAATCTTGCATATAATTGGGATTTTGGCGACGGGACAACCTCAACGCTTGCAGATCCCGAACATGTTTATGCTGATACTGGCCGTTATAATGTGTCGCTTTCAGTTAACAGTGCCGGTTGTAATGTTGCCAACCTAGTTGTTTACATTATAAAAGAAAATGCTGATTTCAACGTAACTGATAGTGTTTTATGTGGATCTATGTTCAAAAAGTTTTCTGCTGCAGCCAATTCTCCTTACAGAATTTCTTATGCATGGAACTTTGGCGATGGAAGCACTGCGTTTGATTCCATAAATTCTTACGTTTCGCATAATTATGCAGCTAAAGGCATTTACAACGTAACGTTATCAATTCTTGATTCAAACAAATGTGCTACCGTCCTTACAAAACCGGTTTCCATTTATAAATATGGGCCGCAAGCTGATTTTAGTGTGCCTGCCAATTTTTGCAGGAACTCGGTGGTCAATTTTACTGATCTTTCAAAATCAACAACCAATAAAATAGTGGATTGGATATGGACTTTTGGAGATACTTCAGCAATCCAAACCTTTACTTCCCCGCCATTTACACATATTTATAAGCAAAATGATACTTACGATGTGCAATTAGTTGTAGTAGATGCGGCAGGTTGTGAAGACACAGTTAGCAAAGAAGATGTTTTGATAATAAAAGGCCCAACTGCCTTTGCATATATTCGAGACAGTATATTTTGTTTAGATACACAGGTCTTTTTTTATAATTTTTCAAGCGGTGATAGTTTAAGATCTTATTGGGATTTTGGCGATGGCATGCTTTTAGACCCAGAATGGGCTGTTAACCATATTTATACAATACCCGGCTCTTATAATGTGGCGCTATTTGTTACAGATAAATCAGGTTGTTCAGACACTTCGAGAATTCCGTTCCCCATACAGGCTTATAATGCCACAGCCAACTTTTCCATGAATGATTCTGTGAGTAATTGCCCGCCGCTTTTAGTTGTAATGACAAACAAATCAATTAACGCAGCCAAAGTTGCTTGGGATTTTGGTGATGGCAACACATCAGATATTTTAAATCCATCCCATACTTATACGCTGCCCGGCACGTTTAATGTGAAATTGGTAGTAACTGGTAACGGTGGTTGTACAGATAGTTTGGTTCGCAAAGTTGTAATTGCAGGTCCCGTTGGAAGTTTCATTTATAATCCGATTTTAGGTTGCACTCCTTTGAATGTGCATTTTGTAAACAATACTTTTAACGCCGCTTTTTATACATGGGATTTTGATGATGGCAATGCAGTAAGAAATACCAATACAACCGAAAACCATACGTATGCTCGTTTAGGTACTTATCTGCCCAAAATTATTTTGGAAGATTCTGTCGGCTGTAAGGTTCCTATTTATGGTATTGATAGTATCCAGGTGAAAGGCGTGGAAGCGCATGTACAGCAATTGTCCAACTATTTAATTTGCGATTCTGGACTGGTAGCCTTTAAAGATTCTGCGGTTACAAACGATGTCGTAAAATCTTATTTATGGACTTTTGGTGACGGACAAACTTCAACCCAAGAAAACCCAATTCATAAATATGCTGTTTCAGGTGTGTATATAGTTAATTATGTTATTACAACCGCCGCAGGCTGCATTGATGCCGATACTTTGAAAGTTCCTATAAAAGTAGTGCCGGCTCCTAATATCACATTTGTTTCACCAGCATCGTTTTGTGTGCCAGGTAGTATACAATTTAGCGGTCAGTGGTTAAATCCTGATACTTCCATATTGCGTTGGAAATGGGATTTCAGTAACGGTAATACATCCAATGTACAAAACCCAACAAGCCAATTATACGACAAACCGGGTGATTACGATATTTTATCTATTGCCACAAATGGCTCTGGCTGTGCAGATACTGTAAAGCATACATTAACGGTTTTCCCATTACCTATTGTTGATGCTGGCCCTGACAAATTTATTTGCGCTGGCCAATCAACAATGTTATCTGCTTCGGGCGCAGCCACTTATGACTGGCAAAATTCATCGGCTTTAAGTTGTTTTGGATGTTATAATCCTGTTGCAAAGCCGGCGGCAACAAAAATGTTTATCGTAACAGGTACAGATATACATGGGTGTAAAGCTGAGGATTCGGTATTGATTAGGGTAAAACAACCTTTTGTAATGTCTGTAGGGGTTGGTGATACGTTGTGTTTTGGCCAATCTTATAAGTTAAAGGCAAACGGCGCTGAAAAATATATTTGGTCACCTGCCACCTTTTTAAACAATCCGGCCATTGCAAACCCTATTGCAACGCCTGATAGTTCAATCCGTTATCGGGTAATTGGCTATGATACGCTAGGCTGCTTTGCTGATACAGGTTTTGTTGCTCTTAAAGTTTATCCAATTCCCCAAGTAGATATTTTGGAAGATAAAATAACAGTTAAAGCGGGTAGCACACTGCAATTGCATTCAACTGTTTCAAGCGACGTTACAAATATGCATTGGTCACCAGCTTTGGGGTTAAGTTGTGTAAATTGTAAAAACCCGATCGCTTCACCAAAAGAAGACATCACATATACCCTTACCGTTACAAACGGAGGCGGATGCACCGCAAAAGATAATGTGGATTTGTTGGTGGTTTGCAGCCAAGGCAACGTTTATATACCCAATACTTTTTCGCCCAATAACGACGGGGTTAATGATATTTTTTATCCCCGGGGAAAAGGTATTTATGGCATAAAAGGTATGCGGGTTTTTTCAAGATGGGGCGAATTACTATATGAAAAAACAAATTTTCAACCTAATGATATAAGCAGTGGATGGGATGGAAGCTTTAAGGGACAAAAGTTAACACCCGATGTATATGTTTATATTATTGAGGTAGTTTGCGATAATAATCAAATTTTTACATTGAAGGGCAATGTTACCTTATTAAAGTAAGGAACAATAAAATAGAAATAATTCTATAAACTATAATTTTATGTTGATCACGTTATTAAAATTTAACTATAAAATGATATATTCGCAATACGAAGACGCTTGTTACACACAACGGCGATTTTTTATATTCGTAAATTATTGTTGGATAATGCTTTATGGGACTTACGACCAAATACCATATTTGATACAATTAAGATCCTATAAGCAGTATGATAAATTTTATCCAAAAAAGGCTACAAAAGATATTTGTTCTATTTTTTGGATTAATTTATTCAACAATTGCATTGGCGCAACCTACGGCTAAGTTTACCGCCAATTCTGTAAAAGGATGCGTTCCGGCTGATATTCAATTTGTTGACCAATCAACAGGCAATCCCACCTCTTGGAATTGGGATTTTGGTGATGGAACTACCTCCACGCTAAAAAATCCCTTAAAAACGTATACAGCAAGTGGTAATTTTTCAGTTACACTTACCGTATCCAACTCTTTAGGAAGCGCAACAAGTCTATTAGCAAATTATATTATTATTTCACCAGCACCAATCGTCAACTTTTCAGCATCAACTCAAAAAGGTTGTTTTCCTGTGAGCACAAATTTTACTGATATGTCTATTACAGGATCCGGCAATAACATCGTTTCATGGATTTGGACCTTTGGTGATGGAGGCGCTTCTACCACCCAAAATCCATCATATAAATACTCCACTATTGGCAGTTATGATGTTTCATTATCTGTTCAAAACAATATTGGGTGCAGTGCTACCTTAAATAAAACAGCATATATACAAGTTGGCGATACGGTTGCACGTGGTTTTGATACAGCAACATTGTCAGTTTGCACCTTGCCTAAAACAGTTCAGTTTACTAGCCCATATTCAACTTCACCCTTAACTTATACTTGGGATTTTGGTGATGGGGCTACAAGCACGCAAGCAAATCCAACGCATAATTTTAATGCAGGTATATTCACAGTAAAGTTAACGGCACAAAGCAGCTTTGGATGTTCTGTAACTACTACAAAAGTAAATTTGATAAGGGTTGACACAATGTCAACCGATTTTTCTTTGCCTACTTTACCTTGTGTAGGATCGGCCTTGGTTTTTCCAAATTTGTCGGTTCCTTCTTCAGTAAACAGTTTTTGGAGCTTTGGTGATGGAACAAATGTCAATGCATTTTCACCGATAAAAACATACAATATAGCTGGTAATTACAATGTTACACTTACAAACATTTTTGCAAACGGATGCACCGCATCGGTTACAAAAACATTGAATGTGCTTGCAAAACCAGCCATATCTTTTAGCGCAAATGCCATTACGGGCTGTAAACCTCCATTAAAAGTTTTTTTTACTAGCACTACAACCGGCGCCAATAGCTTGAATTGGGATTTTGGTGACGGCTTCACGGGTACCGGCACAACCGTTACACATACTTATAATACAAGTGGTATCTTTTCAGTAAAACTGATTGCTGGCAATGCTAACGGCTGTAAAGATTCTCTCATAAAAGCCAATTACATCAACCTGTATGCGCCAACAGCATCAATAGGTATCGCTTCAACGGATGGTTGTTTGCCCTTCTCGATAAATCCTACGACCAACGTAAATGCTGCCGATGGCGTTTCAAGTTATAGTTGGGATTTCGGTGATGGTATTAAATCTACATCTGCTTCGCCCACACATACTTACACAGCTTTGGGCTCATACAATTTAAGTTTAACTATTACAACAAACGGTGGTTGCAGTACAACTACATCGCAAACAATACGTGTTGGCACACCGCCGTTAGAAGGGTATAATATTTTCCCGATACCAGTTTGCGCTGATCAGCCCGTTAATTTTATCGACAGCTCAAAATTGGGTAATATCAGTTTTTGGGATTTTGGAGATGGAAATACATCCAATTCAAGTAACGTTTTGCATATTTATAAGGCACCAGGTGTTTATACCGTTAAGTTTACGGTAGATTATAGCGGCTGTAAAAAGAATATTGTTTTAGACAGTATCGTTACCGTGCTTCCACCTGTTGCCAGTTTTAGTTTTTCCCAATTTTGCAGCGATCCCGGCAAATTTTCTTTTAATTCAGATTCTTCGGTAGGCGTAATTAAATATGCTTGGAATTTTGGCGATGGAACAACCGACTCAATTGCAAATCCCATCCATTCTTTTCCTGACACGGGTAGTTATACTGTTAAATTGATAGTAACCAATCAAACTTGTAACGATACAACCAGTAAAAAAATAACGATCAGTAAATTACCTACTTCTTTTACCGCATCTTCTACCACTTTTTGCTACAACAACAGCGCCACATTCACTGCATTTTACAATACTCCGGCTTATGTAACTGCGTATGTTTGGGATTTTGGTGATGGCACCACTATCAGCACAGTCAATAATATTGTTACACATACTTATACTACCAGTGGTGTTTTTTCCGTAAAGTTGATTGTACAAAATAGTTTTACCTGCGTAGATACCGTTTATAAACAAAATTTGATGCATGTAAACGGGCCAAAAGCTGCATTTTTGGTGCTTAATCCAACCGGCTGCAATCAGCGATTGGTTACTTTTAACGATAGTTCAAAAACAGATGGCCGAAACGCCATAACCAATTGGCAATGGAACTTTGGGGATGGCACTAGCCAAACTTATACTGCGCCACCTTTTACGCATGTTTATCCATTAAACGGTAGTTACAATGTAAAGTTGGTTGAAACGGATGTTTCCGGTTGTAAAGATTCGATACAAATATCGCCGGCTGTAATTACTAGTAGACCAAGTGTTAGCTTTTCGTCGTTGGATACTTTTTCTTGCCCAAATGCTATCGTAAAATTATATCCTGATAGTACAGATTTGAATGCCGTTTATAATTGGGATTATGGCACTGGTAAAACTACCGGCGACACAGCTTTTGTCAGTTATTCCGACTCAGGCTTATATACTATTAAGATGATTGTGAAAGATGCCAATAATTGTATTGATTCATCTAGCATCAAGAATTATATCACTATAAAAAAGCCGATTGCGTTATTTACGCCTTCTGATTCCGCTTCTATTTGTGCACCGCTAAAAATTACTTTCACCAATAAAAGTTACTATTTTTCTTCCTTGCAATGGGATTTTTCAAACGGGACCTTTTCAATACAACCTAACCCGTACATTAGTTTTGGCGTAGGTAGTTATAATGTGAAACTAAAAGTGACAAGCCCCGGTGGTTGTACTGATTCGTTGACAAAACCAATTGTAGTTTATCCTGCAACGCATACATTTTCCTATACACCAACCGTTGGTTGTCAGCCTCTTACAACCATTTTTCATCTTTCTACCCCAACTTACGGAACTTATGTTTGGGATTTCAACGATGGAACAACATTGGCAACAACAGACAGTTCAACATCTAAAACCTACACAACTTTTGGCCCTTATTTGCCGCGGGTTACGTTTAAAGAAAACACGGGCTGTAGCATTGCTTTTGTTGGTGCCGATACCATAACCGTAGTTGGTGCAAAAGCAAATTTCGGGTTGTCGGCTAAAACTATTTGTGGTAGTGGTACCGAATTTTTTACTGATTCGAGCGTAGCTACAGATCCAATTACCTATTTCTGGGATTTTGGCGATGGAAGTTCGTCCAATCTTCAAGACCCAAATTATGTTTATAAAATACCTGGTACATATTCGCCCAAATTAATTGTAAGAACTAGTAATTGCGCCGATACCTTATTAAAACCAAACGCGATAATTGTTTACATAAAGCCCGATGCTATTATTTCTGGCGATTCTTTAGGTTGCGCTCCATTTACTGCCACATTTTCTTCAAGTATCATATTGCCCGATACTTCGGCCATAAAGTATAGTTGGGATTTTGGTAATGGCCAAACGGCTACTTTGGCTGAACCATTGCCAATTACTTATACAATTGGTGGAAATTATGTTGTAAAATTGCACACCACATCGGCAAACGGTTGTACGGCAGACACTTCTAAAAATATTTTGGTAAACTTCGTGCCCAAATTAAATGCCGGAAATGACACCGCCGTATGTTTTGGAATAAAAGTTGCATTGAATGCGTCTGGGGCTAATTCATATAAATGGTTGCCGCCAACAAATAACCAATTAAGCTGTATCAACTGCGCCAATCCAATTGCCACACTTACCAACCCCGTAAACATTTTTGTGGTTCAAGATACTACCGTAACTGGTTGTGAGGTTAAAGATTCTGTAATTGTAAAATATTTAGTACCTTACGCCGTATCGGTAATACCAATAACAGACAGTTTATGTATCGGCCAATCGTTACAATTTTTTGCAAGTGGTGCGCAATTGTATAGTTGGTCACCAGCATCGGCCTTTAACAATCCCACAATTAGTAATCCAATTGTAACACCAACAGCATCAACTACTTATACGCTTTCGGCAACCGATACGTTGGGTTGCCAATCGTTTACGCAAACAGTCCCCGTCACGGTTTTTCAATACCCAACAGTAAATGCTGGTGCTGATGTTACTATTTCTGCGGGAAGTTCCACACAATTGTCGCCAACCGCATCTGCTGATGTAGTAAATTACAGATGGACGCCACCGTTACAGCTTTCATGTTCGTACTGCGAGTCGCCCACTGCAACGCCCAAAACTACCACCACTTACACGGTAACTGCTTCAAATGTTATTGGTTGCTCCGCAACTGATGAGGTAACCATAACAATACTTTGCAGCAACAACAATGTATTTATACCTAACACATTTTCTCCAAATGGAGATGGTGTGAACGATATTTTCTTTCCACGGGGAACCGGGCTTTTTAGTATCAAATCTTTTCGGGTTTTCAATCGTTGGGGTAATTTGATGTTTGCAAGAACCAATATGACGCCAAACGATGCTTCGCAAGGATGGGATGGGAAATACAATGGGAAACTAGTAATGGCTGATGTGTACACTTATATGGCTGAAGTTTATTGCGAAAACAACACACTTTTAACCATCAACGGAAATGTAACTGTTGTTTATTAATAAGCGAAACGAGGTTTTGACATGAAGAAATCCAATATCCAAAAACTAACTGGGCGTAGGAAAAAATTGCTGCGCCGAACGGGCATTGCTTGCGCATGTACTATTTTAATGGGTGTAACTAAGGCGCAAGACATTCATTTTTCCCAATTTTACGAAGCGCCAATGTTGCGTAACCCAGCTTTGGCCGGTTTATTTAAAGGCGATTTACGTTTTCAAATGGTGTATAGAAATCAATGGGCGGCTGTTACGGTACCTTATCAAACCGGATCTTTTAATGGCGAATACAAAATGCCGATTGGTAAGGGCGATGATTTTTTGACATTAGGCGGCGAAATTGCTTATGATAAAGCTGGGACAACCGATTTTACAACCCTTCAAATTTTGCCTGCCATTAATTATCATAAATCGCTTAGTGGATTGAAAAACAGGTACTTATCACTTGGTTTTATGGGTGGATATGTACAACGTAGCATAGATCGTAGCAAAATTACAACCGACAGTCAGTTTGATGGAACAGGTTACAACGCCGCCTTAGGCACGGGGGAAACATTAATTAATTATTCGCTTGGTTATTGGGATGGTAGTGTTGGCGTAAGCTACAATACCGGTTTTGGCGATGAAGAAAATGAAAAAAATAATTTGTTTGTTGGCGTTGCCTATCATCATTTTAATCGGCCAAAAAATTCTTTTTATCGTAATCCCGCCATCGAACTCAACCCTAAAGTTGTTTTTTCGGCCGGCATTACTTTTTCCATGACCGACTATAGTTCGTTCACTATCCATGCTGACCATAGTGAACAAGGTTCTTACACGGAAAATATTGGTGGGGCACTTTACACAATGGCTTTAGATGATATCCTTGATAATTCAAGTTATAACTTTAGCGTTGGTGGTTTTATCCGTTGGGGCGATGCTATCATTCCTGTTATAAAATTGGATTACAAACCATTCTCAATCGCTTTTTCTTATGATATTAATACATCGCAATTAAAAACCGCCAGCCAAGGGCAAGGAGGTTTCGAGTTATCTATTTCGAATATTTCCTTCTTCGATAGGGAAAATAGCACCAAAAATGCAGTACGCTGCCCAAGGTTTTAAGAAATGTGAAACGGGAAACGAAAAAAGTGAAACGGGAAACGAAAAAGGTAAAAGTGAAACAGAAATATCAGTATTTAGGTTTTCTGTTTCACTTTTCGCTTCTTACGTTTCCCATCTCTATTTCTCATTATCGTCCGATGATTTTTTCTTCTTCGGCTTTTTGTACCGCACAATTAAATCCATTACGTGGTTGTTCCGTAATGCTTGTGGATTTAAGCCGATGAACTTTTTTAGCAATTTTGTATTTTGCTGTAATGCTGTTTCTAAGTGTATCAAGCCTTCTTTTTGCCGCCCCATCGCAAAAAGAATAGCGCTATAATAATAAATAAACAAAGTTTTGCCGCCAGTTGCTGATAAGGCATTTAACGATTGTTCAGCCGCCTCTTCTAAAAAATTGGCACGAACCAAACAACGGGTTAGCGCTTCCCAACCGTTTGCAATTTTTGGTCTGGCCCTAACTACATTACTAAAATATAGCACTGCATCCTTTATTTTGTTCTGCTCAAGTTTACATTCACCCATCAATAAATTATATTCGGGCTGCATGCCATGTATTTTCATGGCATTGTCTAATTGACGAATGGCGCTGTCCAATTGTCCTTCCTTAAAATAAGTCAAGGCAATCTTATAAATCAATTTACTATCCTCCGGATTTAAATGGCTTGCCTTTTTATAATGAAAACGGGCCATAGCAAAATTGTCCAATTTGTGGAAACAATGTCCGATAGCTTCGTGTATCACATCTTCCGGGCGGCTTAGTTCCAGCACCTTTTCTAGTGCTTCAATCGCTTCCTTATATTTTCTGATGCGGATGTAGGCATCGCCCATATTCCGATAGGCGATATCAAATTTCTCATCAATTGCCAATGCATATAAATAGGCATCAATTGATTTTTCATACAATTTCAAGCCTTGAAAAGCGGTTCCCAAATTAAACCAAGCCAGTTCGTTGAAAGGGTAATCGTCAATAATTTTTTGATGGAGTTTGATGCTTTCTTCGCTACGGCCGGTAAAATCAGCCCAAAAACAAATTTTTAATAATGCTTCTTCATTATTGCCATCTTCTTCCAAAACCATTTTGAAACAGTCGAAGACTTTTTCAAACTCTTCGTAATCATCATATACATCCGCCAGTTCAAACAATAATTCGATGCGTTCTTCGCCCTCAAATAAGTTAAGTGCTGTTTCTAAAATTTCGGCCGCTTCAGGTTGGCGATCAAGCGCCAATAATGCATCTGTTTTTAAAATAAATAAATTGATGTCTGTTGCATCGAATAATTGTGCTTTTTCAAGTGTTTCGAGCGATTCGGCGTATTGCCTTGCAGCTATTTGAAGGTCGGCTTTTTTAATCAATAGCATTGATGAATATGGAAACTGTGCAATTCCGTTTTCTGCGGCTTCTTGTGCTGCGGGTAGGTCATCTTTCTCATCAAAGTAGTCAATAATCCGTTCAAAATCTTCCTCTTCCATAAAAGCATGGTTCCTTCCCATTTTTAAATTGTGATATGCG
>CAWJTH010000170.1:0-23360 GCA_963845495.1 uncultured Chitinophagaceae bacterium
AAGTGGCATGTCTGCAGGTGCATCTACTTCGTGTTGCTTTCCATTTACGGTTAGAGTAAGCATAATATCCTAATTTTTTAGATTCTTAATATTTAAGCCTTGGTTACATCTTCAGGAAAAGGAAGCTTCCTAATTCTTTTCTTGGTCAAAACAAACACCGCATTCGCCACCGCGGGCCCAACACCAGGCACTCCAGGTTCACCAACGCCACCCATTTTATCGGTACTTTCAATTAAGGTAACGTCCACCGGTGGGGCTTCATTTATGCGCAAAATCTTATAGTCGTAAAAATTGTTTTGTTCAACCTTTCCTTCTTTAAAACTTATTTTTCCATACAATAAAGATGTTAAGGCAAAATGAACACTGCCCTCCATTTGCGCCACCACTTTGTCTGGATTGATAATCGGGCCACAATCAACAGCCACCCAAACTTTATGTATTTTTACCTTTCCCCCCGGCAAAATGGATACTTCGGCCACCTGCGCAATAAAACTTTCAAAACTGGCATGAACTGCAATGCCTTTTGCATGTCCTTCGGGCAACGGTTTTCCCCATTCGGCTTTTTTGGCCACCACATCCAACACGTTTCGAAGCCTTGCATGTTTATCACTCATCAACGAACGGCGAAATTCGTACGGATCTTTTCCCGCGGCAAAAGCCAATTCATCAATAAAACATTCTTTTACATAACCATTGTAAGAGTGGCCAACCGAGCGCATCCAAAGCGTTGGCACTAAATCTTTACCTTGGTGCCATTCTACCTGTAAATTGGGAATATCGTAGGGCATTTCAGAAACGCCTTCTACCGCAATCATGTCCACCCCATTTTTTACCATCATTTTTTCCATCGGTGTTCCAATCATAAACGATTGGGAAACAACCCGATGGTGCCAACTGTAAGGTTTATTATTTGCATCAATGCTACCTACAATTTTATGTAACGACACGGGGCGATAATAACCCCCTTTCAGATCATCCTCCCGGCTCCACATTACTTTTACCGGACCGCTGATTGCTTTAGAAACTTGAATAGCCTCAACTGTAATGTGGGAATCCATCACCGCACGACGGCCAAATGCCCCGCCAAGTAATTGTGTATGGATACGAACTTGTTCCGGCTTCATGCCTAATACTTGCGCAGCGGCCATTTGCTCAAAAGTTTGTGCTTGCGTACCAATATAAATATCACAACCGTCGGCTTTTACATCAGCGGTGCAATTGAGCGGTTCCATTTGTGCATGGTTCAAAAATGGCAATTCGTATATTGCCTCAATCGTTTTGGCTGCACCCGAAGTATTGGTAACATCGCCTTCTTTGGTTGCAATGGCACCGGGCGTTTTTGCCATCGCCAAATATTGTTCCATTTGTTGGTTGGTATCAAGCAATGGACCTAAATCCCAACTCACTTTTAGTGCTTCCCTGCCTTTTTTAGCAGCCCAGTAACCAGTTGCTACAACGGCAACACCGCGATCTATTTGTACCACATGTTTTACGCCTATAACTTCCTTGGCTTTTGTGGCATCAAAACTTTTCACTTTGCTGCCAAATACAGGCGCACGTTCAATTACAGCCACCAACATGCCGGGCAATTTAAAATCCATACCAAACTGTGCCGAACCGTTTACTTTGCTTAGGCCTTCTATCCGGTTGACAGATTTGCCGATTAAAGTAAAGTTTTTTGGATCTTTCAATTTTACGTCGGCTTCTTTAGGCGGTTCTATGCCAATGGTTTTATCTACCAAATCGCCGTAGGCTAATTTTTTACCCGAACTATGGATCACAAATCCATTTTCGGTTTGGCAACTCGCAGCATCTACGTTCCAATGTTTGGCTGCTGCGCTAACTAACATATATCTTGCTGATGCACCAACTTTCCGTAATCTCTCGTACTCGCCGTAAGTGGAACTGCTTCCGCCGGTTAACTGCATGCCAAATGCAGGACAAGCATACAATGCAGCATTTGCAGGTGCAGCTTCCACCGTTATTTTGCTCCAATCTGCATCCATTTCATCGGCCACAATTTGAGTAAGAGCTGTGTAAGTGCCTTGTCCCATTTCAGAATGGTTGCAAAGTATGGTAACTGCATTGTCGGGATTGATGCGAATAAACGCGTTGGGCGTAAACAAAGCGGCCGGTGTTCTTTTACCGCCAGCTTTTGACAAAAGCGGCAAATGAAAACTTAATAATAATCCGCCACTAGCCAATGCGCTTGTTTTTAGAAACTTGCGGCGGCTGGGATTAGTTGGCTCGTTTATAAGTTTTGTCATGATAGATGATTTAAGTTTCAAATAGCTGAACAGGAGAGACAATAGTTAAACTCTGTTAAAAATATGTTTTTATCTTTAAAAAATGAAATAAAAAGAATATACATTATTAGCGTTTTTGAGTTTCCAAATTCATTAACGCAATAAGATACATGCGTTATTTTTTCTACCACCAATCGTTCCGAAGAACGTTTCAGGAAAATGGAAAGTTGATACCAGTTCGTTGCATAGGAACGTTTCATGTTTATAAACTGCAAGTCTAAACAGCCTTCATTGTGAAAATAAAAGCGGCTATCCCTTTTTAGGGATAGCCGCTTTTCTACAATCTATTTTTTTCAACTTGCCGCTTCTTCATGCACGCCTTCACCAATTTCTTCCAGCATTTTTTGGTTGAAGGCGGGCAGATCTTTTGGGGTGCGGCTGGTCACTAAACCATTATCGGTCACTACTTCTTGATCGTGCCAAGTAGCACCGGCATTCCTGAGATCAGTTTGTAAAGATGGGTATGAAGTAAGCTCACGATCTTGCAATAATCCTGTTTCTATCAATAACTGCGGTCCATGGCAAATGGCAGCAATTGGTTTGCCGGCGTTTAAAAACGAAGCGGCAAAATCAACGGCAGCTTTGTTTTGCCGCAATTTATCGGGGTTCATTACGCCGCCAGGCAAAACTAAAGCGTCGTAATCATCCGCATTTGCATCACTCAAATTTACATCAACCGGTACTTCAATAGACCAATGGTCTTGGTTCCAGGCTTTTACTTTTTCTTGTTGTGGCGAAATTACATCTACCGTAATGCCAGCATCTTCCAGCGCTTTTTTAGGTGAAGTGAGTTCTACTTCTTCAAAACCGTTTTCGGTTAAAATCGCTACTTTTTTATTTGATAGATTAGCCATTGCTTTATATTTTATGGTTAAATAATACCCTGTTTTTTCAATTATCACACCAAACGTGCCTGTTGTTTTTTTTCCTCAAAAAGAGTGATAGCGTCTAATTCGTTTGACAAACTGCTGATGTTACATTGTAAAAATGGCGGAGCAAACCGGTTTTCCAGCACCATAGTTAAAGCCTATTTTTGCGTTTTTAAAATTATTTAAACGCTAACTGCTTATGGATTTTGTTGCGCTTCCCCAATCATCCGATAAAATTTACATCCAAAGAAGTAGGGCGGAAAATATTTTGTTGATCTGCATCATCGGCCTATTGAATACCATTACGCCGTTTTCCATTGATATGTATTTGCCGGCCTTCCCTAAAATTGCCCAAGATATGCATACCGATATCAGCAGCGTTGCATTGTCTGTTTCCACTTATTTTTTTGGCTTTGCATTTGGGCAAATATTGTATGGCCCATTGCTTGACCGTTTTGGAAGAAAGCGGCCATTGTATGTGGGGCTTTGTTGCTATGTTGTTGCCACCATTGGTTGCGCCCTTTGTCAATCGATAGAAATGTTATGGCTGATCCGTTTTATACAAGCTTTGGGCGGTTGCGTTGCTTCTGTGGCAGCCATGGCCATGGTGCTCGATTTTTTTCCTGCGGATAAAAGTGCTCGGATTATTTCGTTGCTAATATTGATATTGGGCATATCGCCACTGCTGGCGCCCACAGTCGGGAGTTTCATCATCACGGCATGGAATTGGCGGTTTGTTTTTGTTGCTTTGGCTATTGTTGCATCGGTTATGTTAGTCGTCGCCATTTTCTTTTTGCCCGAAGGACAGGAACCGGACATTTCTGTGTCGCTGATGCCGAAGCCCATTATCACAGGCTTTTTGCGTATTTTAACCAACCGCACTTTCTACGTTTACGCATTAGCGGGTACTTTTTCATTTGCAGGGTTATTTGTATATGTTGCCGGTTCGCCAGCCATTTTTATGGATGAATTTCATGTATCGCCTAAAGCGTATGGGGCAATATTTGCTGGTTTGTCAGTTGGTTTTATCGGCAGCAGCCAACTTAATCACTTGTTAACCCGCCATTTTAAAAGCAAGGAAATATTAAAGTGGGTGCTCATTGTACAATCGATAGTGGGGATTATTTTCTTTATCACCGTATTTTGTGGCTGGTATGGCATGGTTTCAACGCTTGGATTTCTTTTTATTGTATTGGCATGTTCTGGCCTTACTTATCCTAATGCCGCTTCCGTTGCCATGAACCCGTTTACAAAAAATGCCGGAACAGCCTCGGCATTGCTTGGATTTATTCAAATAGGAATAGGCGGTCTTATTTCTGCCGGCGTTGGCATGTTGCATTTCAAAGGAAGCTTGTCCGTTTCATTGATTATGGCGGTATCTGCATCTATTGCATTTGCTATTTTGATGGTTGGGAGAAAAGGCGCTCTACAAAAGTGATTGCGTAGGCAGGCTTTCGGTTTCCTTAAAAAGGTGAATGACCTTATTCGGATCTCATCGTAATTTAATATCCAAGAAAAGGTCAATCACCTTATCAGGAATTTCTAAAAGCAATTAATACCAATGTTTGCTAGATTTTCGTTTACATGCACCAATAAACTTACTTTTGCGCCCGATTTAAGTAAGTTGAACTAAATCGTAATTCATCATTCGTAATTCGTAATTGATACATGTTAAGTGCAAGGAATGTAACCCTAAGTTTTGGCAAAAGGGTATTGTTTGAAGAAGTAAACCTAAATTTTACCAAGGGAAATTGCTACGGCGTAATTGGGGCAAACGGTGCCGGTAAAAGTACTTTTTTAAAGATTTTGAGCGGTGAAATTGAGCCCAGCAAAGGTTCGGTTGAAATAACGCCCGGCGAACGCATGGCGGTGTTGAAACAAAACCACTTTGAATTTGACGAGATAAGCGTTTTAAATACCGTTTTAATGGGCCACAAAAAAATGTGGGACGTGATGAACGAACGCGACGCCATTTATGCCAAAGAAGATTTTACCGAAGAAGACGGCTTGAAAGCTGGCGAATTGGAAGGTGAATTTGGCGAAATGGGCGGTTACACTGCAGAAAGCGATGCGGCCACTTTGCTAAATGAACTGGGCGTTGATGAAAAATACCATAGTTATTTGGTGAAAGATATTCCGGGCGCCATGAAAGTGCGGGTGTTGTTGGCACAGGCCATTTTCGGTAATCCAGACATTTTGTTGTTGGATGAACCGACGAATGACCTTGATGTTGAAACAATTGGCTGGTTGGAAAACTTTTTGGCAGATTACGAAAATATTGTAATCGTGGTAAGTCACGACCGCCACTTTTTAGATACGGTTTGTACGCACGTAGCCGATGTAGACAAAGCTAAAATCAGGATTTTTACCGGTAACTATACTTTTTGGTACGAAAGTAGCCAATTGATGGCCCGCCAAATAAACGACAAAAACAAAAAGAACGAAGATAAGCGCCAAGCTTTGATCGACTTTATTGCTCGTTTTAGCGCTAATGCCAGTAAAAGTAAGCAAGCTACCAGTCGTAAAAAGGCGTTGGAAAAATTGTCGATTGAAGAAATACAACCCAGCAACCGTAAATATCCCGGCATTATTTTCCAGCCATTGCGTGAGGTGGGCAACCAGATTTTGAATATCGAAAAACTGAGTAAGAAAGCCGATGACGGGCGTGTTTTATTCAACAACATCAATTTTGATGTAAGTCGGAACGATAAAATTGCATTATTGAGCAAAGACCATTTGGCATTGACGACGTTCTTTGAAATCATCAACGGCAACGCAACCGCCGACAGCGGAAAGTTTGAATGGGGAACCACCATCCAAAAAGCATATTTGCCAAACGACAACAGCGAATTTTTTAAAGAACCGTTGAGTTTAATGGATTGGCTTCGCCAATTTGTGCCACCGCATGTAACGGATGTTGATGAACCATTTTTACGCGGATTTTTGGGTAAAATGTTGTTTAGCGGCGATGATGTAATGAAAAAAACAACGGTTTTAAGTGGTGGCGAAAAAGTACGCTGCATGACCAGCCGTATGATGTTACAAAACCCGAACGTGATTGTTTTGGACGAGCCGACCAACCACTTGGATTTGGAAAGTATCCAAGCTTTTAACGAAGGTGTTATTAATTTCCCGGGCGTTGTATTAATGACCAGTCATGACCATACATTTATGCAAAGTAGCTGTAACCGCGTAATTGAAATTACGCCAAAAGGCACCATCGATCGATTAATGACTTTTGATGAATACATGGAAAACCCAAGGGTGAAAGAGTTACGGGCGGAAATGTATGCGTGATAAAGTAAAAATTCAAAAGTAAAAATAAACAAAGCAAAGGCAACCAATTAAAAGGTTGCTTTTTGTTTTTAAAAATCTATTGGATTGTCTCTGAAAAAAACTTGAAGCATTGATGAATATTCGGTTTCAGCAAGTTTGCTTTCTTCAAAAAAGATTTCTACAACTTTTTTTGCTTCAAGCTTTTTTTCAGGCAATGTATCGGGATAACCTTTTGCCAAATTGTAAATCGCTCTGATCATTGCCAGTCGTTTTCTTCTTTGTTCATTTAATAATTCTCTATCCAATCCGAGTTTTTTAATTGTTTCACCGCCTCTTATATTGCCATTTATTGCAATAGGAATTTCATCTTTGAAACTGATAAAATCTTGCGGATTGTCAAACGCTGGATGAATAAGTATCGGATTTTCAATTGCAATGTTTAGTAGGTGGGAAAATGCCCGTGGAGAATTTTCTGTAAGTGGAAAATATTTTTTTTTTGTGAATCTGATTACATATTTCGCAAGAAAGAAGCAGATTGTCAAAATCATACGCCAGCCAAAAGTATCCTGGTTTATTTAGTGGTTCATCGGCCTGCACCCAGCCTGCTTTTGGTCTAAAGTGTTCAACATCTCCATGCCCAATATGCCGAAACATAGATTCACAAAAGCAACATTTACCTGCTTGCGAATGAATTAAAGCTTCTTTTACTTTTCGATGGCCGTAAATTTTGCTATTAAAATCCTTGCTTCCAAAATCAACTTCACCATTATTGAATCTTTTTAATAAATCTTTTGTAGCCTCAACACCTTTTGTGGTAAGAATTTCAGGAATATTGGTGTGTGCTCTCTTAAGAATTTTAATCATAGCAGCTTATGCGTTTTGGGCTTTTAAGTATTCTGCCGCATCCCGGATTAATTGCATGGCTTTAATATCGTTTTCATTATCAGCTGTTGGCAAACTATTTGCTTTTTTATTTAGTTCGCCTAATCTTTCTTTTTCAGACTCAGTTAATTTTTCTTTTTGAATTAAAGACTTTCTTTCTTCCAACCAGGTTTCAACTTCAGGGCTACGAGAACCTTCAATACCAAACAAATCACTACTCAAAATTTGGTCAAGCCGCCAAGTTTGTACACTTTTTACATCATTGTCGATGATAACATGGTCGCCTTCTTTTCTCAACACAACAATATTCGCATCTTTTGGAGCTGATTGTACAATTAATGGACTATGCGCCGTTACAATAAATTGGGTTGCTGGAAAGATGTCTGACAGATAATCAAAAATTTTGCGCTGCCATTTTGGATGCATATGTAAATCGATTTCATCCACCAAAACAATAGCTGGTTCTTTTAATGGATTATCGCTTTCAGGATAACGTTTAAACATCCGAGCTGCTAAATCAACCATCCAAGCAACCATGGTTTTGTAACCAAGGCTTAATTGATGGATCGAAACCCAATAATCATATTCGGTTAGAAATTCTACTGATGGTGTTAATTTTTCTTTTGTTGGAGTTGTAAAATTTATTGCTTTTATGTCAGGTAATAAGTCCAACAAAATTTCAATGATTAGTTTTTTGCGTTGTTCTGCAAATATTTTTAAGTTTGATTCTCTACTTGCAGCATAATCCATATTTAATAGCCATTCTTCTGCGTTGATAAGTTTGGCGTCATCGTTAAAAAGTGTTTCTGAATTTTCAGATTCGTTTTCCGATATAGATTTTAAGCTCATAAATCTGTTTGCACCGTAACCGAAAATTATTAATTCTTCAAATGAGTCTATTGGCCTTGGATAAGTTTCGCTCGTTAAATGTCCCTTATGCTGAGAAACCAATAGATGAAATCCTCCTGTTGTTAAAAACGATAGGTTGTCATTTACAATTGCTTTAATAGTTGCAGTTGCTGATTTTTCGCTAATAAAATTCAGCTTGAAAAACTGATTTAAAAATATTTTTGAGTATAAATTAGTCTTTCTTTCATTTTGACCTTCATATTCTCCAGTATAAATCCTTTCTTGTTTTTCTTGTTCTAAACCGCTTACAATTTGCAACAAAGTCGTCTTCCCAGTTCCATTATCGCCCAAAATAACTGTCCATTTTCTCCAATTGCCTTTGCCGTCGCTTAAATCAAGCTTCGCTTTTTCGCCAAAACAGCGCACATTTTCTAACTCTAATCCAAGAAAATAAACAGGTTCCTTTTCTTTCATAATTATATTTTTGGACCAATAATTATTCTGATAATATAATTGGGCTAAGTTAATCAGAATTTTGGCAAAGATGAACGCTTTCAAATTGAATTAGACTGATCCATTTAAAACCTTCCTTTGCCATATCATAAACCGTTCGTTCCTTCGTTATATAAATAGTTTCTCGGGATAACCCATTTGCAAAGATTTTTTACCATACTAACTGCCGCCTTTTTGGTGGGTATCGGCCTGTTGGCCTGTGCCCAACCAGTGGGTAACCATATCCAAGAAACCCAACCGTTGAGTAACATCCGGTATAAAAAAATCCCTGTTCGGCCAAAAGCATACATTTTTGATACCTTGAGTATTGTGCCACAATCGGCCATGGTAAAGGGTTTCCTACAAAACCAATACAAAATAAACGAGCTGGATGCCAGTATCGAATGGAACGATCAGCCGGCAAAAGATAGCGTCGAGATCAGTTATCGGGTTTTCCCTTTTCGGCTCAACGGAACTTCCCGCCACTTTTTGTACGATTCAATTGTAGATCGCTACACTGCCCAATCTTATTATGCTAAAAGAAATGCGGCCCGTGGCGATAACGACCGCATTGTTGATTTCGGTAACTTAAAATACAACGGCAGTTTTGGCCGCTCCATTACTTTTGGAAACACGCAGGATGCGGTAGTAAATTCCAGTTTTAACTTGCAATTGAGTGGCATGTTGGCCGATAGTATCCAGTTGTCGGCGGCCATTACCGACAATAATATCCCCATCCAGCCGGATGGTGTAACCCAGCAACTAAATGAATTTGATAAACTTTGGCTTCAGTTTAAAAAGAAAAATTGGCAGGTAGATTTGGGCGATATCGACCAACGGCAATCGCAATATTATTTCCTTAATTTTTATAAGCGGTTGCAAGGTATTTCGGTACAAAGCACCAATAAATTAGCCAATAATATCGACAATAAACTCACTGCAACCGCTGCGGTTGCCAAAGGCAAATTCGCCCAAAATATTTTTAACGGATTAGAAGGAAACCAAGGTCCGTACAAATTGACTGATCCTAATAACGATCTGTTTTTCGTGGTTTTGGCCAATACAGAAAAGGTTTTTATAGATGGACAATTGATGCAACGTGGTGAAAATCAAGATTATATCATCAATTATAATACAGCCGAAGTAACCTTTACATCAAAGCGGTTGATTACAAAAGATTTACGGATACAAATCCAGTTTGAATATACCGACCGCACCTACTTGAATTATTTGGCTTATGCCAGCAACGAAACCCAAATTGGTAAAAACCTCAAAATTGGTATTGCGGCTTATTCTAATTCCGATTCAAAATCGGCACAAATAGATCAAACTTTGGACAATGCACAAATGCAATTTTTAAGCCATTTGGGCGATAGCATCCAAAATGCGTATTATCCCTCAGCCGTTTTAGACACCTTTGCGGCCGGAAAAGTATTGTACGTTAAAAGAGATACTGTTGCAAACGGTAAGCATTACAGCATTTATTTGTACAAGGCTACTAACGATACTGCTTTGTACAATGTTTCGTTCACAGCACTTCCGTCGGGGAAGGGAAATTATATTTTATTGGCCAATGCTACCAACGGCAACGTTTACCAATGGGTGGCTCCGGTAAACGGCGATGCCCCAAGGTTTGTACGAACCGGTAAGTTTGCTGGTAACGCCTAAAAAGCAACAAATTGCCACGGTAAAGGTAGATTACAATGTTAGCAAAACCACGAAAGCTATAGTGGAAGCAGGTTTTAGCAAATACGATATCAATACTTTTTCAGCTATTGATAAGGGCAACGATAATGGTAAAGCCCTGAAAGCGACTGTTTTTGACGATAGAAATGTGCATGCATTTGGCAAAAAATTGATGCTACATTCCGAGGCTTCTTATGAATCGGTCAACAAACAGTTTAAGCCGTTGGAAGTGTTGCGGACGGTTGAGTTTTTACGTGATTGGGGTATTCCTTTGGTTACAGATTCTTTGGCTAACGAAAAGTTACCAAGTGCGGGGTTTACGTTGAAAGATGAAAAAGGCAACGCTTTTCAATATCAATACAAAGCCTATTTGCGTAGCGATGGTTATAACGGTCAGCGGCAATTGATTACGCATCAACAAAGTATTGCGGGGTTTAGATTAACCGATCAATTTTATTATACTTCCATTACCGCAAAAGAATTTAAAGGATTTTTGTTACGACCACAAATAGCTTTGGATAAGGTTTTTCCCAAATTCAACAATTATAATATCGGGGCATCTTTTTCTATGGACCATAACGAGCAAAAAGATAAGCTATCAGATACACTTAGCAGCAGCAGTTATTCTTTTACTGATTGGAAAGCCTATATCCGAAGCAATCAGCGGAACCCAAATCGTTGGTCGCTGGACTATACTTCACGTGAAAATGAATTGCCTGTCTCAAAGAAATTGGTTGGTTCCGATGTTAGTCACACATTTGTTGGGTTAATAGAATTGCTGAAAAATCCACATCATCAGTTCCGCATCAATGGCACTTATCGAATTTTGGATGTAAAAAATACAAGCATTACCAGTTTGCAATCCGATAAAAGTTTATTGGGCAGGATTGAATACATCACCAAAGTGGGGAGCGGTTTCTTTACCGGCAATTTATTGTACGAACTTGGCGCCGGCCAAGAGCAAAAGCGAAGCTTTAGTTATTACCAAGTTCCGGCAGGGCAGGGGCAATATACTTGGATTGATTATAACAATGATGGCGTGCAACAATTGAATGAGTTTGTGATTGCACAATTCCAAGATCAGGCCAATTATTTAAGGATTTATACGCCCACGGGCGAATACCTGAAAGCGGCTTACAATACATTTAATTATTCGTTTACCATGACGCCCCGAACGCTTTTTACCAAAAAAGATTTGAACGGTATGCAAACGTTTTTATCTAAGTTAATGTGGCAGAGTAACTTACAAACCAGTCGTAAAGCTATTAGCGATAATAATAATATTCAATTTAATCCTTTCAAAGGTTCAGTTGCCGATACCAACCTTATTTCGTTGATCAATTCGTTCGCCAATACCATTTCTTTCAACCGCTTTAGCACTGTTTGGGGAATCGATTTCAACCAAAATACCAATACGTCTAAAAGTATTTTAACCTACGGTTTCCAAACCAATACCAATAGCGATTTTAGCCTTCGGGAGCGTTGGAACCTAAACCGAAAATACACCATCGAAATGATCGAACATTCTAGAAAGCAGGAACTGGAGGTGCCAAATCCGTTGTTCGATACCAGTAATTATTCCATTAAAACAATATCTTTTGCACCTAAAATAAACTATACCAAAGGAGCCACATTCCGTATTGCGGCTTCGTTTGAGGGTTATTTCAAAACCGGTGAAAGTATAAATGGCAATCAAACAAGTACCACCCAATCTTTTATTATTGATACTAAATACAATGTAGTACAAAGTGCTTCCATCACTGCAAAATTTACTTTGAGTAGCATTTCATTTACTGGTTCCACTACATCGCCAATGGCTTATGTAATGTTGGATGGCTTATTGCCCGGCAAAAATTATTTGTGGAATATCAACTTCACCAAAAGGCTGGCAAATAGCTTGGAATTAAATTTCCAATACGATGGTCGCCAACCGGGTTCGGGTAGTGCGGTGCATACGGGAACGGCTTCATTACGGGCTTTATTTTAAGCACTTTGTCGATATAAAAGAGTATGAATGAAAAAATCCTTTGCATTTACCAAATAAAAATCGTTCGGGCCAGTAATAGCACCCGAACGATTTTTTATTAGATTAATATTATTTTTTTATGATTTTGATTACATTATTCCCAATACCAGCTCCATTTAATTTTAGCATATAAATACCAGATGGCAGTTTATTTAAGCCTTGGAAATCAATTATTTGTGAACCGACACTGATGTTTTTTACAGTTGCAAAAATTGCCTGTCCAGCAATGTTGTATAAAGTAAAGCTTGCGTTTTGTATGCTTTGGGAAGATGAAATTTGTAGGTGTAATTCATCTGAAAATGGATTTGGATAAACTATCACTGATGTTGATATCCCTTTATTTACAGTAACTGAAACGATATCTGAATAGGTAAATGTTCCATCTAAGTCAGTTGTTTTCAAACGATAAAAATAGTTTCCGATTACACCTAAAGTGTCCAAATAATTATACGTTGATCCATTTACATTATTAGTTGGCAAAACAGCCCCAATAGTAGCAAAACTGTTTGTTGAGCTTGGGCTTCTTTGTATTTTTATTGTTTTTACATTATTTTCAGAGGTGGTATGCCAAGAAAGCATGGCATTATTGCTGTTCTGCAAGGTTACTTTAAACCAATCCAAAATGATGGGTAATGAAATATTTACACTTACATAGTTGCTCATAATTTGTGCGTTAGTTGGGCAAGTAGCCGAAGAAACTACTGCCACGGAATAAGAATCTGTAGGTAATGGGTTAGTTACAGTGCACGTACTTGATGTTCCGTT
The DNA here is from genome assembly GCA_963845495.1 of uncultured Chitinophagaceae bacterium. Lineage (GTDB taxonomy): Bacteria > Bacteroidota > Bacteroidia > Chitinophagales > Chitinophagaceae > JAZKFT01. The sequence goes on from CAWJTH010000170.1 coordinate 13,152, forward strand.
AGCAATAGGGTTTCCATTTAAATACCATTGATAAGAAGGTGAGCTACCCAAATTAGCCGATGAGGCAATAGAAAAAGTGACGTTGGTATTGGTGCCTGATTTGGTAGATTTAGCATTAATAGTAGCACTTGGCGTAACAGTGGCATTAACAGTTGTTGCAACAGTAGTACTTGTGGCAGGATTGGATGCAGCGCATGAAACCGAACTCGTTAGCTTGGCATAAATCGAATTTGTTCCTGTATTGCTAAGCGCATTGGTAAAAGTAGGATTTGTATTGCCAGTAACAAGACTGCCATTTACATACCAAGCATAAGTTGGGGTCGCTCCTCCGTTAACAGGCGTGGCTATATAGGTGGTGCTAGAGCCTTGGCAAATAGAAGATGGGCCGCTTACGCTTACGCTAGGCGTTATGCTAGCAGAGGTTAGGTTAATAGTTTGGGTAGCGGTTTGGGTAGTAAGGCAAGTGGCAGTAGCATCGGTAACCGTCATGGTAACACTAACGGTTTGTGAACCAGAGCCCGTAATAGTGGCAGTCATACTGGAGTTTGTGCTGCTTTGGGTTGTGCTACCAATTTTCCAAACATAGCTTTGCGTACTACCTGCATCGGTAGGCGCTGCTGTAAATGTGAAACTTTCGCCACTACAATAACTAAGATTGGAAGGATTGGGAACGATTGAAACCGAAGGCGTAGTTGCACTACCCGCCAATACTGCCACACCAATTGAAGAAGTAGCTCCTGTAATGGCAAAAATGTCGGCCTGGATAGACTTTGAATTGTTGTTAGTATTGGTAAAGGTAATTGAGACAACATTTTTTGTGTTTGCTGCCAGACTTATGGGAAGGTCGTACAAATAAAAGTTAGTCCCTAAGGTGCCAAGTGTTCCTGCATTGTTTGAACCGTTTTTAATGTAAGAGACGTTAGCAACTGGCCCAAACGCAGCATTTGCAACACTTGCATTGCCAGAATACCAATCGGTTATTGAAATGCTTCCAGAGGAAGTGGTTCCATCGGAATAATTAACGGAATAATTTACGGGTGCTGCCCCAAAGGCGCCAGATGCCAGTATATATAAATTTTGATAAGGGACAATGGATGAACTGGCAAGCGTTAATGTACCTGCTTGTTTTGAGGCACTTGAGCTATTTAGATAAAGTCCGTTAGAAGCGCTGTAATCTGCCAGTACAAACTGATGGGTATTGTCAAACGCACTTTTTATAATACCATTAGCTGGTAGCGCATTGGCTGTAAGAGCTGTTGACGAGCTGCTTGGCTTAAAACCATAAGCATACAAATTGTGCCCCGGAAAGCCTGAACTTGAGGTATCCATTGGGCTTGTAACGGTGGTATTGGTAGCAGTTGAAGTATTTGTGCCGTTTGCGATAACATCTTGGTTGAAGCCGGTAAGTGTCAATGGTACAATTGCGGTGCTCGATGCGTTTGTCAATTGCTGTTGGCAACCATTGACATCTGTAATTACAGCATTATAAACGCCGGGCTGTAACCCTGTAATGGAGGAGCCTGTGGCACCACTTATTGAAGTGCCGTTTTTTGTCCAAGCATAACTGTATGGAGAAGTTCCACCGCTTACCGTTAGTATTATGCCTCCATCGGAAGATGTGGCGCATGTGGTATTGGTTACAGAAGACGAAACCGTTATGTCGGTTGGTTGGCTAACAGTAACAAATATGGTGACCAAATCGGTGGTGTTGTTTTTATCCCTAGCAGTTAGTGGGTAAGTACCCGCTGCTAGGGAACTAAAGGTGCTGGACGACACCCAACCACCCGCATTACCAGCTAGCTGATACTCATATTGGCCAGAGCTACCGCCAGAGGCAAGCCCTTTAATGGAGCCGGCGGTTCCATTATAACAAATGTTATTGGTAACTGTGGCTGTTAAATTAACAGTTGCAAAAAGACTGATGGGCAAAGAAAAAGCAATAAGGAGGGTTGATAAAATTTTCATGCTTGAAGAATAGGATAGAAGGGTTTACAAAGGTTATTTAGGTGGTAAATGAGTTATTTTTCTGCAATGTAGTAGTTTATATTCTACAACGTAGATTTTTTTCAACAGCAAATAAAAGATTTATATTGATTGGTAAATTAATTTTTGTAATATTTTTTTTACAATGAAGAATAATTGTATTAAAAAGATTGAAATACTTTTAGTTATAAACAATAATGTTCCCCTATTGTGCGAAAAATAGCTGAAATTGTATACCGTAAAATATTTAAAAAAAGCTGGGATAGTGAAATCTAAGAAGCGTAAATTTCACAGTTGTTTCTTAAAGAAATTTGCTAGTGACATTCAAGCAAAATCAATTATTTTAGAACGTTATAGATTTTGTTCTAATGAATAGAAATTATTTGTCATTAAGCCAACAATAATTATAAGAAAATATGAATAGGCATGGTAGCAGAAATGCTAAGCCCAATTATTCATCTTGGGGTTACTAGTATAATACTGAAAATTTTTTCTTCTATTAATCGTTTAAAAATTTTAAATTTCGCTTTATTCCAGCATGTTTGCTCCGTTTTATTGGCGAATTTTTAAAGATTATTTTAAAGTTTTGTTCGCTTAAATCTTGCCAATCAGACAAAGAAAAGTTGAGGATTTCCTTTAATGGAGCGAACGATTTTTCTTTTGTGGGAGAAGAAAAGCGGTTCCAAGGGCAAACATCTTGACAAGTATCACATCCAAACATCCAATTGTCAAATTGGCCTTTCATATTACTCGGTATCAGCAAATCTTTCAATTCAATAGTAAAATATGAAATGCATTTGCTGCCGTTTATTTGTTTATTTGGAAGAATGGCCTCCGTAGGGCAGGCATCAATGCAGCGGGTGCAGGTGCCGCAATAATCTTTTGCAAAAGGATCGTCATATTCTAGTTCCAAATCAGTAATAAGTGTAGCAATAAAAAAAAACGATCCATTTGATTTAGTAATCATATTACCGTTTTTTCCTACCCAGCCCAACCCGCTTTTTACGGCCCATGCCCTTTCTAAAACCGGGGCGCTATCAACAAAACCGCGACCGTTTACTTCGCCGATATTTTCTCTTATCAAAAAAATAAATTCATTCAGTTTTGCCCTGATCACTTCATGATAGTCTTTCCCATAAGCATATTTAGAAATTTTAACATCTTCTTTTTTTTGTTGTTCTTCTGGAAAATAATTCAACAAAACTGTAATAACAGATTTAGCGCCGGGTACCAATCTTGTGGGGTCAACCCGCATATCAAAATGGTTTGCCATATATTGCATCGAGCCATTGAAACCTTGCGCCAGCCAAGATTCCAGTTTTTTTGCATCTTCATCTAACCGTACAGCCTTGGCAATTCCGCAAGCATCAAACCCCAATTGCTGGGCGTATTTTTTAATTAATATTGTATGTTGGTTAACGATTGACAAATTTTTGTGCTGAATTTAAAAGAATACACAGACCTAAATAAGGTTAGTCTAAAATAGGATTTAACGCTTGTTTGATGGTTTATAAAGAATTAGATATTATTTATACTGTTAATGCTTTTATTTTTTTATAGATTCGCCCCCCAATAAAACCGAATTATTTTCGTTATCAACATTCAATATAATAGTTGTGCTAAAACATTTTTTGTAATTATTCGGTTTGCCGGGATATAAAAGTTATGGATTATTTGCTTGATAAAAAACTGCGTGGATTGATTTTGATATTGCTGGCAGCGGCAAAAATATCGAATGCGCAGTTCACTTACAATCTTTCAAAGTATGAAATTGGGGCGCAGGTTGGCGGATTGGTTTCAAGAACATCGCTTACACCCGAAAACTTAGGCGCATATAAACAAATGCATCCTTCGGTTGGCGTTTTTGCACAAGGGCCATTGTTTAATCCATTTTCAATTCGTGCCAGTTTAACTATTGGGCAAATTGGTTCCGACGATTCAAAGGTGAACGACCCGAGATATACTTTTTTACAACTGCGGAATTTTAAATACCTAACAACTATGGCAGAATTATCGACCATTATCGTGCTGAATTTGGTAAAAGAACACTATAATCTTTTTACGCATGAACATTCACACCGGTTTACGCCCTATTTATTTGGTGGTATTGGTTTTTCTTATGTAAATGTAAAAAGAAGTTGGAGCGGAATTGATATTGCTTATTTAGCAAATACGCCTTATGTAACCAATTTAGCGCTTGATACCGTCCCATCAACAGTGCCTACTATAATTACCGTTTTTCCTATGGGCATGGGTGTAAGGTATGCGGTAAATCCCCAAATTGCCTTGTTTACGGAACTAAATTTTAGATACAATTTTGAACATTATTTAGATGGATTCAATTATGCCACTAACCGGCCAAACAGCAAGGATTTTTTTTATGGCATTACAATAGGTATATCATATCGGCCTATTAGTAATGATTATCGAAACGATTGTCCAAAATCGGTTTTGTAATGAATATGGGCCGTTAATCGTCAGTTGTGAGTAAGACGCATTATTTGATTTGCAACTTCTCTCGCAGTTGAAAATTCTTTCAGTGTATCGCAATGTGGAAGCTCTTTGTGAAGAGTTTAAATATAATCCATCCTATCTAAGTTAGCGATGGCGATTTTATTATCCATTTGAAATTATCCATTATCCATTAAAAATTATCTCGTAATTCCATTTCCACCCGTGTCATCCCGCATTGAAATAATACTATCCACAATATATTTTGAATGGCCCCGCCAAGCAATTGCCCCAAAATATTCCTTATAATGCAACACGAAATACTTACCACTGTTGAGTTGTAGCTTTTTGGCAACTTCTTCATTGGCAACGCTAAATTCAAAAGTTGGACTTTGCATCATACCGGGCGAATTGCTCTTTAATCCGGTTTGTATCAAAGTGCCTTCCCAAGTTTTAAAAATATACCCCTTGTGTTCAATCTTATTTAAATAGCCGTCTTTCACGCTATCATCGCCAAATGGATAATAATATCGCACCCAAATAAAAATTGCCAATGCCAATACTATGATAAGCGTTGTGATTACAGCAAACTTTCTCATTCCCTTATTATTAATTTGTTATTATTAATTTGTCCAAAAATAGCGATTCGGTATTCACGCAATAAATAATACTTCAAATGATAAAATATCGTTCCTTTAAAAGGAAATTTTATCCATCGACATTCCTTAAAACAAGTTAAATAATAAATCGGCCATCCGCCATCAATCAACCGCCATCCAATCTTTGAACTTTCTTCCCAAATTATCGTTACTTCGTTTTACATTATTGATTTTATGAGAATAGGAATTGTTTGTTATCCTACATTTGGTGGAAGCGGCGTTTTGGCTACCGAACTTGGAAAAGCTTTAGCCAATAAAGGCCATGAAGTTCATTTCATTACTTATCAGCAACCAGTTAGACTTAGTGCTTTTAGCGCCAATATTTACTACCACGAAGTGCGGGTGCCAACTTATCCATTGTTCGATTATCCGCCTTACGAAGTAGCTTTGGCTAGCACCATGGTAGATGTGGCCATCAATCAAAACCTCGATTTATTGCATGTTCATTATGCTATTCCGCATGCCTCTGCCGCTTATTTGGCAAAACAAATTTTGCTAAATAATGTCGGCCGCTATATTCCGGTAATTACCACTTTGCATGGTACCGACATTACGTTGGTGGGCAAGGATAAAACGTATGAACCAGTTGTTACTTTCAGTATCAACCAAAGCGATGGCATTACAGCCGTATCTAATAATTTGCGGGAAGAAACCTATCGGTTTTTTAACATCAGAAAGGAAATAGACGTTATTTACAACTTTGTGGATGTAAGCCGTTTCTCTAAAAAGCCGATTGATGCCTTCAAAAAAACGTTGGCTCCAAACGGCGAACGGGTGTTGACACATGCCAGTAATTTTAGAAAAGTGAAAAGGGTAGACGACGTAATCAAAGTTTTTGCAGAAATAAACCGCACCATTCCGTCAAAATTATTGATGGTGGGCGACGGCCCGGAACGTAACCCGGCCGAAGAAATGTGCCGCGAACTTGGTCTTTGCGACCAAATCCGTTTTGTGGGCAAACAAGAGCAGATGGAAGAAATTTTGGCTATCAGCGATTTGTTTTTGCTAACCTCAGAATACGAAAGTTTTGGCCTTAGCGCCCTTGAAGCCATGGCCGCCCATGTGCCGGTTGTAAGCACAAACGCAGGTGGTTTGCCCGAAGTAAATATCCACGGCGTAACCGGTTATATGGCCAATATCGGTGATGTAAAAAGCATGGCTAATTTTGCTATCGACATTTTAAAAGATGATGAAACGTTGAATACCTTTAAGCAAAATGCTTATAATCATGCACTTACATTCGATATAAATAATATTGTACCTCAATATGAAGCATTATACGAAAGGTTTTTAGTGCCGTATTTGCAATAATTGAATAGCGTATTTTCTGTACGAGGCGTCTTTGCCTCGTACTTGTTATTCTATCGGCTTTGCCGATTTAAAGTGCAAGGCGAGAAGCCTTGCCTAACAGAAGGGTTTTAAAGCTTAAAGCTCATTCGCCGCTTTCAATGCTTGCAATTCAATATCTCTAGATAAACGAAAGTCAGTTTGTTTTATTTTTTCAATAAGCGGTTTTATTAATGGAATTATTCCTACTAACTTGGCTTTTATTATTACGCCAATCGTTCCTGTAAAACTTATATTTAGTCTTTCTACTATTTATGCATTGGCTACATCTCTTGCTAAATCTGATGCAGGAAAATTGAATATGGAAATATTATAACTGCCCAATAATTCTGTAAATGTCCTTTTTGTTAAACCAGCAATTTCCGCTGCTTGTCCAAGTGAAAGTTTTCCTTGCTCGTATAATCGGGTAGACACAAGCATGGCAAGGTCACGATTATCAACATCTAAATCGTCTGGAATATTTAGTGTCAGCGTTTTCATAATCCAAATATATTGAATTTAAGAAATGTATAAAGTTGGAATTTTTAATATCAGTGTATAAATAAGCTGCCAGTCATAAGTGAACCACTCACGACTGACAATTCACGATTCACGCTGTTAATACAATATTCTCACCTTTATCGTTTCCTTTACTTGCTTCAACAAGGCCAAAGCATCGGCAGATAACTTTTTATCAACATCCAACACCACATAGCCAATTGTAGCGTTGGTGGTTAAATATTGGCCTAAAATATTAATGTGGGCTTTACTTAAAGCCGTATTTATTTCGCTCAAAACGCCAGGCACATTGTTGTGGATATGCAAAATACGATGCGCACCTTCTAACAATGGTAAGTTAATGGGTGGTACAGAATGGCTACCCCAAGTAATACCCTTTTCCATGTAGCTTATTAGCTTGCTGCTTACATCCACGCCAATATTTTCTTGTGCTTCCTGCGTGCTGCCGCCAATATGCGGAGTTAAAATCACATTGCTCAATCCCTGTAAAGGCGTTGAAAACGGATCACCATTTTTTTCAGGTTCCACCGGAAAAACATCAATTGCCGCGCCGCTTAAATGTCCGCTTTTTAATGCAGCTGCCAGCGCATCCAAATCAACCACTTCGCCACGGGCGTAGTTAATTAAAATAGCACCTTGCTTCATTTGACTGATTACTTCGGCATTGATCATGTTTTTGGTCTCGTTCGTTTCAGGAACATGTAAAGTGATAATGTCAGACTTTTCGGCCAGTTCTTCCAAGGTTTGGCAGGCAACTGCGTTACCAATTGTAAGCTTGGTCATGGTATCAAAAAATATCACTTTTAAACCCAAGCCTTCGGCCAAAATACTTACTTGTTTGCCAATATTTCCGTAGCCGATTATGCCCAGCGTTTTACCACGTAACTCAAAACTACCTTTGGCATCCTTCATCCATTTGCCTTCGTGGGCAGCTTTATTTTTGTCTATTATCCTTCTAATCAATACAATAGAAAGCCCAATCACCAATTCGGCCACGCTGCGGGTATTGCTATAAGGCGCATTAAAAACCACTACGCCTTTTTTTGTGGCGCTTTTTAAATCAACTTGGTTTACGCCTATGCAAAAGCAACCAATAGCCTGCAACTTCGGTGCAGCATCTAATACAGCTTTGGTAATCAAGCTTTTGCTGCGGATGCCCAACATGTGCACATTTTTAATTTCCTTAATTAGGTCTTCCTCGCTAAGGGCACCGGTAAATTTTTTAACGCTTGTATATCCAGCCGCCTTTATGCTTTGAACGGCCGTTTCACTGATGTTTTCCAACAAAAGAATGTTGATATTTTCCTTTGGATAGCTAGTCTTTTTTTCCATGTTGCGGCGAAGATACAAACATGGAAAGATGTATGGTATATGATGTAGAATGTATGATTTTCAAATAAAAATTCATCATTTCACCTTATTTTAAATGCAGAATGATGATTATATGAATGCCGAAAATAAAAAAAATGTAATTCACACTTCTATAAAATATCCCAATTCCATCAATCTGTTTTTAAAAGCCGTTCTGTTTTTTTTATCAATCAAAACATAAAATTTTTCTGCTTTTATGGTCATTGATTTTAATTGATTGTCTTGCGTAATGATGCGGAGCAGATTTTTATCAGCATCATTTATTTTGAATACAAAAAAATCTTTTTGCTCGGCTACTGCAGTTGCATTTGTAAGTATTTGTTGTAGCTGTGCTTCCCAAAACGCCGGTAATTTTACATTCAACGATTTGCGAAACAAAGTAACTTTATGTTCAATTTGTTGTACGTTTTTACAATCCTTTAAAAATAAAATTGGGCGAAAAGCAAATCGGTTGACAGATATTTTTTCTAAATAATTACTTAGAAAAACAGGCATTAAGTTCAAATTTCCTTCCGCTTTTATAATTAAATGTTCTTCATCAAAAATCAATTCCCCTGCATTTTCAATTATAGGCTGTTCGTAAGTGATAGTTTTGTTTAATACGTATAATCCCAATTTTGTAAACCTAACTGCTTGTAAACCATCGTATTCGCTAAACCAAGTTTTGCCCAATTCTTGGGTATCGGGTTTTGTGAAGGCAATTTCCAGTAAGCCGTATGCCGCAAACAAAAAAATACAACCTTTTACAAAAGCCCATTGCAGCATCTCTGTGCGATTACTATTGCTAATGGGTAATCTTTCTTTTTCATTGGCATTGTCTTCAAAATAAAGTTTGTGCAAAGCGTAGCCATAAATAGGTTGTGGCTCCCAAAAATGCGTTTGTAAATAGGTTTCAATATTTTGCCAAGTAACCCAGCCGCTCGTTGGCAATTCTTTCATCAAGTTCCAGCAAATAGGGGCAGCTTCGTTTGAATAATCTATATCGCTTAAATAACCAATACCTTTTATTTGGTTGATAATAAAATTGGCAATAGCACTGGGATATTTATGCTTTGTAAAATGATCGGTAAATATTTTTTTTATGATAATTGGTGGACTATCGTTTAAATCTTTTGGCTTAAGTTCATATAACATCCCCAAAATCAACATGGTACGAACGGGATGAAGTGCAGGGTCGCCATCATTATAAAATTCTTTTAAGGCAAGTGTACGTTGTATTTTTTTTAGGCCTGTAATGCTGGGCCGCCCCTTTTCTGAATATTTAATATTGCCTTGCAAATAATAAGCAACCAAAGTCGGAAATTCTTGCAAAATGGCAGTTTCGGCGGTAAAAAAGTCATAGCCCTTTGTTTCGCCCAAAGTTCCAATTGGTATTAATTCATAACCCTTCGGCTTTGGATAAAAATCTGCAATTGTATTTTTATATAACAATGGTAAATGGAAAGCAACAGGTTTTGCGGCATAGGTTTGCTTCCAAGGTCGGCCACCAAAATGAAAATAACCGCCTAATTCCTTTATCGCAAAAAATCTTAATTCGGGTAAATAATCATAGCCGTTCCCATCTTTATGGACTTTAATTGGTTCTTGCCCAAATATTTTTTCTACTTCGTTCCGGTGTATTTCCTTTTGCCACAACAATTTTTCCAGCAATGGGCCAAACCACTCGGGCATCGATTTAACAAAAGCTCCAAAAATATCTTTGTTGTAAAAAATAAAGAAGCAAACAATGCCAAGCTCAGGTTTTGTAAGCAATCTTTTTTCAGCGTTTAATGCGTATGCCTTGTTAACCAATGGAATACGCATCATCTCTTCAGTAAAAAAAGGCGATTGGAAAAACCGTTTTACCAAAGGCAAATGATTTGATAGCAATACGTTCTTTGCAAAAATTTCCGTTAGTTTG
>CAWJTH010000171.1:0-8576 GCA_963845495.1 uncultured Chitinophagaceae bacterium
ATTGTTCCATCAAACTTTTGATGTGCAAGCCGATTGCCCTGCTGAAGAATTAAGGAATGCTGCTATCACTTCCTTGGCGTTGGACAAATTGGTGGCGCAATATAAACTGGGTTCGATGGCCTATTATTACAAGGGCACCGGCAGCGCTGAAAATGAAAATGCTATCGCTTCGATCATTTTGGGTAATTCGCTTTTAACCGCAAACGGTGTTCCGGTTGCGGGGGAGTATGAAATTAAGAACGCCCAAGCCATGAAAATAATGGACAGTTTTGGTGCAGGCGGTTCGTTCACCGAATATTACGCAATGGACTTTAAGGATGACGTGGTACTGATGGGGCATGATGGTCCCGGCCATATAGCCATTGCAGAAGGCAAAACAAAAGTTAGGCCGCTGGGCGTTTATCACGGTAAGGTTGGTAAAGGTTTGTCGGTTGAAATGAGCGTGAGGAACGGTCCGGTTACCTTGCTTTCTGTTGTTGAAAAAACCAATGGCAAACTGATGCTGTTGGTGGCTGAAGGAGAATCTGTTGCGGGTCCTATTTTGCAGATTGGCAATACCAACAGTCGCTATAAATTTTCTATTGGCGCAAGAAAATTTGTAAATGATTGGAATAGTCATGGCCCAGCGCACCATTGTGCCGTAGGCGTGGGGCACATAAACAAAAAACTAAAAAAACTTGGAGCCTTATTGGATATGGATGTCGTAATCGTTTGTTAAACAGATGTTTACGGTATTTAAAATCAATTTACGTTTGTAAAATATTTGAATTAGCGCTGATCAAACCTGTAAATTAATTGCTTGGAATCCTTGTTGGGAACCCTGCATCAAACAAAAATCCTTGTTCCATATGCCGTAAAATTTTCCCTGAACTCTTTTGGTGTACAGCCCTTTTTCTTTTTAAAAATACGGTTGAAATTGGAAATATTATTGAAGCCGCAATGGTAGGCCACTTCGGCAATTGATTGGGTTGTGTCTATCAAAACCCTCGACGCATGGCCCAGCCTCACATCGGTAATACTATCTATAAAAGTATTGCCGGTACGCTGTTTAAAAAACCTACTGAAAGATACTTCGGTCATGTTTACAAGCTTGGCTACTTCCTTTAATGTTACTTGTTTGTCGAAATTTTTGTTGATATGTTCCATCGTTTTTTCGATGCGCCGGCTGTTGTAATTGTTCGTTTCGATATTATTAAAACTAGCGTCAGACAACATCCGCATATTTCTGGAAGTAGACAGATCGTGCAGAATAGACATCAGTTCCAGCATTGAATCAAACCCTTGCTTTTTGTTCAGTTCCATTATCCGGGGTGCTAACAATTGCGTGGTTTCTTTCGAGAACAAAATGCCCCTAGCCGATTTTTCGAGCATGGTGCGGATAAAACTTAATTGGTTGCGCCGCAGAAATTTTTCATCAAACAAATCTTTGTGGAACTGGATGGTTACTTCATAAATCTCTTTGCTTTTGCATTTATGCGTAAACCAGGCGTGTTGTAAATTGCTGCCAACCAGCACCAATTCCAACTCGTCGATTTCTTCTAAATGGTCGCCGATTACCCGTTTGGCACCCTTTGCATTTTTTATAAAGTTCAGCTCTAATTCATCGTGGTAATGAAGCGGAAAATCAAAGCATTGCTTTACCCTTGAAAACAAGGTATAGCAATCGTTTTGCGTAAGCGGCGTTATCTCTTTTAATAATTCCTGCTGCATATTGGTTGCATTTAGTCTTATTGTAACAGCAAATAGATTAAAATAATACAATAGGTTATTAAATGCTTAAAAAGCTTATTTAATAAGTGTTTATTATACAATTACATGATAAAATTGTAACATTTAATGTTTAAAAAGTACAACTGGTTGAAAAAAATACAAGTAAATGATAAAATAGTATTAGTAATGGGTTTGCTTCTGATGATATGTTTGTAGAAACGATACAGCTATATGAAAAAACAAACCTTCTGGCGGTTTTGGGCCATTGTATTATGCCTTTCTGCCCATTTTTTCTCCTTTGCACAAAACCGAACATTGACCGGCACCATCTCAGATGAAAACAATATGACACTGCCAGGTGCGACCATAACGGTAAAAGGAACCAAAATTGCCGTAAAAACAGACCTGAACGGCAAGTTTTCCATAACTGCCCCGGCTTCAGCCAAAACCTTGGTCATTACTTTTATTGGCATGCAGCCAAAGGAAGTACAAATTGGAAAATCTGACAATCTTAGCATTTCTCTTTTAACAGTAGCCGCTGCAGGCAGCGATGTGGTGGTTATCGGCTACGGCACGCAAAAAAGAGGTGATGTAAATGGAGCCATTTCATCCGTTTCGGCGGCACAATTGGCAGATATTCCGCAGCCCAGTATCGACCAGATGCTGCAAGGCAAAGCCGCAGGTGTAACTATCACCCAAAACTCGGGTGCACCGGGCAGCGCAACATCTGTGCATATCCGTGGTATCACTTCTTTCGGCGGTAGCGAACCGCTGTATGTTATTGATGGTGTGGCAATTGACGGCGGCGCAAATAATGGGCATCAATTAACCAGCTTGGCCAGCCCCAGCCAGCAGGAAACCAGTGCCAGCCCGTTGGCACAGTTGAACCCGAACGATATCGAATCGATCGACGTGCTAAAAGATGCATCGGCAACAGCTATTTATGGTAGCCGCGGAGCAAACGGTGTCATTATTATCACCACAAAAAAAGGCAAAATCGGCACCGGAAAAATTAATTACGATTTTTATTATGGCCAGCAAACACAGGGAAAGTTTTTAAACATGATGAACCTGTCCCAATACGCAGCCTATGAAAATACTTTGGCAGACGATTTTGGGCAAACACGCCGCATCGAATTTGCTGATCCCAGCAAATTAGGCCCTGGTACAAACTGGCAAGATGCCATCTTTAAAAATGCCCCTGAACAAAGCCATACAGTTTCTATTTCAGGTGCCAATAACGGTACCGATTATTATGTTTCGGGCGGTTATTTCGACCAAAAAGGTACTGTTTTGGGATCCAGCTTCAACCGTTATACTTTTCATGCCGTTGTCAATTCTAAAGTAAAAGATTGGTTTAGGGTTGGTGCCAGTATTTCTGCCAATCAAAGCAATGCAAATATCGGTTTAGGAAATTCTTACGGCATTATTTACAACGCGTTGTTACAGGCACCAGATGCCGCCGTTTATAATGCTGATGGTTCTTATGCCGGCCCAGCAGTAGTAAACGGAACCATACAAGGTGGCCGCAACCCGGTACAACAAGCATTAAGCATCACCAATACTTTAAACAGGAGCAATGTTCAAGGAAGTTTGTATGGCGATATCTTGTTTACAAAAGACCTGACCTTACATTCTGAAATCGATGGGAATTTTGACTGGAGTAATGCAAAATCGTTTTTGCCAACGTATTCTTATGGTGCCACCGGTTCAACCGCTGCGTTTGTTAATACCCAAGCCTCATTAAATACTTACAATGCCTTCGACAATTATTGGAACTGGGTAGAAAACCTGAATTACAACCATACTTTCGGCAAACATAATATTACCGCATTGATAGGCCGCGAAACTTGGGAATCTACCTACGATGGAATTCAAGCCGGCACCAAGGGTTTTACGGCTGGCAATACCATCCAAACATTAAACTTGGGTACGCAAGCCAATAATACGCTGGGCGAACCGAAGGGCAGTACGTCGATGGAATCTTATCTGGCTCGTGTCATTTATACGTTTGATAATAAGTATAGCATCACCGCTTCTGATCGTAGAGACCAATCTTCCAACTTTGCGCCGGGCTATCAAATTGGATATTTTCCCGGCGTGGCTATTTCATGGAAAATGTCGGAAGAATCTTTTATGAGAAAGATAGACAAAGTGGTAAGCAACCTCAAGTTTAGGGCTGGTTACGGCACCACCGGCAATTCAAATATTCCACAATATAGTTATGGATCAGCCATTAGCCCCGTGGTTACCGGCTTGGGTACTGGTTTTCGGGTCAATAATTTTTCCAACCCTAGCCTTACTTGGGAAACCGCCATACAAACCAATATAGGCGTTGATTTTAGCCTGCTTCACAACCGCATAGACGCCAGCGTGGATGTGTACGATAAAACTTCCAAAAACTTTTTGTTCCAACAACCTTTGCCTGCCTTTCTTTCTGGCGGCCAAGCCGAATATTCAACCGCAGCCATCGTTCAACCGCCTTATGTAAATGCCGGTAAAATTGAAAACAAGGGCATCGAATTGAGTATTACTAGTAGAAATATTGTTTCTGGTAAATTTAAATGGACAACCACCGTCATCTTCTCGCATTACAATAACAAGGTGATTTCGCTAAACGGTTTCCCTGCAATTATTGGCAATGTTTCTACCGGTTTTGGTCCGCAAATTCCGGCTACTTACACGCAAGTCGGTGGATCTATCGGCCAGTTTTATGGGTATAAAGTAAAAGATATTATTACCACTACCGCACAACTGCAAAACTTGGCTGTGCATGGTCAAAATGTAACTGGTGCACGTGCGGTAATTAGTAGCGATAGAAGTTTGAGCAATGCCATTTATTTAGGCGATATTGAATATTATGGCGAAAACAACAACGGCAATTCGGCCAATACGCAATACGCTTTGGGCAGCCCAAATCCTGATTTTACCTACAGTATTTCCAATACGTTCAATTATCAAGATTTTGACCTTTCCATCTTTTTAAACGGATCGCAAGGCGGCAAAATTTTAAATGCCGTTAAATTCCAGATACAAGGCGAATATGGATTGTATCAAAACCAATTAGCTGAAACGGCAAACTTTTGGACGCCAACTAATTCATCTTCAAGCATCCCACCGCCAAGATCAGGTTTTGGTAATAATAACTTGGTGATGAGCGACCGGTTTTTAGAAAGCGCTTCTTTTTTAAGGCTACAAAACGTTCGGCTTGGTTATAACCTGCCTGCTTCGATAGCAAAGCATATAAAAATGAGCCATTTAAAAGTATATGTCAGCGGACAAAACCTATTTGTAATCACCAACTACAGTGGCTTAGATCCCGAAGTAGGTTCATTAAACCAAAATCCGACTTTACAAAATATAGATTATGGCAGATATCCAACGCCCCGTGTCATCACTTTTGGATTGAACGCTGAATTTTAAAAAATTAATACCTAGAAATCATGAAAAAATATATAAAACTAATCGGTGCTGCTTCAGTTTTAGCAATGTCGACGACAGGATGCAAAAAAGATTTTTTTAACCGCCCGCCAGACAATTCTGCAACGGTTGGCACGTATTACCAAACCGCCGACCAGGTACAATCAAGCACAAATATTTTGTACGCCGCACCTTGGTTTGGCTTTAACGGAAAAGCATTTTTGGCCATGGGCGATTTGCAAAGCGGCAATGCACGTTGTTACCAAGGAACCGACGGATCGTTCGATGCTTTTAACAATTTTACCGAAGGCAATGCCACGCAAACCGTTGCTAGTGCTTGGAATTCGCTTTACACGGTGGTAGCGCAAGCCAATGCCTTATTGAATAATTTACCTACGGCAGCACCAGCTTCTGTTCCAGCGGCCGTGGTAAACAATGCGTTGGGCGAAGCCCGATTAATGCGGGCTGCAGCTTATTTTTATTTGGTACGGCTGTATGGTAATGTTCCGATCATTACAGATCCGGCGGCTTTTGTGGGTACTTTCTCAACCGTGCCAACCAATCCGGTAACCGATGTGTATAAATTTATTACGCTCGATCTGCAGTTTGCAGAAGCCAATTGTACGCCAAATGTAGCCAGTACAGGTCATGCATCAAGTGCATCGGCATCTGCATTATTGGCAAAGGTGTATTTGTATATGCAAGATTATGCCGATGCAAAAAAGGAAGCTGAAAAAGTGATCAACAGCGGTGAATTTGGTTTGGTGGGTTTAGATGCGCCCGGCGGTTATGTAAATATGTTTGAAACGGCGGGAAACAATAACAAAGAATCGGTGATTGCTTTGCAATGGACATCCAACGGTGGTTATGGTTACGGCAACCAATTGCAATCGGTTATTGCCATTGGCGATGGTGGAAATTTTTTAACCGGTACCGGCGATGGTTACGGCGAACTTGGCCCAACTTGGGATTTGCAAGATGCATTTAAAGCTGCTGGTGATACCATTCGCCGCCACGGTTGCATCATGTTGCCCGGCGAATTTTATCCCGAGTTGCACAAAGCAAGCGGGGGCTATACTTGTCCGCTTTCCGTAAATGAACAAGGTACGCATGCAGGCATGAAAAAGTATGTTGTAGGCACACCCGCCGACAATAACGGAAGCAGTGCTGCGCAAGCAACCAGTAATAACACTTATATTATGCGATATGCGGATGTTTATTTAATTGAAGCCGAAGCAATTATGGGGATTGCCGCCAATCCGGCTGTAGGTCATGGCTTGGATACGGCAACAACAAGCTCAGACGCAACTGCATTGAAATATTTAAACCTGGTTCGTAAAAGGGCTGGTTTGTCGGCTAAAACAAGTTTTACTTTCAGGGATTTAATCAAAGAAAGAAGATTGGAATTTGCCATCGAAGGTGATTATTGGTACGACCTGCAACGCTTGGATGGTTATAATGCGAGTACGCACCCGGTGGCAAAAAATATTATCAGCAAGCAAAACAAAGGCGATTCAAATGGCAGCGGCACTGCAGCTAATAACTATACCGATTATACCCGTAATACACAGTATTTTACGCCTACAGATGCGCAATTTATTATTCCAATCCCAGCTACCGACGTTGCAGCAGACCCTGCTTTGCTAGGCCCGCCAGTTCCTTATAAATTTTAAGTTTCAACTATTAAAAAATTAAATATGAAATCCGTTCAAATAAAGTCAACGGCCAAGCTAGCGGTTGTCTTGATAATATTAGGTTTAGTTTCATGCCGAAAATACAACAGCATGGGCTTTACGGCGGGCACCGGTGCTCCGACAATTACATCAGTTCATACCTATAGCAAAACGCTTACTACGGTTGATAGCATAACCATTACTTCGTATGATACTACCGGTAAAGTTACCGTTACCACCCAAGGCGGCCCTACCAAAATAATTGCTTTTGATTCCCTTACAACTGCGGGCAACCTCGGCCAATATTATTTGATTAGTGGTACCAATTTAGGAAGTGCCGTAAGCGTTTCTTTCAATGGCGTTTCCGCCTATTTCAACCGGGCGTTAATAACCGACAATTCCATAATTGTTGCCATTCCGTCAAACACGCCAACATTTGGTACGGCAGCAAACGATACGCTTACCATCGTAACATTGTATGGTACCGTAAAATATAAATTCCACATTATTCCGCCGCCGCCAACAATTACCAGCGTATCCGATTATGATTTCTTTTCCGGATCAACCATCACTTTAACCGGCGTTGGCTTTACCGGTGTTACCAAAGTTGGGTTAAGTGGCGTTACCGATGTGGCCACAATTACAAGCCAATCTGAAACTTCGCTTACGTTGAAAATGCCAACCAGTACCGTAAATAGGGCCAATTTGGTATTGACTTACGGCGGTGGCACCGTAACAACTACGCAAGAATTTGTTGATGTGGATAACGCCTATCAAATTTTTGTAAAAAATAGCCTACAAAATGGTTGGTACGATAATTCTTGGACAAAGGCTTCGCCTGATATTTCTACCGCTGCTTTTAAAACCGGTACTTCATCTTTTGTAATTACTTATCCCGCAGGCGGCTGGCAAGTAGAGGGATTTGCAACTGGAGCAGGTCCGGTCTACAATTCAGCTTATACCTATTTATCTTTTTGGATTAAAGGCGGTACTGTTGACCATACATTGAATATTGAAAGCGACCAAGCTGTTGGCTGGGGGCAAAATAGTGTTAATCCAATTGTCGTACCCGCCTCTGTTTGGACATATTTTAAAATCCCTTTAAATACTTTAGGTTTAACAGGTTGGAAAACCGGCACCCAACTTACCAGCATCGGCTTTTTCTTAAAAGGCCAAAGCGGAGATGTAAATGAAACCTATTACATGGATGATGTGGTGCTGGTAAAATAAATTAGAAGTTGAGAAGTTAGAAAGAATAAAGAATATTAAGAATCTAGCATTGATTTAATTAGTCCAAGTTGCTAGTTGTAATATTAACACATAGAAACATAGCGTTGAAGAAATAGTTTAAAAATGGCTTATAAAGAAGTGGCATAGTAGGAAGCGAAGCTTCCAATCTAGGTTTCCTGTAGCTGTAGCTGTAACTTAATCAGTAAGCGATCCGATACTTATCATAAGCCTATGTGCCTATGTGTTTAGTAAATCCAATTAGTTTCAAGCAACATGAGTTAATTAAATATATTTTTAAAGATTAAATAAGAATCTCAATTAGCATGCGTTTATTTAAAAGAATTAACCCCATAATCATTTCTATTATTATTGTGCTTTGTTGCAAAAGCACAATAATAATAGCACAAAAAAATATCGATTTACCAGCAGATAAACACGCCACAAAAGAGACGGTTAATTTATACTATCATTTAAAAAGATTAATGCAAAAGGGTATCATGTTTGGCCACCAAGACGATTTAGCTTATGGCGTTAATTGGAAAT
>CAWJTH010000172.1:0-22059 GCA_963845495.1 uncultured Chitinophagaceae bacterium
TTATTACCTGTGCTCTGACAACCAGTCAGGTCTTGCTAAAACAAACCGGGATTTTTGGTGCCCTTCGCACGGCGCAAAATTTTCTGAATCGGGAACGGTTGTTCAAGGGCCTGCTTCTGTTTCACTAAAACAATATACTACTGCTTTAACCGGAACATCGTTAAGGGTTACCGGATAATGCTTGATCGTGTAAAAAAGGATAACTGGCAATTAGTATTCATTAAGCATTATTATATAAACTTCAAAATTTCTCCAGAATTACTATTTATTGTTGCATGCTTATTGTGCCACGTTAAATTAAATAGGCCATGCCAAACCTAAAATATCCAACTTTTTTAATCCTACTTAATTTTTCGTTGCTATTTACTGCTGCCCAAGATAATTATGAAATCCAGGTATATGGCTCACAAACAGTGGCTAAACATAATACCATGGTGGAGCTGCACAGCAATTTTACGTTTCGCGGACAGGATTCTATTTTAAAAGGTGTATTACCGACCCAGCATGTTTTTCACGAAACCATTGAAATAACCCATGGTTGGAATGACTGGTTTGAAACCGGGTTTTATTTTTTTAATACCATTGGTAACGACGGGCGTACAGCCTACGTGGGCAGTCATATTCGGCCACGTGCAATGGTGCCAAACAGTTGGCATTGGCCGGTGGGTGTAAGCCTTTCACTGGAGGCCGGCTATCAAAAAAGGCAATACGATGAAGATGATTGGAGCTTAGAAATAAGGCCGATTGTTGATAAACAGATGGGCCGTTTTTATTGGTCTGTTAATCCGACATTCGACAAATCTCTTCACGGACTGAACAAAAACAGCGGTTATGTTTTTTCGCCCAATGTAAAAGTAGCTTACAACGTGGCGAAGATTATGGCAGCAGGTTTTGAATATTATGGTTCGGTTGGGCCTTTAAACCATATTGACCCATCCCGCGACCAGCAACATCAGTTATTTGCTGCAATTGATGTGGATTGGTCACCGGATTGGGAATTGAATTTTGGCTACGGCCTCGGTTTCACCCCAAGTACCGACCATTCTATTTTTAAAATAATATTGGGTTATCGTTTCCATAAAAATTCATAAAGCCGATTTTTCTTTCAACGGCATAATTTTCATGTGCTAAATAAGTGAAAGGATATTTAATTCGCACATACATATTTATTCAAACAGCCTCGCAAAGTGATTTTCTAAATGGCTGCGCATACCGTTCCTAAATTCTTCGGGTGTGCCTTTTTCGATGATGGTTATTAAATCCTTATGGGAAACGAATGTTTTTAATTTGGTTTGCTTTTTTAACAGGCCACTTTTATGAACATAATCGAATACGGGCAATAACATAGCCTGAAATTTTTTTAATGTTTCATTGCCCGTTATTTCGTACAATTTACCGTGAAAAGCAATTTCGTGTTCAATATTAAATAGGTGGTGTTGCGCAACCGGCGGTTCGTTGCTCACTATTTGTTTTAGCTCTGCTATATTTTCTTTTGTGATACGTTGAAAAATAAAATCAGCCATCCCAATTTCCAACACCAAACGAATTTCAAATATTTCCTTTAGTGTTTCTTGGTCTAAAATATGTGGGTTCATGCTTTTACCCAATATGCCAAATAAATCGGGGCTGGTAATTACTGCTCCTTTCTTCTTTTTCGATTCAATCAATCCCATCAAACGTAAGCGCAGCAAGGCTTCACGAATTACCGTACGGCTTACGCCCAGGTTTTCGGCCAATTCCAATTCTTTGGGGATGCTGTCGCCAACCTTTAATTTCCGTTGCTGCAACAATTCCACCAAATTATTTTCTACCTTATCAACCAACGAACTTGTGTCAATTGTTTTAAAATTCCTTGTAAAATCTACTACGTCCATAATTTTTATGTATTACTTAATCAAAAATAGAAATTTATTTTAAGTGACTACCTTAATTTTCAATCACTTATCATTTCAACAAAATTTTTCTTAACAATTATTTTTTATAAAAGTAACAAGATATTGCAAAGCTACTTATTTTTGTTATGTCATACATAATAATAAATTCTTTTTATGAAACCAAAATCTGCTTTTCTTCAAATTGTTGCATTGGTTGTATGCGCAATGCTGGTGCTGCCTGCATTTGCGCAGACCAAAAAAATTACCGGCAAGGTTTTATCTGATGACAACGCGACGCCATTAGTAGGCGTAAGTATAGTTGTGAAAGGGAAACTGATAGCTGCCCGTACACTTTCTGACGGCACATTTACCATTACCGCATCTGATAACGATTTGCTGGATTTTACCTTTACCGGTTATTTCCCGCAAGAAGTTCCTGTAAGTGGAAAAACCACCATCAACATTTCTTTAAAACAAGATGCCCAGAAATTGAACGAAGTGGTGGTAGTTGGTTACGGCACGCAATCGCGTAGAACCTTAACCGGCTCTGTTTCCAGTGTTGATGCCAACGTGCTAAAATCAACGCCCAGCACCAACATCGGTACCGCTTTGCAAGGCACCGTTTCTGGTTTAAGGGTGCAGCAATCAACCGGCCAACCAGGTACTACGCCCACCATTTCTTTTAGGGGTGGAACCGGTTTTGACGGCTCAGGTTCGCCGCTTTTAATTATTGATGGAACCATTTTGCCATCGCTGTACGGCATTAATATGGATGATGTGGAGACGATGGATTTGCTAAAAGATGCCGGCTCAACCGCTATTTATGGCGCAAGGGCAGCCAACGGCGTATTATTCATCACCACAAAAAGAGGAAAAAAAGGCAGGACACAGGTTAATTATAGCTACCGGAACACCACCAACTATATCCGCTACAATTCAACCCCATACTTGAATGCAGCGCAATACATCCATTGGAACAGAAGCGGTATTGAAAGCCGTTGGGAAGCTGATGTGGCCGATGGCAACACAAATGCGGCCACAACCGATAAAGGACAAAACACTGGTTCGTGGGGATGGGCCACCAATAGCGGCTGGACTTCACCCATCGGTTTATATTCAACCCAAATTTTAACGAATACCAATAGGCAATATGTTGGGCAAAAAGGCTGGGGCGTTTTGGCTGATCCCAATCCTTTTGTGGCCGGCCAAACCGATTCTATTTTGTACCACGATATTGATGTGCGCACCCGCGAGAACATGATCTTGAAACAAAATACAACGCAGGAACATTATCTAAACTTTGCTGGTGCCAACGACCAAGGTGCATTTGCACTTGGTTTGGGCGTAGCAAACGATAATGGAATGGTGATCGGGTCGCAATTAAAAAGGCTGAGTTTAAATTTTAATGGCGGGTTAAATGTGTCGAAAGACTTAAAAGTAACCATGAGCATTAACGCTTACACGGCCAACCAAATTTTGCCCTACGTTGACCCGGCAGGAACGGGAACGGGCGGTTTGATGCAGCGTTTTGTTGGTGTTGCGCCAACTGTGCGTTACAACAACGATACATCTGGCGCCATTTTGCCCGGCCCGAATGATAACACATTGGGTAATCCGTTGTATTGGAGTCAATTATACCAAAACAATAGCAGCCAACAACAAATTGCCGGTACGTTAAATCTAGAATATTCCATTTTGCCTTCGCTGAAATTTTTGGCCAGCGGATCGGGCTATTTGTTGTACAATAATACAAATGCTTTCATGAAGGCATATCAACAAGGTAACGGCGGTGCCATTAACAGTACCCGTCCGGCTTCGTTCAGCAATTACAATGATGCCTCTTACACCACCAATGCATTTTTGCAATACACCCATTCTTTCAATAAAGTACACAACGTTTCGGTGTTGGCGGGCGGCGAATTTTATGATTACAAACGTCACACATTTTCCGGCTCTGCGCAAGGTGCGCCAACCGATTTCTTCCCTTGGTTGTCCACTTCGGTTAGTCCTAGCATTGTTAATGGCAGCACCATTTTGTACCCGCAAAGTGCATCGTCAAGCTTTAGTGCCTGGGACAGGTTGGCTTCAGGAATCGGTCGTGTAAACTACAGTTATTCCAACAAATATTTTGTAACGGCCAATTTCCGGTACGATGGAACGTCAAGGTTGGCAGCTAATCAATACGGTTTCTTCTCCGGCGTTTCCGGCGGTTGGAACATGCAGAACGAAGATTTCTTTAAAGACAGCAAGATCAGTAAATACATCAATGTTTTAAAACCACGCATTAGTTGGGGCCAAGTTGGCAACCTTAATTCCTTGGTTTTATCAAACGGCAATCCTAATTATTACGCTGCTGATCAGGTTTATCCATCAACCAGCGTGTACAATGGTTTGGGCGGTTCTTATTATCCAACTTACATCAACACCAGCTTAAAATGGGAAACCGCCACCACCACCAATTTTGGTGTTGACTTAGGCTTGTTCAACAACCGTGTCTCTGTTATCGCAGATTATTTTGTCAGGAACGTGTTCAACAAAATTGCGGCTTTGCCGATTGACCCAACAACCGGTTTTACTTCTTATTCTACCAATAACGGACAATTACAAAACAGGGGTTTTGAATTAGATGTGAAAGTAAAAGTGTTGCGGCCAACCAAACCAAACGGTTTAAGCATCGATTTCAACACTAATTTTTATACCTACAAAAACTTTGTTGAAAAACTGCCTTACAACGGTTTACCCAATAACCGCCAAAGTACTTCGCAGGTTTGGGATCCTAAAAATCCTGGACAGATTATGCAAGTTGGTGGTTTGCAAGAAGGCCACCGCGTAGGAACCGACGAAGTATATGCATTAAGTTACAATGGTATTTACACTAGTTCCGATGCTATTTCAAAAGATGCCAATGTGTACAATGCGTATTTGCCATACACGCATAAAACATTAAAAATGATGGGCGATGCCCGTTGGAACCAAGTGTATAAAAATGACACGATCGATTCACGCCAATTTAGTTATGTGGGCCGGATGACGCCGGATGTAACGGGCGGTTTTTCAACCTTCGTTAATTACCATGGATTTAGCTTGTATGCGCAATTTGATTACGCATTAAATTTTGTGATCCTCAACAATGAGAAATTGCGTGGATTATCGCAAGTGCAAGGCTCTCAAAACTCAACAACTGATGTATTGAATACTTGGTCGCCTACCAATACAAGTGGCACATTGCCAAGGTTTTATTGGGCAAATCAAGGCCGGAATTATGCTACAGATGCTTCGGGCAATAACCCTGCGGCCAATTTTTGGGAGAACGGTGATTACTTGATGTTGCGTGAATTGACATTAAGCTACGACCTGACATCAAAAATTTTAAAGCAAACTTTTAATAATAAAATAAGCAGCGCAAGGCTTTTTGTAACAGGAAGTAATTTGGCCTATTTCACCAAATACAGCGGCAATTTCCCCGAAGTTGGTGGTGTAGATAACGGTAAATTCCCGCTGGCCAGAAGGTTGACAATTGGTGTAAACGTTGGGCTATAATTAAAATTTAATTAAGAAAGGATTTAAAATTTTTAGCCTTTTCTTTCGCAGCCTTGGATTTTTTTTGTTTCTTTTTTTTATCAAGAAAAAAAAGAAAAAGATAGAATAAACGCTGCTTTTTAAATCGATTGCGAATCTTTTATCTAACAAATTCAATTAATTCTTTAATAAAAATTGTATGAAAATAAATAAATCATTTTGGCAAATAATGCTTGGTTTAATCCTCGTTGCCAGCATTACATCTTGCAAAAAACAATTGGAAGAAGCAGTTCCGCAAGACGTTTTATCGGACGCAAATTTATCCGATCCCGCAGCCTTGCAAACATTATACACCGGCGTTTATGCTACGTTTAGAACCTATAACAGCACTTTGTTTGTGCTGGGTGAAATGCGGTCAGAAATTTGGACTGACGGGCTTTTTACCGAATCGCTAGACGGAACGTACCAACAAATGTACGACCACAACATCAGCGCATTAAACGCACCGTACGGTAATTGGGGTGGCTTTTATACGCTGCTATATCAAATAAATAATTCGATACAATTGTTTAGTGCCGGTAATTTACCAACCGCCACAAAAAATCAATATTTGGCCGAAATGTACGGCCTGCGTGCCTACGTTTATTACACCATGGTAAAAACTTGGGGCAGCGTTCCGCTGATTACAAAAGCGGTTGGTACTATTAACAATGCAGCGGAAACCTATGTGGCACGAACCTCTACCGATTCTGTTTTAACCCAAATAAAAGCTGATATTGAACAATCGTTGACATTGTTTAACGGCAACAATGCATTCCCTTCGGGCAAAAGAGTTTACTGGAACCGCGTGGCTACGCTCGTGTTAAAAGGCGATGTTTATTTGTGGAGCGGCAGTTTACGCAACGGCGGTACGGCCGATTTTACCACTGCGCAAGCGGCTTTGCAAGAAGTAAAAAACCTGCAAGGTTCAACGCTTAATTTAAATGCAACCTATGCCGATACGTTTGATCCGACCAAAAAATCAAACAATCCCGAAATTATTTTCGCCATCAATTATGAGTTGTCGCAAGCAACAATGACCACGTTTTCAGAATTTACCGTGAACAGCATCCAGGCTACCACCTTAACTTTCCAACAATCGAGCGATGTTACAAAAGTGGTGTCTTATGTTTATCCGTATGTCAACGGGTCTAACAGGATTGGCATGAACCAAGCCATGCTGACAAAACTGACCAGCAACCCCAACGACCAAAGGATTTCCAGCACGTTTAAAGTAATGTACAGCAACACTGCGCCTTATGCAGCCAAAGGGATTTTATTAACCAAATGGATCGGCAGCGCCGCAGGAACAAGTCAGGTATATAATAATGATTTTCCGATTTACAGATATGCTGACGTGCTGTTGTTGTTGGCCGAAGCAAAGACAAAATTGGGGCAAGATCCATCTGCTGAAATCAACCAAATTCGCCAACGTGCGTATGGCAGCACTTATACGCCTTATGTAAACAGTAGTGTCGATAATAACATACAAGCCATTTTGGAGGAGCAGTTACGTGAATTTATCGGCGAAGGAAAACGTTGGTGGGCTTTAAGAAGAGCAGGCGATAAATGGGTGTACAATTATGTGGATCCTAAATATTTATCACCCGCTACGGTTGCTTCCGGCAAAGGCCCAACATTGGAATTGCCCATTACTATTTCCATGTTAAACAGCGATCCGTTGTATACGCAAACGCCGGGTTATTAAAAGCTTTGAGCGATGAGCTGTTAGCTTTGAGCCTTTGGCAAGTAGAATTTTAAATTTAACAATTAAATTATTTAATAGTTTGGAGTTGATCGGCCTTCGAAAGAAAAGTGCATAAAAATTCTAGTTGTTGGCCTGTATTTGGAAGAAAAAGCTGTTTGAGCCCTTTGGGATTTAAACCCACACGAATGATAAGGCGAGTTCTTTTTCTTCCGGCCAAGAACTAGAATTTTTAGCCTTTTCTTTCGAGAGCCTTGGCTTTTTTTGCTTCTTTTTTTTGCTAAGAAAAAAAAGAAGAAGATTAATAAGCATTGAGGTTTTCAATTATTTAAACGTTCCATTTTATTTTTTTTAAAGAAATTATTACAATTTAACTAAATACTCTTCCATGAAAATAAAACATTTATCAGGCTTAATAGCCGCACCATTTACGCCAATGCATAACGATGGGAGTTTAAACGTTTCCGTTATTCCTGATTATTATCAATTCCTAAAAAGTAATGGCATTACCGGTGGATTTATTTGCGGTTCCACAGGCGAAGGTGTATCAATGACCAGCAAAGAAAAAATGGCTGTTGCAGAAGCTTGGGCGAATTGCACCAAAAATGATGATGATTTTAAAGTGATGACATTACTTGGGCGGAACTTGCATTGCGGAATGTAAAGAATTAGCATTGCATGCACAATCAATTGGTATTCATGGCATTTCTTTTACTGCTCCGTTTTATTTTAAAACCAATTCAGCAGAGGTTTTAGCACAATGTTGTATTGAAATTGGAAATACAGTGCCTAATATGCCTTTTTATTATTATCATGTTCCGGTTTTAACAGGTGTAAATATTGCCATGTTCGATTTATTAAAAGCCTTGGATGGTAAACTGCCAAATTTTGCTGGCATAAAATACACGCACGAAGATTTTATGGATTATCTTTCTTGCCTTCATTTTAATAATGGTAAATACGATATGTTATGGGGGCGTGACGAAAATATGTTGGCAGCGTTGGCTATTGGCGCAAAAGGTGCAGTGGGAAGTACATTTAATTATGCCGCACCATTGTACCATAATATGTTGGATGCATACAATAATGGAGATTTAATTACGGCGAGAAATCTGCAACAACAATCAATTGATATGATAAGATTGTTAGGTAAATATGGTGGAATTAGCACCGGAAAAGCATTTATGAAATTAGCAGGAATTAATTGCGGTGGATTTAGATTGCCCGTAAAAAATATGAATGAGGAACAATTTGTTGCCTTTTCAAAAGATGTGGAAGCGGTTGGTTTTTATAGTTTTAAATCGATGATTCAAGAAGTTGTGGAATAATTAAAAAGGAATGAGCAATAAAAAAATCATAATTATTTTATCCTTTTTGCAAATGAATTTATTCGTCAAGCCAGTTTTTGCGCAACTTAAAACAATAAAAAATATCGAATGGAACATCGCCGCCCAATTGCCCGATATTAATGTTTCCGAAAAGCAATTAGGTTTAGCAGGTTTAATAGGCGGGATACACAATAATATTTTATTAATGGCAGGCGGTTCTAATTTTCCAAATGGAATGCCTTGGGATGGTGGTAAAAAGAAATATTGGAACAACATTTATGCATTAATTAAAAACGGTGAAACTTACACTTGTACTTTATTAGCAGATACATTAAAACAACCCATTGCTTATAGTTCAAGTGTAAGTACACCCAATGGAATTATTTGTATTGGTGGTGAAAATGACAATGGAATTCAAAAAGATGTATTTTTATTACAGTGGGATATTAAAACAAAACAAGTTGATATTAAACCATTGCCTTCGTTGCCAATTGCTCTTACAAACGCCTCAGCAACTGCAATTGGAAATACAGTTTATATAGCAGGTGGCGAAGAAGCAAAAAATGCTTCCAACTCATTTTTTTCAATGGATTTAAATGCCCCAAACCCAAGCTGGCAAACACTTTCGGTACTTCCAATTGCATTGTCGCATGCGGCTGTGGTGGCACAATCAAACGGAAAAGAAACTTGCGTTTATGTAATTGGAGGACGAACAAAAACTGCTTCCGGCATTAGCGAATTACATGGAACTGTGTTTTGTTATAAACCTTCTAATAATACTTGGAAAACGCTTTCGTCTTTAAAAGAAAACAATAAGCCGGCTCATCTTTCAACAGCAACTGCCGTTGCAATTAATTCAAACGAAATAATTGTTATAGGTGGCGATGATGGAAAAATATTCACTCAGTTAGAAACAATAAATGCAGCTATTACAAATACGTTAAATGAAAACGAAAAAGCACGATTAAAAGAAAAGAAACTGCGAATAATAAATCATCATCCTGGATTTAATACTTCAGTGCGTTTATACAATACCATAACTGACACGTGGAAATCATTAAATAATTTACCTTATTCCCCTGTTACAACTTTTGCTGCAAAACAAAATAATTTAATTTTTATTCCCGGTGGCGAAATACAACCTGGAATTAGAACGGCAAATATTTTAATGGGGGAAATTAAAAGTGAAAAATAAAAAATTAAAAGTAAAAAATAAAAATTTAAAAGTAAAAAATAAAAATTTAAAAGTAAAAAATAAAAATTTAAAAGTAAAAAATAAAACACTATCTTCTCTAATTTCTAACTTCTAACTTCAAGCTTCTAACTTCTAACTTCTCGCTTCTATCTTCTATCTTCTAACTTCTAACTTCTAACTTCTAACTTCTAACTTCTAACTTCTAACTTCTAACTTCTAACTTCTAACTTCTAACTTCTAACTTCTAACTTCTAACTTCTAACTTCTAACTTCTAACTTCTAACTTCTAACTTCTAACTTCTAACTTCTAACTTCTAACTTCTAACTTCTAACTTCTTCAAATGCAATATTCAAAAAAATATCCTTGGATTGTGGTTGGGTTGTTGTGGGGCGTAGCATTATTAAATTATATGGATCGGCAAATGCTTTCAACCATGCGGCCTTCCATACAAATTGATATTGCTGCACTCCAATCTGCCACCAATTTTGGATATTTAATGGCCATTTTCTTATGGATTTATGGTTGCATGAGTCCAATTTCTGGCATTGTTGCCGACCGTTTTAACAGAAAATGGTTAATTGTTGGAAGCCTGTTTATATGGTCTGGCGTTACGTTTGCCATGGGTTTTGCCACTACATTTAACCAATTGTATTGTCTCCGCGGCATTATGGGCGTAAGCGAAGCTTTGTATATTCCCGCAGGCTTGTCGTTAATTGCTGATTTTCATTCTTCCAAAACCCGTTCGCTGGCGGTCGGCATCCACATGACAGGGCTTTACATGGGACAAGCTTTAGGTGGTTTTGGCGCAACAATTGCGACTACTTTTTCTTGGCAGACCACTTTTCATGCTTTTGGTTTAATCGGTATTACTTATTCAATTGTTTTATTAATATTTTTAAAAGAAAAGAAAATATTTAATAAAAATAAAATAGATGATGCTATTCAATTAACCAATAAAACATCACCAATTAAAGTATTGGCTTTATTATTTTCCAGTTTATCGTTTTGGATCATTTTAATTTATTTCGCAATTCCTAGCATCCCAGGTTGGGCTACAAAAAACTGGTTGCCAACTTTATTTGCCAATAATTTACATATTGATATGGCCAAAGCTGGCCCGATGTCAACCATCACCATTGCGGTATCATCTTTTTTAGGAGTAATTTTCGGTGGAATTTTATCGGATAAATGGGTGCAAATAAATTTAAAAGGAAGGATTTATACCGGTGCCATTGGCTTAGCTTTTACCATCCCGTCTTTGTTGTTAATTGGTTTTGGGCATTCTATTTATCACGTGGTTGGTGCGGCTTTTTGTTTTGGTTTTGGCTACGGCATGTTCGATGCCAACAATATGCCAATTCTTTGTCAGTTTGTTGATGCGAAATATCGTGCAACTGCTTATGGATTAATGAATATGACCGGCGTTTTTGCAGGTGCTTTTATTACAAATATTTTAGGTAAATCAACCGATGCTGGAAACTTGGGAAAAGATTTTGGCATGTTGGCCGGTATCGTATTGATTGCCTTGATTTTACAACTATATTTTCTTCGACCCAAAAGCAATGATTTCCTAGAAGTTAATTAAGTTTTAGTGATCGGTTTTAAAGAATTATTTATGAAAAGGTTTATTTATTGTCTGTTTATTGGAGTTGTTTTATTATCAGTAAAGTCATTTGCACAAACAAATGACATCTCTATTATTTCGAGATCAATACATGCGCCTGTATTTAAAAATGTATCGGTAAATCCAATTTTAAAAATTGAGATAAATTTACAAAAAACAATCGTAATAAAAAGTATTTCATTTAAAATAAGCGATGATGTTATTCAATCGATTGATAAATTAGAATTGTATGATACGGATACTGTAAATAAATTTTCATCTAAAAATTTATTATCAATAGTTAAGTCAATTCATGGGAATTTTATTGTCTCGATCAATAAAGAATTAAGGGTTGGAAAGCAATATTTTTGGTTAAGCGTAACATTAAATGGTAATGCAAGCATGGATAAAATTATTTCAATTCAGGCTTTGCAATTAATTGATAATAGTGGGAATAAATATCCAATTAACGAAGAAAAAACAAATGTTTCTAATCCGATTGGAATAGCTATAAGAAAAGCTGGTGATGACAATGTAAATACTTTCCGTATTCCCGGTATCACCACCACCAATAAAAAAACACTGGTTGCAGTGTATGATATTCGATACGATAACAGCAAAGATTTACCGGCCAATATTGATGTTGGCATGAGCCGCAGCACAGATGGTGGCAGAACTTGGCAACCGATGAAAGTGATTATCGATATGGGTTTGCCGGCCGAAAACAGCGGTGTCGGAGACCCGTCTATTTTGTTCGATCCTATCACAAAAAAAATATGGGTTGCAGCGTTGTGGAGCAAAGGAAATCATTCAATTGCCGGCTCAAAACCAGGTTTATCGCCAGATGAAACGGGGCAATTTATGGTGGTAAATAGTGATGACGACGGCCTTACTTGGTCGAAACCGATCAATATTACAACACAGGTTAAAAATCCAGCTTGGAGGATATTTTTTCAAGGACCTGGAAACGGCACAGCCATGCAAAACGGAACCTTGGTTTTTCCGGCGCAATACTGGGATTCGGTTGGGATGCCACATTCCACTATTATTTACAGCACCGACCATGGCGCTAATTGGAAGCGTGGAAACGGTGCAAAAACAAACACCACGGAAAGCCAAGTGATTGAAACGGAACCTGGCACTTTAATGCTAAATATGCGGGATAATGGCGGTAGTTTTAGAAGCGTAGCCGTTACAAAAGACATGGGTGAAACTTGGGTGCCACATGCGGAATCTTTTCACGCATTGCCTGATCCCGTTTGTATGGGCAGTTTAATTAAAGCAACCGTAAAAATTAATGGAATAAATAAAGAAGTGTTGTTTTTTAGCAATCCAAATTCATCTAAAAATAGGGATAGTATTACGGTTAAAGCAAGCTTGGATTTCGGTAAAACGTGGTTGCCAGCCAATCAATTACTAATTGATGAACGTGGCTGCTACGGTTATTCTGCTTTAACAAAAATTGATGACAATACATTGGGATTAATTTACGAAGGAATTAAAGATTTATATTTTATTCGTATTCCAATCAATCGAATAATTAAATAATTTATTTAGTCATTTTAATTTAATAAAATGTTTTATTCAAAGCAAGATTTAATTGCATTGCAGCAGTTTTATTCCGATCAATTATTAAAAGATACCGTACCGTTTTGGTTTCCACGTTCTTTTGATAAGGAACATGGCGGTTTTTTATTAATGCGGGATGAAGACGGAACTTTAATTGATGATGACAAAGCAGTGTGGATTCAAGGCCGTGCAACTTGGTTGTTATCAACATTATACAACACAATTGAACCAAAACAGGAATGGTTGGATGGTGCAAAACTAGGCTATGATTTTTTAAATAAATATTGCTTTGATACCGATGGACAAATGTTTTTTCATGTAGCAAAAGATGGAAGCCCGATTAGAAAACGGCGGTATTATTTCTCCGAAACCTTTTACGTAATTGCCGCCGCAGCTTATGCAAAAGCAAGTGGCAGCGAAGAAGCAGCGCAAAAATCAAGGGAGGTTTTCGGTAATTGTATCGCTTATGCGTCGGGCGAAAAAACTTTGCCAGCAAAATTTACAGGTCTTCGCCCATTCAAAGGAATTGGTGTGCCAATGATTATGATGAACACAGCGCAGCAATTACGGGAAACAATCGGCGATGATCGTTGTGATGGATTAATTACAAAATGGATCAATGAAATTGAAACTTATTTTGTAAAAGATGATATTAAATGCGTGATGGAACAAGTGTCGCCAGACGGAAATATTATTGACCACATTGATGGCAGGACATTAAATCCTGGTCATGCTATTGAAGGTGCTTGGTTTATTTTACATGAAGCAAAATATAGAAACAATGACCCACATTTAATTGAATTGGGTTGCAAGATGCTGGATTATATGTGGGAGCGGGGCTGGGATAAAGTACATGGAGGTATTTTATATTTTTTGGATGTTTACAATAAGCCGGTGCAAGAATATTGGCAGGATATGAAATTTTGGTGGCCCCACAACGAAACAATTATTGCCACTTTAATGGCTTATTTAATGACGGGAAATGAAAAATATGCACAGTGGCATAAAATGGTGCATGATTATTCGTACCAACATTTTCACGATAAAAAAAATGGCGAATGGTTTGGTTATTTACACCGCGATGGAACGATTGCGCAAACAGCAAAAGGTAATTTATTTAAAGGCCCCTTTCATTTGCCACGGCAAGAATGGTATTGTTTGCAATTGTTAAACGAGCATATTAAATCAAATTAAAATAGTTTGATTTAATATGAAATGGATAATAAGTTTTATTTTATTTATTCCATTATTTGTTGTTGGACAATTGCAATTTGCAAAAGTGTTTAATAGCAATATGGTTTTACAAAGGGATAAACCAATAAAAATATATGGACATGCGTTACCAGGTTGGGAAATTAAAGTGTTGTTTTTAGGCTTAACAAAAACAGCTGTAACTCAAGCTGATTCTACATGGAGCGTCATCTTTCCAAAACAAAAAGCTAATGGCAATAGTCAATTAATTACGATTGCGAGTCACCAACAATCTGTTGTTTTATCCAATATTTTAATGGGTGATGTTTGGTTGTGCATCGGACAATCTAATATGGAATTTCCCGTGCAAAATGAAATGCATTTTAAACAAGCGGTTCAAGAAGCCAATAATTCTGCCATTCGGTTATATAATTCAACATTTATTGGTAAATACGTTTTCGGTGTTCCATTTACTGATTCTATGATGGAGCGATTAAATACAAATGATTTTTATTCAGGTAATTGGCAGGTTTGTGATAGCAATTATTTTAAACCCATGAGTGCAGTGGGCTATTATTTTGCAACAATGATTTTTAAAGAAACAAACGTTCCAATTGGCATAATTAACCTTGCAATTGGCGGTTGCCCGCTTGAAACATTTATCCGTTTAGACGCTTTAAAACAAAGTAAAATGTTTAATAAAAAAGCAAGCGGCAATTGGTTAAATAATAATTTACTGCCTACTTGGGTAAAACTGCGTGCAACCGAAAATATCGGTAATAATAAAACTTTATTTAAAGATGAATTAGGACCGAACCATGCTTATAAACCAGGTTTTGCTTACGCTGCTGGAATACAGCCATTAATTAATTTGCCGATAAAAGGCGTTTTATTATATCAAGGAGAAAGTAATTCGCAAGAAATGGAACGGGTAAATGAATATGCGGGATTGCAAAAATTATTAATTAGCGATTATCGTAAACAATGGCATCAACCGGATTTGCCATTTTATTGGGTGCAATTATCTTCCATAGACACTTTAAAATATAAATCGCAATTATGGCCTCAATTTAGAGATGAACAGCGTAAATTATTATCGGCAGTAAAACATAGTGGCATGGCTGTTTGTAGCGATATCGGTGCTTTAAATAATGTTCACCCAACAGATAAAAAAACAGTTGGCGAACGATTGGGGAGATGGGCTTTGTACAACGATTATCATACAGAAATTGTTCCATCTGGCCCATTGCCTTTGAAAGCTATTTATAAAAATGGCATAATTACAATTTACTTTAAATATGCCGAAAAAGGAATATTTGCAGCTAATGGCGATGCAATTAAAGGCTTTTCGGTAAATGGGAAAGATGAAGTAAAAGCGGTTGCGAAAAGTAATACTGTTATAATTCCAATAAAACAAAAACCTACATTTATTTATTATGGTTGGAAACCTTATTCGGATGGGAATTTAATTAATGCTGATTCATTGCCTGCCAGTACTTTTAAATTAATTGTTCAATAAAAAAATAAAATGCTTCACCAAATAAAAAAATGGTATAAATTATTTTATATAATTCTACTATCATCGGTAGTTAATAATTTATTTTCCCAAATTAAACTGCCTATTTACCCAGATAGTTTATTTAGCACTTATTACGAACAAAGATTTACTCATTTTAAAACATTGCCATTTACAAAAAATGATATCATTTTCTTGGGCAACAGTATTACAGATGGTGCGGAATGGAGTGAATTGTTTGTAGATAACCGCGTTAAAAACCGTGGGATTAGCGGCGACTTTACCGCTGGTGTTATCAATCGATTAGATGAAATAACAGCTAGAAAACCTGCCAAAGTTTTTTTATTAATCGGCGTAAATGATCTGGCAAGAAATGTTTCAGCCGATAGCATTGTGAAAAATATCTTATTCATTTCCAACTATTTAAAACAAGAAACGCCTTCAACAAAATTATATATCCAAAGTATTTTGCCAGTAAATGATGGCTTTGGAAAATTTAATACACATACCAACAAGGGCGAGCAAATAAAACAAATTAATTTTCAATTAAAACTACAAGCTAATAAACGAGAATATACTTTTATTGATTTATACAATTCTTTTTGCGATAATAATGGGAAACTAAAGTCAGCATTTACAAACGACGGTTTACATTTAAAAGGCGAAGGTTATTTATTGTGGAAACATCTAATTTATCCCTATTTGTATGATGTTCAGAAAATGCCAGCTTTAATTCCGTTACCACAACAAATAAAATGGCAGGAGGGTATATTCTCATTATTTAAATGTGAAACAATTGTAATAAAAGATAAAACATTAACACAAGAAGCCACAGAATTACAGCAATATTTAATAGAAAAAGGTTTGCATGCCACTATTGTTTCTGGTAATACAAATAAACTCCCAGCCGTTGAATTAGAGCTAGGCCAACAGCAAAATAATAACGAAACTTATTCTATAAAAGTAACGCCAAATAAGGTTGTAATTAAAGCTTTTTCGGCTCATGGAATATTTAATGGTATCCAAACTTTTTACCAGTTAATGCGTGATAATACAATGATTGATGCCTGTGAAATACAGGACTGGCCTGAATTTGCATGGCGTGGTTATATGGTTGACGTGGGCAGGAATTATCAATCGTTGCCATTATTAAAACAGCAGATTGATGTAATGGGAAAATATAAATTAAATGTTTTTCATTTCCATGCCACCGAAGATATTGCGTGGCGTATTGCCATAAAATCTTATCCTCAACTCACCGAATCCGAAAATATGTTGCGGGATAAAGGCATGTATTATGGCGAGGTTGATATAAAAGAATTAATTGAATATTGTAAAGTACGGCATATTTTATTTTTGCCTGAAATAGATTTACCGGGGCATAGTGCGGCATTTATCAAAGCAATGCACACGACCATGCAAACTGACTCTGGAATAATTATCTTAAAAAATATTTTAAAAGAATTTTGTACTACTTATGGCATTGGTTATTTGCACATTGGTGGCGATGAAGTAAAAATCACCAATAAAAATGTAATACCTGAAATAACAAAATACTTGGATAGTCTTGGCATAAAAACTGTTGGTTGGAGTCCAGGTGGTAATTTAAATAAGTCAACTTTGCAGCAATTATGGATGGGCAATAAAATTGAAGATTCTGCAAGTCCATACATCGATTCAAGACATTTGTATTTAAACCATTTGGATCCGTTGGAGGCTGTAACCACTATTTATTTTAGGCAAATTGGTAACAAAACAAAAGGCGATTCCGTGGCAAAAGGAGCTACGCTTTGTTTGTGGAATGATAGGAGAGTCGAAAATCAGGACGATGTTTTAAAAATGAATCCGGTTTATCCCGGCATGCTAACATTTGCAGAAAAATGTTGGCGTGGCGGCGGAAAAAAAAATTGGGTTACAAATATTACCGATACTGTCGATTTAAATGAATTTATTAGTTATGAAAACAGATTAATCGATCATCAAACCCAATTTTTTAAATGTAAACCATTTCCCTACGTTAAACAATCCGATGTTACTTGGCAATTGTTTGGCCCTTATTTAAATGGCGGAGATCTTGGGCAAAAATTTCGGCCCGAAGAAATTTTTTTTAGTGAAGCTAATACAAAGCCCACGAAGCAGGCATCTGGCGGCACTATTGTTTTAAGGCATTGGTGGGCACCGATGGTGAAAGCAGTGTTGGACGATCCAAAAGAAAACACAACTTGGTATGCCACAACCAAAATTTGGAGCAACGAAAATGCCGAACAATCTTTTTGGATCGGTTTTAATAATTTTTCTCGATCTACCGCTACAGATGAACCTCCAAATGGCTGTTGGGACAATAAGCAATCGGCAGTTTGGGTAAATGGAAATGCAATTGCACCGCCCAACTGGAGACATGCCGGGCAAAAAGCTGATTTGGAAATTCCGTTGGCCGATGAAGGATACGAATATCGTGAGCCAACAAAAATCATGTTACAAAAAGGCTGGAACACGGTATTGATTAAATGTCCTATCGGTAGTTTTAAAGGAAAAGATTGGCAAAATCCGGTTAAGTGGATGTTTACTTTTATCCCGGTGAATAAATATTAATTAGAAAAATTAGCAGTTGGCAGACCATTGGAAATATCTAATACTTAGCAACTTAAATTTATTTACGAGGTGTTATTAGACGTGCAATTCATTATCTTGCAAGCTTCAAAATTGTATTGGGATGACAGCAAATGAAATAGAAACTATTTTGTCCAGTCAATATATAGATGAGGCTCGTTCAAAATTTTTGAAAATAAGGCTGAAAAATCTTAGCGTTTATGCCGGTGAATTTATAAAGCAAAACCAACGCTACTTAAATGTAGCTAGAAATAAATGGATATTGTCTACCGCAGATGGCCATGACCTGATTGACGGAAAAGAAATTAAGAAGATATATCTTTTTAATCGCCGTTAAAACGAATGGAAAATTTGTAAATAAAACAAATATGCCGCCCAATTGGACGGCATATTATTGAAGTTATAGATTTAATCAATGCCACCTTCCTATTTTAAGCGTATCTATTTCATAACCTTTTCCAGAAGCATAATTCATTTTTAAAACCAAAGGTTCGGAATCGTAATGAAGGCAATACACTGTATTGGAATATCCTGTTTTCCAAGGCGGCGTAAGTAATAACAAATCATTTTTAGTGGTAAAATTATATGATTCACTAAAATTGTACTGCGAAGTTGTACCCCCAATATAGGATTTTATAAAAATAGGAATTACGTTTGAATACTGGTCGGGACCATAAACAAACAAAACAGAGTCCCCACTTATGCCCAAATACCTATTTGAAACATTGCCACTTTCATTTATGTTAGTAGATGAAACCAATTGCCACGTATAGCTCATTAAAGTAGCCGAAAGGTTAGGTTGACTTGGGTCATTCTTTTTACACGAAAAAAGCAAAATGCTCAAAAAAATAAACGGGGATGGTTTTAAACATTTCATGTGATATCGGCACTTTGAAAAGTAGTGGCCATTGTATTAATAACCACTACTGCAATTATTTAGGCAATATCTATAAGTCCGCTATTTCCTAACAGTATAAGTAAATTGACTGCCTGTTGGATCAGGTAGATGCACCCCATTGTACCATACTTCGGTATAATTAGATCCAGTCACTTGATTCCCCGTCAATTTTAATCTCAACGTATCATCAACCCCAGCCTTTAGATGTATAATGTTTGTACTAAAATTATTAATTACATCATCTTCATAATAATCTGAAAAATCAATTGTGCTGGATAATAGATCGGTAAAATAGCCAAGTGGATATTGATCTTTCGGTAATAACCCAAAGGGTGTTTTTACTCCATTTTTAAAATAATATATCCTTACACTGTCGTTGATGTACCCGTTCGAGCTATAATTGAATAAGTCGTTACCGTTATTGTCAACGTAATGTATGTATACATGGTTTGGTGTCCATTTATCTTTTTTACAACTTAATAACGTTAGGATAAATAAAAAGGAACAAATAACTTTTTTCATAACACTAAAATTAAGGATGAATGCTATAGATGATTGTTTGAATAGAAACTGATAAGCTGGCAAAATCGCCAACCTATCAGTTTCAGTAAAAAACCTTAACAACAATTACCCACTTCCCATCAATGCCACCTTCCTATTTTAAGCGTATCTATTTCATAACCCTTTCCGGAAGCATAATTCATTCTTAAAACCAAAGGTTCCGAATCGTAATGAAGGCAATACACCGTATCGGAATATAATGTATTCCAAGGTGGCGTAAGCAACAATATATCATTGTTTGTAGTAAAATTGTAGGATTCACTGAAATTATACTGGGAATTTTTGCCTCCTATATATGAATTAATATACAATAGGTACAAGGTTTGAATCTTGATAATACCCATAAACAAAAACAACAGAATCTTCCTAATTATAGCCTTTATACCTATTTGTAACCTTCCACTATTATCGACTTTCGTGGATGAAACCAACTGCCACGTATAGCTCATTAAAGTAGCCGAAAGATCTAGGTGGCCGCGGGTCATTTTTTTTGCAAGAAAAAAGCAAAATGCTCAAAAAAATAAACGAGGATGGTTTTAAATATTTCATGTGATATCGGCACTTTGAAAAGTAGTGGCCATTGTATTAATGACCACTACTGCAATTATTTAAGCAATATCTACAAGTCCGCTATTTCCTAACTGTATAAGCGAATTGACTGCCTGTTGGATCAGGTAGATGCACCCCATTGTACCATACCTCGGTATAATAAGAACCATTAACCTGATTGCCTGTCAATTTTAATCTAAGGGTATCATCAACCCCAGCCTTTAAATGGATGATGTTGGTACTAAAATTATTTATCACATCATCCTCATAGTAATCCGTGGTAAGGAGTGTACTAGATAAAATATCAGAAAAATATCCCAAAGGGTATTGATCTTTAGGAGGCAACGGATATGATGTCTTTATACCATTTTTAAAATAATACATTCTTACACTGTCATTTATATACCCGTTCGTGCTATAGTTGAACAGGTCATTTCCATTAGCATCAATGTAATGTAAGTATACATAGTTCGGGGTCCATTTATCTTTTTTACAGCCAAATAGTATTAGTATAAACAGAAACGAATATGCAATTTTTTTCATTGTTGATTAATTTAGTTTTACGAATTGTGTTTTATCAATCACCTGTTCTTCTTCAAATCTGTAATTAGTTCATCAACAAAAGCTGATTGTACTTTAATCGGCATTTGTAACGTTTTATTAATCCAGATTTTCATTTTATCAATCTTTCCAAACTTCTTATAAAGTTGGATTAACTGATACTTAGGGTAAACATGTGATGGTGTAATATAAATAGAGCGTATATAACTACTTTCAGAATGATAAAAATCATTAACAGCAGCATAACAATCCCCTAAATACAAAAAAATATTAGAAGTCGAATTATATCTTGCCGATTGAGTTAAAAGGTCAATAGCAGAGCCATATTCTTTTGCTAAGGCTGTTTCGGCTCCATAATTGAATAAAAAATCACCATTGTATTTTAAATAAGGATAAGCTTTTTCGTACAAAACTTTTGCATTCTCATAATCATCATATATTGCTAAATCATGTGCTTTATCCCATAATGATTCTGCTTTGTATTGAAAAAAAGTGTAGTATCCTATACAACCGATTATAATCAACGGAAAAGCTATTCTGACAATCAAATTTTTTTTGTTTTGATCAACTATTTCATAACTAGGAAAAACAATTGATAAATGAAAACAAATTATCAATAAAATTGGCGTTACATGAAATGGGTTTGAAAATAAACTTGCTAATATAATCGCAAGAAGTGACCCCTTGCTACCAATAAGTAACCAAGAATCGTTTGTTAAATCTTTATTGTTATTTATATATCTTATCGATTGAATCATTAAAAGCAGAAACAGTATGAAACCGATAAGGCCATATTCAACTAAAATTTGAATAATGCTGTTGAAAGCTTCATAAGTATTGTCGGCTTGAACTTGTGTTTTTATACTGCTTTTTTCTTCTTTAAAAAAATTTGACTGATAGTTATTATAAACTGCGGAAAATCTATTTGGTCCAACTCCAAACCATAAATTATCATGTAATATATTTAAAGAAATCCTATAAATAGTTAAACGACCCAATGCTGATTTAGGCTTGATTTTATATAACTGGGTAAAGATAAAACCCAGCGCTACAATACTTATCAAAAGATAAGCCGTCTTGTTTTTTTTAAAACTGCTTTTTATAATTGGCCAAATAACCACTAAACACCCGAATATTGATCCGATAATTGCAGCCCTAGCATTTGTTAAAAGCAATAAAACAGTAGCAAATACGCAGATAATAACAAGTAAACAATACTGAATTTTTTTGAAAAATTCAAATGATAAAATTCCAGCAAACAATAGCGGAATCATAGTTGTCAAGTAATTCCCAAAAAATCCTGAATTATAAAACCATCCTGATATCGATAAGCTTTCAAA
>CAWJTH010000173.1:0-12610 GCA_963845495.1 uncultured Chitinophagaceae bacterium
TCGTGTTTCTGTGCCACGTTCGTTTCGTATTGCTGGTGATTGAAATTCTGACGTATCATTTCCACCTGCATGTTTAAACAATTCTTCGTAAATGTTTCCGTTTCAGTAATGGCATTCACAACGGGAATTTCAACAGAGGTTAAGATGCCCAAGCGATCACAAGCTTCCAAAACCGCCGGATCTTGTGGGTAATGCGCCACCCGCAAAAAGTTAGCGCCCATATCTTTTAATAATTGTACATCTTTTACATGCAATGCATCGGGCAATGCATTTGCCATATATAAATAATCCTGGTGCCTGCTGCTGCCCCATAGTTTTACATGTCTTCCATTTAAAAAGAAACCTTTGTCAGCCGTAAATTCAAACCAACGGAAACCCAATGGATTGGCTATTTCATCCAATATTTCTTTTGTATCAGCATCACTGATAACAGAAGTAATATGATATAAATAAGGACTTTCGGGCGACCATAATTTTGGTTTAATAATATTGCTGATGAGTTGTTCAAAACTGTTTGTTTGATTAGGTTTTAGGGTTATCTTTTTTATTTCTTCTGCTATTTTATTTCCTTCATCGTCGGTAATGGTATTAGTAATTTGTATTGTTTTATCTATGCCGGAAGTATTGGTTATATTTCCTTTTATGTTCACCGTTGCTTTGTCGTTATTTACAACCGGCGTGGTAATAAAAACACCTTTCGATGCGTAATTATCCGCATCAAAATGAATTGGATTGATAGCCGTTAAATAAACATCGCGGTAAATGCCACCATAAAAAGTAAAATCGGCCGATAATGGCGGTACTTGTTCATCGTGACTATTATCTACCAAAATATTTATTTTGTTTTCTGCGGTGTCGTTCCAAATTAAATAATTATTTATTTTGAAATTGAATGCGGTATAACTGCCCGTATGTTTACCGACTAATTTGCCATTTACATAAACAGTGGCAATTTGGGCAATACCTTCAAAATATAAATAAACATCTTTCTTTTTCCACGAAGCAGGAACGTAAATTGATTTTTTATACCAGGTAATGCCTTGATAATAGGAGGGATCATCATCCAAAACATCCATTTTATTAAAACTATGTGGGATGTTGATGTTTTCCCAAGCTGTTTTATTGTTGGCTGTTGTATCACCTTTATAAAATTGCCAATTTGAATTAATGGTTTCCGTAATTCTATTTTGGGCAAATAGAACTGAATTTAATACCAATAAACAACTGATTAAAAGCCATCTTTTATGCATATCCTTTAAGTTAAATTTTCTAATAATCATCTCCTTTTTGCTACTCGCCATTATTTATTGTTTTAAGATTTTAATGATTTTTTCTCCTGATTTGGAAACAATTTTTAAATAATAAATACCAGTGGATATAGTTGGTGTTGCCAATGAAACAGCATTTACGCCAGCTTGGATATTCAATTCTTTGTTTAGTAAAATCTGTCCATTTGTATTGATTAATGTAACGGATATTGCTTGCTGCAATGCAGACTGTAATTGCATTTGAATGGAATTTGTAAAAGGGTTTATAACCGTTACGTCAAATGAAACAATGTTGTTTCGGCTAACTTTTATAATAGCAGAATAATTAAATTTTTCGTCTATGTCATTTTGTTTTAACCGATAATATATAGACGAAGTTGATGGAGAATTATCTGTAAACTCATAATTGTTATTTAGCCCTGAATTATTTCCTATTGCATTTGTAATTCCAATTGTAGTAAAGTTAGTGCCGTCAATTGAACGTTGTATTTCAAAATTTTTATTGTTTATTTCATTGGTCGTACTCCAATTTAGTAATACATTTTTATTATTGGGAATGGCAGAAAAGCTAAGTAATGTAACGGGCAAAATAGAGGCTGTTTGTGTAAACCTAAATGTTCTACCAGCATCTGGTAAAAACGTATTGCGGGTATTAAATTGAGGACCAGCGGCCGCATAATCACCACTTATAAATGTATAACTATTGGCAACACCAAGACCAGCGTTCCAAGCTGTACCGGAGGCTTTGGAAATATTTATTGATTCTGTTGCATTAATTCCTTTAATGCCAACAGCAGCAGTAATTGATGTAGAAGTATTGGTGCTGGCTGTCCAATTACCATAAATAAATTCAATGGTATTGCTGGTTTCGTATAATTTAATTTGGAATTCTAAATTGGTGTATTGAATCGGTGCCAATTTATCGGCCATACTTTTAAATTGAATGGTGCAAACACGTGAACCGACATCACCTGATGTATAAACCCTAAAAGCAGAGGTGCTGGTTCCGCTTTTTAAATCGTGGTTATACGGATAAATTAAATCAATATCGGAAGTGGTAATTACACTGCCGGTATTGCTGTTATATGCTGCGTAAAATATGGCATTTGAAGTGGGCGCACTTACACCCATTTTAATAAACCCGTTGGTATTTAAAACGAAATTGGTATAATTGGTACCATTGTATAAAAAATTAAATCCAATGTTTTGCACAGAAGAATTATCATTGTCGGAACCCATGCCATTGCCGGTAAAACCAGTTGTAATCGGCGTTCCATTGGTGCCTAGGTCTGTGTAAGTGCCAGCAATACTTTGACCAGAAGAGGCGGTGTTTGTCCACAATGTGGTGGCGCCGTCTTTCAATCCTTGAAAAGACGATTTCTTTTGATAAGAACTATCAAATTCCAGCGGATAATCGGGCCGGCTGTAAGTGCCGGGGATCCACGAATCAGCATCCGACACATCCCAAGTAGTAATGCCATAAAATTGATTGGCAGGAATACTTTTTACAATTCTACTAAAGAATTTAAATTTATCAAATTGCTGGTCGGCTACATTTGAATTGTACGTTAATGCTTGGCTATTACCCGGATTTACAGCCACATCCAATTCTGAAATATGAATTAATAAACCAGTGGTTAACATCGAATCAATAGCCCGTTCAATATTGGCATTGCTAATGC
This sequence comes from uncultured Chitinophagaceae bacterium, assembly GCA_963845495.1. Taxonomy (GTDB): domain Bacteria; phylum Bacteroidota; class Bacteroidia; order Chitinophagales; family Chitinophagaceae; genus JAZKFT01. Next base: position 2,951 of record CAWJTH010000173.1, read on the forward strand.
CGATATTTACATGCATCTGCAAGCCAACGCCATTAATGGGTATGCCAGCGGCCACCAAACTATCCACCATGCCTTGAATGGCAATTAATTTAGCGAAATTGTTACTGCTGCTTTCATGGTTGTAATCGTTGTAAAACAATAATGCATTTGGGTCGGCTGCATGTGCATATTGAAAAGCACGGGCAATATAACCAGGTCCTAAATGCTGCGACCAGATAGTGCTTCTTCGGGTACCATCGTCGGCAATGGCTTCGTTTACCACATCCCAAGAGGTTAATTTTCCTTTAAAGTGGGCCACCACCGAATCAATATGCGTTTTTAGCAGATTTTCCCAAGCGGCAGAATCGCCCACAAAATTGGTAACCCAATTTGGGATGCTATTGTGCCAAACCAAACAGTGCCCATGCATGCGTTTATTATTCGCTAATGCAAAGGCCACTATGGTATCAGCATCGGCCCACGAGTAAGTATTTTGCGATGGATGAATGGTCGCAAATTTCATAGCGTTTTCGGGCGTAATGCTGCTGAATTCCCGCTGTACCAAACCGCGGTAAATGAGGTTTGTTTTTAATCGGGAAGCGCTGATGGATGCGCCGAATTTGTAAGGCATGAAGCCTTGTAATGATGTATCAGAAACTTGTGCATTTAAATTGTTTATAATAAATGCAAAAAGTATGGGCAATAAGATTCTGTTCATAAAAATGGAATTGATTTTTATGGGATTTAAATGCGATAAATTGATTGGTATTTATTTTAAAACTTTGCGCATGTATTTGCTTTAATTATTCTTGTAAAACAATTCTGATAAATGTTTATAGTGATTGTGTTTCTTTGATTATTCCTCAGTTTATTTCTTCTACTTTTTTTCTTGACAAAAAAGTAGCAAAAAAGTCAAGGACAGTACAAGGTGCCGCCCGTAGGTTTCTTTACAATTTGATTTTCGTATTGGGCGTCACCATGTGGGCTAGCTGCGGCAGGCCTGTTCCATGGCCGTTCTTGATTTATTTAAATCCTGTGTTTCTTTAATTATTCTTTTATTGCTTCGGCCATGGAACGCCGTGCCCCATAGCAGCCCACATTTGCACTTTGTACTGTCCGTCCCCGACTGGCCATCAAGTAAAAATATTATTAGCTTGTTTTTGTTTTCATTTAGGGAATTATTTACTAATTACCAACTACTTTTCTAGTATCAAAAAAATCAATTAAAGCATAAATATTGGTATTTAATTCTTTCATTTTATTGATTAAAGGCTGGTATAATTCGTATTTAGTATTTAAGATACCTTTATTTGCGTCAGCGTTAGATGGGTCAACATTTTTGTTTTCGGGATCATTGTCTTGGTATTTAAACCAATGGAAACCTACACACACTTTACTTTCTAATAATGCCAATGCAAAGTTTTGATAAAATAAACCACGGTCTTCTTGCGTATGTACCAGCCAGCCTGCGCCTGAATAGTTGGTCATTTTAGAATCTTCGCCTTTGGTGTACCATTCGGTAACCAAAAAAGGTTTGCCGCTCCAAGCTTCCCAATTTTTCATATCAACCGCAACGGGTGTCCAGGTTCTGTAATAATTAATGGCAATTACATCTACATATTTTCCAACGGCTTTAAAAAATGGTTCTACTTTTAATTCATACGAATGCAGACGGCTGCCGAGATATAAATGATTGGGGTCGTATTTTTTAATGGCTTTTGAAACAACCGAATAATATTTCTCTGCCATTAATCCCAAAAATTCATTTCTCAAGGAATCATTTAAATCAGCAATTCTTAAATGGCGTTCGTTCATCCAATTATTGGCTGCAATTAAACCAGGATCTTTTAAATCTTTCTTTGCCAAATACCTATCCAAGCTTAATTTTTCAAATGGTAATTCATTGTCGGAGAAATAACCGAATAAATTTTTATCAGCTGCATTTACCGCCAATTGTTTGGCGTATTCATCGCAAAATGTTTCAAATTCGGAATCAAAAACAAAAATGGTTCTGTCTGGATAACCCATGTGGCCAGATTCTTGATATGTGCCGCCGCGCTGTTTGCCATAATCGCTCATAAAGTTTTTGATGATGGTATAAGCCAGTGGTTTTTTCTTTTCCAATGATGTGTTATTGAAATAGCCAACATTGCTCCAACAACCCAATCCGTTAAAACCATTGTCTAACAATAATTGATGCGTTTCTTTCGCCCAACCGTCTTTATCACCATATTTTTCAGCCATGGCTTTCTTTTCATTGTCTGATGATGCCGGCGCTACATCCACCAATCCAACATTAATAAAAGCATTGCCGTCCGGATCAATTAACCACCAGCGGTTATTTTTTTTAACGGCGGAAAAGAAACCAGTTGCGGCGAATTTAATATCCGTTCTTCCGCCATATTTATCCAATTGTGTTGAAGTGGATGGTTTAAATCCAATTAATGTGTGCATGCTTCTGGTGGGATAATCTTTCCATGGCCCGTAGGTTTTTGCTGCGCTATTTACGATGCTGGCGCTAACGGTTAAAGTGTATTCGTTTGTTTGCGCAATGGCACAAATAGAAATGAATAACAACGATGTGCTAATGAAACAATGCTTTCGTATCGATTTGTAAATCATAATGTTTAAACTTGAACGCATGATAATAATTGTGCGCAATGATTTTGTTTGTGTCAGGCTGACAGTTCGACAAGCTCACTATGACATTGTCGAAGATACTCTTGTAATCTAGTTGGTTGCCATCCTGAGCTTTGTCGAAGGGGTTGTTGTCAATCTATACAAATAATCTTCTTGGTCAGCCTTAGCTTGTCGAAGGCATGGCTGTCAATCTAGTTGGCAGTCTTCTTGTTCGCACCTAGAGCGGCTTCGACAAGCTCAGCCTGACAAGCACAATTTTCAAAACTGATAGTAAATTTCAAACTATCAAATGTATTCAGCTTTAAGCTACCAGCTCATAGCTCAAAGCTTTCTTAATACCCAGGATTTTGCGGCAACAGCGTTGATCCAACCGTATTTATTTCACCAATGGGAATCGGGAACAACAAATTGTGTGCATCAATCTGAACAACAGGTGAGGTGCTGTTTAATTTGATGGCGTATTTGGTAAAATGGTTATTCATCACCGCAATGGCACGGCCGGTTCTTACCAAATCAAACCAGCGGTGGCCTTCCATATTCAATTCAATGCGGCGTTCGTTTTCAATGGCCAAGCGCAAAGTGGCTTGGGTTTGTGTGGCAGCGGTTAAGCTGGCTAGGCCGGCACGGGTTCTAACTTTATTAATGTAAATAAGTGCCGTTGCCACATTGCCAGCATTTTGTTCATTCAACGCTTCGGCGTACATCAATAAAACATCAGCGTAACGCAATACTATCCAATCACAGTCTGCATCTAAATCCGCTGTCGGAATATCTGCATATTTTTTAGTGGCGTAATAAGTATTTACCAAAGTGTACGAGGCTGCGGTGCGTTTATCGGCTGCGCCGTTAGCAGCCATGGTATCTACCAAATCTTTCCGTAAAGTATTAAACATATAACCTGTTCCCACGCCGCCAGCGTTAGCTGTGCCTGCGGCAAAATAATTGGTAAACGGACTTCCTGTTGCTGGCACATTGCCTTTGCTGTAACGAACAGCAAATACAATTTCGGCATTCATTTCATTTGTTGTTAAATAAATATCACTGTAGTTTGGCAGTAAGCTGTTGGTGGTTCCATCATAGCTGGTATAAAAATCAGCTAGTTTGGTTATCGCCAAATCGTATTTTTTCTCGGTTAAATAAACCTTTGCTAACAAGCCTTTTACCGCAGGTTTGGTTACGCGGCCTAAATCTGCCGTGGCGTATTTTACAGGTAAGTTGGCATCGGCCTCGGCTTCGGTCAAATCTTTTTCTATTTGCGTGTACACGTCGGCAACCGGCGTACGGCCATACGTATAAGCTTCTTGCACGCTTTGTATTTCTTTGGTTACCATTGGCACATCGCCCCAAATCCTAACCATATTAAAATAGGTAAGGGCACGGATAAATTTTACTTCCGATTTCAACCTACTTTTTACCGTTGCCACCATCGGCACAGAATCGATATGGCCCAACACTACATTGCAACGGGCAATGCAGCGGTAACTGTACGTCCACATAGATTGGATAACGGCGTTGGACGATGTAAAAGTGAAATACTCAAAATCGCCGATGCCGGTTCCATCTACAATAGAAGTGCTGTTGTCGGAAGCCACCTCGCCAAAGGGGAAAATGCCGCGGTTGGTTCCGCTTTTGCCAAATACATCTTGCAAACTGGAGTACGATGCGATAACGGCTGTGGCAATGCTGGCCGAGTCTTTATAATATTCGGTGGTTACAATCCGCGTTGGATCACTAAGGTCGATAAAACTTTTTTTGCAGGATGTAACGGTAAACAATGTTATGATACCTATAAATAATAGATGGAGTTGATTGATGTTTTTCATGATGGCCTTAAATTTTTATGCTTAGAGAATAGTAGTTGGTAGTTGGTACAAAGTCTTTAGTATTTAGTAATTGGTAGTTAATAATTGGTACGCTTACAATCAAAACATTACGGTTTTGTCTAACTACTAAGTACTAATTACTAACTACTTAGAAATTGATGTTTGTTCCAAAAGTGATGGTGCGGCTTAGTGGATACGTACCTTGGTCTACGCCATAAGTTGGGTTGGTTGAATTGCCGTATAAATTGGCTTCCGGATTGTAGCCGAAATATTTGGTGAACGTGTATAGGTTTTGCGCTTGCACATATAAACTGCATCCTTGAATATTTAAACTTCTGATAACCGAAGCTGGCAAAGCGTACCTGATCTGCACACTTCTAATGCGTAAATAAGATGCGTCGAACAACTCATGACTTGAAAAAGAAGTAAGCGAAGATGGCGCATTCAAAACCACTTTTGGTGTCCAGCCATCGCCTTGGTCGGTTTCCGATTTCCAGCGGTGTGTTTCCACCTCGCGGCCGTTCACTTTTCCGTAGAAATTATATACGTAGCGGTCAACACCGTTTAAAATCAATCCACCATAAACACCTTGCAGCGCTAAACTAAACGTCCAGTTTTTGTAAGTAAAATTGTTTTGCATACCGTAAGAAAACTTAGGAAATGGATTGCCCAGCAATTGAATGTCGTTGGCATCAATAACGCCATCTGGCTTACCATTCGGGCCGCTTACATCCTGATATTTAATGTCGCCCGGTTTTGATCCGCCAGAAGACCAAACGGCACTGTTGGCCACATCGTTTACATCTTTATACACACCAATTTGTTTGTAGCCGAAGAAGCTGCCCATTGGTAAACCGGGAACAACACGTGTGGCCGAAGTGTAACCAAATACGGGGTCAAACAAAATCTGATCGGTAGAGCTGGCCAAAGCAACCACTTTGTTTTTTGTCCAGAAAATATTGGCGTTGGTAGTCCATTTAAAGTTTTTGGTGCTGATGTTGGTGGTGGTTAACTGAATATCCAAACCGTTGTTTCTTACTTCGCCCACATTATTTAAAATGCGTGTGGCAAAGCCAACCAAACTTGGCACGTTCCTGTTCAGCAATAAATTGGTGGTACTACGCGTGTAAGCATCCACAGTTAAATAAATCCTGTTATTGAATAAGCCAAGCTCAATGCCGGCGTCGGTTTGTTTGTTGGTTTCCCAGGTTAAATCTTTTATAGCAACGGAATTGGGTGCAAAACCGTACACCCTTGTGCCGGCGTTGCTGCCAAACACATAATTGGCGGCTTGTTCGTAACTCTGCCAGCTATAATCACCGATGTTGTTGTTGCCGGTAACGCCATAACTACCGCGTATTTTTAACTCGCTGATTGTTTTGCTGAACCGGTTCATAAATTTTTCATCAGCAATGCGCCATGCGGCGGAAATAGATGGGAAAGTAGCGTAACGGTTATCGGAACCAAAGCGGGAAGAACCGTCGGTACGGATAGCAGCCGATAAAATGTACCTTGATTTGTAGCTGTAATTTAACCTGCCAAAAACTGAAACCAAAGAGTTGGCGGTATAAGTGGCGGTGCCGAAAATTGTACCTGCGCCCGTTACATATTGCACCGCGTTGCTGGTGTACGATGATGCTTGTCCGCTTACCGTGCCGCCCTCGCCGGTATTGTTTTGTGCGCCGTAACCTACTAACGCATCTACTTTGTGGTCGCCTTTAAAGTTTTTGGAATAATTTAATGTGTTTTCCCACACCCAATTGTACGAGTTACTGTTTAACTGTTGTGCATTGATGCCGGTTAAAACAGGCGTACTTAAATTGGCGTTTGTAGCGCTGCCGTTTGCTAACGTTGCGGGGATATAAAAATTGCGGCGGCTAAAAATGGCTTCACCACCCAAGCTTGTTCTAAAAGTAAGGTTTTTGATGATTTCATAATCCAAATTGCTGATGAACAAGCCCCGGAAAGTATTGGTTTTATCGTTGTATAAATTTATTGTGGCCACCGGACTGTACAAGCCGCCAATGGCAATGGCATTGCTGAAGGTGTTTACCAATTGGCCATAATCACCATTGGTTTTATAAACTGGAATGATAGAAGGCAACAACAACGCATCGGTAACCACGGCACCCAAATTGGCCTGGCCGCCGTTTGTAATGGAAGCACTATTGAAGCTGCCACCGATCGGCTGCGTGTAAGTGGTGCTAAAGTTGGGCGCCAACGTCATACTGAATTTCAGTTTTTTAGACAACTTTGCATCGTAATTGGCACGCAGCATATATCTTTCAAACGAACTGTTTGGGATAATTCCCTTTTGGTTGAAATAACTGCCGGTGATGTAAAATCTGGAAACATCCGAACCGCCTGAGGCAGAAATCTGGTAATTATCCTGCACGCCGGTATGAAAAATCTGATCCTGCCAGTCGGTATTGGCAAATTGGGTTGAATCCGCCAAAGCAGTCGGGAAAACGGTTCCAGAGTTGGCGTATGCTTCTTTGGTGTAGGCCAAATATTCGGGACCATCCATCAACGCTATTCTTTTTGATGCGTTGGAAATGCCGTGGTAAACGTTTGCCGCAAATTTTGTTTTGCCGGCAGCACCCCTTTTGGTGGTCACCAGCACAATGCCGTTACCACCGCGGCTACCATAAATAGCGCAGGCTGCGGCATCTTTTAAAATTTGGATCGATTGAATATCGGCCGGATTGATGTTGTAAAAGTTGTCGGAATTGTTCAATGGATAACCATCCACCACCAATAAAGGATTATTACCTGCGCCGATGGAACCAAGGCCGCGGATACGGATGTACGGGTTTTGTCCCGGCTCGCCGGTGGGCGTTGAAATAGTTGCGCCAGCCACCAAACCAACTAAAGCTTCCGCCGGGCCAGAAACCGGCAAGTCTTCAATTTGTTTGGCACTGACCGAAACTTGGGCGTTGCTGAGTTCTTTTTTGGTAGAATTTCCGTAGGCAACCACTACCACTTCATTTAAATCAGCGGCTTGCGATTGCAGCGTAACGGATAAATTGTCTAGGTTTTTACCGGCCAGTTTTACTTCTGTATCGGCGTGGCCAACAGCAGTAAAGGTTAAAAAGGTATTCGATAAAGTTTTTACTTTAATGGAAAAGCTACCATCAGCTTTGGTGGAAACTGAATTTTTGGTGCCTTTTTCGGTTACCGTAACGCCTTCTTTGGGCGTGTTTTTATCATCTTTTGCGGTACCTTTTACTTCGGTTGGGGTTTGCGCATACAGCAAGGTATGCAAGAAAAAGCTCATTACTAAGCAGCTGACAAGTCGCAGGGTCGTTTTCATAAAAGCAATCATTTTGATTAAAAAGAATCTTATTTCCGTTTCACATTCGGGTAAATGGAATGATGGAGCGGGTAATTGTTACACAAATGTGAACGTTTCTTTTTCAACCATACGTGGACAAATACAAAAGTTTAGGTGGGTAAACCTAAATTTTTCATCTGAAACAGGCTTTTAAAGGGTGGAAAATGAAAAACCTGACTAAAATTTTAGGAAAACCTACCATTGGTTTGAGGTTACGCCAAAAACCTATAAGGTCTTTCAGTAATTCTTGAGTATTTGAGAAAGAAAATAGACCCCAGCTGTTAGCATCAAGGAAATCGGTTTTAAATTTCACCACGTAGGAGCATAGGCTTAGACTTAGTATTCTATGTCTACATACGAATAGCGTATCAATTTAGGAAACCTAGATAGGAAGCTGCGCTTCCTTCTATGCCACCTTTCCCCTATTTTAATTTTATTTGAAATAGGGGAAAGGTGGCATAGAAGGAAGCTGAGCTTTGTATCTTAGGTTTCCTAAATTGATACGCTATTCGTATGTAGACATAAAATGGTAATTACTAAGCCTATGCTCCTACGTAGATGAATTTAGAAACCGATTTCCTTGATGCTAACAGCTGGGTGCTATTTTCTTCTCAAATACTCAACGTCTTTATAGGTTTTTGGCGTAACCATGGTAGGTTTTCCCTTAAAATTTTCATCAGGTTTTTGATTTTCCACCCTTTAAAAGCCTGTTTCAGATGAAAAATTTAGGTTTACCCACCTAAACTTTTGTATTGCTAGCATATAGTTGAAAAAGAAACATTCACATTTGTGTAACAATTACCCGCTGCAGTAGTTCATTTACCCGAATGTGAAGAAACGGAAATAAGATTCTTTTTAATCAAAATGATCTTTATAAAACTGAGACCTGCGATTTGTCAGCTGCTTAGTAATCAGCTTTTTCTTGCATACCTTGCTGTATGCGCAAATACCAACCCACAAGTAGCGCAAAAGATGATAAAAACACGCCCAAAGAAGGCGTTACGGTAACCGAAAAAGGCACCAAAAATTCAGTTTCCACCAAAGCTGATGGTGCCTTTTCCATTAAAGTAAAAACTTTATCAAATACCTTTTTAACCTTTACTGCTGTTGGCCACGCCGATACAGAAAGTAAAACTGGCCGGTAAAAACCTAGACAATTTATCCATTACGCTGCAATCGCGAGCCATTGATTTAAATGAAGTGGTAGTGGTTGCCTACGGAAATTCTACCAAAAAGAACTAGGCGACACCCTGGTCGTAGAAAACAAAGTGAAGACTTGCCACGTTCTGTGAGCCACGGAGAAACTACAGTAGATTTCATGGCCGCTGCCACGCCTTCTGCAACACCACCAGCGAGACCGGGACAGAAACCGTACATGGTCCTCCGCGGCCCTCGGTTCGTGGGCGGGGGTTGATAAATCCTTTATTGGTGGTGGATGGTTATCCATTGGACAAATTTTTCCGACAACCCGTTGCGGGGTCCGGCCAAAAATATAAATAGATCCAATTTTAAAAGATAACGCAGCCTGCGCTATTATGGTGGCCAGTTAGGCATTGGCATTGTACGGTGACCGCCGAAGGGGGCTCTGCGGGCAAAACAAAATTTGCGGCAAACGTTTCACCGCATTTCAAAAAAAAAAGAATACGCGTTTCATCAATGGTCCCGATATTTTTGGCCTACACCGAGAAAGAAGCATTACACCAACTCTAAAACATTTTCGCAATTGCTTTGGCAGACTCAACCCCAATTTGCCAATACCAACTGGCAGGATCAGATTTCATGAGCATAAGGATTAGTCCAGATTTCTCCTACGCAGGCAGTTTAATATTTTCCATTTTCTCGTCGCCGGCAGCTATTTGAGAAACTTCAAAAGAAATACAAAAA
>CAWJTH010000174.1:0-3424 GCA_963845495.1 uncultured Chitinophagaceae bacterium
TTTTTCAATACAATAGCGGCGTAATTCTTAATACCTACCTCAATTTAGATTTTTTTAAAGGGTAAAAGTATCAATTGCAATAATTCTGTTGTTATACAGAACAAATTGGGTCTTCGTATGAACCGCACTGACCCAATTAATTATTCTTTTTGCTGGCATCGCTGTCGGGTTTAATTCCGCTACGGCGCAAATTCACCAATTTTATCAATAAATCAAACCAAAAAGGTGCACCCATCGAAATACAGCCAGCGGCAATGGTCCAGCCCAATAATACATAAAAAGTGTAAACAAAACTATTTACATAATCAGTATTTCCGCTGGATGATTTTACGATAAAATCTTTTTCCCAATTACTTTTCCAGCCCAAAGGCAAGCCTGTACTGGCTAATGTATCGGTAAGCGACGTGATTGCCCCAATCCTTTCGGCGGTAAATTTTTTTGTCAGTGAATCCATTGTTTTGTCGTATTCGGCATTTATTGCTTGCTTTTGCGCCGGATTAGTGGTAGCGTTTATCAAGCTATCTTTTTTAAGCTTATAAACTTCAGCTATTGTAGAATAATGGTTGGTATAATAAGCCGTATAATTATCAGGATGATCGGCCACTTCCGTTGCTACCGCCACCAAACTGGCTCGCATGGCACCGCTTTTAAAAATAATTTTGCTCATTTTAATTACGTTGATATTGAAAAACAACGCAATTCCAACGGCAATAATTCTTAATGTAGTTACAATATGGGTTTGATACCAGCCTGAAACACGATCCATATAATCGTTGAACCATTTTTCAATACTGGCCATCAATTTATTTAAACTACCGGCTGAAACATCCAATAAATTATTTAAGAGTTGATATAAACAAGGGTTGGAATTTTGGATACCCTGCAAACCGCTAATAAAATCGGTGAATGTATTGCCTGTCAGTGGAACTGCTGATTTACTTTTTATGATATCAATAATGGCCATGGCAAAATTAGACGAAGGAATAAATGACGGGATATTGCCGGGCTTTTTAATTAAGGTTCCAATTTGTGGATGTTTGTACAATTCTTCGGTAAGCGTGCCTTGAATGGCGTGATACGGTGCTTCCGCCACTAAAGGTTTTTTATTATCTCTTAAAACACCTGTTATTTTATCGTCGTCCAATAATTTAGAAATGGAATTAAACAACATCCTGCCGCGATATTTTAGGTTGATGGACACAATTTCCTGGATAACATAGGCGATGGTACTAAAAATAAAAAAAATTAAGACCAAAGAAATAATCGTTTCAATATAGGCATTCATAGTGGCGGATTTAAAAAACGGCAATACGCCTACAATATCCAAAATTTTATTGGGATTTACAATAGGCCGTTACATTAAGTTGCAGCACTTGTAAGATTAGATTGAAAATTTCCCCACTTTGGGGAATATTAAAACAAATTAACTTTTTTAGATAGCATATCACATTTATTATCCCACCTTTTTGATAATTATATTTTAGTGTATCTTTTTTTAACAAAATCGCTTATTCTTATAAAAAAAAACCTGTTATTTTCATTTCAAACAAAATGGCATACTTTAATATGATTTATCAAAAAATTATGCTGGTAAATGGCATATCAAAACAACAACTATTTAAAATTTATTTTACCGAGGTTACAACTAATTTAGACGGCTTAAAAAATATTTAAATAAAATTAATATTACTACTACACATATCGTAGCTATTTTTTAAAATAAATGTTTTAATAAATACGAACCTAAATCAATTAAAATATTTATTATAGGGGCATGATGTTTTAAATAAAGTTTTTAATACTATCGTTGCTCATCGAATTTTTGAGGCGTTTTTAAAAGCTATATTATCTGCCATATATTCATTTTAAAAGTTAATGCAACCATTGGTCCGAAGGCAACCACACTATCTTAATCATCTAGTAATCAACAGTTATTACTTTCAATTTTTAATACATAAAAATGGAATTATACATTAAACACATGGTAAGCTTACGTTGTAAAATAATGGTAAAGGAAGAACTGAGAAAACTTGGATTAAACTATACTAGCATTAATTTAGGAAGGGTAGAATTATTAGAAGATATTACAGAAAATCAATGGCAACAATTAAATTTTAATTTATCAACATCGGGTTTAGAGTTAATAGGTGATAAAAATAAAATTTTGATTGAAAAAATTACAACTGTCATTATTGAACTGATACATTATACAGAAGATTTACCTACCATCAATTATTCAGCTTATATCAGTAAAAAATTGGGATACGATTATACTTATTTATCCAATATATTTTCCCAAGCAAAAGGAATTACAATACAACAATTTATCATAAAACATAAAATAGAAAGGGTTAAGGAATGGCTGTTATTTGGCGAATTAAATCTTACAGAAATTTCATACAAATTACATTATAGCAGTGTAGCCCATTTATCCAATCAATTTAAAAAAGTAATGGGTTGTTCACCTACTATTTATAAGCAAAAAAAGGAAAATAGAACTTGCAACCTCGAAAATATGTGATTTATGTAACTTAATTAAACGGATGTGTAACACTTATTGCATTTAATAGGCGCATCTTTATTTCTCCAATTTCATAATTAAATTCAATTCTATGAAAACCAAATGTTTACATTTAGTAGCTACTGCTTTGCTCTTTTTTAGCTATTTACAATTTAATTTTGCGCAAGCGCCTAATTTAGGAACAGCCGCAAGCTTTGTTATTTTTTCTTCATCAGGTGCGGTTGGTAATACTGGTGCATTATCGCATTTTACTGGTAATATAGGTACAAATACTGGTGCTATTACCATTAATGTAAATGTAAATGGAGTAATCCATAACCCTGACGCCGTAACAATTGCCTGTAAAGCTGATGTATTGAGTTTGTATCAACAGCTTGATTCAGCAAAATCTACTTTAACCCTTCCTCCAACAATTGGCTTTGGCGATACCCTTTACGCAGGTGTGGATTCGATAGGTAGCAGTGCAGTAATTGATTCAAACCTTGTTTTAGATGCCAAAGGCGATCCAAACGCTTTGTTCATTTTTAAAATTACGGGCACATTGGGTACAATGGATTCAGCCAATATAATTTTATTAAATGGTGCATTGGCATGCAATGTTTTTTGGAAAGTGGAAGGTGCGGTAGACCTAGTTTCTGGTACAACTATGAAGGGAACAATTGTTGCCAATAGCGGCGCAATTGGCATGGGTGATGGCGTTTCACTTGAAGGCCGGGCGCTTACATCAACCGCCGGCGCTATTACAACAACCAACGTAGTAACTTATACACCAACAGGTTGTGGAAGCGCTGTTCATGTTGGGCCCGCCGCACCTGCGCTGGCATCTACAAGTTGTTATGCTATATTTTCAGGCAACGGTGCGGTAATAAATGCAGGGCTCACTTCGCAAGTAACGGGTGACAT
>CAWJTH010000175.1:0-9858 GCA_963845495.1 uncultured Chitinophagaceae bacterium
AGCCATTGATGGATGTTTATGCCTTTGGGACTAATAACGTTTGTAAAAAAATTCTTTACCCCAATGGAGATTATATGTTTGGTGCATCAAGATATACTAGAGTTCTTTCGTATCAACTTGGTAATTTGCTTGAAAATACAAAAATAGATTTGTGGAAGACTGCAAAAGATTCTCTTGTTGAAAATGCAAATAAGATAGTTGATACTGGGTATATCGAAATTCCCGCAAGTAATAAGTATAGTATATTAAAGTCAGGGCGGTATCTTTTAGTTTTAACAGATAGACTACCTTGGCTTTGGGCCAGAAACCCCAGAAATACCAAGCCCAAAATAAAATATTTGATAATTCACATAAAATAATTATGGGTACCAGTTTGAAGAATGACTTTGTTTTATTGGCTAAAAAAGCTTCAACTTATAATGCATTTGAAAATACTTATGGACTTTCAAGAAGTATTTTAGCACTTGGTACTTTAATAACACTTCTTTTTACAAAATGGAGCTTATTATTTCCAGTGGAGTTTTGCACAAAATATCCGATTAATACAATTTTTGATAAGTTTAATTTATTTGTAGTAGCAGGTTATGTTCATTTAAATCTAATACTTTCGTTTTGCTGTATAACTTTAATAGCTGTTATTATTGGATATGGTGGGAAAATAACAGGGATTTTGCATTTTTGGATAACTTTTAGTTTTTTTCGATATTGTCCAATTGTTGACGGAGGAGATCAAATAACTCAAATCCTTACATTGTGTTTAATACCTATAACTTTATTAGATAAACGAAAAAACCACTGGGAAAAAAATAAATATTCATACAGTCCCTATATTAATATAACGGTTTATTGTATAGTAAAATTTATACAATTACAAATGGCGCTATTATATTTTCATGCAGGGATTGATAAGCTTAGAGTTGACGAATGGTTAAATGGCACTGATATATATTATTGGTTTACTCATAATGTTTTTGGACTCCCATCGTGGTGTAGAACATGGGTAACACCTTTACTTTATAATAGTTTTATTGTCAGTTCTTTAACTTGGGGTACAATAATACTTGAAATTTTGCTTTTTGCTTGTTTCTTTATGACGGAAAAACGGAAAGCAACCTTTTTCAAAATTGCAATAATGTTCCATTTCGGAATAGTGGTTGTCCATGGCCTAGTCAGTTTTTTCTTTGCAATGGCCGGTGGATTAATATTATATTTGTTGCCATTGAACAATCATATTGATTTTAAAAAGAAAATTAATGTCTTTTCAAGAAAACCAAAAGTTGCCTTATAGATGGATTTTTATTTTGTCAGCAATTGTAGTTGCGATTGTATTTTCCCCTCTGTTGCCAAATTTTAAAACGTTTGGAAAAACCACCATAACGCTATTATCACTGTTTTTTATTTTGTTTTTTTTAAGCTTGTTTTTTTTAACTTTAGTTATAAAGATTAATGCGCTTAGTTTTAATTATAGTTTTTCCATTTTCTTTTTTAAAATTTACGAAAAAAATATTTTGTGGTCAAATATTGAAAGTATAAGTATTCAGAAAGTTACTCCATTAAGAGAATTTGGTGGCTGGGGCATAAGATATAGCTTGTCCCAAAAAATATGGGGTATAATTTTTCAAGGAAAGAACGTTGTAGCAATAAAAGAAAAAAGCAATTCAAAAATTAAAATTTCTATAGTTGATGATAATTCTATAAGAAAAGTAATCAATAATTATTATGTACTAATATGAGGACAAGGCTTTTTCTTTTTTTTCTTTTTATAATTGTACATATCAAAACTTGTTTTTCCCAGACAAAAAATGATTTTACAGCTATTGATACAGTATTTAAATCAAAAGAATACAATCTTTCTGCATCATTAAAATTGCCAATAAATATAAAAAAGGTACCCTGTGTAATATTTTTAAATGGGTCTGGGCCAATAGACAAAGATGGTACGGTTGGCCCTAATAAAATAGCATTAGACATTACAACTGCATTAGCGAAAAATGGAATAGCGACTTTTGTGTATGATAAACGGACTGTTAATTATGCCAAAGAAATAAAAGCAAAATATGATTCGTTTACAGTTATTGATGAGTATGTTGACGATGCTATTGCCGCTATTGAATTTGTTGGAAATATAAAAGGCGTTGATGCTAAAAATATATTTTTGATTGGGCATAGCCAAGGTGCCAATATTATACCATTCATCTATAATAAACGTAAAACTATTAAGGGTATCGTTTTACTTGCTGGTACTGCAAAACCAATGGAAGAGTTGGTGTTATCACAATTTAAATATTTATTATCGCTAGATAGTAGCAATAAAATTATAAAAGCACAATATGCTAAAATGCAAAATAAAATGTACTGGCTTACACAGGTATATAGTGGAAAATACCTTCCTTATGATAGCCTGCCTTTAAATCTCCCAAGCAAATATTGGGTTTCTTTAAAAGCGACTAGTGTTGGAAGTTATCTGCCACTAGTAAAATGCCCAGTTCTTTTATTACAAGGTAACAGGGACTATCAAGTTAACCCTAATGAATTTAAAAATTTATCATCTTTGTATCCTTATCAACAAAAAAAACAAACCTTTTTGTTAGATTCCCTAAATCATTTTTTTATTGCCGGTACCGGCACTCCTGGGCCATTAGAGTATTCATTTCCGAAACATGTGTCCCCAATCGTTGCTGAGAAAATTGAAGCTTTTATTTTAAAATATCAATAAGTTAAAAAATAATGGTAGTGCCTTTGATAATTTCTTATGGATTTAAAAAAACTAAAATCAATATTTGATAAATACTCAGCAAAACAAAAAGTCCCAGGTTCTGCAATAGCATTTGTTGAAGAAACAGAGACTTCTTTTTTTTGTAATGGTGAGTTAGAAATTAATAAGACATGGCCACATATAACCGAAAATGCTGTTTTTGAAATTGGTTCTGTCGGTAAAATTTTTACGGCACTGATGGTTTTAATCCTAAAAAACCAAGGCCAATTATCTTTAGAGATGACGCTTCAAGAATTGCTGCCAAATGTCCTTATAAGTGAAGTTGCAAAGAAAATAAAACTTTCCCAACTTCTTTTGCATACTTCTGGCCTTCCTAGATTACCAGAAAACCTTACTGACCACATGGAATCAGAAACAAATCCATATATCAATTATAATGAAACGCATTTATTAGAGTATTTACAGTATGCAGATGTTCCTTTAAAGGCTGGCAAGTTTTTATATTCTAACTTAGGTTATGGTATAATTGGATATATACTTGAAAAACAAACTGGCAAAAGTTATGCAATGTTGTTGGATGAAATGATTTGTCAACCATTAAAATTATTAAATACAAGTGTTCCAATTCGAGGAAAAAAAATAGACAACATGGCTACAGGACATGACCCATTCAATAAACCTACACCGCATTGGGAGTTTGATGTACTTCAAGGTGCTGGCTCAATTGTTTCTACCCCAACAGATATGTCGATTTTTATAAAAGAAATTCTTTTTGGTAAATCTCCATTACAACCAGCATTAAAAGAAAGCTTAATAGTACAAAATAGTAAAATGACATTTGGCGCATGGCACCGGCCAACCTTTTTGATGAAATATATTGGAGGTATTTGTAGCTATTTGTGGCATAACGGCATGACAGGTGGTTTCTCTACTTATATAGCTGTTAGTATCAAACGGAAAAGAGGAATGGTTTTATTTTATAATAGAGCAGCAAAACAGTCCGTAGCAGCTTTGATAATTATTCCCGCAATGAAAAATAAATAAAAATATGACCAATTTAAAATTTAGGTATCTCGCAATAGTAGTTGCTTTGGTAAGTTTAATGTTTATTTATATTCTTGGATATAGCATTGAAGTAAGTGTGTCTAATTTAAGGATAATCAGTTATTGTAGAGGTTTAATAATACTGCTTAGTTCTTTATGCTTATCTATATTCTTTATAAAAAAGAATAACCAATATATAACAGAAAATAACCTGAAAGGAAAATCAATTGCATTACAACTTGTTATTGTTCCTTACACTTTTGCCTTGATTATAATTTTAGACATAGTATATTTTTACATAGAGCCATCTTTGTCCTTAGCTAATTCAGAAGCCTTAATTGAAACCTTTGAATTTAAAGGGAAAAGTAGCCACCAAGTTGAACTTTTCAAACATTTTCCTTTAATGGTGCTAAGTTTTGCGCCAACAGTTCTCGGATTAATTTTTGGATATTTAGTAGGCATTCTTTGGGGACAACAGAATTTAAAGAAAATAAATCCTAATCCTATTCCTTTGGTGGCATAGTCTTAAAATGGGTCACTAAATTACGACCCTTCACTATTTTAACAGTTATTTAAAGTAGTACATGTCTGCAAAGTCATTTTTTCCATCACATCAAAAAATTTATGATAAATAAATACAACTAAAACAATTTATTTTTGTAGTATTTATTTGACATTTTTATGTTTCCGACTTTTGCAGATTCTACTTTTAAAAACGATAAAGAATACCGTTTATCAATTTTCATGTTTCTAATGGCATTAATACATATCAAATAACATTTTAATCAATAACATTCTATAACTTTATATAAAATGCTATTTTACAATATATTAAAACCGAAGTAAATCATCTAATTGTCAACGCTTTTACAACTAACGTCTATTTTAAAGGTTGTTCAAGTTGCCATAAAACAACACTTTTTGCTTTAAAATAAGTTTATTTCACGCTAAATCAATATTATTTTATGACGAAACAATACTGATTTATTTTATAATAATATTGTTTCGTCATAAAATAATATTGTTTCGTCATAAAATAATATTGTTTTGTTCCTTTTGCATCTACCATTTTGTTTAAAAGAATATTAATTTGCTTTAAAACAATATTGTTTTGCTGTAAATTAATATTCTTTTAATTTAAAATAATACTAATCTGCTTTAAGATAATATAAAGTTGCTTTAAAATACATATCTTTTGCCTTAACATCAGTTTATTATTGGGCTATTTTTTATATTGTTTTTGTAGAAAACGTTCTATAGTTAAATATTTTTATTGCTATTCACCAACCTTCATAAATGTTTCTATAAAAATATTTATTTTTTTTATTCAATATACATTCTATACTATTGCACTGCGATTTGCTGCGCCGCTGCCGTAAGTCTTTAACCTGATGTAACAAATAAAAATTTATTTATTAAAGATTAGAAACTATTTTTTATGCCAAAACAAAAAGTAGCAACCAGCTTCGGCAGCTTGCCCGACAATGAACTGGTGAACAAAGCAATGAACGTGGATAAGGGTATGACTGGAAATACCAATTTTCCAAACCCCGATCCTCCGTTGGTGGATCTTCGTAATTACACGGCCGTTTTTAGCGCCGCAACGGCCAATAGCGGTAACAACACAAAGGAGGATACGGCTGCCAAAAAATTAGCCAAGGCCAATTTAATCAGCTTCCTGGATGCGTTGGCTTTATATGTGCAAGCCAACTGCAAAAACGATCCTGCTATTATTTTAAGCTCGGGTTTTGATCTTCAAAAAAACAAAACGCCAGTTGGGCCGCTGCCTAAACCACAAAACCTGCGTGCCAAAAATGTGGATGGTATTGAAGGTAGCGTTAAACTGATGGTAACACCTGTACCCAAAGCCACAGGCTATCTTTGGCAATATGCAGAAACACCGATAACAGACGTTAGTATTTGGCATGCTTCGGTTGGTTCTGCTGCTGCTATTACACTTGCGGTTAAAAACCGTACAGAATATACTTTCCGTGTGGCGGCTACCGGCAGCGATCCTACCCAAACTTTTAGCGATAAACTAACGTTTTTTGTAGTATAAACTATTTCCTAAAATTGCAAAGCCCCGAAAAAAATCTCGAGGCTTTTGTATATTCCAATTAATTTTTACTTTGCTAATTCATCAATCTTTCTCTCAGTAATCCGTTTTAAAAGAATTTAATTGTCTTTTTAAAAATATTATCTAATTCCTTTTTCAGGTAAATATTTCCAATAACGTAGCGGCATGTGGCGGATGTGTAATTTCATGTTTTTGCGTGCTGCTATATTTACACTATTAAAATAATTTTGCCATAATTGTTGATATAGCATTTCGCTTTCATCTAATATTTCGGTATGCAAACTTCCAACCGAAATTGATTCGGAAAAATCTAATTGCACTGTTTCTGTTATTTTTAAATCGTAATAAATACCATATTTTCTGGTACTGTCATAAATAAGCCAAGGCTGGTCGGCATATCGTTTTTCAAAATGATCCTTAATTACCGGCAACACATTAAAATCAGGTTGTACAATTGCAAAATAAAGCCCGTCTTTTAGTTTTTGAAAACGCACAAAAGCTTCCATGCGGTGCTTTTCGCGATGTACTTTTTTTGCCGTTTCCACCACATAAGAAACGGCCGCATTGCTAAAATCATTTTCGGCTGTGTACTTGTTTTTAAATATATGCTGAATGTATTGCAACAATTTATTTTCCATGCCTTTTTGTTCGCTTAAAAAAGCATAATACACTTGGCTTGCCGCCTTTGGCGAAATTTTCATCCGTAATCCTTTCCAAACACGGTCAGCTTTTTCGGTGTTGGTTATTACATTGTGCGTACCAATAAAAAGACTGTCTTGCCGTTGGCTTTCGGTTAATAGCAATACATTTTCTATGCGGTATTCATACACATCGAAAACCGCTGTCAGCAAGCCTTCAAAGCTTCCATCGTACACCATTGTTTGCATTAAAACATAGAAATTTGTGGTGAAAAATTTGCCTTGTATTTTGTATTTATTTGTTTGGTAATTACCTCCCGCAATTGCAAAGCAGTATATTCTTTTTGGGCAATGTGAGAACCATAATTGGTAATAAAATATTTAGCTCGATTAAAAGCAATTCCAATTTTTTGAAGATGGTCCCAAGTAAGTTTGGTAAACTTTCGGGCAGCAATTATTTTATTGGCGGATTCGATTCCAATGCCTGGGATTCTCCGGATTAAAAACAATTCCGCTTTATTAATATCGATGGGAAACAAATGCATGTTTCGCAATGCCCACGATAATTTTGGGTCGATATCGGCATCCAACAAAGGGTTTGTGGGCGAAACCAATTCCTGCACTTGAAAGCCATAATAACGCATCAACCAATCGGCTTGATACAACCGGTTTTCGCGAATAAATGGAACTGGCGTGCCAATGGCCGGCAAACGGTTATCGGTGCTAATGGGCACATAACCAGAATAATACACCCGTTTCATGTTCATATTTTCATAAAATGCATTGGCAATATGCAAAATATGATAATCCGTTTCGGGCGTAGCACCTATTACCATTTGCGTACTTTGTCCGGCTGGCGCAAATTTGGGCGTGCTTTTAATAGTAGTTTTTTCATCTTGGTATTTTTGAATGGCTCCTTTTAAATAAGTAATCGGTTTTATCATGTCTTCCCGCTTTTTATCTGGTGCCAATAATTTAAGGCTTTCACGGGTTGGCATTTCAATATTTACACTTAGCCTATCTGCATATAAACCAGCCTGTTGCAACAATTCATCACTTGCGCCTGGAATAGCTTTTAAATGTATATAACCATTAAAATTGTGTTCGGTGCGTAATTTTTTTGCAATTAAAACCAATCTTTCCATAGTATAATCAGCATTAGAAAAAATGCCGGAGCTTAAAAACAAACCCTCGATATAGTTACGCCTATAAAAATTGATAGTTAAATCCACCACTTCCTGCACGGTGAAAGCTGCCCGTTTTATATCATTGCTTTTACGGCTTACGCAGTAAGCGCAATCGTAAATGCAATGGTTGGTCAATAATATTTTTAGCAACGAAACGCAGCGCCCATCTTCTGTATAAGCATGACAAATGCCCATACCAGTATCGCCCAAACCTTTGTTCTCATTTTTCCGGTCGCTGCCGCTTGATGCGCAAGACACATCGTACTTAGCGGCATCAGCCAAGATTTTCAATTTTTCATTGATCCTTTCCCACATATATTGGATTTGTGAAACAAAAATACTAAAATAATTAGTTATGCTGCTGGAAAGTTTAAATGAATTGGGTAATCGATATTTATTTAACTTTTAAAATTTAAATAGATTTTTAATGCAGCATCTTTGAAGCAAAAGCAAAAAGCAAAAAGCGAAAAGCGAAAAGCGAAAAGCGAAAAGCGAAAAGCGAAAAGCGAAAAGCGAAAAGCGAAAAGCCTGAAACCCAAAGTGTCAACTTTTAGTTTCAGTTTTAATATTGTTTAATGACTATCCGCCATTTGGAATTAGATAACTGTTAGAATATCAGCATGTGTGCCTTTTAAAGCCCAGCAGTTGGTATGTTGGTAAAGAAGCAGGAATAATAGCGAAACAGCGTGCCAGCGGCACGAAATGTTTGCGGTTCACATGTCACTCCGCTGAGGCTTGGGTGCGTCATTGTAACGGATTTTTTACCAACATTTCGTACCCGCTGGTACTTTATTCCAAATAGCGGATAGCCATGTATTGTTGTAGTATCAGGCGCTAAACTTTCCGCTTTCCGCGTTAGGCCGCTAATTCATCGAACTCTTCATCTGTTAATGTTATTTCTGCGGCTTTTAAATTTTCATGTAAATGGGTAACTGATTTAGTGCCGGGAATCAACAAAATATTTGGCGACCGTTTTAATAACCAAGCCAATGCAATTTGTGCAATAGTTACTTCATATTTTAAAGCGATGGCATTTATTTTTTCGGCCATTTTATGCGGGCCAGATGCCAACGGAAACCATGGAATAAATGCCATATTATTTTCAATGGTATAATCCAACACAGCTTCCCATTGGCGGTTGCCTAAATTGTACAAGTTTTGTACAGATGCAATCGGCAAAATATTTTGTACTTCATCAATTTGTTTAATGGTTACTTCCGACAAACCCACATACTTTATTTTACCCGCTTTTACCGCATCCACAACAGGCGCTAGGGTTTCATCAACCGGCGTTTTGGGGTCAATGCGGTGCAATTGCCATAAATCAATGGTATCGACTTTCAATCGTTTTAAACTGCCTTCAATATTTTGGCGGATAAAATCAGGGTTGCCGTTTGCTACCCAATTGTTTGGGCCTGGCCTGTTAAAACCACCTTTTGTGGCAATTACCAAGTTGCTTTTGTATGGATAAAGTGCATCTGCAATCAATGATTCATTTAATTGTGGACCATAAGCTTCAGCGGTATCAATAAAATTAACGCCTGATGCCACGGCTTCTTGCAACACTTTTTTTGCGTTTTCACGGTCGGCTACTTCGCCAAAAACGCCATTGCCTGTCAGTTGCATGGCACCGTATCCCAATCTGTTTATTTCAAATTCACCACCTAATTTATAGTTGAGTGGTATTTTCTCCGTTATCATTTTTATTTGTTTTAAAGTTTACACACAATTTTTTTATTGAAGTTTTATTGTTTACCAACACATCAATGCTTATAAAGTTTTATCGCGGAGCCGGTTAAAAAATTATTCCAAGCTTGTTTATTTGTTGTTAAGCTATATACCATTTAATTTTTAACGAAGTATAAAATAGATTTCTTACATACATAATTTATATGTGTTTCTTTTTGAAATTGTGTGTAATATTGTTATATTATTTTAATTTTATTTATAGCCAAAGTATAATGCCATCCTGTGAAAAAGAAGATTTCCATCCATGATATTGCCCGCGACCTTAAAATATCTGCAGCATCTGTTTCTTATGTTTTAAATGGTTTGGCAAGAGAAAAAAGAATTGGCGCTGAACTGGAAAAGAAGATTTTGGATTACACAAAAAAAATTGGATACGAACCCAATTTGATGGCCAAAACATTGCGTAGCAATACGTAATTAATCGTTTAAGTGTATACAATAAAAAAT
>CAWJTH010000176.1:0-19021 GCA_963845495.1 uncultured Chitinophagaceae bacterium
GGCACTTGTAAGGCGCAGCGACTTGCAAATTTTGCAGCGACCTGCAAATAAATCACTATCTACGACTTTGTACTGCAATTACTATCTACAATCAAGCTCTAAATTCATTTAAAGATGCCTCCAGTTCGAGGGAAGAAGGGGTAGAAGAAGGTGACGCCTGAGGAGCAGCGCATTGCAAAGGCAATTAAGGATATTCAGGATGGTACACACAAAAATGCCGCAACTGCCGCCCGAGCCTGGCATGTGCCTTACGACAAGTTGTTACGCCGATCCCAGGGCATGCTGTCGATAGAAAGTAATGGTGGACAAAATAAGGCTCTATCTACTGAGCAGGAAAAAGCACTCTTATTGTACATGGACCTATACCAATCCCAATTGCGGCAATTGCATATTTGCTTCGTAAGCTTCTTTTTTAATTCTATCGTATTTACTCATAGCAAAGTAGTTAGATGTTAGTATTTAGTAATTAGATAAATAGCAATTAAATTCACTTCCCATTTTTTAATTTTTACTTTTAAATTTTTACTTTGCATTTTTAATTTAAATTTAATTGCAAAACGGTTACTGAATTTGGTTTTAAATCGTATGTAAATTGTTTGGCCAAACCAAGCGCTTTTACGGTGTCCGGAATTATTTTTTTGGGCGTTGTAACGGAGTTTGTATCATCCGTTTTTGCTGAAGTAATAATGGTTGCAAATCCTTCAGCTGCGATTGATTTAATTGAATTGATATCAAAAACAACCTGTTTTGCGGCATCAGAAACATTTACCATTTTTACAAACAGCGCATTTTTATTATTGTCTTTTGTAACAGAATAAAATATCTGCTCGGTTGTATCTGCCGCCATCGGCACATTTGCAATGGATGATTGTACCAATTCATCGCCTAAATTTTCATTAAAAACTTTCTGCACATAAAAAGATGGCGAGCCATAACTAACTAATCCATCGTAGCCAATTAAATCACTTTTCCATTGCATGGCACCTGGATTTACGTTTACAAACAACGGTGCGTAGCAACTCATTTTTACAATATCGGCATTGCGTTCTAGCCCGGTTAAAAAAGCCGCATCACCCAAAGCGCCTTTTAAATTAGTGGAGGGTGCGCCTTCTCGGCAAGCATATTCACCAATAAATACTTTTGGTTTTGCCCGATTGTAATTGTCGTATTGATGTGCTAATTGTAATGCTTTTTTAAAAGGAAAATAATGGTGGATGTCTTCTAAATCAGGCGTCCGGGTTGAAACTGGTGCACTTGAAATAACTTGAATATTTGGATATTTTGCTTTGATGGCATCATAAAAAGGCGTGAAGCGGACATCGGAAGTTTTCTTTCTATCGAAATAATCCTCGTTTCCTACTTCTACCATATTTAATGTAAAAGGTTGAGGATGACCATCTTTTGCACGCTGTTTGCCCCACTTGGTGGTAGAATCGCCCGTTACATATTCAATTTCATCCAATGCATCTTTCACGTAAGGTTGCAGCGAGTCGCCTACAATTGGGTTTGGACTGCCCAAGGTAAAGCCAGCAAAAACAGCCAACAATGGTTGCATTTTCAGGTCTTCGCACCATTCCAAAAATTCCAGCAAACCCATTCCGTCAGATGAATGGTATCTCCAAGAATCATTGTCGTGCGTTGGCCGCTGCGAAATATCACCGATTGTTTTTTTCCAATCGAAACGGTTTTGCAATGTTTTCGATTGCAAATAATTGCCGCCGGGAAAACGTAAAAAAGCTGGTTTCATTTCGGCCAGCAACTTCATCATGTCTATGCGATTTCCATTGGGGCGATTGTTAAACGTGGGTGGAAAAAGCGATACCAAGCTAAACCAAACTTTGCCTTTGCCTTTTGTGGTGATGGTAAATCTATTGTTTAATGAAGGCGTGGTATCGATGGTGGAAAGTACAACCGAATATTTTTTCCAACCGGTGGAAATATTTTTTACCTGTGCATTCGCAAAAATTATTTTACCATCATTACTTTCAATGGCAACAGTAAGCGGTGCGATAAATCCTTTTTGTGCTTTGGCATAAAAAGATGCTTGATAATTGGTAACACCTTTTACCGGAATGCCCCAAAAACCATCGTTCGCAATGCCCGATTTTCCCTTGCCATTGGAAGAAAATTCAACCCGCAAATTTCTGTTTAACGCAGTGCCGGGTTGTGAAACACTATCTAACGCCATTTTTGTGAAAGCGCCATCTTCTTGCACCAACGACCAATGTACCGCTGTGTCTTTATGGTCTTTAAAAGCACGGTTCCTAATCAATTCCGCATACAAACCGCCATCGTAAGAAAAATTGATTTCTTCGGTCATCAACCCATAAAAATTAGGATTTACTTTTCCGATTACTTTGTCTGCTTCTATTTTAATAACCGTAGCGGTGCTTTGCGCATCAACTTTATTAATAAATGATAAACAAATAAATAGGAAGAATAAAGATGTTATTTTGTTTTTCATTTATTGAATTTGTTGATGCAATAATAACCTCACCCCCGCCCCCTCTCCACAAGTGGCGAGGGGTGCCCCTGCTTCACTTCTTGTGTTTTATTTTTGTCTTTCCGTTACAGGATTGTAGGTGGTGAGTTTTTACTTTTGAATTTTTACTTTTTAATTCACTTACAAAGTTTCAATAAATCCACCCAATTCTTTATATTTTTCGTAACGCTTTTTGTATAAGCCAACCTTGCTTTGGTCGGGTGTGTAAACGGCATCAAAACCTTGCCCCATTGCAGCCATGGCATCTTCTACCTTATTATATATACCGGCAGCGGTGGCGGCAAACATGGCGGCACCAGCGGCGCAGGTTTGTTCACTTTTGTGTATGCGAATGGGCATATCCATCACATCGGCCATCATTTGCATGATAAATGGCGATTTTTTGGCGACGCCACCCAAACCGATTAAACCTTGAACCGTTACGCCCTGTTCATTAAAACGGTCAACAATTTTTTTAGCGCCAAAACAAGTCGCCTCCACCAAAGCCCTAAAAATTTGTGGGGCATCGCTACCGAGGTTCAATCCGGTAATCGTTGCTTTCAAAGCTTGGTTCGCATCAGGCGTGCGGCGGCCGTTTAGCCAATCTAATGCCAACGGATTTTCTTCCGATAATTCAATTTTATCGGCTTCGATCGCCAACAACGGAATCATATTATCAATGGCTTCATCAATTAGTTTTTGTTTGGTTTCATCATCAACCAACGTTGATTGGGAAAGGATATTTTTCAATGGCCAAGCCAATGTGTTACGCCACCAGGCATAAGTATCGCCGAAGGCGGATTGGCCAGCTTCCAACCCAATCATGCCTGGAATAACCGAGCCGTTTACTTGTCCGCAAATGCCTTTTACCAATTTATCTTCCATATCGGCAACTGGCGCTACTAACATATCGCAGGTGGAAGTGCCCATTACCTTACTTAAATGATACGGCTCAATTTGGCCGCCCACAGCGCCCATGTGCGCATCAAACGCACCAATGCCAATCACCACATCGGTGCTAAGACCCAATTTATCAGCCCATTCTTGGCATAATGTGCCAGCAGCTTGGTCGGACGTATAGGTTGTTTTAAATAATTTTTCGGTAAACCCGTCCAACAATGGATCAAGCGAAGCGAAAAATTCATTGGGCGGCAATCCACCAAACGATTCATTGTACAAAGCTTTGTGGCCAGCGGCACAAACGCCCACCTTAATGTCTTTGGCATGTTTGCCACCGGTCAATAAAAACGGAATCCAGTCGCAATGTTCCACCCAAGTGTAAATTGCGTTTTTAACGGCTTCGTCGGTTCGAAGAGTTTTCAACAACTTCGACCAAAACCATTCGCTGCTATAAATGCCGCCCACAAATTGCAGGTAATTGGTGTCAAACTTAGTGGCATGATGGTTTATTTCAGCCGCTTCTTTAATGCCGGTATGGTCTTTCCACAGCACAAACATGGCATGCGGGTTGTTCTCAAAACCAGGCAAAAGGGCTAACGGCGTGCCGGTTTCATCCACCGCAACGGGCGTTGAGCCGGTAGTATCAACCGAAATAGCTTTAATATTTTGCGCCACTAACGGACCCGCTTTGGCAATACAAGCTTGGATAGTTTGCTCCAAACCTTCCACATAATCAAGCGGATGCTGACGGAATTGTTGGGCCGAAGCGTTGCAAAACAGGCCTTGTTTCCAACGTGGATAATAAAAAGTGGAGGAGGCCAGCTCAACTCCATTTGCTGCGTTTACAAGTATGGAACGTACAGAATCGCTGCCGTAATCCACACCGATTACAAAACAATCGTTGTTCATGCGATAAAAATAAGTGTAAAAACAACACTTATATTTTTTTGTGGAAAAAAATTTTTAGGGAGCTGTTGGGTGAGTGTTTTGGAACTACAAAGAAAAGGAAGAAGCACGAAGGCTAAAAAGGTTTCTCGCAGAGGTGCAGGGGAAAGGAGGAACCCTGAAGGGCTTGTATTTTTGCCCTGTCAGGGTTTTAGGCAGGCTAAACAAATACATCGGAACGTAATTTTTG
This sequence comes from uncultured Chitinophagaceae bacterium, assembly GCA_963845495.1. GTDB lineage: Bacteria > Bacteroidota > Bacteroidia > Chitinophagales > Chitinophagaceae > JAZKFT01. The sequence goes on from CAWJTH010000176.1 coordinate 4,518, forward strand.
AACCGCGAAGGCACAAAGGGCGCAAAGGAGCACAAAGCTGGAAACTAAATTTCTTGCAGAGCGCAGTGGAAAGGAGGAACCCTGACAGGGCTTGTATTTTTGCCCTGTCAGGGTTTTAGGCAGGCTAAACAAATACATCGGAACGTAATTTTAACCGCGAAGGCACAAAGGCACAAAGGAGCACAAAGGAGCGCAAAGAAGTAAATATTTCACAGAGGTGTAGGGGAAAGGAGGAACCCTGAAGGGCTTGTATTTTTGCCCTGTCAGGGTTTTAGGCAGGCTAAACAAATACATCGGGACGTAATTTTAACCGCGAAGGCACAAAGGAGCACAAAGGAGCGCAAAGAAGTAAATATTTCACAGAGGTGTAGGGGAAAGGAGGAACCCAGAAGGGCTTGTATTTTTGCCTGTCAGGGTTTTAGGCAGCTAAACAAATACATTGAAACGTAATTTTTTTTGGAACCGCGAAGGCACAAAGGGCGCAAAGGAGCACAAAGCTGGACTAAATATCTGGCAGAGTCCAAATATTTGATTAAGCTAAACCCCTGTCAGGGCGAAAACCGAGCCCTGACAGGGGTTTCCTCCCAACCCATATATTTGCACCTTCAACAACCACCAATAACTATGCTTTGCAGGAAAAGAATTTCTTTCCTTTCGATGATTACCATTTTTTCGGCGGCTGCCTTTGCACAAAACAATGATTTAGACCCAGTTACGGTAACCGCTTCTATTGCACCTATTGCGGTATCAAAAACCGGTCGCAACATTACCGTTATAAAAGGCGAACAATTTAACAAGCAACCCATCCACTCTATAGACGAACTCTTGAAATATCTGCCGGGTGTCGAAATCCAACAACGTGGACCAATGGGCGCACAAAGCGATATTGTTATCCGCGGCGGAACCTTTCAGCAAGTGTTGGTGATTTTGGATGGTATCCGCTTGAACGACCCCCTGACCGGACATTTTAGCAGCTATATTCCCATTGCACCAGCCGAAATTGAGCGCATCGAAATTTTAAAAGGTGCCGCATCCGCCATTTATGGAACAGAAGCTGTTGGTGGCGTTATCAATATTATCACCAAAAGTTTTGCCGTTAATCACATCAAGCAGAAACAATTTCAAGAATCCACCACCATTGGCCAATATGGTTTACTGAACACAGGTTTCGGTGGACTTTGGAGCGATGGGAAAAATACGGTAGGCGGAGGTTTGCAAACCAATCATGCAACAGGGCAGCAACAACGCGGCATCCGTGGCTATTTCGATTTAACCACGGCTTCGCTTTCGTACACACGAAAAATAAACGACACCTGGTCAATCGGCTACCGCTCAGCTTACGACGACCGCAGTTTTGCTGCGCAAAATTTTTACACCACTTATACAAGCGATACAGGCTACGAAAAAGTAAAATCGTTTTGGAACCATTTTCAAGTGGCTTACCAAAAGAAAAAAAGTAAACTAAGTTTTAATGCCGGTTACAAAACCTCAGATGATTTCTACAAATTCAGTTCTACCGTGGCGGCTAATCACAATAAGGCAAGCCTTTTCCAATCATTGTTGGTGTATGAGCAAACCATCGACGACAAAACCAGTATCACCGCGGGTGGCCAATTTTTACAAAAAAATATTACCAGCAACGATCGTGGCGATCACCATGTTCCGCAAGGCGCAGCTTTTGTATTGATGAACAAACAGTTGGGCGAACATTTTAATATTAACCCAGCTTTGCGCTACGATTATAGCGAACGTTACGGCAGCCAATTGGTACCGCAACTAAATGTCTCCTACAAAATAAAAGCATTGCAATTAAGGGCTTCGGCCGGCAAAACCATCCGCGATGCTGATTTTACAGAACGCTACAATAATTATGGACAAACTTTTGTGGCCAGTGGCTCCATCGGCAACCCCGATTTGCAGGTGGAAAAATCGTTTAGCTACGAAGCTGGTGCAGATTATTGGTTGAAAAACAACCTGAAATTTTCTGTCGGCTATTTTAAAAGGGATCAAAGTAACTTGATCGATTATGTAACAACGCCTTATGCCAACATGCCCAGGAAAGTAAATTTATCGCCCACCGGCACTTATGCGCTGGCTACCAATATTGCAAAGGTGAGCACTTCTGGTATTGAAGCGGAGCTTCAATATACCAAAAAATGGGGTGAACAAAGCATTTGGAGCAGCCTCGGCTTGCAATGGGTAAATAATGCTAGCAGTAGCGGTACGCCATCATTTTATGTAGCTTCAGCAGCAAAATTTTTAGGTAATTTCAATATTCAATACGATTATAAAAATGCAAGTATTTCGTTGAACGGCATTTACAAACAACGTGGTACCCAAGCCGCGTCAGCCATTAATGCAGTGGTTACCAATAATTATTTTTTGTTGAATGCAAAAGCTAGTTATGCCTTCTGTAAAAAATTTGCCAACATTTTTATAGAAGCTGATAATGCTTTTGACAAAACCTATAGCGATTTGCTTGGAACGCCAATGCCGGGCAGGTGGTTGATGGGTGGTTTTGGTTTAAATTTTTAATCTGAATAGGATAAGAGGATTGAAGGATGAAAGGATGCTAAACTATCAATCTGTAATATTAGACAATTTTTTATTCTGATTGGCGGCGGTTAATTAATTGAAAACAATCCAATAATCCTTTAATCTTTTAATTCTAATTCTGATTCATACTTTAATCTTTTAATCCTAGTCCAGATATATGAAAATAATTTTTGTTTTGGTTTTATCAATTTTAATTCACTTTTGCCAAGCACAATTTGTTGGAATGAACGACAAAGAAATTGCTTCGCTTAAAAAATTAATTGGAACTGACAATGCAGTAAAAAAACAGTACGAAAAAATAAGCCAGCAAGCCGATGCAGCTTTGCAGCAAACAGCAAATCCAATTGACACGGTTGTATCCGAAGGGCATTTGGCAACAGACCCAAAAAAGATTTTAACTGTTGCATCTTTAGCGGATATTAATAAAATATATGCACTTGCATTAAAATATAGAATTACAGCAAACAGCAATTATTTAAACAAAGCTGTTATTTATTTAAATAGCTGGGCAACCATTAATAAACCGCAAGGCAACCCGATAAACGATACCAAATTTGGAACTGTATTTGAAGCATACGATTTAATAAAAAATTCAATTAATGCTGCCGATAAATCAAGCATTGAAAGTTGGCTTTCAACCATGGCGGATAAAGAAATCAACAATCCAAGATTTAAATCAAACAGCGGTGTGGCAATTAATAATTGGAATTCGCACCGGCTTAAAACAATCGGTTTAATTGGCTATGCAATAAATAACAATACTTATAAACAATATGCAAAAACGGCTGTATTAAAACAAATTGAAATTAATTTATACGCCAGTGGCTCGGGTTATGATTTTGAAGAACGTGATGCTTTGCATTATCACATTTACACGCTAGAACCATTACTGGAACTAGCTATTACATTAAAACGAGCCGAGAATATCGATGATTTTAATTACACCTCCCCAACAGGTTCTTCCATCAAAAAATCAATCGAGTTTTTAAAACCTTATGCCGTGGGCGAAAAAACGCACGAAGAGTTTGTAAATAGTAAAGTTGAGTTTGATAGAAAACGTGCAGCCAATAATGAACCTGGTTTTACAACAGGCGCATTGTTCCATCCCGACCATGCAACGTATGTATTTTCATTGGCCACTTTTTTTGATCCTACTTATTTATCCGTTATTCAAAAAATAACTGGAAACACTGAAAAATATCCAAACTGGCAGTGCGTAATCAGCAATTTAAAAAGAAATTAATTATTAAAAATCAATCGACCAGTAATTTAAAAATTATTCGATTTAATTTATAAAAATTTTGCGCTTTTTATTTGCACTTCACAAATAACAATGTATTTTCATTTTTAACTATCTCACTTAAATTGTTGATAAATGAAAACGTTTACGATTATATATTTAATTACCACATTTTTTTTCCTAATGGCCTGTAACGATTTATCTATCAATGGAAAAAGTGCTGATAGTATTCGACTTGCATCAGATGATAAAACGCAAATAAAAATAGATTCTGCTGGTGCAATGAAAGCATGGATGGATTTTAAAACGCCTGGTGCCTTACATAAAATGTTGGCAAAAGCCAATGGCCAATGGAAAGAAGAAATCACCACATGGGAAGCACCCGGTGCACCACCGCAAAAAACGACTGGCACTTGCGTCAACACTATGATTTTGGATGGCCGATATCAGCAATCTGTAAATAAAGGCACAATGATGGGGATGCCTTTCGAGGGCATCAGCACGGTTGGTTACGATAATTGTCGAAGAGAATTCGTGCTAAACTGGATCGATAACATGGGCACTGGTTTTATGCAAATGAACGGAGCGTATGATTCCATTGCTAAAACCATACATTTTAAAGGCACTATGACTGACCCCACCAGCGGCAGGCAAACCGATGTGCGGGAAGACTTTAAACTTTTATCGGATGGCAATCAATTGTTGGAAATGTATGGTTCCCAAGCAATTGGCAAACCTGAATTTAAAGTGATGGAAATAAGGTTTTCAAGAAAATAGCTATCAGTTTTCAGCTTTGAGCATTTGTAAAAGTAATTTCCCAAAATTAAAATGCCATCAATATTATATTAATTGATGGCATTTAATTGGATAAAAATTTCAATCATGTAAAGTTTATTCCGCTGCTGCTTTTAAATCTGCAACAATCAATTTATCCATTTTCATCATTGCCTGCATTACTTTTTGCGACTTTTCGCTGTCGCCACTGTTCATCAATTGCCCTAAAATCCTCGGCACCACTTGCCACGATACTCCAAACTTATCTTTCAGCCATCCGCAACGGCTTTTTTGGCCACCTTCCGATAATTTTTCCCAATAATAATCCACTTCTTCCTGTGTATCCATTTCTATAAAAAAAGAAATAGCTTCTGTGAATTTAAATTCCGAGTTCCAGTTCAATATCATAAAATCTTGACCATTTATTTTAATGGCACCGCTAAATAAAGGACCATTTTCGCCCTGACGGTTTGCTTGCACAATTTTCGAATCTTTAAAAATACTGGTATAAAAATTTATGGCTTCTTCGCCGTTACCGTTGAACCACAAAAAAGGGGTTACCTTTTGCATATCGTTTTATTTTAATTGGTTAAATGATATTTCCGGTACAAACATACAACCGTTATTAAAATACAAATTGGTTGATTACGACATTCCATAGGCGAGTTGCGCCAAAAATGCCTTGCATAAAACACCGTTTTAATGATATTTTGAATGTTTTTTATTTAAGGAAAATAGTTTCATCACAACCTAACTTCCAAATGGTATAAGCTAGCGGTTTCGGTGCTCGGTTGGTTGGCTATATATCGGCAAGAAACAGCTTTCATTCAAAACCATAACCCATCAAGAAATCTTAATCAAATCCCAGAAAAGACTTATCAAACAAAACTTACATTTACCAAAATAATTTGTATGGATTTTTTAGAAATATTGAACATTGGCGACATAAACCAAGGCGCATCAACAGGCAGCCATTGGTTGCAAACAACCGGTGAAACAATCGATTCTTTCTCACCGGTCAACGGCAAAAAAATTGCTTCCGTTAAAAGCGCTTCCAAAGAAAATTATGAAGAATTAATAACCACTGCCGAAAAAGCCTTTAAAGAATGGCGGCTTTGGCCAGCACCAAAACGTGGTGAAATCGTCCGCCAAATTGCGGAAGCATTACGCCAAAATAAAGAAGCTTTGGGCAAATTGGTAAGCTACGAAATGGGCAAAAGCCTGCAAGAAGGCTATGGCGAAGTGCAGGAAATGATCGACATCTGCGACTTTGCCGTTGGCTTGTCGCGGCAATTATACGGACTTACCATGCACAGCGAACGCCCGTTGCACCGCATGTACGAGCAATGGCATCCGCTGGGTATTGTGGGCATTATCAGCGCATTCAATTTTCCAGTTGCCGTTTGGAGCTGGAATGCAATGCTGGCAATGGTTTGCGGCGATGTATGCATTTGGAAACCAAGCGAAAAAACACCCCTTTGCGGCATTGCTTGCCAAAAAATTATTGCTACTATTTTTGCCATCAACCATGTGCCAGAAGGCGTTTGCAATTTGGTACAAGGTGGCCGGGAAGTTGGCGAATGGATGGCGAACGATACCCGGATTCCGCTTATTTCTGCAACCGGCAGTACCGCCATGGGCAAAAAAGTTGGCGCTGCGGTTGGAGCCAGATTGGGCAAAAGTATTCTAGAGCTTGGCGGTAACAACGCCATCATTATCAGCGAACATGCAGATTTGGACATGTCGTTAATAGGCGCAGTTTTTGGGGCAGTTGGCACAGCAGGCCAACGTTGCACTTCCACCCGAAGGTTGATTATTCATGAAAGCAAATACGAAGCGTTTAAAGAAAAATTGGTAAAAGCTTACGGCCAATTAAAAATCGGCGATCCATTAAACGAACATAACCACGTTGGCCCGTTGATTGATACTTTAGCCGTAAACAATTATTTGCAATCTATTGAAGCTTGCAAGCAACAAGGCGGCCATTTTGTGGTAGAAGGCGGCGTTATTGAAGGCGAAGGTTTTGACAGCGGCTGTTATGTTAAACCTTGCATCGCCGAAGTAGAAAACCATTTTGCCATTGTGCAGCACGAAACCTTCGCCCCTATTTTGTATTTGATGAAGTATGCGAAAATTGAAGATGCCATTGCCATGCAAAACGGCGTTCCACAAGGTTTATCATCGGCTATTATGACGGTAAATATGCGGGAAGCAGAACTTTTTTTAAGCACGGCTGGCAGCGATTGTGGCATTGCAAACATCAATATTGGCACCAGCGGAGCTGAAATCGGTGGCGCATTTGGTGGTGAAAAAGAAACGGGCGGCGGCCGTGAAAGCGGTTCCGATGCTTGGAAAGCCTATATGCGCAGGCAAACGAATACCATCAATTATTCAGATAAATTGCCGTTGGCGCAAGGAATTAAGTTTGATCTGTAGGTTAGACGACGGACCATGGACGATCGGATTTAAAATAATATTTAATAATCAATGCTCAACGGCTTAATATTGAACATTTTGTATTTCTCTTAAACTTATATGATAACAGAACAATTTCAACAAGCGGTTACCGATAGCAAAACATTAAATGAAAAGCCCAACAACGAAACTTTATTGCAATTGTATGCTTTATACAAACAAGCCACCGAAGGTGATGCACCCAGCGATAGCCCTAGTAACATATTCGATTTTGTGGCCAAAGCAAAACACAATGCTTGGGGTGAACTAAAAGGAACTACCAAAGAAACGGCTATGAAAAATTATACCTCACTTGTAACAAAACTAAAAGGATGAGCGTAGTAAGGTAGTAAAATGAGGCAGCCCCTAAAAAGGGGCCGCCGGACTTAACTAAATCATACTAAATCTATGCAGCTTTCGACTGGCCGCATGTAAAAAAGTTAAACGGTGTTTGAAAATATTTTTAAAATATTTTCAAACACCGTTTTTTATAAAGAAATCTATAAATCCCTATTCAGATATTATGCGGATTTACAATATTTAAACCTTGTATACCATTAAAATCACTGTCGCTTGTAAGTAATGTAAAATTGTAAACGATTGCTGTAGCAGCAATAATTGCATCTGGTGTTTTAATTTTAAGGCTCCGCCTAATTTTTATACATTGCGTAACAACAATTAGAAGAAAGTGCTAATACATTTGCATCAACAACAAACTCTTTAACAATTTTTTCCTTGCTTTTATCAGCATTTATCCAAGACAAGGCTTCAATTTCAGTGATCACGGAAATATTCGGTATTTCGTCAATTACTGAGGCTATAAAATCCATCCCATTTTCAGAAAAACGATTTGAAAAATAATCAGAAATTACATTATTGTCAATTAAGTATTGTTCCATTCTTTACGCATAGTTTGTGTGTGTTCATTAAAATTTGCGGCATCTTCCTTAGAAAAAACACCTTTATATTTATCAGACAATTTTACTTTTTTTTCCAAAACATCTTCCTTAATAATCTTTAAAATATTAAGTTCTTCCAATTCCTGCAAAAGCTTATAAGCTTTGTTATTGGTAATTTGCACGAGAACTGTTTCCATCTTATACCTGTTTTTGTATTCCAAAGATAGATATTATTTCACCGCTGTCAAAACAGGTAACAATAAGCAAGCCTGCGATTAATAATTTTAATATCCTTACAAATCGTCGCTATCATTTTTGTCGTTATCAATATGAATGCTACTGTTATCTTCATCCATATATTGGCGGTATTTGTCGCTCACATTATCGGGCTGTTGTTTTCCGTCTATATATAATTTGCCTTTCTTCCATTCAATATTTACATGGTTGGTATCGTTTATTAGGCCGTCTTTTTTCATTTCATCCAACATGCCCTTCATCTTTTTCAACTTTATCTTGGCATCGCCCATTTCAACTTTAGCATTTTCAATTTCTTTTTTTGCTTCCTTCATGGCATTTTCTATAGCATCTTTATTTATGTTTTTCATCTCTTTCATGCCGTCGGCTATTTCCTTTTTCATGCTGGCCCAATCAATTGATTTCATAGCCTGGTCAATTTGAACTTTTATGTTTTTCACATCTACATTGGCCATGGCTTTGTTTATCTCCACCTGAATATTTTTCATATCCACATTCTTCATCGCTTGGTCCACTTGCACCTTAATATTATCAAAATCAACTGATTTTAAAGCATTTGCAACTGTTTCGTTTATTTTGGGCATTTCTACTTCTTGCAGTTGCTGCATGGCTGCCTGCACTTGTTGCATCGCATCTTGCAATTGTTTTTCAGCTATTCGAATTTGTTCATCGGACTCACCATTTCCATGATACTTGCGCTTCTGCTTGGTGCTGTCTTGGTCGTAGTTGTCATCATCGGTACCATTATTTTTACGCACATCGGCGGCATTATTTTTTTTTTGAGCCTGACCGTGGTACATCGGCCAAACAAGAAAAGTTGCGGTCATCACCAACATCGTAGCTGCTATCAGCCAGTTTCTTTTGCTTTTAGTTTTCATTTTTTTTGATTAAAGTTTCATAAACGAATTTCTTCGTACAAATATATACGACAACATTCGTACAATGTTACTTTTAACTGATTTTTTTGAAAAATATTTTCAGGTCTTCCTTTTTATTCCAACTCCCAGCTATCCAATTTCCATATTTTTCTTTTTTTAGGGAAAATATTTACATCAAATTCATTCCTCCAAATTATATATGCCAGCCATTACGGTGTTCGGTTGGTTGGCTATATGTCGGCCAAAACTATCAGGTTGTGTTTGCTTTACCTTAAAAAGCCAAAATCGACATCATATTATTTAGTCTTCATTTATTAACCGGGTCTGGCGGCAAGAACCGTACTGACCTTGCTTTTCGTAATAATTCTTATTTTCATTCCACCATCTGCCATCTTCCAACAGTCATCTTCTGCTTATTTTTGCCAAAAGCAATATTTTATGACAGGCCAGAAGACGGGACATGCCATTGATTTTCTTGAACAATTTAAACAAATTACAGGCGAGCAATTTGTGTTTGTAGACGATGAAAACCGCCAACATTACAGTCATGATGAAACCGAAGCCCTTAGCTTTTTGCCCGATGTGGTAATTAAACCCAGAACGGTGGAGGAAGTAAGTGCCATTATGAAAATTTGCAATGAAAACCTTATTCCCATTACCCCACGTGGCGCCGGAACCGGATTAAGCGGCGGCGCCTTACCACAATTTGGTGGCGTTTTGCTAAGCATGGAAAGGTTTAAATCCATCATCGAAATTGATGAGCGGAATTTACAGGTAACCGTAGAACCTGGCGTGGTGACCGAAGAATTGATGAACGCCGTAAAGGAAAAGGGATTGTTTTATCCGCCAGACCCAGCTAGCCGTGGTAGTTGTTTTATTGGCGGCAATATTGCCGAAAACAGTGGTGGGCCCAAAGCGGTGAAATATGGTGTGGTGCGGGATTACGTGTTAAACTTACAGGTTGTTTTGCCAAGCGGCGAAATAATTTGGACAGGTGCCAACGTGTTAAAAAATTCAACTGGATATAATTTAACGCAGCTTTTTGTGGGCAGCGAAGGCACCTTGGGCATCGCTACAAAAATTGTGTTGCGATTATTGCCGCATCCGGCACATAATTTATTGATGTTGGTTCCGTTTAACAATTTGGAAAAGGCCGGCGAAGCCGTAAGTGCCATTTTTAGGGCTGGCTTTGTACCCAGCGGATTGGAATTGGTGGAAATTGATGCCCTTAAAATTGTGGCCGATTTTGTTGGTAGCAGCACCATTCCTGTAACCGACGAAATGGAAGCGCATTTAATAATTGAGGTGGATGGCAACAACATGGATGTGCTGATGCAGGACATGGAAGCCATTGCAACCTTATTGGAAAATTTTGGTGCCGGTGAAATATATTTTGCGGATGATGCCCAACAAAAAGCCGAAATGTGGAAGCTACGCTTGCGTGTGGCGGAAGCTGTAAAATTGGCTGGTTACACCATGGAAGAAGATACCGTTGTGCCTCGGGCCGATTTACCTGTATTGATTCGTGGTGTAAAGAAAATCGGGGCCGAATATGGTTTTCATGCGGTTTGCTACGGCCATGCCGGCGATGGGAATTTGCACATCCGTTTAAAAAAAGAAGGCACCATCAATAGCAGCGAAGATCCTGAAATAAGAAAAGGCATTGCCGCCATTTTTGAATTGGTTTATAAATTGGGTGGCACCATTAGTGGCGAACATGGTATAGGATTGATCCAAAAAGAGTACATGCACATAGTTTTTAACGAAACACAATTGCAATTGATGCGGGGTATTAAAAAGGTTTTTGACCCGAACAATATTTTAAACGCGGGTAAAATTTTTGATTGATGATTCAATTACTGGAAAAATAGATAGGTAAAACTAAAATTTAAGGTTTACTTATATTCTTATTACGGTTATTTGCAGCGTATTTCTTAAAAAGTAAGTCAAGCTTCGGGGCTTGACTTACTTTATTTAAAATCAAATAAATGAAAAGAATATTTTTCGCTTTATTGGCCATAACCATTACCAGCGCTGCATTTGCACAACCAGAATATGATAATCCTAACCGCAAACACGAGGATGAAACGGAACCTACCACCGGTTTTAAAAAGGAAAACCTTTTTTTGGGTGGCAATTTTGGATTAGGGGTTGGCAGCTATACCAATATTAACATTTCGCCGCAAATAGGTTATCATCTTTCACCCATGTTTGATGCTGGTGTTGGTATCAACTTTCAATACATCAGCGAGAAAACGTATGATTACCAAGGCTACGACTATTCAAAAATCACCCAATTTGTAACGGGTGGAAATATTTTTGGCAGGTTTTATCCTTTCAAACAAGGCTTTATTCAGTTGCAGCCAGAATTTAATTATCTTACCTACAAAGAAAGTTATTATACAGGCGGTGCACCAACTTATAAATTTACCAGAGTGGTCCCCAGCCTTTTGGTTGGTGCTGGCGCAAACCTCAACGGCGTGTTGATCGGCGTTTTTTATGATGCTGCGCAAGATGTTTATTCACCTTACGGAGGCCATGCTTTTCTTAGTTTTGGGTACATGATTCCGTTGCACTAAAATAGTGAGAGTGAAGTAAATAAGTAAGTTGGGAATCGAAATTCTTTATAATTACGTTCACAATATACCTATTTACTATCAATTGGGTTAATTAGTACCCATTCACCATTACGTTCACTCTCATGACGTAAAATATTGCAACATTTCCTCCGGTTGCTCAATCACCACAATCCTTTTTTCTATCGGTTCGTACAAGAAACCTTCTGCAAACATGTGGTGCATGTGTGCCAGCAAATGATTATAAAATCCTGCGGTATTCAGTATAAATATTTTTTTGTCGTGGATTTTTAAAGTGTTCCAGGTAAGCATTTCAAACATTTCATCCAGCGTGCCGTTGCCGCCTGGCAACACAACGGCTGCGTCGGCTAAACTAAAAAGCAGCTTTTTGCGGCTATGCATGTCGGGCACCACTTGCAGGTCGGTTAAACGTTTGTGTTGCGCTTCCCATTCTAACAGCAACTGGGGAATAATGCCGGTTACATTTCCGCCATTGTTTAAAACAGCGTCTGCAACGTCCAGCATTAAGCCTTTTCCGCCGCCACCGTAAATTAAAGTAACGTTTTGTTCTGCCATTATTTTACCCAACAAAATAGCGTGTTCGGCAAACAACGGATTATTACCAGATTGGGAACCGCAAAAAACAGCGAGTGATTTCATAAATAAATAAAATAAGATGACAAATGTAGCGGCGAACTGGTGAATTGGTGAATTGTGAGTGGTGAATTGTGAATGATAACAGATGGATCATTGCAATCATGATTAAGCGGACTAAATTATATTATTTTAATTTAACATTTATATTGGGTCATTTTTGATTTTTGCATTCATTATTCACCACTCACTATTCACTATATTTGCCGCCATCAAAAAAAATAAGCAGATGAATTTTAACCTGACCCAAATGCCCAACCGCTTTGCCAAACCCCGCATATCGGGCATAACCATGGTGATGGACAAAGGATTGAGCATTCCGGATGCAAAAAATTTTTTGAGTGTAGCGCATCCGCATATAGATGTGATGAAACTTGGATTCGGCACATCGCACGTTACCCCCAACCTACGTGAAAAAATTGAAGTATATAAAAGCTTTGGTATCCCGGTATATTTTGGTGGAACATTGTTTGAGGCTTTTTTAATCCGCAATCAGTTTGACGATTATATTGCCGTTTGCAAAGATTATGGTATTGATTGGGTAGAAGTAAGTGATGGTTCCATTACTATTCCGCATGCCGAAAAATGTGGTTACATCGAAAAACTGACCAAACATTTTACCGTATTAAGCGAAGTGGGCAGCAAAGATGCTGCGCATATTATTCCGCCTTATAAATGGATTGAATTGATGAGCGCCGAATTGGAAGCCGGTAGCACTTATGTAATTGCCGAAGCCCGTGAAGCGGGAACGGTGGGTATTTATCGCGGAACAGGTGAAGTGCGTGAAGGTTTGGTACAAGAAATTTTGACCAAAATACCAACCGAAAAAATTATTTGGGAAGCCCCACAAAAAGAACAGCAATTGTATTTCTTGGAATTGGTAGGCTGCAATGCCAACCTTGGCAATATTGCGCCAAGCGAAGTAATTGCCATGGAAACCATGCGCATCGGCCTTCGCGGCGATACTTTCCATTTGTATTTGGATAAAGAAAACGGGTAAAGCAAGTCATTAAGTCAATAGGTAATTAAGTCATTAGATTGGCTATCAAAACAATTATTACAGTTGTTTTGATAGCCAGTTTTCATTTTAAAGAATTGTTTGATTATGTCTATCCACTTAATAACCCAATGACTTATTGACCTAATGACCATTCGCCGTTATCTTTGCGGCCATGAAATTATTGGATGGAAAGATAACCTCAGCGGCTATTTTGGCCAAGCTGAAAGCGCAAGTGGAAGAACGCAAAGCAGCAGGAAAAAAAATGCCGCATCTGGCAGCGGTTTTGGTAGGCAATGATGGTGCCAGCGAAACTTACGTAGCGTCTAAGGTAAAACATTGCAACGAGGTTGGGTTTGCTTCAACTTTAATCCGTTTTGACGGCGACACAACGCAGGAAACCTTGCTTCAAAAAATTGATGAATTAAATAAAAATAGTGATGTAGACGGGATTTTGGTTCAATTGCCATTGCCAAAACACATCGACAGTTCGGCTATCATCGATGCCATCGACCCAAAAAAAGATGTGGATGGTTTTAATGCGGTGAACATTGGCAAACTAGTACAAGGACTGCCAACTTTTGTTTCGGCAACGCCGTACGGCATTATGTTGATGCTGGAATATTATAAAATTGAAACCAAGGGCAAACATGCGGTGGTAATTGGCCGCAGCAATATCGTGGGCCGCCCAATGAGCATTTTGCTAAGCAGCCAACAACCATACGGCAATTGCACTGTTACCCTTTGTCATAGCGCCACACAAAAATTAAAAGAGATTTGCTTACAAGCAGATATTATAGTTGCCGCCTTGGGCAAACCTGGTTTTCTTACTGCCGACATGGTAAAAGAAGGTGCTGTGATTATTGATGTGGGCATCACCCGAGTAGCCGATGCAAGTAAAAAAAGCGGCTTCGCTATAAAAGGCGACGTTGCTTTTAACGAAGTGGCTGAAAAAGCATCTTACATTACACCGGTGCCGGGCGGCGTTGGTTTAATGACCATTGCAGGGTTATTGAAAAATACATTGGAAGCTTGCGAACGGAATGGGATTTGACAACTTTCAAAAAGTTGTCAAATCTTTGTAGCAATGAATATTAAGTATTGATTATTGAATATTATAAAATTGAATGTAACATTAGCAATATCATCCACCACCCTTCCCGTTATGGAAAGCTTTTACACGCTGCAAGGCGAAGGCTACCACACGGGCAAGGCTGCTTA
>CAWJTH010000177.1:0-25573 GCA_963845495.1 uncultured Chitinophagaceae bacterium
GTTTGAAAAAGCCCTACTTGACTTAAAATAGCCAATGCTACAACTGAAAAAATAGCGATCGGAAGTATTTTAACCAAAAATTTTGGTTTTCTTGACACAACTACAAGTGCAAAAGCCAATGATAATACGACTTCAAAAAACAAACTACGGCTTATGGTTAAAGGAATAGCAGCAAGTAAACAAACAGATGCTACAATTAAAACAGGCTTTTTAACCAGTTTTGCATTTAGCCAAAAGTAAACCAAAAAACTTGCCACCATCCCAAAAAAGCTAGAAGTACCAGTAATAAAAGAAAAAGTTGCAGGCGGTCGAAAAAATCCGTTTGCACCATCAAATCCGCCACCTTCCGAATCTGCACCTACCCCTTTATTAACCCAAGCACTTTGGGGGCTATAAAATTGTAGGGCAATAAGTACAGTCATGGGAATAGATATGTACAAAAGCATACGGCCCATTTTTAAAACATCGTCTTTAGTGAAAACATTACCGATGATGAAAATTAGCGGAAAATGAATTAGATATATCCTTGCCCCATAAATTGCCACAAAAAAGTTGCCGTGCCCAACTACAAGCGCCGTAAGTATCGAGATTATTGTGATAATTGTAAATGACAATAAATAAGAATTGTATTTTAATAAACCGCGTTTATTTGCTACAATCATTATCCAAATAGCAACCGGGTCGCGTACAATAAGTAAAGGGTTTGAAAGCTCGGGCAAAACCCATTTCCGCAACGCCCCTTCAAAAAGCAATAAAAAGAAATAAAGCCAAATTCCCTTTTTTAATAAAGCAAGATCCTTAACCGCAGGATTGCGGAATTTTGGCGTTGCTAACATTTTATTGGTTACGAAGGGTGATGACTGAATTTTTTGGTTAGGCAAACCCATTTTTGTGTTGTTATACATTCTTTATAAGTTATTATATTTTAGATAACAATAATCACCTAAAATATTCATTGATAGATACTACAATTTTAGACGCATAATTCTCCCAAGTGTACGTAAGGGCATGTTCTTGCGCCAATTTTCCCATTTTTTTTACAAAAGAACGATTTTCTAAAAACCATGTTAGTTTTTGGGCTATCGATTCAGGTGATTGGATTGGTATTAGAAACCCGGTTTTGCCTTCGATAACCAAATCTGCCCCGCCGGTGTTTGGTGTAATAATAATGGGCAATCCTTGGCTCATTGCCTCTTGCATAACCAAGGCCCTGCCTTCCACAATTGATGGGAGACAAAAAACGTCGCATGTGCGCATTAGTTCAAGCACTTGGTTGTGTGGTCTCCCAGGTTCGTATGTAAAGTTTGGGAACTGTTTTTTATAAAACTCTAACGGAGCCAGTAAAGATCCCATCACAACCAATTCTATATCTGAACGGTTTAGCAATTTAAAGGCATCAAACAAATCGCCCAAGCCCTTACGCTGCCCCATTGAGCCAACAAATAAAACCCTTAATTTTTTATTCTCTTGTTTTCCACCTAACAATAATACTTCATTTGTTATTTGTGGTGTGCCAAAAGGTGAAATAACAATTTTTTTATTCTTAGCCCAAACAGGTAACGAATCGTATACAAATTTACCAGGAACCATTACCATATCAGCCAATTCAAGTTCATTTGTTTTTCGCTGTAGCTTTTCGACGGTATCTTTTATGCCGCCGCCTAAAGTAATTGCCCATTCCGGAAGCCTTTCGGCTTCTTCATTCATTAGATGTCGCCCGGTTTCCCAATATGCAATCGGCAAATCGTAAAGGCATTTCATCCCTAGCTTTTTAGCTTTTTTGAATGTTGCTAGTGCAACGTCTTCATAAGCGTAAACGCCTTTGGCCCCTTTGCGACAAGCATTATTAAGCTTTGAAGCAACATGTTTATCAAAATTCTTAAAAATCGCATCTGTTGAAAGCAAACCGGTTTCATGTTTTGTTAAACCAGTGATTTTTATTTTTAATGCTACTATCCTGGCAACTTCAAGCCAAGGCCACGATTTGGTAAAAGGCCTTAACTTACTTTCATACCTACGACGGCGTATTTCTGAAAATGGGGGTAATGCGCCTAGATTATCAATTGTCGAATTGGGAAAAGATGCTATGGATGTGTAAAATTCCCCTAATATGTTCGCATCAAATAAACCGTTTGCTACTGCACGAACATTAGCATTTCCGGTTGGGTGCGATAAAACTATATTCACAGTTGCTTAAAATTATTAGAGCTTGAAAACTGAGAGGCTATTCAAAGTTGATTATAAATACTTATGAAGTGATTCGTGAGTGAAGCAAAAACCCGACAAATAAATTTTAGCTGCCTCTAAACACCTACAAGCTTTTTATCACGTAAAATAACAATTTTTAAATAATTGCGCTTTATTAAATTCAATAACCAATTAAAAAAATAACTGAAATATTTTCGCTGTTTTTCTATAAAAAGCCCAATTATTATCGACAATAGCATTACAGAAAGTATTGCTTTGGACATCTGCAATATATCATCGGCCTTAAAAACAAATATAGAACGGTACAATATAAGCAACGGATAATGAAGCACATAAATCGGGAATGTTAGATCAGCAAATTTTCTAAACTGGGTTATCCATTTCGATTGCCGTCTGAAATCTGAACCAGCCGGTAATAACCAAAGTGCGAATGCAATAAAAATACATCCAACCCAATCTGAAGCAAATTGACCAGCCCATAAAAATGGTTTGGGGCCTACCGCGTTTGGTGTAAGCGGCACGGTGGCCGTGCAAATGCAAAACAATATTAGCGCCAAAAACATCAACAACCAAGCCTTCCACCTTGCAAGTTTTGGACGCGGTAAACTATAAACCAACCGACCCAACAGCCAAATAGGAAACATTAATAGTATGTTTGGGCCTACAAACAAGCAAGCTATAATAGCAGGCAAAGCAGATACAAAGCTAGGTTTGCGGTAGAACCAAAGCCCAAAAATCATGTAATACCAAAATTCATAACCAAGAGACCATAATGGAACATTTATTGGCGGGGACGTTGAAAACAACCAAATTTCATTTAAAAAACAGCTTGACAATATATAACGGGGCCAAGACGAACCCCTTGAATACTTTACAATCAATGTTGGATCAGAATACCTTACAAACAATTCAACAAATGCAGTTACTATCAAAGCAGGTAAAACAACTGACCAAAGCCTTGTTAGCCTTGCCTGAAAATATTGTAATTTACCACGGTTGTTGCTTGTAGTAGTATGTGCAATAACATAACCAGAAAGTACGAAAAAAACAATTACTGCCGAGTGTGCAGTTTTACCAAATGGCGATGCTGGGTTTTCTTTTGAAGGAAACCACTGATCGTGGGCGTGCACAAAAAACACGGTTAATGCCGCTAATATCCTTAATCCATCTAAAAAAATACTTGGTGTACCGCTAATTTT
Organism: uncultured Chitinophagaceae bacterium; assembly: GCA_963845495.1. Taxonomy (GTDB): domain Bacteria; phylum Bacteroidota; class Bacteroidia; order Chitinophagales; family Chitinophagaceae; genus JAZKFT01. Next base: position 3,408 of record CAWJTH010000177.1, read on the forward strand.
ACGTGCTTGAAAGTTATGCATGTTACAGTAATATGTTATGTGTTAACAACGTATAATACTTTAAAATCACCGCATCAAGCCAACAACACTAAACTTTTATTTTTGGATAATCAGAAAAGCTTTTTTGATTAAAACCTTTGGAAAAGAGGCTATGTAAGTGCAAATTTCCATTGCTTTTCCAAAGCCATTTAAATACATCCAAATAAAAAAATTTGCTTTAGATGTATTAGAAAGTTTGCCAAACTCTTCTATTAATTGTTGTTTTTCATCTTTTGTATATATGTCCCAAGCTAAACAAACTGCATGTGCGCATACAAAATTTGTACGGCTATGTTTCAACGGTTCCAAGCTCAACCCTCTTTGCGTAAAGGCGGGTTCCATCACTTCTTCAAAAACTTTGCGGAATCCTATTATTTCTACCAACTTTCTTTTTTGCCTCACTTTGCCGGTATCTAGCCATACCCTATAACAAGATAAAATTTCATCTACATAAATGTTTCCCCAATTATTGGCGGCTAACGATGCAGATAAATAATAATCTTCAGCAAAATTTGTAGTGGCCGCAATAAACCCAACTTTTTCTAATGCATTTCTTCTAAACATTATAATATTTGCCGCTACCCTATAACCTTTTATAGCGGCCTTTAAAGCCATGGTGCCCGATTGAAAACCAGATTTACGGGCCAACCGCCTAACTTTTAAAAAATTTCCATCTTTGTCTACTTCTTGCACGGCGCCATGGGCATAGCCAGCGTCGGGATAAAGGCTAAATAAATTAATTAACTTTGATATATATATAGGTAGTAAGTAATCATCTGAATCAAGCCTAAGTATAAATTCACCTGTTGCGGATCTTAAACAAAAATCTGTGTTTTTAGAAATGCCTAAATTTATCGGCTGTTTTATTACTTTTAAGATGGGTATTTCAGCTTGTAATGATTTTAAAATTTCGCTTGTATTGTCGGTGCTGCAATCATCAGATACAATTATTTCAAAAGGTGGATAAGTTTGGGTAACCGCACTTCTTATCGCCTTTTCTATGTATGATGCCTGATTATAGGTGGGAATGCAAACAGAAACATTCATAATGCTGTAAATACTTTATTCAAATTTTTTTCAAAGTTCCATTATTTAAGATGGATAAAACATAAATTTATAAAATTGAGTTTAATAAATTTTGGGCATAGGTTTTATTTTTCCAATTTAAGCATTCGGTATGCCCTGCGGCACAATAAGGGTTGTTAGTCCTGTCAAGGTGTAAACATGGGTGGCACGGTACCTCGGCATTGATTACTGCTCCTTTAAAGGTTGGCGAAATTATCCTTGACTTTAAAACCTCGGTGATTGTAACCGTGCATCTGGTGGAGGCGTATTGTAGTAAATGCGAAGGGAAGCTATCGGTTGTTATTGTCCATCTCGCACTATTCGATAACCGAATGATATCTCCAGGTTCTTGATAAAAAAATACTGTTTTTAGGCCTTGCTCTTGAAAAGGAACCGCTTCTTTGTCTTTATAAAAAAATGCAAAATATGCATTTGGCAAATATTGTTTTGCCCACCATAACGGTATGTACTGCCTACCGGTTCCCGTGGGGAAAACAATGACATTCTCGTGCAAATCGCCAGGGATTGTTAAACTATCAGAAATAGGTATTTCACCGTTCAGTTTTGTGAATAAGATCTCGTAATCTAACTTTAATTGTGTAACAAATGCTTCATAATCAACTATTCTTAATTTTTTTATTGCCATTACGTCTAAAAATCCTTGATACAATTCAATATGTGTCCAAGCTGGCACTTGCACAATTCCCAAAAAATCCGTTAAGTCAAATATTTTAACGTTAAGGGAGTCTTTCAGCTTTACATTTTTTTTATCGTGTACAATTGATCGTTGATATGGCGCAATATACTTTCTGCCCAAAACAATACCTTTCAATAAAGTTATAAAGCCCATACTTGTATAAACCAACAATCCATCTTTATTGTCAGTGTCGGTCATAATTTTTAGCCGGTCCCCAAATACTATATTGGCCAAATTTCTAAAAATTTTGGGAAGTAGTATGCGCAAACTTAGTTCTGGGTGTAAACCTGCCAATACATAAAAACCAACCAATCTCATCCAAATATCGCCTTTGCCACCTGCGGAAGAATCAATAGCTATACTATGCTCGTTTTTAGTCATCAGATCATTTTTTGGTTCCGCATATATAATTCAGGATTTAAATTTGGATCGTTGTACATTTTAAATTGCCTATAAACTTTAAATTTTAGTCTTCCTGATTCAAGCAAGTCAAAAAGTTCCGAAAGGCAATTTGATAAGTCAGAGATCTGATCGCCCAAGGTCATTGCTTTTTGTTTACAAACATTTTTGTGTTCTTCCGACGCATCGTTCCTAAGCGTTTCTTCTACCATATGATAGCGTTTTAAAGACATGATGGACAAACGATCTATCATCATCCCCGGTGTTTCCGAATGCATTTTTTCCTGCGGGCCAATATTTTTCATGCTCAGATAAAGCAATATCCATTCGTCTATTTTTTCGATCGCATCGTTTCTTAATTGGTTAAACTTATCGATGTTTCTTTTCGCCTTTACTATCCTTATTGCTTCAATATCTTGTATTCGAACAATATCTTCTTCGTGCCAAAGACAAAAATTCCATTTATGGTTTTCTTCAATAAACTTCCAAGGCAAATTTTCCTGTAAAAGTTTTATTTCGGTATGCCAATCTATTGTACATTTTTGGTGTACGGTTAATATTTGGTTAACATCAATCATAAGCATTAATATTTGTGTTGCAATATTGTTTGTTTGAAATTTATTGGTTGAATTGCAATAACACTCTTTCAGATAAAATTAAAACATGTTAAAAGATCCCTTTTAATCGTTTGTTAGGAAAGCTTCCTCCATCAAGTTAGAAACCTCAGATATGGTATCAATTTCATTTAGTTCAAATTGCATATTAAGGCATTGCTCTAAATTTCCTACTTTGTATTCCAAAATGCCATAAGGCGGTGCAACGTATTGCATATCAATCAATTGAGAAGGAGTTGCTACACAAATTACCGGAAGCCCGTGTTCACGCATCGCTACTACAGTTCCACTTTTTTCAATATATGCAATTGATGAAGTAGAAATACCAACAGAAGCATTAGACAACACTTTTGATATATGCTCTGCCGGTTGTTCGCCAAGCAGTTCAAAATTTAATTTTTCAGACCCAAGTATTTTAGTCCAACGTTCTAATTCAGATCCGTTTCTTCCTATAAATATAAAAGATATGGTCAAGCCTCTTTTAGCGCCAAATGCGCTTACTTCTTTGGCAAACTCTTCAACTGGAGACATGGGGTGTATCGTACCAAAAACAATAAAAGAAAATTTATTGTTTATTATTGTTGTATGCGGATTTGCATTGCCGCTTAAAGGAGCGTCAATTTTAGGGATATTTGAAAACAACGGAAGAAACTCCGCTTTAACACCTAACCGTTTTAATTGTGCTAAATACAGGTGACTTTGTGTATGGATGATTTGCGGCTTTAATTTGTAAATAAGACCTTTTATCAGTTTTCGTTGCACTTTGCCCCAGAGTACATGTTTAGTTTTTGCATTTACTGCCATGCCTACCCATAATTCATGAAACATAATATGCCATTTGCGCCCTTTGCCTAATATTGACAATTTATTACCCAAACCAAAATGGAGGCCTCTTAAGTTGAAGGCAAAGTTTACAAATTGTAAACTTAACCATTCGGGATCCAAAATATTGATCCACTCTTTTGCACGTGCAAACCGTTTATTTGCAGGCCAAACAGAGGGCAGGCGCAACATTTCTAAATTGCTATTTTCGGAACTTTGTATTCCCAGGAATTCGCTTGAGAGATGCCAATCATTAAGTGCAATGGCGGCCACTTGGTGCCCTTGTTTTATCATTTCTATTGCCAATCTTCGCGTATAATCACCTACCCCATCACGACCAGGTTCAAGAGAGCCGCATAAAAAAACTATTTTCATAGAGAATATTGATCATCAAATTTTGATAGCACTTAAAAAAGATCCCAAATTGATATTTGAAATAGTCAATGCTAATTGAGGGTGTAAAAATTTTAAACATATTTGTGTTTTATAATTTATTATGTAGTTTTTTTGACAATGATGTTGGTAAAACCAATAATATTAATTGCACAATCATCAAAAATTGACATCTAACCGAGTGTTTGTACCGAAAGTTTATATTTCGTAAATATAGCAAAGCTTTCTTCCGTTCATTCTCTCTTAAACATTTATTAACTGCATACCAAGAATAATATGAAATTCTGTTATCGATACTATGTTTATATGACGGAAAACTTACTCTGATTTTTTTAAATCCTTTTATTAAACTATCAAAATCAATCCCGCTTGCGGTTAACCCTGCCTCAGTTGTTCGATAAGCAAATGTTCTTTTACTTGAGTAACCAACCCTAACGCCGCAGTTCAAAAGGTAAAACATCCAAAAAAAATCTGCTACGGGGCCCAAGCTTTCATCAGGTAAAATATTTTTAACATATTTGGTTTTTATATAAAAGCCATCTAAACAAACCCGCTCGTTAATGGCAAGATCAAAAACATCTTCTTGTTTACCTTCTTTTAAATTGATTCTTCCATATTTAGTGCTTGCCCATAAGCTCTTTTCTTCATTTAAAATCCCTTGTTCATCGGTGTTGTAATGATCGGTAAAATAAAAGTCGAATTGGTTTGCAAATTCGCCAGGGTAAATGGAGTGATCGCCTATTAAAAAATCGTCGTCATGCAATAATAAAACCCATTCTCCTTCTGCCGCTTGTATTAGCCTACCCAAGTTTGATGATAAAGATCCTTTCGCATTCGGTTTTGGCGGTAAGTATTTAATTGGAAGATAAAAAGTAAAATCTTCGCAAACTTGTTTGGTAGCATCGTCACCACCATCATCACCAACAACAACTTCTAATATTTTTAGCCTTGAGTCGACAATTGACTGTAAACAAACCCTTAATAAATCTGCCCTGCGATAAGTTGGTACAAGAATAGTTAGGGTGTAATCAGGAACCATTTGCTAATAATGTAATAAAATTAAACATGCAAATTAACTGGGTATTTAAAGTTTTATGATCTAAAGATTATTATTGATACAAAAAAGATTTACTCCATTTTGATAATAAGAAAAATCGTAATTAGAACTAGCTTTAAAAAAGGCTTTTCCTGTTCCTTTCCTAAACCTGTCATGCAATTCTATTACAATGCATTTGGTTTTGGGAAGCCAATTTTCGGTGTGTTTAGAAAACAATTCTATTTCAGCTCCTTCAATGTCAACTTTCAAGATATCTATCTTTGAAAAACTATATTTTTCTAAAATAGTATTTATAGATATTGATGGTATTGTATTTTCATCAATGGCATTTTTTTCAATCTCTTCTACAGAAAATGCCCATTTTTCAGTGCCATATTTGTCAGAACCCTTTAATAGGGTTTCTTTATTCCAAACACCAGCATTTATGCAAAAAACATTATCGTAATCTGAAACATTCTTTTTCAACATTTTAAAATTTGACAATTCTGGTTCCACAGAAATTATGGTGCTATTTGGAAACTTATTCTTGTAGTAAATAGTGGTCAAGCCAATATTTGCTCCGCAATCAATTATTGTTTCAGGAATAAAACCATAATCAAATTCATATTGCTCTGCTATAAAAATTTCATCAAATGTTGGAACATCCGACGAATCGGCCCTAAGCCATAATGGTGATTTTACATTTTTAGGTTTAACTTTTATTAATCCGTCTTTTTTATTAAACTTTATTAAAATGCTAATTCCTTTAAAAAAACCTTGCCTAATTATATATCTAGCAAGTTTTATGAGTATATTTTTCACTTTTATTTTTTTTATACTTTTTACTGTGTGTTATATTTTTTTTGTAAAAAGCTATTTTTTAAAAAGTCATTATAATCATCTAATTAGCAAGTGCCACCTCAAAATATCAATATTTTATTATTTAGATTTGTTGTTCACTTATTTTCTTATCCCAATCTTTTTTGCTGGCACGCCGCCCCAAATTTCGTACGCTGGAATAGATTTTGTTACCACAGCTCCTGCTGCAATTACAGCTCCATTGCCAATTATAACACCTTTTAAAACAATCACATTACAGCCTAGCCAAACATCAGCACCTATAGTAATTTCTTTTGCAATAGGCTGTTGGGGGCCTATTAATTTACCAGCTTCAGTACCATGGTCATGGTCTATAAATTTACAGCCAGACGCTATTTTTGAATTGTTTCCGATACATATTTTAAGGCAAATATTAAATTCACAACCATGTCCTAAAAATACGTCATCGCCAATTATTATTGATTTACCATTTGTCCAAGCCCCGTCGTATTTAAAGTAAATATGATGTTCAAGAATGCAATCTGTGCCTATTTTAATCTGATTTGGGTATGTGGTGTAAATTTTCGGCAAATTAGTTCTGTCTCCTATTTCCATACCGAGAAAACGATATTTTAATTTGCGAAACCAAGATGTTAAAACATTTAAATAACGAATTTTAAGGATAAAAAAACCATGTTGTACCATCCTTTTCATTGCAGCAATCTTTTATATGATGCAGAATAGGTGTAATCGTTTCTTTCCAGCCGCTCTTTAATTATTTTTGCAGGTACACCAGCCACCACTTTAAAAGGCGGTACGCTTTTAGTTACAACTGCGCCTGCAGCTACAACTGCACCACGCCCTATCACAACGCCCGGCATTATCATAGCCCGCGTTCCAACCCATACATAGCCTTCAACAACAACAGTCCGTTCCCTGCCCGCCATGTCACTACTATTCATATCATGGTCAGCCGTTAAAATAATCACATCACTTGATATTGAAACGTTTTCACCAATCGTTACTCCACCCCTAGTGTCAATTCTACAATTTTGGTTTATTACAGAATTTTTACCTATTGTTAATCTTTCTGTGCTATCGAACCGGCACCCCATACATACATAACTTCCTTTTTCGATATTAAATTTCATTATTGAACGATAAAAGAACAACCGTAAGGTATGGCTTGGTAATGAAGAAACAAAATGATTGCAAAAATATAAACGCAATTCAGAAAATATCCTTTTCAATTTATTGAAAAATTAATTATTTATCTATTATTAAATGCAGTGTAATAAATCCGACATATCAATTATTTTACGCATCACTTATAAAAGAATGCCCAAATACTTTTAAATAATTAAATCTACTTACTGCAAACCTTCTACCGCCTTCATAAATGTTGAACAAAACACTTCATAATTTAACCGCTGGTCGTATTCTCTTTTTGACAAGATACACATTTCTTCATATATCTCGCTATTAATAAAAATATCTTTCCAACGTTTTGCAAGCTGAAGATTATTTTCCTCTTTAGCCATCAATAGTCCATTTACGCCGTCTTTTATTATAGTACCAACACCGCCTGTATCTCTACCAATAACCGGAATGCCGTACGCATTTGCTTCACAATAAACACAGCCATAACATTCGGCCAACGATGGCAGCAAAAGAACATGTGATGTGCGTAGAAGATTATTTAGTTTTGCATTTTCAGATTCATTATCCTTACTTAAAAAACCAATGACATCAACCTTGGTTGCCAAGTCTTTTGGGATTTCTGGGGAACATCCTACAACCGATAATTTACAGTTTAAACCTAAGCTTAAAAGATTACGTAAAATATCCAACACATCATTACCACCTTTTCGCTCCCAAAATGCACCAAGAAATAAAATATTACAAACCTTCGACAATAATTTAGCCTTAATCCATTTATTTATTTCTTCATCAGTTGGTATATAATTTAAATTAGCCCCCAACGGGATTGTAAAAAGTTTTTTAGGATCGCCCTTATATTTTGTAATTGCATTATTTCTGGCCCAGTCTGATGAGAAAACACTGATGAAGTTTTCTTCTGTACACTTCTTAAAAATTTCATTTCCACCATTAATACTAAAAGTACTTAGATTAGACATGTAATCGTAATAATTTACCAAATTGTCGAAGGTGGCATCGGTTATTAATGCTTTTTTTTCTCCTTTAATAAATGGAAGGAAAAAAAATTGGAAACTTAATAACAGATCATATTCCTTTTTAATTTGGCTGTTAATCTTTTTTGCATTTCTTTTTAATAAAGAAATGTCATAATCTGAATAATATGTTTTTTTCAGAATTTTGTTATACCAAATTCCTCTAACAAAACTTAACCATGTTCTTTCAAGGGATATCTGAATTACGTCAACTTCATTTTTTCTTCTTAATTTGGATATAATATTAAAAGAAGTTCCCGACCAAGTTTTTATATTGTCCGCATCAAAAGTTGCTATAACGGCAATTTTCATTTATTATATTTACTAGAATATCAATTATATTAGAAACTGAAATCAGTAATCATTATCTTTTATAAAACCGAGATAACAAAGACGTTACTTTAATCAGAATTTTTTTTCTTTTAATAAAAGAATCGACATAAGGCTTAATGGGATAATTTACATGATCCCAATACAAACGGTCTGTAACCCCTGGGTTTTTGCCTTTAAAAAACTCGGTTAAAATATTTTTTTTCCAAGGTTTCGGCCCCCCCACACAATGCGACATTACCCAGCCACCATTTACAAAATCCATTGCTTCTGGCCCCATTTCTGAAATTGGGACAGTGCTGCACATGGCTGCAATATTTAACGCATCTTGATCCTGTGCGAAAAAAATATAATCTGGTGTGTAATCGTGGCCCCATTGATCATTACTTAACCCGAAATATTTGACTCCGGTTTGAAATACATCTTTCCAAATATCTAAAAATGCTATGTGGTCCTTTATTAACCCGCAAAATCCGCCGTTAATATAAGAATGAAGGTTGTTCTCAACATTCATACCCGCTTTTAAAATTACTTCTTTCCAAGCATGCCTTTTAGGGTGGTTTGGCGGCATATCGTTACTGGTAACTTCGTGTACAAGTGCAACTCCATAACTAATCCATTTTTCAAAATACCGCCAATTAATTTTTACAACTATATCTGGATCAAAGTAAAGAATTCCATCTGCGTCTTTTGCAGGCCCATTCCACAAATCAAGCATAAAATTGGGCTTGTAATTTGTTAAATGGAAATCATTTGATAAAGGCAGAAAATGTATACGTAAATCTTTTTCTATCACTAATGTTTTAGCGTCTTTCCAACCCAATTCATTATTTTCAGTTGCAGCGCTAGCCCAAAAAGGTAACTCTCCTTTATAACCTGCATAGCAATCGCCTTTAAATCCATTTTTATAAAGTGAATTAATTAAAGCTGCTACTCCAAAATGATAATGCCCTTCAACCAAAGTACAAACAACACAATCCATACGCTTACGTAATCTATCTTTTAAATAGCCGCTTTAATTTTTAAATCCACTTTAAAATATTTAAACATAGAGCGATATTTAACTCACTATAAATATTTATCCAAATATCAATTTCAATTAAAGCACTTGTAATTATTTAATTTAATACCTCCATCATCTGCTTGCCCAAACTCTTTAGAATATTTTCGTTTGATCTGTAATCCCGCCATTTTTCAAATTCAACTTCGTTGTTTTTTATATAATCAATCGCCCTATCAATTGAATTTTTAATATCAGCTACATCAGCATACGTTTCGCCCACCTTTACGGGGTTAGTGATTTGTATTTTTAAAACAGGGTAATCTGGTACTACTACAAAACAACCACCGCCTACCGCATCATTAATTACACCACTTGACCTATAATAAAAACCAGCCTTATCGTAATACGTAATTACCATATCTAATGTTTGGATAAACGCCGAATATTGGTCTCCTCTGGCAGTATCCACGTAATTAATCGGTAGCTTTTTCATTTCTTCTGGCAATACCCAAAGTGGTGTACCTACAAACACTTCTGTTGGTATGGTATCATTTTTATATCCCAATAAAACATTTACGATCGGCATAATAGGTTTATCAGGTCGCAGTATGCCAACAATACCAATTTTAATTGAAGTACTGATATCACGCTTTTTGAAATTAGTCTGCATTTCTTGTGGAAATGGAATAGACATTACAATACCCGATTTTTTAAAACGAAGAATATCTGTAAAGTTTTCATCAGAAGCTTCTAAATGTACCGGCCAAAATTTAAATCTCTTTTCAAGAAACAAAAGCATTTTAAATCCAAGCTTCCTAAAAGTGCTGATTTGATACGTTTGTTGAATACCGTGAATAATAAAAAAAGTAGGTTTTCTTTTTAATATACAAGCTAAATATAAAAGGAATGAATACCAAGGCTTATGTTCAAATATAAATATCACATCGTATCCCTTGCTTTTTAGTACTTCCCTAGCCATATCAAATGCCTTAATACCTTGATAAAAAAATTGTTTTATCGCCTTACTAGGAATCCATTTATATATTTTACTTCTATCTGGTGTGTCTTCGGATATGAAAAGGATTTTTTTATTAATGTATCTATCTAATTCATGTAAAATATTTAAATTAGGATGAGCTGAGTTCATTATATTTTTAGGCTATTGATAACAGTAAATGCTTATGGAAATTACATTTTAAGTATTGTTCTATATAAGTCTAGATGTTGATTAGCTACAATTTTCCAATCCAGATATTCTTCAGCAAATTTTCGGCTTTTACTAGCAATTGTATCTCTAAAACCGCTTTCATTATAATATCTTTTAAACAATGCTATCATTTCATCAACATTATTATTTTCAACTATCGGATAAATATCTCCGCCCCCATAAGAACGGATTCCACCAACATCTGTTGTAATTACCGGAAGACCAACAGCCAACGCTTGAACTATTGCGCTGTTGGCACCACTATCGTTCATTGGAATTAAAAGTAGATGGCTCGTTTGATATTGCTCTAATAATTCTTGATCAGATAAATTTTGATGAAAGAAAATATTTTTGTTCTGTTTAATTTTATTTAAAACATCGATGTTCCGATATCGTTCTGGAATTACTATATGAAATTCAAAATCATTTTGCCCTCCGTTACTAATATTATTATAAACTGCAAATAGCATATCAAAATTTCGCAGATAGTGACCTACAATTAAAACTTTATTTTTATTTATTTTTTGTTTCAATCCGGGTTTAAAAAAATCAATATTAACGCCGTGTCTAATAAAGTGGATACGATCTAAAGGTAAATAAGAAGAAAAATTTTGTATTTCCTTTTCATATAAAATTATAACATGGTTATACTTTCGTAACGACATCAACCAATCTTGGTGCCATTGATTAATGGGAAGATGAATTGTACCGATTATATTTTTTTTGGCTTTTCCTGCCTTTTCAATAATTTGAACGTGGGATTCCAAATGCAATATATGAGAGGCTTGCCGTGCATTAATTTTAAATAAAAATTTTAGCTCGGTAAAAATATCTTGGGTATTGGCCCAATTCCATTTAAAAAATTGTTGGAATATTTTACCTATAATTTTACCTACAAACGAATTTCCGCTTTGAACTATTTTTACGTCGTTGTTTGGTGAAATATAATCGGTTAATACATCATAACCAGATTGCTTGCCAAACCAAGATACTTTACTAGAGAGTATCGTTAAGACCATTTTGAAATATTAAACTATACGCTTTATTTAAAATAATCAATTTGCAATTGATTGATAAAAATCTAAGTGTTGTTGTGCAATAATTTTCCAATCTAAATACTCGATGGCAAATTGCCGTTGTTTAACCGCAATTTCATCCCGAAATATTGTATCCAAATAATACTTTTTTAAAAGAGAAACCATACCCACTACATCATTGTTTTTTATTATTGGAAAAACATCCCCGCCACCATAAGAACGAATGCCACCAACATCTGTAGTAATTATTGGCAAACCGGTTGCAAGCGCCTGAACAATTGCCGTATTTGCCCCACTGTCGTTCATTGGAATTAGTAAAACGTTACTCTCTTGATATTTTTCCAATAGCTCTTCGTCGGATAAATTTTGATAAAAAAAGGCGTTTTTATTTTTTGCCATATTAATCAATTCAGGAATATTCCTAAACATGGCAGGTATAATAACATGAAATTCGAGCTCTTTAATGTCGTTCAAAATAAGTTGGTATACTTTAAAGAGCATATCAAAATTCCTTAAATAATGACCAACAATTAATACCTTGTTTCTGGTTGTTTTTTCGACAGCAGGCTTAAAAAAATCAACACCCACACCGTGCCTAATAAATTTTATTTTCTGTATTGGTATATAAGATTGGAAAAAATTAATTTCTTCTTGGTATAAAATAATTACATGTTCAAATTTCCCCAATAAAGCAAGCCTTTCCTCAGACCATTGCGACACTGGCAAATGAATTGTTCCGACTAAATTTTGCCTTTTATCATCCGCAAATCTTTTACCTATTTCTAAATGCCCTTCTAAATACAAAATATGAGAAGTACCGTTTGAATTACCGCTACGAATGAACCGCAATTCAGCATAAGTATCTTGCGGATTCATTTTATTCCAATTAAAAAATACTTGATATGCTTTTCCGATTATTTTGCCAATAAAACTGTGTCCTTTAGCAATAATATTAATATCTACTTCTTTGGGAAGATAATCTGTTATTGCTTCATAGCCAGAATGCTTACCAAACCAAGCTATTTTATCGCTTAAAATATTTATTTTCATTAATTATGTAAATTGAAATACAAATTGTAACGTACAATCTTTTAACGATATCATACTTTAAATGAATGGGTGAATGTTTACTTAGAATTTTATTAAAAAAAAAGATTTATTCACCAAGTCACTAGAATCGATAAAATGATTATATCATTTCAATCCCTACATATTTAAGATTTTTTTTTGCATAATTAATATTGTCGTATCTACTTCTAAATCTTAGTATTTCAAGAATAAATTGTAGTGCAACGGAAGGATTAAAAAATATACATTGAAGAAAAATCCCCATTTTACCAACCACACCTTTAGCTTCCTTAATACTAAATCGATATTTTTCGACGGAGAATGAAAATAAACATTCTTTTAATGCAATCCTTTTAGTTAAATCTTGATTTATTTTAATAGCAGAATTATATGCAATTTCCACAAGTGATAGCACCGACTTATAATATGCTGCATTGTTATAATTGTCTTGTGTGGCTTGTCCGGAATATTTTCTCCAAGTAGCAAATGTTTTGGATATATATATAACATTACACAATAAAGAGGCCCTCATTTCCCATTCAAAATCTGCAATTGCACCTTTATCTATTAAAAAGTAGCCAATTTTTTCAAATACTGTTTTTTTAATCAATAATTGAGTTATTGACGTGTAAACCATTCCGGTAATGGCGTGCAAAATTCCATCATGTGGGGCGTTTCGAATGTGTTCTTTATTTAAAATATCGCCAAAGTAAGTTCCTGAACTAAATTTTTCCCATTTGATTCCATCAATTATAGTGCTTTTTTCATCTATTAAATTAAGATAACTACAAGCTATTTCACAATTAGGTGCTGCTAAAATACTTTCCAGCATATTGCAAAAAAAATCACTTGCCATTGTATCATCACTGGTTGCCACATATACAAATTCATTTTCAGCAAGCTTGATACCTTCATTCCATGCATCATAAATTCCTTTGCGTGGACGCTGGTAAAATTTAAATCGGCCATCGCTTTCTGTTATTGATTGTAAATATTCAGCAGACCCATTATCAGAAAAACCATCAATTATAATGCAATCCCAATTTTCATAACTTTGATTTATAATAGAATCAATCCTTTCTTTAAGGAAATTTAAAGGCGTGTTTAGGTTGGGTAAGATTATTGAAATCAATTTATTTTCTTTAACCATAATAAAAAGAGATATTATTGTTCATTCTTTTTTATTGATGAAAGTGTATACCCAAAACGCTCAATGTGCGGGGTCCAAAAATCAAGCTCATAACGCCACCACGCATGGCACCCAAAAGGAAGCGTATTATTATTTATCTTATATAGATTTTCAGCATTGCATTCCAAGCTAAATTTTCCTGCATCACTGGGCGTTGCTATTTTAAAATCAGGGAAAAATTTGGGAAGTATATGGCATATAAACATATCTTCATACCAATTGTACGCATGTTGTATTGTATAATTCTCATTCCCAAATTTATTCATTAGCCACCTAAAAGGATACAATAGATAAGCCAAGGGACGAGTACTTCTTTTGCCAATTTCTTTTGGATCTTGATAATATATAGATTTTAATACTTTTTGTAAGGTAGAAATTTTTCTCAAAGAAAAGCCTGAATTACCAACGCCTATTATTTTGCTGTCTTGTTTCGCCAAATGATAGTCTTCAAACCAAGGTGCGCCTATGTAATCATATCCCTTAGAACACCAAAAATCAAGTTCATCAGAAAAAACAAACGCATCTAATTCATAGGTAAGCAAATAATCAAACTCTTTAAATAAATTATAAAAAAACCTGCTTAATTTAAGTTTGTTATACATCAGCAACGATGACTGCCATTTTGGATCGATATATATTACATCGAATGTATTAACAACCGCTTTGTATTTTGTTAGGTCAATACCTTTGGGGGCTATTACCTTAATAGGATATTTGCATAAGATTTTAAAACACTGTTCAAAAGAAATTAATTCAAATTGAGATGGGTTATTACTATGAACAGGAATTACTATTACACATTTATGTGTGACCATTAATAAAAACTTTAGTTGTCAACAAAACCCGTTGTTGGATCCTTTTAATAAATTTAAAAGGATCTTTTTTTTGTTCTGTTTTTATTCCATTGATGTTTGGATAATAATAAACCGGCAATTTTTTAATTATTTCAACCTTATTTTTTATAAGCAATCCCCGATAAATTTCAAAAATTTCAATTAAATCCGGCCTATTAATAAAATTGTATCTTGTTAGATATCTACAAATTATATCTGGCTTATCGAAATGATAACTGCTAAAATGGAAAAAACGAAGAGGAAATTTTTCGTTTACATAAATAGCCCCGTCTTTATTTGTGCTAAGGGCTCTTTCGTGTAAATTCCAATTAGCCATATTATAGCCAAGATGTTTTAAAATAAAATAATTATCATAAAAACAGGGAATGTAGTTTGCCCATATTTGATCATAAAACATGTTCAGCGAAAAATTCACAAAGCCATATTTTACAACCCGGTCGTGCCACCATTCAATAAAACCTTTTACTGTTTCGTAATTGCTTAATCCTATAAAACCTAAGTTAAATATACCACCACGTAAAGTATGATAATCTGTTGGCGCAAACTCATCTTCAATTGGAGAACAAATATGAGGCGTAACTATTATATTTTTTTCATCCAAAATATTTAAAACTTCTTCTAACCTAGTCAATACCAATATATCGGGATCGATATAAATTACTTTATTTGCCTTTAATTCCGTAAAAATATAAGTAAGGTACGAAGGCTTTACTGCTGTATTAAGCTCTGTAATATTGAATTTTTTCTGCAGCTCGTCAAAGCCATTCATTTGAAGCGTTTCAACAGGTATTATTTCAAACGCATCAAAAAAACTAAAATCGAACTCTTCACTAATTTTATCAACCAATCCAATTACAAACTTCGCTTCTGGGTGATACTGTAAAAAAGAATCTCCTAATGTTTTTGCATGAGCCAGATAATTATTCGAACAAATAGTAAAGGCAACAGTCATGGATTTTTTATTTTTAATCCTTAAGGAATAGCAATTTAAAACTAATCCAAAATGTAAATTTCTTCTAAAGTATATTACATATCTTAAATTTAGGATGATTGGCGTATAAATACCTATTGAGAAGGTTGAGATATCCTAAACTTTCTGAAATAATTTAAATCGCGAAAGTCTTATGAAAATTGAATGTTTTGCTTTTTTTTTCAGTCTTTTAACTTTAAAATATAATCCTATAAAGAAAAGATAAAAAAACTGCAACAATTTTAGTTTATTTAACCTGAATTTTGCTTGTTTTAAAATTTCTTTTTCAAATGGCTGAAATTTACTATGATATATTTCGTCATAATAATATTCAATTATATTTTTTGAGTAATCTTCTTCAAATAAATAATCTCTATTATTTGTACTTGCCCCACCACCAATAAAATTTGCAACTATTATATCAATATATTTTAATTTTAATTTAGAGGCTATCTTTAAATTGTAATCGTAATCGGCGCAAGTTTTATATACTATGTTATAATAACCGAAATAATTAAATACATCTTTATGGTAAAATATAGCTTGATGCGGAATATTTTTTATAAAAAGCTTTTCAATATTAAATTCACCCGCATATATCTCACCGTCATTACCCCAACCCGTATCATTTATTATTTTAATATTACCATATACAACTTTATCTGTCTTTTTATCAATCGATTGATGGAGATTTTTTAAAACATCATTACTAAATAGCTCGTCATCACTCCCTAAAAAATACAGCCAATCACCTTTTGCCTTCGATATGCCTTTATTCATAGCATCGTAAATACCATCATCTTTTTCACTTAATAACCTAATATTTTTTTGAGATTCAACATATGAATTGACAATTTCAATAGTATTATCAGTAGAAAACCCATCTATTATTAGAATTTCAAAATCTTTAAATGTTTGAGAAACAATACTGGCAATGGCTGTACTGATTGTTTTTGAAGAATTATAGGTAGGAATAATTATTGTAAAAAAACTCATTATCTATTTTAGTCTATTTAAAATTCTTTGCCTGATACTATAGTATTTTTCCTTCCACTGATATTTTTGCGTTTTTAAAGTATAATTAATCTCTAAGCAAAACCACAACGATTTAACAAAAGAGTCTTTATATATTCTACTTATTATTTTACTGATATTGAGTATTTCTCTTATAGGGATGCCTTTGTAGTGTGTTAAAATAATATTTTTAAAATTAATTTTAGAAGCGTCGATAATATCATTTATTTTTATTCGATATTTATCTTCATCTGTCAAAGTGAATTTATTTACAATCCATTCAATAAATTGCAAATGTCCATATATAAGCCTGTTTTTATTTTTACTGGCGAGAGAAGAGATATTTTTCCCACTGTACCTCCAACTGATTTTAGGGCCGGGTATGGTGTAAAGCCCATTTCCTGAATGGGCATATTTAATGGATGTTGCCCAATCACTAGCCTGGCCTTGAATGAAGTTTACGAAGCCATTCAGTTCTTGATACTTAGCAACTTTAAAAACATGATCCGGCATTGAGTTACCTCTGTTGCCTAAAAGAATATTTAATGCCAGACTCATGGCATTTTCTATACGAGGACTTTCTTTTGATTCATATGTAACATTTCCGTATGCATCAATACAACGTGTATTGAATCTGTAAACATCAAATTCTTCCTCTACGTTTAATAAAGTTTTATAAAATTCCTCAACACAAGTCTCATCGGCAATATCATCATCTGAAAATAGCCAAATCCACTGCTCGTTATTTATTAATTTAACACACCTAGCCCATTGATCAACCAAGTCTTTAGAACCGAGATTGATTTCAAATTTTTTGTAATTAATATTAATTTTATCTAGATATTCGTCGACAACTTCTTTAAGATTTTCAGGGCTGTTGTCATCACCTATATATACCGTGAAACGTTTATTTGTTTGATTTGCGATAGAATCTAAAGCCGTTTTAAAAAACTCCAATCTGAACGCAGGAATAACAATTGCTAATATATTTTCAGTGTCATTCAAAATATTGCCAAATTAAAAAAGGAATCATTAAATACAATGTTTCAAATAAACAATTAAATTATTTATTTGCTTTTTTACATACCGCAACCTGATATCCATTGATTACTTGATCAGCAGAAAATTGATTTTCGAATTTTTCAAATATTACGGGGTTATTGGGGATTGTAGTTTTATTTTCGCTTTTTAACAAGCCAAACTTTCGCAAAATTCTTTTATAGATTGAAAGCTGTTTTACTTGCGTCTGAATCAGATTAATACTCTGAACGTATACATCTTCCACCACAAAGTATTTATTTATAAGACTGATAAAATCATTCATAGACCATTCAATCACATGATATGGGTTAATACTTTTTGTGGTAGTTTCAGTTACAATTGGGCTTGAAATCAATAAAATCCCATCATCAGCTAGCGCCTTTTCAATATTTTTTAAAAATTTTTCGTAATCGGGTATATGTTCTATTGTTTCAAAGCTTACAATAAGATCAAATTTGTTTCCAAAAGTATATTCAGTTGCATCGCCAACAAACTGCTTGACTTTTGGGTGTTTATATCGATGACTTCCATATCTAACAGAATCTTCATTTAAATCAACACCTGTTACTTCATTGGCATTACCTTCTTTAGCAAGTAAATAAGATCCATAACCGCAACCACATGCTATATCTAACACTCTTTTGTTATTTGCATATTGTTTAGCAAACTCATATCTACAAAGGTGATCTTTTTCAGTACTTGGATACTGAAAACCAAATAACCATCTTTCAGAATGATTATAAAAAAGTAGTTCTGCTAAAGACCTATTTTCAAATTGCAGGCAAAACAATTCGTCTTGCACATTTTCCGATTGGATCATTATTTCCAAATTTGATTTATAATAAAATTTCCTTGTGAACTATCTGGAATAGCAAACAAGTTAAGTTTTGGTGATGGGATTACTTCAAAACTTAACCCACTGTTGTAATATTCGAAAATAGTTAGATCATTACCGATAAATATTTCAATTCCATAAATTCCTGGTTTTAATGGAAAAGCAGGAATCTCACAAACAATTTTATTAATGCCAGATAGAATTTTATATTTTTTTTCTAAATGCTTGCTAAATGGGGTAATTAGCCTAACGCCCATACTGTCATTAATCCCGTATCCTACATTCACATTTTCTTGGTTATATTTTGAAAATATTTCCATATTTATCAATACTTTCTCATTGCTTACAGCCGAATCGACAATTGAGTAATCTGAGAAAACAGATGTTATACTGAAATTTTTTATATATAAATCTTTCTTGTCATGGATGTCGATTTTAAATTGTACAGATTGCTGATTGTACAGTGAAATTGCACTTTCGGTACTTCCCATATATTGCAACATACCGTTATTCATTAACACTATGTTATTACAAAGATTTTGTATTGCTGCCATATTATGGCTTACAAATAATATCGTCCTTCCTTCGCCTTTATTAACGTCCTCCATTTTACCCAAACATTTCTTCTGAAATTCTGCATCCCCAACCGCTAAAACTTCGTCAACAATTAATATTTCGGATTCCAAATGATGCTGCTACGGCAAACGCCAAGCCGAACATACATGCCTGAAGAATATCTTTTAACAGGAGTATCTATATAACGTTCTACGCCGGCAAAATCAACAATCGCATCGAAATGCTTTTTAATTTCTTGTTTGCGCATTCCTAATATTGCACCGTTAAGAAATATATTGTCCCTTCCCGAAAGATCTGGGTGAAAACCTGTGCCAACTTCCAATAAGCTTGCTATTCTACCTTTTACTTTTATGCTACCAGTAGTTGGAGCAGTTACGCGGCTTAATATTTTTAGCAATGTACTTTTTCCTGCTCCGTTTCTTCCCATAATGCCCACGGCATCCCCTTGCTGTATATCAAAGTTCACATCTTTTAAGCTCCAAATATATTCACTGTTGCCTTTGCTAGTACGATCGTTAACTTCTCCAATTTTTAGGTAAGGATCATCCTTGCCACGTACCTTATACCAAAAACGATTGATGTCATGTGATAAGGAGCCAGTTCCTATATCACCTAACCGGTATTGTTTTGAAATATTTTCTGCTTTTATTACTGATGACATAAGGTTATCTCGAATTTAATTAATTTACATACCTATTTATTTAAACGGTATCCATAAAGCTTTTTTCAACTTTATTGAAAAATATAGTGCCTAAAAACAGACTAATAACCGTAAAACAAAAGGGATAAGTTAATGCACTGATGTTTACATGGCCAGTAAGTAGAGCGTTTCTAAAGTCGTCGACTACCACTGCCAATGGATTCCATTTCACAAGATTAAAAATAGTTTTATTTTTTTCTTCAAGGTATGATAAAGGGTAGTTAACAGCACTTGCATACATAAGCAACTGTATCCCAAATGTCATTAACACAGTCATATCCCTATACTTTGTTGTTACCGACGAAATTAATATACCCAACCCAAGTCCTATACCTGCCATTAGTAAAATATAGATTGGCGCAAGCAACCAAGTCCACCCAAAATAAATGGGTTGGCCTTTTATAAAATAAAAAAAGGCGGCAGCAAATACCAGTAATAAAAATTGTATCCCAAGCTGAACTAAACTTGAAATTATAATTGATAACGGCATAATTAGCCTTGGAAAATATACTTTACCAAATACGCCTGCATTTGTAACAAATACAGAAGAACAACCATTTATACAACTAGAAAAATAGTTCCAGATTATGATACCAGATAATTGGAAAAGGAAAGGATTAGTGCCATTTACGCTGATATTTGCTATAACATTAAACAACAACAACGATACTAACGTACTCATTATGGGCTGTATAAAATTCCACAACGGCCCAAGTATTGTCTGTTTGTATTTAGCTACAAAATCTCTACGTACTAGCAAACCAAGTAAATCGCGATAATTCCATACATCTTTAAGGTGTAAATCAAATAAATTGTCTTTTGGCTTTATTTCTAAATCCCAATGCTCAGCTATGCTATCCATTAAGCTATTTTATGTATTATAAATACTATATATTATTGTAACAAATCTAAAAAAGATTTGTATTATGCTTTTACGGTTTTCTTTTTCTCGTCTTCAAAGTAGCCATAACCATATCCGTAGTTTTGGGTATAGCCATATTCTTGGCGTTTGCCTGTTCCGTTTAATATTAAATACAATGGCTGATTTGGAAATTGTACCATGCGTTGGTTCAGTTCTTGGTATACATTTTTAAATGTGTACCCTTGGCGAAGTACAACAATATTGATATCAGCATATTGTTGAAGCAATGTTGCATCTGTAATAATACTGAACGGTGGCGTATCGATAATGATATAATCGAAAAATTCATTTAGATGTTTCATCATTTTAGCCATGTTATCGCCCAATATCAATTCGGCAGGATTGGGTGGTAATGGACCGGCCGGCAGTAGAAAAAGATTACCGTCCATTTCCGGTAAGGGAATCAATATGTCACTTAAAATTATATCCCTACTTAAATAAGTGCTAATTCCAATTTTTGGATCAAGCCCTAAACTTCTGGCTATTCTAGGTTTACGGAGATCGAATTCCAATACAACAACTTTTTTACCCAGTTGTGAATAGCTAGCCGCCAAATTAAGGCTGGTAAAGCTTTTCCCTTCTCCTGAACGTTGAGAAGTTACTAAAATAGATTTTGTAGCTTCTCCTTTTCCGGTATAACTGATAGCGGTCCTGATAGCCCTTAACTGTTCTGCAATAACTGAACGTGATTTGGATGTGATCTGGATGGGATTATCCATTTTCTTAACGTACTGGATTTCTCCAAGCAAAGGTGCAAATGTGCTTTTTTCAATTTCTTTTTTATCTTCAACTTTATTATCGAAAAAGCCAATAAGTAAAAGGATTGCTATTGGAATAAATAATCCCATAAATATACCAATACCAATAACTTGTTGATTATTAGGCTTTATTTGCCCAACTCCGTATGGCTGTTCCACTGTACGTGTATCAGTAGTGCTCGACGCTAATTTTATTTGGCTTTCTTCACGCCTTTGCAGTAAGAAATAATATAATTGTTCTTGTACGCTTTGGTTACGTTTAATTTGGATCAATTCTTTTTGCTGTTCTGGCACCGAGCTTATTTTATTGGCAAATTGAGCCTCCTTACTTTGAATGTCATTAAGAGCAACACCATATCCCTTTTTTAATTTTTGGATATTATCTAACAAACTACTTTGTAAGCTTTTTATTTGATCTTCATAATTTACCAATAGAGGATTTCTTGGACCTGCACGTGATGCCAAATCATCTCTCTGTAATATAAGTGTGCTTAACTTCTGACTAAGATTGTTAATAGTTGGATCAGATATGCCTAAAGTAGATGGCACCGTGCTAGTTGTTTTATCACTAGTTAGTTGTCTTTCC
>CAWJTH010000178.1:0-33189 GCA_963845495.1 uncultured Chitinophagaceae bacterium
GCTGCCTGGGCAATCTATATACTGCTTGCCCCCCCGTGAACATCTATCTTTCGCTCATAACGGCATGGATGAGGGTCATATACACCCTTATGAGCCTCGTTGCCATGATGAACCTCTTGACCGTTTTACAGTTGTTGGGCAAACACGCTTACCTGGGGGTGTTCACCACAGATCAATTGGATGGAAATATCATGATCGCCCTGCATTCTTTAGGGATGATTGATCATTTTCCTATCTGTTATCTGTTCTTCGGTATCCATCTCCTGATGCTGGGATATGTGATCTTTATCTCGAAATACTTACCGAAGATAGTCGGTGCCTGCCTTATTGTGGCTGGTCTGGGATGGTTGACGGACAGTCTGCAGCCACTGCTGTTTTATGATACCGATATAAGTGTCGGTATGGTTTCCGGTGCCGGGGAACTGGTGTTCATGCTGTGGCTGTTCATCAAGGGCACCCGGCTTAAGGGACCGGATTGATAAAGTGGTATTTTCATGCTATTATATTGCGGTGTAAACCAACGTTTATTTCACATTGATTTAGAGGTCAGTTTACCGATCACGTGTTTTATTTTGTTTTCACAAAGAACATACTCGAACCACCCACGACGCAATAATATGTACCCGGGGCAAGACTACTGACGTCTATCTTAGTTGTGTCGCTGGTAATTGCAAGCGTGGTCATTGTTCGGCCCAATATATCCAAGACCTTTATATTTCCAACAAGGCCAGCGGTGGTCACAAACAGCGTGCTGCTTGTAGGGTTAGGGAATATAGTTAAAAGGTTTTTTGTGCTGTTGTTCAATTGCACCACAGCGCTATATGCAAAATTTCCATCGTTGTCAATTTGTTTCAACCTATAAAAGTTCGCCCCTATCAAAGGTTGCACATCAGTACAACTGTAAGTTTTGATGGCATTCGTATTACCGTTTCCTGCCACAAAACCAATGGTTGTAAAGCTTGCGGCATCGGCGCTTCGTTCGATATCGAACCCTTTATTATTGCTTTCTGTAGCTGTTGCCCAGTTTAGTATGCCCTTGCCGCCAATCATTTGCCCGTCAAAATGCAGATAGGTTACTGGGAAAACATCCTGTGTCGAAGAAACAGAAAGCGAATACACCCCAAATTCTGATGAGGAATAGTCGGTAACCCTTATATAATAATCCCCAGCAGGAAGGGAAGAAAAAACAAGGCTATCAACCGTGGGGTTACTGCCGTTATATATTTCTTTCGTGCCGACAATTGTTGCGCCATCGGAATTATATACGGTAACCACCATATCAAGGGCGTTGCTGCTAAAAGCACTTCCCCTGTCTGAACTTAGATAAACGTGTAATGGCCCACCGGGAATAGTAACCTTATAGTAATCATCTACATCTGTTCGGCCATTATAATGATACCCTATATGTCCCTGTCAAACTACCATTGGAAGGAGAAATAACCGCCGTGGCAATACTTCCGTTCGGTTCTGGATCGCTGGCAAACTTTGCCCCAAAGAGGCTGTCGGAAAGCGTGTAGTTGGCGAACTCGGCGTTCAGGCTGTAGCTCTGCACTTTTATGTAGTACGTGCCCGGGGCCAGGCCGTCCGCGGTTATCAGGTTCGTCGCGGGGCCGGCACCGCTGTACACTTCCGCATATCCCAGCTGGGTGGTGCCGTCGCCGTCGTAAAGCCACACATTCATATCGAGCGGGTTGGTGGAAGTGGTGCTGTAAATGCTGCCTAGTTGGGTGGACAGGTACACCCGCAGCAACCCGTCGGCCGTGGTGGTCACCTTGTACCAGTCGGTGGAGTCCCGCTGGTTGTTGTAGTGGTAGCCCACATGCCCCGTGGCGCTCCCGTCCTGGGTTAGGGCAATCGCCGTGGCCATGTTCCCGTTGGGTTCGGCATCATTGGCCAACGGAGTAGTAAAGAGGCTATCGGAAATCGTGTAGTTGGCAAATTCGCTGTTCGGGTTATAGCTCTGGACCTTTATGTAATATGTGCCCGGAGCCAGGCCGTCGGCTGTTATCAGGTTCGTCGCAGAACCGCTGCTATTGTAAACTTCCGCATAGCCGAGCTGAGTGGTGCCGTCGCCGTCGTAGAGCCATACGTTCATATCAAGCGGGTTGGTAGACGTGGTGCTGTAAATGCTGCCTAGTTGGGTGGACAGGTACACCCGCAGCAACCCGTCGGCCGTGGTGGTTACTTTATACCAGTCAGTAGAGTCCCGCTGGTTATTGTAATGATAGCCTACATGCCCCGTGGCACTGCCGTTCTGGGTTAGTGTAACCGCCGTGGCCATATTCCCATTTGGTTCGGTATCGTTGGCCAACGGGGTGGTGAACAGGCTGTCGGAAATAGTATAATTGGCGAACCCGGTGTTCGGGCTGTAACACTGGACCTTTATGTAATACGTGCCCGGGGCCAGACCGTCCGCTGTTATCAGGTTCGACGCCGGGCCGGCTGCCGCTGTACACTTCCGCAGACCCAAGCTGGGTGGTGCCGTCGCCGTCGTAGAGCCATATGTTCACATCGAGCGGGTTGGTGGCCGTGGTGCTGTAGATGCTCCCCTGCCGGGTGGACAGGTACACCCGAAGCAGCCCGTCGGCGGTGGTGGTCACCTTGTACCAGTCCGTAGAGTCACGCTGGTTGTTGTAGTGGTAGCCCACATGCCCCGTGGCGCTCCCGTTCTGGGCCAGTGCCACCGCTGTGGCCATGTCGCCGTTGGGTTCCACGTCGTTGGCCAGCGGGGTCGTGAACAGGCTGTCGGAAAGTGTGTACGCTCCGTAGCTAGTAGCATTATAAGGTGAAACTTGTACTTTATAAGTACCTGGAGCCAGCCCGTCGACGATAACCGTTGCAATAGAATTGTTATATGATTCCTGTGTAGCACTTAACGCCGTTGTGCCATCATTATCGTACAAGATAAAGTTTAGATCGGCGGGGCTTACTGCTTTAAGTGTAAGCCTTAACAATCCATCGGCATTGGTCGTTACGGTATATATGTCGGGTGTGGCACTTGTAAGGTTTCCGTTGATACCTCCATTTAAGGGCAACACCCCAGGATTAACAGGCAATCCAATGTCTTCGTAGGCGCCCATATCTATAGTATTACCAAGTAAACGCGGCCCGCCGCCAAGGTCTTTGTCGGTAGGCAAATTTCCAATATAGCTACTATTGTTTCCAGCATCAATGGCAACGCTATTAGATTGTAATTGATAATTGCCGTTGGTAAAAGGTGCATTGGCAGCATCTGGTGCATTTTTAAATAATGGGTCGGTACTGCCATCCAGATTATGGTTGGCGGCATCTGAGGGGAAATCCTGTACAAGACTGTATGAAATAACAGGCACGCCAGAACCATCGTCATAAAATCCGCTTCCGTTTTTCCCGTTGTTACCAAAAAGGATGCTATTGACAATATTGGGAAATGATGACGATAAATCGCCTATGCCACCACCGTTATTCATCGACAAGTTGCCAGAAAAAGTACAGTTGATAATTTTTGGCGAAGAAGCATTATTTAAAATGCCGGCACCGCTAACGTTTGCGTTATTGCCAGAGAAAAGACTGTTGACAATTGTTGGCGAAGACGAGGACACGTTGTAAATACCACCACCGCCTAACCCATTGGCCGTATTGCCCGAAAAAACACAATTGGCGATATTGGGGGATGAACTTTGATTGGATATGCCACCACCGGCACCGGCTACTGTGTTTCCTGAAAATACGCAATTGGATATATTTGGATTACTGGAATAATTAAAAATACCACCGCCACCGCCGCTTGTATTTACCACATTGTTTAAAAAACGGCAATTGGCTATTGTTGGAGAAGCAAAATTATTGGCCATCCCGCCACCGTTGTCATTTGTTATATTCCCTCCGCTGATTGTAAAGCCATCTAAAACTGCCGCAAGTGTAAGGTTATTATTGTTGATGACCTTGTTGCCATTTCCCTGTAAAGTAGTAACATTCGTAACAAAATTTCTTGCGGTAACACTGGTTTCGGATCCGGCAAAGCCGCCGTAAATGGCCACACCTTCTTTCATGCTAAAACTATTGCCGCTTATTATAGGTTGATAAGTGCCGGTAGCTACCCAAACCTGATTGCCGCTCACAGAAGCGGTGATCATTGCCTGCAAATCAGCTGAAGCTTTGGCCCAAGAAGAACCGTCGCCTGTTCCATTTTGTTTTACATAACGTATTGGAAAATTAGCAGGTGGAGTAGGCGCATGTTGATATTCGTAAGCTCCCATATCAATGTTGGTTCCGAACAGTCGAGGGTTATGGGCAAGGTCAAAATCGGTAGCTAAATTGCCTGTATAAGCACCGTTGTTGCCCGCATTAAGTGCAGGACTTGTGCCTTGCAAGCTATAATCGCCGCCAGTAAAAGGTGCTGTGCTGTAAGAGGGTGCGTTTGTAAAAACTGGATCGTTGCTGCTGTTTCCAGTGCCTGCGTAGCCGCCCTGTACAATGCTATAGGTAATAATTGGAACGCTGGTAGCATCCGTATTAGCAATACCATCACCGTTGCTGTTGCCATAATTTCCATAAAAAATACTGTTGGAAATAATGGGAGAAGAATTGGGATAATTGGATATCCCGCCGCCATTATTATCTGCTTTGTTGCCTGCAAAAGTGCAATTGATAATACTGGGCGATGAGCCAGAATTATACAAGCCGCCGCCAAAAGTGCCGGCATTTCCCGAAAACAAGCAGTTGGTAATGTTAGGTGATGAACCTAAATTGCCCATGCCGCCGCCATAAGTGGCCGAGTTGCCCCAAAAAATACAGTTTAAAATATTGGGCGAGGCCGAAAAATTATACATGCCACCGCCAGAAGTGCCGTTTCCGCCAGTTATGGTGAAACCGTCCAATACAGCAGCGTTGGTAAGACTGGCATTGCTTATCACCACATTCCCATTGCCATGTAAAATGGTAATATTGGTCGCCCAGTTTCTGGCAGTAAGCACTGTTTCGTTTCCAACAAAACCACCATAAATTGCAACACCTTCTTTCATACTAAAACTGCCGCCGCTGGCCGCTTGATAAGTACCAGCAGCTACCCAAACTTGATTGCCAGCTGGAGAATTGGTAATGATTGTTTGAAGGTTGGATGAAGCATTTGCCCAAGACGAGCCATCTCCTGTGCCCGAAACGGTGACGTATTTAATGTGACTAACAACCGCTGGTGCATGCTGGTATTCATAAGCACCCATATCAATAATAGTTCCAAACAAGCGAGGGTTGCCGGCAAGATCTAAGCTGGTATTTAAATTATTGGGATATGCACTATTGCTGCCAACATTAATAGCAGCGCTGGTACCTTGCAAGCTGTAATCGCCATTTGTAAACGGAGCCGTTGTAGCATTTGGCGCATTTGTAAAAGCAGGGTCGCCGCTGCTGTTTCCAGTGCCTGGATAACCACCATCTTGCACAATACTGTAAGTAACGGTAATGGTATTGGATGCATCGCCTGTAATGGCATCGGTGTTTCCATAAATAATGCAATTGGTAATATTTGGCGCAGAATTATCATAATTGGATATACCGCCACCGCTATTAGCAGCGTAATTGCCTGAAAAAGTACAATTTATAATACGTGGCGAGGAAGATTCATTATCCATCCCCCCACCAAAAAAAGTAACCTTATTGCCCGAAAAAAGACAATTGGTGATAATAGGTTGTGAAGAAGTTACATTCCACATGCCACCGCCTGCATTATCCGTTGTGTTGCCTGAAAAGATACAATTCGAAACAGTTGGCAATGAAGAAACATTTGACATTCCCCCTCCGTAAGTGGCAGTATTTCCCGAAAAAGTACAGTTGGCAATATTAGGCGAAGAATGATCGTTCGCAATGCCGCCGCCCTCAAGAGTGGCGCCAGCTTTATTTCCAGAAAAAGTGCAATATGTAATGGTTGGTGCAGAAGAAGCATTATTGGAAATACCACCACCGCTACCATTGCCATAATCGCCTGCCGTATTTCCAGAAAAAATACAGTTGGTGATAACGGGCGAAGAACTGCCGTTGTAAATGCCAGCACCACCACCGCCAAAACCTGGTGTATTGTTTGAAATGGTGCAATTGCTGATGGCGGGCGAAGAATTGATGTTGCAAATCCCACCGCCCCCCACACCGCTGTTAAAACCAGTTGTATTGTTCGAAATGGTACAATTGCTGATTGTAGGCGAAGAACCATTATTGTAAATTCCCCCACCAACATCATTGATATTGCCACCGGTAACGGTAAACCCATCCAATATGGCAGCGGTGGTAAGGTTGTTTGATAAATTTGTGATTACCCTACTTCCATTGCCCTGCAAAGTGGTAACATTCGTAATCCTATTTCTTGCGGTAAGACTGGTTTCGTTACCAACAAAACCGCCATAAATTGCCACGCCTTCTTTCATAATAAAGCTTTGGCCACTTGCTGGCTGGTATGTTCCGGCTGCAACCCAGATTTGATCGCCTGACGTGGAGCCGGTAATCATCGTTTGCAGATTGCCGGAAGCATTTGTCCAGGACGTACCGGTACCAGTGCCGCCTTGTTTTACATAACTTATTTTAGCCAGTGCAGATAAAGTAAAACCAAAAAAAACTAGCAAAAAAAATAGTGTTTTTTTCATGGAAAAAGGTTTTATAGAATAATTTCGAACACTTCGATTGTTGAGATAGCTGAAACTTCTACAAAAATGAACCCATTACAAACCTTGCACAATACGTAATAAGCATTAGAAGGCTGATGTTTGGATTTCAAAAGGCTGTGTTACCAACAATGGTGATCCTTTGTTGGTAACATTTACAAACTAATGAATTACAATAATTTAGGTGATAATTACCGGATGCGATAAAGAGGATGTACATTTCGATTTCAAAACATCAGGGAAGCGGGCCATCATGCTTAAACAAGGTTCTATTTTTTTAATCGTATCGTCTCATCGCTATTGCGTATATTACAATTTGTTCTATTTTGTATTTTTGTTATATGCCAAACGACTATATGATATGCGTGGTGGAAGATAAACCTGAGATGCGGGAAGCCATGTGCATGATGTTGCAATTAACGCCCGGTTACCTGCTGGGTGGCAGTTTTGAAAATGCAGAGGCAGCGTTAAAATCAATTCCAGCTATACAGCCCGATGCGGTTTTGATGGACATCAACCTGCCTGGCAGCAGTGGTATCGAATGCGTGGCCGTTTTAAAAAACAGGTTCCCGAAAATGCTTTTTTTGATATGCACCGCTTATGAGGATACGGACAAAATATTTGATTCGTTAAAAGCGGGTGCCAGTGGTTACATTTTAAAAAGCGAAGGGCCGTCTAAAATCACATCGGCTTTGTCTGAAATGCTGAATGGTGGCAGCCCGATGAGCAGTGGCATTGCCCGGAAAGTGGTAAGCAGTTTCAATATGTTTGAAGGCCAGAACAAATTGGTGCAAACACTTACCAGCCGGGAAAAAGAAATATTGGAACATTTGGCAAAAGGATTGATGAATAAAGAAGTGGCTGATGTATTGGATCTTAGCATATCTACCGTGCGGACACATATTCAAAATATTTATGAAAAACTGCAAGTGAATACCCGCATCGAAGCGGTAAATCTGTTTTTAAAAAGATGAAGATTTGAATTTTAAACTTCATTTATTCTGCATAAAACCAAGTCGTCCTTACAAGAAATTTACTCAACTATGCTGCGGAAAAGCTATCTACATTTTATGCTTGGTTTGGCAGCTTGCTTTTTTTTAAGCTTGCAGGTAAATGCACAAACATCTACCGTTGATAGCCTTAAAAACTTAATTGCTTCAGCAAAGAACAATGGTGAAAAACTCGTCCTGTTGCAAAAATTATGCAGGCAAGCGAAATCCATGCCGGGCGATAGTTTAAAAAAATATGCAGATCAGGCCTTGCAATTAAGCCTTCAACAAAAAGACCAGACCAAGATTTGGGAAGCAAAATTTATTTGTGCCCGCTCGTTTATACAACAGGCAAAAATTGATTCGGCCCTGCTTTTTTGTGATGACATCATCAATACAATAACCGAATTAAACAAAAATTATGAATTATACCATCAGGTGGTTGAAAACAAAATCATCT
Organism: uncultured Chitinophagaceae bacterium; assembly: GCA_963845495.1. Lineage (GTDB taxonomy): Bacteria > Bacteroidota > Bacteroidia > Chitinophagales > Chitinophagaceae > JAZKFT01. The sequence goes on from CAWJTH010000178.1 coordinate 8,079, forward strand.
GTTTAAACAAGCAAAAAAAATTAAAAGAAGCCATGAGTTTGGCGTATGAATTAATTAGCAGTGGAGAAAAATACAAAGATTTAAATGCCCAAGTGCAGGCATATAACCTGCTTACATTTATTATCGGTGACGAAGATCTAAACGATATTTCAAAAAAGCAAGACAGCTACAAACAGATCATCGGTTTATATAGAAAGGCCTTATCGCTAACCACCGATAGTAATTTTTATAAACAAAACTGGGATTTTATTTACTTAAACCTAGGCACAACTTACGAGCAATTACCAAAGCCTAATCTGGATTCTGCCAATTTTTATGTAGACATTGCCTATCGATATTCTAAAGAAAAAAATAGGATACGAACATCAGCTTCTTGTCTTGAAGAAAAGGGTATCATTTTTAGTAAATTAAATAAATACGATTCATCTGAGTATTATTTTAACCAAGGAATTGCATTGGAACAACAAATTGCTGACCCGGCCCGGATAGAAGATGCTTTCATCAGTTTCATACAGATGTATCGGGATAGAAAAGATTTTCAAAGGGCGTTGGCATACGATGAAATGGAGCGGAGCTTGCTGGTAAAAAACAATATGCCCATATCAACCACTGTGTATCAACAGTTTGCACAGGAATATAAAAGCATGGGCAGTTTTAAGGCATGGGGGGAAATGCTGGATACCATTATCACCATCAAAGATTCGCTTTATCAACAAAACTATTCCCAGTCGCTGACAGAAGCCCAAACAAAATACGAAACCGAGAAAAAAGAAAAAACCATCATCCAACAGAAATACGACCTGGCCCGAAAGAACTATTTTATTTACGGCATAATAGGGTTGTTATTGGGCACGATTGCCATTGGCTATGCCGTATCAAGAACACGTAAAAAAAGACAACAATTAAAATGGAAAGAAATGGCCATGGATAATGAAAAGAAAACCAACGAAGCGGTAACCAAAGCAAAAGAAGACGAACGCCAGCGCATTTTGGCCGACCTGCACGATGATGTGGGCGGCGGCCTGAGCAGCATCCGCATGGTAAGCGACCTGATTGCAGAACAGCACGAGCAATTGCAACAGGTAACTGAATTTGCGCTAAAAATTTCGGGCATTACAAAAGACGTGACACAACGTATGAACACCATTGTTTGGGCGTTGGATGCTGCAAATGACACCCTGCAAAACCTAAGTGAATATATCCGGGAATATGGGTTTTCGTTTTTCGAGAATAGCAGCATCCAATTTAATTGCGGCTTGCCGCAAACAACCAATGGCATACAATTAAGTGGCCTTCAACGCAAGAATATTTTTTTATGCACAAAAGAAGCGTTGCATAACGTGTACAAACATTCCGGAGCACAAAGGGTAGACGTACGGATTGACTATACAGATAACCGATTGAAAGTAGAAATAAAGGATAACGGCCAAGGCAATGCCGTTAAAAATCAATTTGGCAACGGCGTGAAAAACATGCAAAAAAGAATGGTGGAAATAAATGGCAGCTTTCATCAACAATTTGACAACGGAATGGCGATCACTTTAGATGTGCCGCTGAGAAGGTAGCGTATAGTAGGCCTTTTTTTAAAACTTGCCCAAAACGTTTATTACAATAAAATAATGGATTTTAAATTTGTTGGTTTTGCAGCCACCAAGCGCTATTTAACATATCATAGATTATAGGCCGGTTGTAAGTGGTTGATTTTAAATCTTTTTATATTTAATTAAGTTTTAATTTAAGTGTTTAATGGGCTAAGTAACATTTCTGGCAGATCAATTTTCACTAAATTTTTTTCCTATCAACCCGTTCTTCAACCAAACAAAATTAGTTTATCAAGGTACCAGAATTATTTTACATATTATTCCCTACTTATCTTTTTAGACAAATGTCAAACAACAAAATACAAAATCCCTTGATACCATGTCATAAGATAGTCCTACAAATTAATAGAAGCGGTTTCGTAAATCGAAAATCGTCCTTTACAAAGTTTACATATACCGGTCAGCGCTGTATATGTAATATTGTTTCCAAACACATCTCCACTTTAAATCTAAATGGCCACGCTAAAAGCTTCGGTCTTTGGTAAGGAACACATCTACAAAATAAACCCAGCCCTGCGAAGCATCACTTTGCAGGTTTTTTTTGCCTGTTTTGCAACGGTCTTCCTCTAAAGCAGCGTTTCCAATTATATCTATCCGAATTTAGTTTATTTTAACTTTTAGTCATATATCTTCATGGCCAAAAATAAAATGGCAACCCCAAAACTATTCTTGCCTGCCCTCACCTTCTTTTTTTTCTTGCAACAACCTGTTGCCATTTGCCAGCCACAAAAGCTATATATAAACCCCAAGGTGGCCGCCGGCGCAAATCAATCTAAATTTATAGATTCCATACGTTTCGTCCCGTTGGAAACGAACGGACATCCGATAAAAAGCTGGAATTCGGTAGTAGTTACAAAAAACTATTTTGTAATACCCGAGCAGATAACGAACGAGGTAAAGCTTTCAATTTTTAAGAAAGATGGAAAATTCGTGAAGCAGATTTCGCTTAAAAAATATGGTGAAAGGACTTGGCCCTTTTACGACGAAAAAGAAGAAGTATTGAAAATAAAGGCACGTAATAAAAATTACGACCTCACTAATAAAGACATGTTGGATATTAAAGAAAACTATGCAAAGCCCTCCAACCAAAAATATTTCAAATCTTATTTTATCAACCTAAACGACAGTGCTTTTAAGGTGCAACCAGCCCCTGTAACTGCTTACGATATTTTAGATGCAGGCAGGTATTATGATGATTATTATTACCTGTCAAGCATTTCATCAGACAAAATGTACAAAGACAGCTTAGGTTACGAACTAAAAATATTGTTGAACAATAAAACGGTAAAAAGCTTTTTTCCCTATAACAGACAAAATGATACCAGATACAGATTTGGGGAAGAAAACATAATTTTATCAGAATCTGATACGCCTTTTATCAAATACGCAACAAGGCCCTTTGATTATACTATTTATATGTTAGATAAAGATAGTCTGCGGCCTGTTTATGACCTTGTGGTGCCACTGGAAAACAGCTTGCCCAAATCGTTTTTTGCCACAGATTTTAAAACAAAAACAGAAAAGGACAATTATGTGCAGGGGCATAACGGGTTAATAAAACAGGTTTATGGATTTAAAGAAACAAGCAAGTTCATATATTTCCAACTAGGCTATCTCTATTATAAATATGAAGGATACCTGTACGACAAAGCAGAACGCAAATTTTATAGAACGGACAAAATAAAAGGCGACAGTACGCAATATAACCTTCAGTTAATAGGCAATTATGGCCTTGGTGGGGAGAGTAACGGAAAATGTTATATCACAAAAAAGGCTTCGGAACTGCTGGAGTTTTACCGGGCCAATAAAAACAAGAACATTGTTTATCCCGAAACATTGCAGGCTTTTTTTAATACTGCCACTGATAAATCCAACCCAGTCATAATAGAATTTACTTTTAAAAAATAACCCGATTGGAATAGAATTTACCCTAAAAAACCTTACCCTTGAAAGCCATATTTACACTCTGCCTATCGTATTTTTTTGTTGTTGGTGCATATGCACAGCAAACCGGTGTTTTAAAAGGAACCGTACATGATTCGGCCACCAATGTAAGCCTTGAATCGGCAACGGTAAGCATTTTCGATAAAGATTCTGTTTTACTGAACTATCAGCTTACAGATAAGAACGGCAATTTTCTGATAGATAAAATATCCCTAAAAAGAAAAATATTGTTGAGCATAACCTATGTGGGTTACAATAGTTTCAATAAATATATCATGTTGGATAGTGTCGCAACCAATGGCATAAACGTTATGTTATCCCCAAATTATGCCGACTCCAACAAGGTGACCGTAACATCGTATGTGCCGATAAGGATGAACGGCGATACGCTGGAAATAAATCCGGCAGCATTTAAACTGAAACCCAATGCCGTGGTGGAAGACCTATTGAACCAGGTACCAGGTGTTACGATATGGTCGGACGGGAGCATTACCGTGAACGGGAAAAAAGTGCCGCAGGTATTGGTTGACGGCAAGCCTTTTATGGGTCAAGGTGATGCAACGATTGCAACGCAAAATTTACCAAAAAATGCCATTGATAAAATCCAGGTCTACTCGCAGGTTGACCGTAGCAAGCAGCCACAGGGAGGCGATGCCAATGCCCCAAAAGATTCTATCTTAACAATGAACATCAAGCTAAAAGAAGATGCAAAAAAAGGCTATTTCGGAAAAGTAGGCGCAGGCTACGGTACAGATGGACGGTACGAAGGCAATCTTATATTCCAAGTATATAATAAAAGAAATTCGCTAGGCATAGGCGGTGGCATCAACAGTGTGAACAAAGATATTGGCAGCCTGCAGGACCTGTTCAAGGATAATACTTTCCGGAGTTACAACCCCAATTTATATAGGGTTGGCAATTTTAGCAATAACGGCATCAACAAGAATTATTCTATTGGGGCAATTGCCATGCACAGTTTTATCGATAATACAAACGATAGGCAAAATGATAGGCTTATGGTCAATTATAATTTTTCAGGTAACGATAATTATACAAACAGATATTCTTTTCAAAACCGTACCACTAAAGACAATCCCCAACAAATAGAAAGCCATAGCGATAACAACGGGACCAACCAAACACATACCATAGGGGCAAACTATGTAAAAAATAGTGGTTGGAACGACAATCTTAATATTACTGCCAACAGTACTATCAGCAACAGAACAGCCGACAATGTTTCAAAAACCTTTGTACGGGATACGGCCAACAATCTACTTAGCACAAACGATGTGCGCACGAACACTACCAGCAAGTCAGATAAAGAAAGCCTTGCCGTAAGTTATTCGAAATATGATCAGGACAATCCGGTAAAACAGGTGTGGTCAGACCTTAATCTTAATACCAACAACAGCACGTCCGACAGGAGGCAGACCAGCATTTTCAAGTCCTTTACTGATAGCACACAAAACACCACTTATAATAGGCTGTACAACACTACCAGCAACAACCTGTCGTTAAATGCAAATATCAACTATCAGGGCTTCAAGCGGCTGCTGTTCGGCCGCTTCAATTTTTTTAGAATCGATGTAAGGCTTAACCAAGGAATCAGTTATAGCAAGGACAGATCATTCAATAATGTATTTGATTTTGATACTACGCTGAACAAATTTTTCATGAACAAACGATTATCGAACAATAATGTGCTCGAAAACTTTGCATATACCCCTTCTATACAATTCGGGAAAAATTTTTTCAAATATTTTCCGGGTTTCCAAAGATTTATCTTTCTAAATTTTTCATTATCGGATGAAATAAGAAATGAAAAAAATACTTCGTCTTTAAATTATAGGAACATTTCCCGCTCTTTTAATTTTCTAACCCCCCAAGCCAATTTCCAATATCAAAAAAACAAACAAAACGGATATGAAATAGCGGCGAGCGCAAATTATAACCGAAGTTTTAGTTATCCTACTATCGATCAATTGCGCCCTATAGTTGACAGTATCAATATTTATAACCTGCAGATCGGAAACCCCAACCTGAAAAACACCGCTAATAACAGGACAAATTTTAGATTGGATTATACAAGGCGAAAGCCCAAAAGCAAAATCGATTTTGGGACCAACATCAATGGAGGGTACAATTGGTACAGTAATCCCATAGCTGATAGCACCATAAACGATTCGTCGGGCCGCAGGATCGTTTATTTTGTAAATGTGGGCAATAAAAAAGATTTTAACCTTACTTACGCCCTGAACATTGCAAAAAAATTCAAAGAAAATTCGCTACAGTTAAGGTACAGTATCAACTATACCCATGCCGTTTCGCCCAATTATATTGATGGGATTTACACAACTGCCCAAAACAATACCATTGGCCACAGCATCAATTTGCAGTACGCTATAAAAACCTTGCTTATACTAAGTATCGATGAAAACCTTAGCACTTACAAAAGCAAGCAGTCCAATGCTGGTCTATCATCGTTCAGTAACAATTCCAGTGCCACCAAATTAGGGGCGCAACTTAACTATTCGCAAACCTTTTCCTTTGGCAATACAATAAGTTTTACAAGAAGCTCTAACCTAAACAATACAATTGTTTTATGGAATTCTTTTGCAACGTTCCGGTTCTTGAAAAGCGAACAGGCCGAAATAAAGTTTTCCGCCCTTGATATTCTCAAGCAGTTTAAAAACATCAGCAACTCTGTAAACATTGATGGCACAACCACTACTACTACCAATGGGTTAAGACAATATTTTATGGTTACCCTATCCTATTTTCCCCGAAAGATAGGAAAAAGGGAAATAAAGCAGAAATAAAACAAGGGAAGGATGATAAAGCCATTCGGGCCAATTATGATGCCATATTCATTACTATTTTTACTAATTAACCATGTGTTATTGCCTACTTATCATAAGTAAAATTATATAGCGATTGTAAATTATTGATTTTAAGCAATTAATTTACTAATTAAGCATCTTTCTAAAATAAAATTTGTTATATTGGTCTTTTTAGTTTTCTTAATGTGCTTGAACGGAAGAAGTAAACAAAACTATCGGCCTTTTTTAATTCTGTTCTTTGTTTTTGGATATCAATCTCTTTGTCCAATATGTAATAGAACAACGAAACACCCTTAAAATCGTATTTGGTGAACTTTTGGCCATATCCCTTATTGAAGCGTCAGTTAGATAACATATCTTTCTTAATCTTGCCAAAAAAGGGCAGTGGCGAAAAGGAGTACAAAACCTCCGACAACAAACAGGTTTGTGTAACAGAAGATTGACCTATTTTCGGTTAACCAAAATTCATATGCAACTTGCATGACACATTTGTGCCAAGCCTATTGAAGAGCCGGTTATCCGACAAACCAAACAATAAATTTATGAGATCACTGGGGTTTATCTTACTTATCGTTCCTACTTGTCTTTTGGGACAAAAGCCGGACAACAATATCATAAAACTTCCCCTGACATTTAAAAGTGGATATACCAATACGATAGAACCTGCCCTTTTGAAAACAGTGTTGCCGGCCAATGAAGATACCGTTCTTGGCAGCATCCCTCGAATAGCCTCTGTGAATTTAAACGACCACACGGTCAAACTGTTAAGCAACCTGGGAATGCTCTGGGGGTTCCTCAAATACTATCACCCCGCAATCGCAAAAGGCGATTATGATTGGGATGCCGAATTGCTGAAGATACTGCCAAGATGCTTTGCGGCGAATTCCGATAAAGATTTTTATACAATCGTAGACCACTTGGTGGATACGCTCGGGACTATTCCCATACTTGATAAACATGACACCATCCCCCAAAACAAAATAAAAGTATCGCCAGATTTTGGTAAGGTTTTTTTTCCAGATAAACTTCATTACCTACGTGTCAAAAAGCTTCAGATTATAAGAGTATTGCCAGATTTTGGTGACCTGTTTTTCCCCGACAACCTTCCCGGTGAAATTGTCAAAAAGCTCCAGATGATCCGGGATAATTATGCCGAGCCACCAAGCAATCATTATATATGGTTTGACCAATATGTAGAAAACCCGGTCTTTGCAAATGAAACAAGTTGTCATGGCGATTACCCAAATGTTGGGGTACGCCTGGTTTCCCTGTTCCGATATTGGAACATGGTCCAATATTTTTTCCCTTCCAGATACTTGATAAAAGAAGATTGGAATAAAATGTTGCCAGAATTTATACCAAAACTTATACATGCAAAAGATAAAAACGAATATGTACTGGCCTGCCTGGAACTTATAGGGCATATACACGACACACATGCAAACATATATGCCAACCCTGTCCTAGATTCTTTAAGAGGGAAGTTCATTGCACCATTCAAAGCTTAATTTATCGAGGACAAACTGGTTGTAACGGCAGCCTATAATGATTCTATCGGAATAGGGAACGAGATTAAAATCGGGGACATAATCGAGCAGATCGATAACATCCCGATCGATAGCCTGAAAAGAAAATGGCTTCCGTTAACGCCCGCCTCCAATCTTGACGCACAACTGCGGGACCTGCCTTCCATGCGGGGTTTTTTATTGCGGGGAAATGTCAAAAGAATGGAGTTGACCATAGAACATAATGGAAGGTCAAAAAAAGTATCGGTAGATAGGATACCGATGAAATCTGCAAATATCCGTCTGGATTGGGGCAACCCAAAAGAAACAAAAGGGTACAGGTTTATCAACAATGCAATCGGTTATATCTATCCTGCAAAGCTTAAAGAAAAAGATATCGATTCAATAAGGCGTCTCTTTAAAGATACAAAAGGACTGGTTATCGATCTCCGGAATTACCCAACTACAGCCATGCCATTTACGTTTGGGAATTGGTTCAAACCTCGCAGTTCACAATTTGTGCGTCTTACAAAAGCCAGCCTCGTCCGACCAGGTGTAATACTGGAGGGGGCGACTTTTGAAAATGGTGGGCAGGTTAAGGGTGTATATAAGGGGCAGGTAGTAATTATTGTTAATGCTATAACACAAAGCCAAGCAGAATATACCACAATGGCACTGAGCAGCCTCGGGACAAATACCATTGTTCTGGGTAGCACTACGGCAGGGGCTGATGGAAATGTATCCACGATCCACTTGCCCGGAGGGATTTTTATATATATTTCCGGGCTCGGCGTTTATTATCCAGATTGGACAGAGACGCAAAGAAAAGGTGTTAAGATATCTGTATTGGTAAAGCCGACGATAATAGGGGTTCAGCATTCGGTCGATGAATTATTGGACAAAGCCATAGAGATTATCAACAAAGGGCGACTTTACATTAAGGAACCGTTGTAACATCGACCTAGATGGATACGAAACTTTTGATTTGACTATAAATTTTTATTGTTGATGCACAAACAATATCCATTAAAATATTCTTAGATTTTGAAGGTTAAAATTGAATCTAATGGGAACATAGAAACAATCAAGAAGCTGCTGATCCATAACAGGAGCCAAGAACTATTTATACATTAATTAAATACGTAATAAAGAAAATATTGATAATTCTAAGTCAGACGCCTCTCCTATCAATTAAGCTTTATTGTTTAAAAATGCCATTTAGGTACTTTTATGTCTGAAAGGCGCCTCGTTAAAAAATGCCCGTTGCCAAGGCACGTCTAGCACGAGTAGCTCATGTGCATACCAGTATAATAAAACGGCCGTTTTAGTGAACTTCGCGAACGGCTAAAGAATAAAATATAAAACTCACCAGATCGACAACCTGACCGATTTTTTATAAGTTCAAAATTGGTTTTATATTTTTAAAGTACAATAATCTGCAAAACAACGATTAATTATAGGGAGTCATAATCATTATAAGAGGTGGTTTTTAATGCTTGGATTGTAAACAAGCTATCTTGAGACATCCGTGGTAAAGAACTAACCGTTTTTCTTGACACCTTTTGCGTCCTTTTTAGGATTGCTATGTATCTGTTCTAAAATCTAAATTACATCTCTCCCACCTGTTTAATTCAAGCTCTTTGGAACCATCAACGCGCAGAGTAACGCAAGCCATCACAAAGTCATTCAAACACCTCAATTTTGGCATTCTGGTTTATTTTCCTTTTGCAACCAATTATCTTTTCATTTCCCAAACTACAACCAATAAAAATTAATTACAATATGAAATCTATAGATTTGTTAACGTTTTTGTTAACTACTGAAACAACCCGAATACCTGTCGATAAATTTTTTGATTGAAAATCACTGTTTTATAAGTGTCGAAGAGTGGGATTTATCCGTAAATTCTCGGGTTATGAAAATTAACGGCGCTACTTCGCAATTTTAAAAACGTAAGCCCAGACTGGGTTTCAACGTTTTTGTAGTTTTAAAATCGAATTGTTTGAGTGGGCCGTGTTAACCTTTTTGTTAACTTTTGATTTTACGTTTTTTACAGGAAAATGAATGGTTTGAAAGGACTTTTGCGAAGGTACAAAATATTTTTTATCGATTAAAAACACAACAATTCGATTAACAGCCAATTGTAGATAACTGAATTTTATTACTTTTTCAAATTACATAGAAACTGCCTCTGCCTTCTAAGCAGCAGGTCATTGGTTCGAATACAATCCGGTTCACGCAGTACCAGTAAGGGTTTCAAGCAATTGAGACCCTTTTTTATTTTGGGCATTTCACAAACAATTTCACAAACACTTTTTCAAAACGAATAATTTTTAAACTAATAGCTGCGGTCCACACTAAGCTCTTTTTTAAATTGGGAGATTATTTTAAACGCTCTTTTGTAGATTTTCAAAGATTAATTTTAAATTGAATCACAGATAAACTTATAAAAAGCATCTGCCTTACAAGCAAGGTTCGAGCCCGTGTGCTCCCACTCAATCCTAGTAAAGGTTTCAAGCAATTAAAACCTTTTTTTATTTTAGACATTTACCCAACATTATTTGAAACAGAAAAATTCAGGGCTAAAAGTGAGGCAGTCGCTTTGGAAGTCAGTTTTCAAAAATTTGAATAACTTTTGGATTCATGCTGTTTCCACAGAACTATTTCCGCACTTTTAGAAAAAATCAGCACCTGACTCATAATCAGGTGGTCCCTTGTTCGAGCCCAGGTGGGCCCACGCTAGTCCCAGTAAGGGTTTCAAGAAATTGAGACCCTTTTTTATTTTGGGCATTTCAACAAAAATTTCAACAACAAAAATTTTATTCAAAAAGCAAGCGCAAAATTTTTCGCATGACAATGTCCATAAGCTTTGACCAAATCTTGTGCAATCCGAAAGGAAGTCTCAAAAATAAATGGGTAAAATTTAATCGCTATAGTGCTTCGGAATAATATTTGCGATTTAAATAAAGCATCTGCCTTACTGCCGTATGGGTCAAGGCGCCACGGTTTAAGCATGTGTGTTCCCAAATAATTTGGGTATGGGGTTAAACAATTGAATCTCTTTATATTTTTACCTTTTCGTCAGCGAAAGCGCATACTTTTTAAGAATAGCATTAACAAGTAAACCAACCTACTTAACATAAGATAGCCTATGAAATAATTCCCCTTTATTTAACAAGCTCTAGTGTTTTAAGTGCAAGTAAAGGGAAGTTTTGTGATATTAGATTAAGGTCAATATTTTCCGAATAAATCATGGTAGGGCTTATTTCTCATTCCTTAAGGGGTTAAACCCATATCGGCGCCACTTCTTTCGATATTTGATCGGGACATATAGTGCAGCCCTAGCCGGGACCTGATCCAGAAACTTGGCGCAATTTAATAAAAGCCGCAGTTGCATCCATAATCCATTATCAAGTTAAAGTTTTTGTCGAAATAAAATACCGGTTTGTCCCTGTCTGAAAACGGGACTCCAACCACGGTCATCTTTTTTTCCAGCACCGAATTGCCCGGGCCCGTAAAATGCAGGATGAATGTGATCTCGTCTTTATGCCGATCGTCGTGCCAGGTAAGCCGCAGCAGGAAAGCCCAGCCTTCCTTAAAGTCATCTTCGGACGGATCTTTCTGGTTAAGCAGAAAATGTATCACGCTTGGTTACGATGCCCCGGGCCTTTACTTCGGTGTTATTGTCGTAGTAAACAGCAAACATTAGCGGGTTCGGCCTCGGTCCGCGATAAAGTTCTATCCAAATTCAGAATTGGGATTTTTGTCGTCGTTATGGGTTGTAATGGTTGCCTTTGCCCATTCAGCAGCAGTGTTTGCGGTGTGGAGGTATTGGTTTGAATGTTTGTGCATCCGCCATATAAATAGTTTCAGAAAGTGCAAGCCATATCATGACGATTTTTCATTTTGCCAATTAACCGCTAAGCTTTAAGCCGTGACCGTTTGCTACTTGTAACCGTTGTACCTTAGTTCGGGCTTGACGGAATTTTGTTGGGCTGTTAATTTGTTAACTTGTATTTTTATTTTTTAGAATAACATACTTACGCCGCAATGGCCTTTAGCTCTTTGAAAGTTTTTGTTTTCATCTTCACCACCCGTCCGATAATCGACCGGAATATGCCCTGCTCGGTGTTCCTCCTGTTGGTCTTGAAGCAATACTCGTCCAGGTATTTCTGGTAGTGCTTTTCATCGCAGTGGTGGTGGATGCCCCTGAGCCAGCCCTTGAAGTTCATGACCTGCTGGTGCAGTACCGGGAAGGCGGCGCCCCTGTCGCTCTTCCGTTGCACCGCCGCCGGGAACTTTTCCTTGAGGGCGTCGTAACTGGGGTATTCATCGGTCACCACCCTTGCGCCCGGCGATACCGTTTTTTCGATGATGGGGTAGAGCGTCGCCTTTTTGTAGTCGTCGATGCTGCTGCAGTACACCCGCCCCATCTTCCTGCCGGGCCTCACCTCGACCATCACCAGCGTCTTCTTCTTCTCGCCGTCGCTCCTGCCGGGCTTCCCTTTTTCGGGGCCGCCCGTAACGAACTCGTCGATGTGGACCTCGCCGGTGAGCGGTGATTTCCCGCTGCTTGCCATGGACTGCTGGAGCTTGCAATGGAATAGCCATGCGGTCTTCTGGGTAACCCCGATCTCCTTTGCCAGTTCGTAGGACGACATGCCCTTCTTCTTGCACAGCCGGAAAACGCCATAAAAGGCCTTGTCGACACCGAACTTCAGGTTGTGGAAGATGGTGTTGGCGGTGGCGCTCTCGTCATGGTGGCACTTTTTGCAGCGCCTGGCGTACGGCGTGTAGCCCTTGCCGCAAACGGTGTGGCAACAGTGGCAACAGGTGAAGCCGTCCTTCCATTTGAAATCCGCCAGGTAACGCAGGCAACTGTCGGCATTGCCGAACTTTTCGTGGAACTCGAACACGTTGAGGGATGAAAACATATCCTAATTTTATTAGCGTAAAAATACTAATTAAATTAGACTTTTCAAAGAGCTGTTATTGATTTGCGGTTTAAGTAAATTACCCTTTTATTTTTTTTATCGGGCTTCGGTTCCGGGCTGGACAAACAAACCATCCCGTGCCTGCACAAAGCCCTTCGTTGTGCGTCATGCTAAGCGAATCAAAATATCTAACAAAAGAAATATTCCAATATGACAAATGAAATGGGTGCAGAGGAGCAAGCTATCAAACAAGTAATCTATAATTTAGAGGAAGCTTGGAATAGACATGACGCAAAAGCCTATTCGCTTGTGTTTGCCGAAGATGCGAACTTTACCAATGTTTTCGGTCAAAAGGCCCACGGAAGAGCAACGATTGGCAATTTCACGCCCCGATGTTCCAAACCATATTCATGGCAAGCCGTTTTACCCCAAATGAAATAAGTGTGCGGTTTATTAATGAAAATTTAGCTGCTGTTGACGTTACGTGGGAGATGAGCGGGCAACCAACGTCCAAGGAAACCCGTGGGCGGATAGAAGGGGATTGATCAACCTTGTAATGAAAAAAGAAGATGGAATATGGTCGATCCTTATCATGCACAATATGGACTTGCCTGCTATCCCTTCAAGTTAAATTTGGCAAGCATTTCAAATTATATAATTCAGGAGCATGAACGCACCGGAATTCCAAATAAAAAGTAGACAAATTTTTTAAGAGCTTTAAGTTGCATTTATTAGGGTTGTTATTTACATCCGTAAAATACCGTGGTCGAAACGAGAAATCCAAATAAAAGTTGTTGTTTTTTTGATAGGTTTATCTTATATTGATCCATGGTTCAAAAATACAACCACCGGGCCGCAACGGGCAATCCGGGGCATGAAAAAGCCGATAAAAAGCGACTTTTCGGGTTTTATGACCGGGATCATAGTGATAGGCCAAGTTTTTTATATGGCGCTACGGCATCGGCAATAGATGCGACGCCGGGAAAGATTTTTTATTTGGATGGGTGCACCGGACAAAATACTTGTCCGATAACCGCACCTTTGGCTGAAGTGGTTGTTTTGGGTAACTATATCACTTACACGAAAGTTAAAAATAAGTTGTGGTGGTTTGTAGAAATAACGGGATGGTTTAGAAAATACAAAAAGGGCCTTATTCAGCAGCGGCTTTTGCAATTTTAACAGGGGCGGCGTTCATATTGAAAAGATAGATCGCTTTTATATCCTTACCGTCAACCAGCACATCTTTATCAACGGTGGAAAGGGTCCATTTGTTCCTTGTTTTGTTGCGTTTCGTCTGGTTTTGTTTTAAAAACTCACCTGCATGTACCCTACCGTCATTGAGCCTTATTTTAAGAAAGCTCGAAGTCGCTTCTCCTGTATATTGACTTTCTAAAACGGCTTCTATTTTGGAAGGATCCGTCCCTATGTATTTTGGACGGCAGAAAGGTAAGGTTAACTTATTTAACTTAACGGCGTGTTGTTTTTAAATGGCTTTAGCTTAACTTATATATCATTTAAAAATAGTTTAAACCGACAATTCGAAAAACCGGAAGGTTTGATCCCTTCCGCCAAACAATTTCGACTCCCATAGTGATTGATCATCAACATAGAACGGGGGGTCAATGGAAATGGCGAAGTCGGTCTACAAAGCGTTTTTTTTCAAGGTTCAATGTTGAATTAAAAATAACCCAAGCTATAAGCCTCCCCTCTTTACCTATTGCTTTCGATTTTACTTATCTAATAAAGACCCATTCAAATCAATAAAAACCGAAACGAGATTATCCTTGGGCACGACAAGGCTTAAATATATAGTCGCTTCGCTGGTTTGGTAGCTTTTATTGCTTTGTTAACTTCTTGCAAAAAAGACAGCGATGTGTTCAACATTAAAACCGGCAGTTTTGGTGCCAGTGGTTTAACGGCATCTTCTTCTACCCTTAATTTAACGGCTGCAGCCGCTAACGACACGGCAGTAACCTTTAAATGGCCTGCCGCAGATTTTGGCGATAAACCAGTAGTGTCTTACACGTTACAACTGGATGTACCAAGTGACACAACCGGCACCGCCGCTTGGGGCAAGGCAAAGAGTTATTTGGTAGGCAATAACATTTTAACTTACGGTTTTGTGACCAAAGCGTTAAACGACCTGTTGACTACCATAAATTTGCCAACTGGAACGCCAAATGCAATTTCAATCAGGATAAAATCTGATGTGCCGCAATACAATGGTTCCGCGTCGTCAGTGCCATCGGCTTATTCCAATATTATCACCCTTAAAATAACCACTTATTTGGTAAGCCTTTACATTCCGGGTGCTTATCAAAATTGGGATCCCAGCTCAGCTCCTTTGCTAAATCCAGCAACTGGCAGGCCCGGTTTGTACGAAGCCTATGAATACATGCCAGGTACAGGTTTGTAGTATTATAAATTTACCACGGCGCCTGACTGGAACCACATTAATTATGGCGATGCAGGCAGCGGACTGATAAGCACTGATGGTAACGCGGGCAGCATGTACGCGTCGAATGGTGGCTATGTTGAAGTAACCGCCAATTTCAACACCAATACTTGGACAGCCACCAGAACAACTTGGGGTATAATTGGCGATGCTACGCCAGGCGGTTGGAACACCGATACACAATTAACCTACGACGTAACCAACCAAGTTTGGAAAACCACAGCAGTAATGAAGGCAATCGGTTCTTTTAAATTTCGGGCAAACAATGCATGGGTTATTGATTTTGGCATTGACGCAAATGGCAACTTGCAATATGTCGACAGTCCCTTTTTTGGCTACAACAATACTGGAATTCCAAATAAAAAGTGGACAAATTTTTAAAAAGTTTTAGGCTGCATTTTTTAGGTTGTTTTTAATTGATTGTTGATATTCCTAGGATAGTGAGATTACCGAGTTGCTGGTGCCTCCGTTTTGTATTATAAAAGGTTTCGATATATTCAAAGATGGACAGTTCCGCTTCTTTTCGTGTTAGGATACCTATGGTGGTAAACAAGCTCAGTTTTCAGTGTTTTGAAGAAGCTTTCGGCCACGGCGTTGTCCCAGCAATTACCTTTCCGGCTCATGCTTTGTATTATGTTTTTATGGCTGTCCAGCAAGGCCGTGAACTCTTCGCAGGCATATTGCACGCCCCTGTCCGAATGGAAAACTAAAGGGAAAAAAGGATCGATGGGCCTGTTCTTGACAGCCATTTTAAAGGCTGCCACCGTTGTTTGGCCCGCCTTCATGGTATCGCTGAATGCCCAGCCGACCACTTTCCTGTCGAACAGGTCGATGACGGTGGTAAGGTACAGCCAGCCTTCAGCCGGTGGCTATATAGGTGATGTCCGATACCCAGGCCTCGTTCTCCCTGGTGGTCGTGAATTGCCTGTCCAGCACGTTTTCTGCCACGGGCAGCTTGTGCGACGGATCGGTGGTTGCCTTGTAACGTTTCCTCACAATGCTCTGTAAGTGGTTGTCCTTCATTATTTTGGCTACCAGTACTTTCGACACTGCGATGCCCCGCACGTTCGGTTCCTTGGTTATCCGCGGGCTGCCGGACCTGCCCTTGCTGGCCCAATACTCCGTTTCTATTTCTTTTTCGAGCATGATCCTGCGTATGTCACGTTTGCTTGGCATTTTGTGCAGCCATTTGTAATACCCGCTTTTACTTACCTTAAACACACGGCACATCTTCCCGACAGGAAATTTTGATTGGTGGCCTTTTATGAACTCAAATTTTACCTGTCGCTCTTGGAGAAGATGGAAAGCGCCTTTTTTAGTATGTCCCGTTCCAGTTCGGCATCACGCAGTGCTTTGCGCAAAGCCATATTTCCTAACTGTTCCGCACTTTTTGTAACGGGCGGCCTGGTGTTTCCATCCAGTTTACCTGCTTCATATTCCTGTTTCCAGCGGCTCAGGTTTTTCGCCGAAACATCTAGTTCAGCGGCCACCGATTGTAGGTTGCCCCGGTGGTTGCACAATTCCACAGCCTTGACCTTGAATTCACGGCTGTAGGTTCGTTTCTGTTTTTCCATGATCGAAAGTTAGCGCCAAATCTCTTAACGTTTTTGTCCACCCAAAAGTAGTAACTCCACCGGTACAGCTTTGGCGTTTTAGGCGACCATAATTGGCATTTGATGGGGAAAGAAAAACCTGCTTTCCCGTCGTTCCCGGTGGTCACCAATTTATCTATTTTCAATTCTGGTATTTGGAGATGTATTTTTTGTGAGGCGGCCGGGCCGTCTATTTTAACATATCCCGCAATTTGATCCAACGAGCCTTTTTGCAACTGGATAAAATAATCCTCGATGAAAGTTTGAGGGGTTTCAATCAAATCGACATCACGAGTAATGCCGCCGTAATTGAACCAATCGTATCCCAAAGCAGGGATGGCATCTTTCAACCGGGCATCGTTCACACGTACGATTACCGTATTTTCTCCTTCTTTTATCAGGTCGGTCAACTCAAACTGGAACGGTGTAAAACCGCCCTCATGACTGCCCAATTTTTTACCGTTCAAGTATACATCCGCCTTATAATTTATTGCGCCAAAGTGCAAAAACAACCTTTTGTTGTGCGCATGGTAGGTAAATGATTTTTTATACCAAATCGTATTTTCATAATAATTAAGTTCGGGAAGTTGGGAATTATAGTCACCAGGAACGTTCAGTGTAATTTTATCGTTGAAGGCAAATTCCACAAAATCGGTTTTGCCGGTAGCTTTTCTATCTTTCCAAATTCCCATCCAATCGCCGTTGCTGTAGGGATCAACAATCACCTGCCATTTACCGTTTAGGCTAGTGCAGCTTCTACCTTCCACATTGGTCATGGCGGGTTGAGCAAATATATTTGCACAGGCAATACACAAAAAAAAAGATAGAAGGGATTTCATCCAAATTGTTTTAAGATCAATAATTTATTTCAACAGCAATATTAACTTCATCAGCTGTTGGTTCCTAAAAACTGAAACAGTTATTTTGCCTTTCCAGTTTGCAGCCTGCACTATATCTTGAAAGGCATGAACATCTTTTGTTTGTTGCCCGTCGGCCAATACGATTACATCTTTATCCAACAACCCAGATTTCGTTAATAATGTTTTTTTTCCGGTAGAAATAACAATCACGCCCGTTTCATCCGGCAAACCATATACCGAGCGTTCACCCAAACCATCCACAGTTTTTATCGTACCTCCCAAGAAAGGAACAATTGCCGATTTGTAAGCAACGCCGATATCTGTTTGTAATTGCGGGATAACTGGGCGCAAAGCCATTTTTTTGAGCGATGGTTTTTGCACACCAAATTCGTTCATTGGAAAATTTTGGAAGCCAATTTTTAAGGCGGGCGAATTTGTTATAACCATGTAATCACCTGTTGCCGCATATCCGAATAGCGGATTGCCGTACAAGCTATTTTTATCCGTGCTATTTTTTTGTGCCAAGGCTAAAGCCATGGAATCTGGGAACAGGTTGCTGTCAACCTTTTTGCCCCAATCGTTTATGCGGACTGGCGCATATTTTTTCATAACGATGTTGTGCATGAAAACATCCCCACTACTGTTGAACCATACATGTGGGTGGAAAGAGTTGTTGACTAGGATATTGTTCTCGACGATCCTGTAAAAACCTTCGCGTAATTTCAATCCACCATTTAGGCATACGTTGTTGTAGATATGATAATTGGATGAACCATCGTCCAAGTCTATATCCCAGCCATGGTCGCAGCGGAAACGGTTGTTGCGGATGATGATCTGCTTCTGCACGTCCAATAAAACCAGTTCGGGATGCACCGCCACTAAACTATCCATGTATTTACGGTTGGCGTTCCAATACCTATCCCGCCCCCACGCATTGAAGGCGCCGTGGTCGCCCGTTTCCAGCACGGTATTGAACACGTCGTTGTATTCTATCACGTGGCCGCCC
Organism: uncultured Chitinophagaceae bacterium; assembly: GCA_963845495.1. Classification (GTDB taxonomy): domain Bacteria; phylum Bacteroidota; class Bacteroidia; order Chitinophagales; family Chitinophagaceae; genus JAZKFT01. Next base: position 26,819 of record CAWJTH010000178.1, read on the forward strand.
CAGCATCCGTCGCCTATGTTGATACCGGCACGGGGCGTATTGTAGATACTGTTGTGGCTGACCGTGATTTCGGAAGCCATTTCTATTTCAACCCCCGTTGCCTGTTTTTCTATGTCGCCCAAATTGTGCAACAAACAATCCGTTACCGTGCATTGCTGCGGGTAATCGTTACTTTGCGGGCCAGGCATTTTATCAATCTTATCATAAGGGATCGTGGCTTCATATTTGAATAGCGGCGAACGGACGGCATTGCTGTTTCCCACAAAACAAATGGCACTGGCACCGATATCGGCCACCAAACAACCGCTTATGGTATCATGCCTGTTGTAGTTGCTGAGCATGATGGCATTGCCTCCGAGGCCGGTAAACCCGCAGTCTTTTACCGTGCAGTTTTCGGTACCGTCCATCAGCACCGCACCGCCGCGGTAGATGGTCCAGTCGCTGCGCACCAGCGGTTCTTTGGTATCCATGAAACTGCGTTCGTTGTGGGTAAAATTTAACCCGTTCAAGCTTATGTTCCGTAACGGCTTATTGGCCGTCCCGTGCAGTTCGATGCTGTTTTTCAGGCCGGAAACTTCTACCAACGCAGTTTCAAGCCGAAGGTTTTTGGGTGGATAAAAATATAGGATGTTGTTTTTTTTGTCCAAAAACCATTCGTTCGGCGCATCCAGTTCCTCGAAAATATTTTCCACAAAACGGTTTTGTTTGTGCATGGGCGCAGGCCGGTTGTTCTGCCAGCCGCCTTCCAGTTGCAGTTCCCCGTTTTCGTTTACGCCGGTAATTTTATAATGGAACCCTCCCCATTCGCCTGCGTGCAGCGCATGCACGTAGCCACCTGCAGGATCTTTCCAACGCCTTACCCTTTCCAGCGAAATGGCATCGGCGGCAACACCATGGAAAATCCTGGCGCTGGAATCGTAATTTGGATAACGGGCTAATACCTGTAATTGGCCGTTGATGTACAACCGCTCAAAACCAATACCGGCGGGTATTTTGGCTTGGAAGATACCGTTTTTATACTCCGTCCATTTTAATTGTAGCCGTCGGCCGGCGCTGATAATTACTGGTTCGTTTTTAAATGCTTTTATTTCAAGGGAAATCGGCGAAAAATGTTCAGCACTTATCACGATTGTGTTATCTAAATAATAAGTACCGTCTATCAACTGGATGCTTACATTTTTGCCAGCATAGTTGTTGGCCAGCAGCAAAGCCCTGTTTATAGTTTTGAAGGGATTGCTTAAACTGCCGTTATTTTTATCGTTACCCTTGGTTGAAACGAAAATATCGACAGGTTGCGCACCAACAAGCCTTAAGATTAAAACCGAAAATATCGGAAACCAAATTTTTTTCATGCTAAGCGTAATTTGAACAGGGTTGCCGGGTTATTGTTGTTCGACCAAATTATCGTTGATTTTAAATATTTCAACAGCGCCGATCGACGCTGTTGCTCTCGATTGTTCAACAATTATTTTAACAACAGTTGCCTCAATTGCCGGAAACGTAAGGATACGCTTCTTGCCGATGGTGGTAAAATCTTTTTCGGCCACTACGTTTCCGCCGTTCAAAATTTGTATTTTTCCTTTGGCAATAAATTGCCCTTTTGCAATTGGTTCGTGCATTGCCACGCAGTTAATAGGCTGTTTGTTAACAAGTTTGACAGTCAATACATTATTTATAATTTTCCCGACACTCAAGGCAAGGTTGTTTTTAAAATTTTCATCCCGCAATTTTTTAAAACCCATCAATGCCGCCGAATCGTTTGTGCTAAAAAGGCCCCGTCCATCGGGCGGCACATTTAGCAACAGGTTTGCCCCGCGGCCTACCGATTTTAGGTAAAGCCCAAATAGTTGTTCCGGCGTTTTTACTTTATCGTCTTCATTGCTGTGGTTGAACCATCCCGGCCTAATGCTTACATCGCATTCGCCTGATATCCAATATTTTCCATATTTCTCGCCTTCGTTTAAAACGGATGTTTTTGGTGCGTCGGCACCGGCGGTAAAACCGTCTGTGTTTAGCATGTCCCAATTGGTTTCGCCTGCAAAACCCTTTTCGTTGCCCATCCAGCGCAGGTCGGGGCCAACGTCGCTAAAAACAACCGTGTTGGGCGATAATTTTCGAACCGTTTCTTTAAATCTTGGCCAATCGTACACTTGCTTTTTGCCGTTTGGCCCCTCGCCGTTGGCACCGTCCCACCACAGTTCCCAGATTGGGCCGTAATTGGTAAAAATCTCTTTCATCATGTTCACATAAACATCGTTGTAAGCAACCGTTCCATAGGCCGGGTGGTTCCTGTCCCACGGCGAAAGATACACGCCGAATTTTATACCGCCTTCTTTGCAAGCTTGTGATAATTCTTTCAATACATCACCTTTTCCATCTTTCCATTTGCTTTCCCGTACGGTATGTTTGGAGTATTTACTGGGCCACAAACAAAACCCGTCGTGGTGCTTGGCGGTGATGATGATGCCTTTTGCGCCTGCGGCCTTAGCGATGCGCACCCACTGTTTGCAATCAAGGTTGGATGGCGCAAAAACCTCTTCGTGTTCGGTTCCTTTACCCCACTCGGCACCGGTAAAAGTATTGGGCCCAAAATGCGCAAACAGGTAAAATTCCATGTTTTGCGCCGCTAATTGTGGCTTGCTTGGAACAGGATTCTTTTGCGGCACTTGGGCAATGGCACTGGTTAAAAAAAGCACGCAGACAATTAATTGAACTGATTTAATCATTTTATTTTTATTAGTTATTTTAATACTATTTTATTTATTTAAAAATAATTATACTAAAATTTATTATTTCTTTTTACCGAATGGATTTAAAATTCCATCCTTCCATTCTACTTCATTTAATTCGTTTTTTAATTCATTTCCATCTGTAAATAAAATCACTTCGTCTCCTTTTTTTAAATTGATTTGATAAATGCCATTTCCTTTTGCAATAAGCTTTATTGCATTTATTGATTTTAATTTTACCGGCTCTTTTAAATTAGGTTGAATAAGGCACGGACCATTTACTTTAGCTTTTAATTTTATCCATTTTATTTCACGGTTTTTTCGCACCGCACTCACTAAAAAAGCACCTTCGGCTCGTAAATCCTTGAACGAAGCATCCGCCCAATCATCGGGTATCGCGGGGAAAATACGGATTTTATCACCCCAACTTTGTAGGAACATCTCTTGAATGGAAGCCGCCGCTGCCAAAGGCGTTTCTATTACCGGGCCGCTTTCAACATACATCGTGTTGGGTTTTACAAACTTACTCACCAATGTGTGCAAATAATCCCTTGCATTGTTTCCATTGCCCATGGTCGCATAAATGGATGCGCCACCAATAAAGGAATACCCTTTCATAGATGCTGGCATGCTGTACCAATGTTGTAATGATTTTTCGATCAAACCTCTGCTTTCGGGCTGTTCCCAGTTTATGATATGTAACAGATAGATCATCAACAAGCGAAAAATGCCGGTGCGATATGCTGAAAGCAACGTTACGTCCTATTTTCAAGCCATTGGTATCTATTGGATAATCAACAAGATTTTGAAAACATCTTGCCATTTTGGTACAAGTTTATCGTTTACTTTCAAAAGAGTGTTTGCATTTAATAACGTTTGGCAACCCCACCGCAATACCGACAAATCATAATTACAATCCCTTGTAATACCACACGGATATTCGGGCGAAGCGGTGTACGGCAAATGATATAGTGCTGCCAGTTTATGTTTGAGACGTCTTCTTGTTTTTGCGCTGTTAATTTGCCAAAACAAAAAAACAGTAGCAAAACCCAAACTGTTTTTATTATATCTATGCTAGCTTTCGGCACTAATTAATTGAAATTTATAAGTTATATCACCGGTTTACCGGCCAGTAAATTACTGTAACGTTTTAGTGCTTCCAAGTAATAATAATCCGCATAAACAAGCGGTACATTTATTTCGATACCGTGCGCAATGCTACCCACTGAATGTTGCAATAAGAAGCCAGCATTACCGCCCGGTTCGGCCCGATAATCCTTGCCCGATAGCGAATGCAACATTTCTATGGCCGCATCCTGGTATTCTTTTGCTTTGTTGGCATCGCAATAGCTGGCTAGTTCAAACAATGCCGAAGCAACCACCGCAGCGGCAGACGCATCACGTGGAATACCTTTTACCTGACTTGCGTGTGAATTAATTCCTGGAACAAAACCTTGCTGATTAGCGTTAAAATCCCAATAAGGCACTTTATCATCAGGTAAATTTTTATTATCCAGATAACAATCGGCCATTTGTTCGGCGGTTTCAAGAAATCGCTTGTCTTTTGTTTCCCGATAAACTACCGTAAAACCATAAATGCCCCATGCTTGCCCCCTACTCCAAATAGAATTATCGGCGTACCCTTGCGCCGTTTCTTTGGCCTGCACTTGCCCAGTAATGGTATCATAACAAACTACATGATAACAACTAAAGTCGTGACGTACTTGATTTTGCATCGTTTTAAGTGCATGGCTAATGGCGATATGCTTGAAATTGGTATCACCAGTAGCTTTCGACGCAAAAAACAACAGTTCCAAATTCATCATATTATCGATAATAACAGGAAACCCATAACTGGCATTTCCATGCCAAGATTTAAAAGAATTCCAAGATTTGATACAACCTACCCGTGGATCAAAACGGGTGGCCAGCGATTTTGCAGATTCCACCAAAATGTTTTTAAAACTAGTATCGCCTGTAATGCGGTAAGCGTTGCCATAACTGCAGTACATCATAAAACCAAGGTCGTGGTGTTGGGTAAATGTTTTCAATGGTTCCAGCTTTTCGGTCCATTGCAGTGCTGCATTTTTTAGCTGTGTATCCTTGGTATTTTCATAAGCATACCACAGGTTGCCGGAAAAAAAACCAGATGTCCAATTGTACATATCGGTAGCAACTATATTGCCTAAACTGTCAGTTGTTCGGGGGAAAAGAGCATCCTTTCCTGCTGTTTCTTTCAGCATTATTTTTAATTGCTTATCAGCAAAAGAAAAATTATCCTTTATAAATAATTGATCATTATTTTTTTTATTCCATGCAATTGAATAAAACGCCCAGCATAATAAACAAATAATTAACAAACGTTTCATATAAATAAACATTTAGTGGGGAAATGTGGTTGGTTTTTATTTTATTTATTGAATTTAATTATAACAATAGCCTGATTTAAATCCATAAATTAAATTCCATAAAACGTAGTAGCACAAAGGGTTTCCTATTGATAAAATATTATTCGATCAATTAAAATTTATAAGGAAATAAAATTTAGGAAAGTAGTTATTCCAAATTTTTCAATTTAATTATTTAAAACAATCCAGTTATTTTAGACTTAATTCAATTACTGGAATTTCGAAATTTGGTTTTTTTATTGGAAGTAAAAGCATTATATCAGTACTATTTATTGCTTGTTCTATCGGCTTTTTATCTGCTGTTAATATTTCCGAATCATCATTTAAAAATTGAGCATATTTTATTTTGCCGCCATAACCGGGCAACACATAATTACCTGTTGTTGGGTAATTAAATAAATGCACATACAATTTTTTGGTAGTTGGATTATAAGTTAGCCGGGCGCTGTCTGGCACCTTGTATTCAGCAGGCGCATAAGTGCAATTGTAAATAGATTTATCGTTTGCATGCATCCAAAGCGCAAGACTATCTAATGCTGTGTTGGCACGGTAATCAAATTCGCCACGGGCTGTTGGGCCAACATTTAAAATTAAGTTGCCGCCATTTGCAACAGATGTTATCAACAAATTAAGTAATTGTCGGTTGGTTTTCCAAGTATTTTCGTCGCGATAATAGCCCCAAGAACCAGAGAATGTTTGGCAGGTTTCCCATACTTTACCGCGATATTTCTCCAATGCAGCCGGACCAACTTGTTCTGGTGTTTCAAAATCACCGCCATCTTCATAAGTACCCAAATCGAGCCGATTGTTGATGATAATGCCGGGTTGCAATTTTCTGATTTGGTTTATCAAATCCACCGATCCCCAATCATCCTTTCCTTTTCCATGGCCTTCATGGCCGGGAAAAGAAAAATCGACCCAAAGCACATCAATTTTTCCATAATTGCTCAGTAGTTCGGTTATTTGATTGTAGAGATATTGGCGATATTTTGCCATATCCTTACCGGCATTCAAACGAGCATAAGCTGTATCGGAATTATCTTTTGGCTTCAAGGGATGCTGCATATCAATTATGTAATCAGGATGATGCCAATCGAGCAAAGAATAATAAAACCCTATTTTAATGCCTTCGGCACGAAAAGCATCAACATATTCTCTTACCAAATCTCGTTTGGCGGCAGTATTAGTGGTTTTATAATCAGTGTATTTGCTATCAAACAAACAAAAACCTTCG
>CAWJTH010000179.1:0-55053 GCA_963845495.1 uncultured Chitinophagaceae bacterium
GACGGACGACAGGCCACAAATGATAAGCAAGAGAGATGGGCTATAATTCTAAACTAATCTTAAATGCATGTTATAATTGATTGCAAATGGAGAAATTATGGTCGAAAGCCCGATGCCTATTGTCCATAGTCTGTCGTCTGTCGTCCGTCATCTATATTTGCATAACGTATGAAGATTTTGATTACCGGTACGGCGGGTTTTGTTGGGTTTCATTTAGCCAATCGATTGCTGGCCGAAAACTTTGATGTGGTCGGACTCGACTCCATCAACGATTATTATGATGTAAACGTAAAGTATAACAGGCTTGCGTTTGCAGGAATTAATCGTGCAAAAATTTCGTATAATCAATTGATTCAAAGCGATACACACGCCAATTACCGTTTTATCCAATTGTTGATGGAAGATCGTGAAAATCTTCACGAATTATTTGCGCAAGAAAAATTTGATGTGGTTGTAAACTTGGCTGCACAAGCTGGCGTTCGTTACAGCCTTACCAATCCTTATGCATACGTTGATAGCAATATTGTCGGCTTTTTAAATATTTTAGAAGGATGCCGCCACAACAACATAAAACACTTAGTTTACGCTAGCAGCAGTAGCGTTTATGGCTTAAACGAACAAAACCCCTTTAGCACGCATGATCCTGTAAGCCACCCCATTAGCTTGTACGCCGCCAGCAAAAAAAGCAATGAAATGATGGCGCATACCTATAGCCATTTGTATAAATTACCAACCACGGGGCTTCGCTTTTTTACGGTTTACGGCGCATGGGGCAGGCCTGATATGGCATTGTTTCTTTTTACAAAAGCCATTATTGAAGGCAAGCCGATCGAGGTTTTTAACAATGGCGAAATGACAAGGGATTTTACTTACGTTGATGACATTACCGAAGGTATTAAACGCGTAATTGAAAACCCCGCAAAACCAAATCCTTTTTGGGACCCGATGTGGCCCGACCCAGCTACCAGCAGCGCACCCTTTCAATTGTATAATATCGGCAACAACAACCCGGTAAAGTTGCTTGATTTTGTAAAAGCCATCGAAAAAAAACTAGGCAAAAAGGCTGACATTGTTTTAAAACCCATCCAGCCCGGCGATGTGCCATCAACCTATGCAAATGTGGAAGATTTAATAACCTTTTTGGGATATCAACCCAAAACTTCTATCGAAGAAGGCATCGACAATTTTGTTGATTGGTATAAACAATATTACAACGTGATTTTATAACTCCCGAATCGGTCATTAATTCAATAGGTCATTGTTTAATTATCCATTATAAATTATTCCCATTATCCATTAAACTTCGCTGTTTTCTCATCGCCGGTAACATTCGCATTTGCCCTAATCTGTATTTGTAATCCCATAATCCATTCATTACAGCCTTGGTGGCGCAAATGCTCGTTTATACTGTGTATCACGTCCATTACTTCTGCATATGTGCCTTCTAAAACGGTGGCAAATGGGCCAACTTCATATTTTATTCCAGCCTGCTGAATAATGGCAATGGCCTCATCTACCCATAAATAAGGATGCCGATCTTGAACAACTGGTAATATTTGGATGGAAGCGTTGATGATATGTTGATGCATAAATAGTAGTTAGATATTAGTATAGTACTTAGATAAAAACCCATAGCATTGCTTTGTTATCCATATTGTGCAAACCCTTAAATTCATATAATTTTATTGGATAATTAAAAAGGCAACGCATCCTTTAAAACGTGAAATTACAGAATTTAACCTTTCCTATCTCAAATCTGCCGTCCATTAGCCGCCAACCGCCATCTAATTATGCCTAGCTTTGGCACAACAGGTTAAATATGGTTAAGAGTGAAAAGGATACAGCATCGGTGCGTGTTACATTTGGTGGAAGGGCAAATAAAATGAAGCGAAAATTATGGATGGCCGCCGTTTTAATGGCATTGAGCATTTTGCTGATTACCATTTTCCAGGGTTATTGGCTAAATAAAACATATAAAGATGAAAAACGAAACTTGAGTTTAAAACTTAGGTTTATCTTGATTAATTCCATGCAAGATCTGCACCGGGACAATATAAACCTTGACTCGATGCTAAACCTACGCCGCAAAAGCGTGGGTGACAGTATGCTAAAAATTGGTAAAGAAAAAAGATTTACCTCGGTAAAACGCGACAAAAAATTGGTAACTATCCAAATTTCTACCGATACCGAACGATTGCCTAAGCCACCGATTCGGCACAGACGGCCGCCCAATTTTGAAGAAAGCACAAGCGATACCATTTCTGTAAAATTTAGCATGGCGGGCGACACTATTCCGCTTCGTTTGCTGGAATCATCTATTGCCGACAGTTTAAGGCGTGAAGCCATTTCACTGAATTATGAAATGAAACGGTTGCCGCCTGACACAAGCACCAATGAATTTGGTAATGGCGAGGATAGAAAAAGCAATGGTGGATTGGCGCATTATGTATCAAGAAAAGGCTGGGAATTATTGGTGCCAAACCCATCGAAGTATTTATTGAAAAGGATTGTTTGGCCCATTGCGTTTTCTATTTTTATGATATTGCTTACTGGTTTTTCGTTTGTGTTTTTATATCGCAACCTGCGTAACCAACAGCGGCTTACCGAACTAAAAAATGATTTTATCAACAATATTACCCACGAATTAAAAACGCCGATTGCTACGGTTGGCGTGGCTATTGAAGCACTGAAAAACTTCAACGCCATCCACAACCCCGAGCGGACGAAAGAATATTTGGATATTTCTGGGCTGGAATTAAAGCGCTTATCGATTTTGGTGGACAAGGTGTTGAAACAATCCATGTTTGAGAAAAAGGATATGGAATTGGAAAAAGAACCGGTAGATATAAAACGGTTGGTAGAAGAAACGCTCCGCTCGATGCAATTGCAATTTGAAAAAGTGGGTGCCGAAGTTAATTTTGATTCGAAGGGAGAAAATTTTTCGATGATGGCCGATCGGTTACATATTACCAGCGTAGTGTATAATTTGCTGGATAATGCATTAAAATATAGTGCCGAAAACCCAACCATCAATATTTCGATGACCGATTTAGGTAAAAATCTAAGTCTTTCTGTGGCCGATAATGGCATTGGCATACCAACAAGTTATACCAACAAAGTGTTCGACAAGTTTTTTAGGGTACCGCATGGCAATGTGCACAATATAAAAGGGTACGGACTTGGCCTCAGTTATGTGGCACAAGTAATAAAAGGCCATGGCGGCACTATAAAGGTAGAAAGCACAGAAGGCAAAGGCAGCGTTTTTATTATTAATTTGCCCAAAAACGCATAAAACATATTGAATTGGCTAAATTACAACCAATTACTACGATGTTAGGTATATTTAAACTAACAAACTGATAATTAAAATATTAAAATTGTCAACACTACATTTGCATTATGCCAGCCATTAAAGTTTTATATGTTGAGGACGAAATGTTCCTCGGAAAAATTGTGAAAGAAAGCCTCGAAAGCCGTGGATTTGCCGTACACATGGAAACCGATGGCAATAAAGTGCTAGCAACTTTCAGAAAGGTGGAACCACAGATTTGTGTGTTGGATGTAATGCTGCCCAACAAAGACGGTTTCGCCATTGCAAAAGAAATACGGGACATCGACAAAAATGTGCCTATTCTTTTTTTAACTGCCAAAACGCAAACTGACGATGTGGTGAAGGGTTTTAATTTGGGAGGAAATGATTACATCCGCAAGCCTTTTAGTATGGAAGAATTGATTGTGCGGATCGAAAATTTGTTGGCTTTGAAAGGTGAAATCTCATTGGCTACTTCCAGCAATTCCGACGAGTTGATTATTGGCAAATATCGCTTTCATATCCATCGCCAAACTTTGATTGCTGGTTCCGATGAACGCAAATTAAGCTATCGTGAAAGTGAATTGTTACGTTTTTTATTTGACCATAGAAATGGCATTGTAGACCGCCGGGATATTTTAAATCAGCTTTGGGGAAACGATTCTTTTTTCAATAGCCGCAATTTGGATGTTTATATTACTAAACTGCGTGGCTATTTAAAAGAAGATCAATCGCTGGAAATTATAACAATAAAGGGTATCGGCTACCGATTTGTAATATAATTTAGATGGCGGATGGCAAATGATGGATGGCAGAAAGCAATCAATAATGAAGGTTGCTGATGTTTTCCTAAAATTCATAAAACAGCAATTCCAAATTTCAATTAGCAATTTTGCATTGTTGGAATCTGGAATTTTTATTTCTTGGGATTTATTTTTATCGATTTTATACGTTCCAATATTTCTTTATCTGCAATATTTTCTTGTTCGCTTTTATCGTAAATACTTAACAAATAAACCGTTTCTTTTATTATTTGCACAAACGTAATAACCCTTGCGCCACCACTTTTGCCTCGTCCTTTTGAACGAATGGCCAAACGGATTTTATAACAATTGTTGCCAATGGGGGTGCCTTCTATTGGATTTTCTTTCAAAAGCTTGCCAAGTTCAGCAACATCATTCGCCAGTGAAATATACTTTTTGGATAACTGTTTAAATTCTTTTTTAAAACCCTCAGATAGAACAATATTATAACTCATTTAAAAAAGAATCTAAGGTTTGTAATTCCAGTTTTCCTTCACTATGCAACAATGCTTCCCGATAACCTTTTTCAATGCTATCCAATATTTTTTCCTTTTTGCTCTTGCTTTTTTTTGGCTTTTTTTGATACACAACCTCAGCTTCATGCACCTCGGAATCAATATTGGCCCGTTCAAAAAAATTGGTCAAAAAATCAAGTTCTGCTTTGTTTTTTGGTTTTACTACCAAAATGGCCATCTGTTGTAATTTTACCACAAGTTAAGAAAAAGAAATTCCAAAAGAAAAAATTCCAAATTTCAACCTTTTCGAGCTTCGTCATGAAACTCAATTTTGTTGGAATTTGGAATTTTATTATTGGGATTTACCCAATTGCATTTGCCAAATCTTCAATTAAATCATCCACATCTTCAATACCAACACTCAAACGCATCAACGAATCAGATAAACCGTTTTTAATTCGTTCTTCTCTTGGAATGCTAGCATGTGTCATGGTTGCCGGGTGATTAATAAGCGATTCAACGCCGCCGAGGCTTTCGGCCAACGAAAATAATTTGGTTGAGGACAAAACTTTTACAGCGGCTTCCATGCTTTCATCTTTTAAGGTAAAACTCATCATACCGCCAAAACCACGCATTTGTTTTTTAGCGACCGCATAACCTTTTCCATCCTCAAAACCACACCAATACACGTTTTGCACTTTAGGGTGGTTGCGTAAAAAATGTGCTATTTTTTCACCGTTTTCGCAATGCCGCTGCATGCGCACATGTAAGGTTTTTATGCCACGCAAAACCAAAAAACAATCTTGCGGACCAGGAACGGCACCGCTGCTTTTTTGGATGAAATATAATTCGTCTCGCAATTTTTGGTCGTTCAACATTAATGCGCCTTGAATTACGTCGCTGTGGCCGCCAAGGTATTTTGTAGCGCTATGCATTACAATATCAGCACCTTGGTTAAGCGGGTTTTGTAAGTATGGCGAAGCAAAAGTATTATCGACACAAACTAGGACATTGTTTGGTTTTGCCAATTGGCAAACTGCTTCAATATCTGTAATATTCATCAACGGATTGGTAGGCGTTTCCAACCAAATCAACTTTGTTTTTGAAGTAATTAAGGGCTTAATATTTTCAATATCAGATGTATCAACATATTGAAATTTTATCCCGAATTTGGCAAATATCCGTTCAAACAAACGGTAAGTGCCGCCATACATATCGCTTGCTGCAATTACTTCATCGCCAGGCGATAATAACTTAATCACCGCATCTGTTGCAGCTACACCGCTGCTAAAAGCTAGACCAAATTTGGCATTTTCAATTACTGCAAAAGCGTCTTCCAAAGCCTTGCGGGTTGGGTTTTGGCTGCGGGCATATTCATAACCCTTATTTACGCCTGGTGCGGTTTGCACATAAGTACTGGTTTGGTATATCGGTGTCATGATAGCGCCGGTGCTTGGGTCGGGTTCTGCACCAGCGTGGATGAATTTTGTTCCTAATTTAGCCATGGGAAATTATTTTAAAATTAAACGAGAAATTGTTGGGGTGCAAAAGTGCGTTTAAATGGCGGGAAAATTGGATCGAAAAACCGTAGCTTTTTTCAAATCAGCGTATTAAGATTAGACTGCCTTTTACCTCCACAGGGCCACAGGCCGTTGTTGCGATAATATGATAAACATAAGTGCCAGCTACGGCAGGTTGTCCGTTATACATACCATCCCAACAATTATCGGCATTGGTTGTATAAAAAACCCTTTTACCCCAGCGATTGTAAATAGAAAAATTGATTTGTTGTATCTGTCCCCAATATTTAATCCCATAGCAATCGTTTGTACCATCACCATTGGGTGTAAAAGCATTCGCCATGTAATAGTTGGCTTTGTTGTTATTTAAATTTGCATATACAACAATTGTGTCTTGTCCGACACAGTCAGCATTATTTATTCCCTTAACAATATATTGTTGCGTTGTTGAAGGAGATGCGATAGGGTTGGCAATGGTAGAATCGTTTAAATCTTTGCCTGGCGACCAGATATAGCTATCTGCCCCGGAAACAAAAAGCTGAGAAGAGCCGGTGGTGCAATCTAGGTCGTTTGATTTTGTGGCTGTTAGCTTTATGGTAGGTACTATTGTTACTGTTGTTATAAGTGTAGAAGAATTATTGCAAGTTGATTCTTTTATAAGTACGCTGTAGGTTGTTGTGGTGTCGCTATTAGTTAGTGGATTAGGAATATTAGGATTACTCACAAGTTGTGAGGGGGTCCACAAATAACTATCACCTCCACTTGCATTTAGCTGCACAGGTGTAGTAGTACACGTTGTTTGATTAGTGGAAACTGTGAATATGGGCGAAAGATATGTATTTATTTTAACCGAATCTTGAGCGGAACAGCCCGCCGTATTTTTTGCTGTAACATAAAATGTAACGGTACTATCGATGACAGCGCTGGGGCTTTGTAATGTGCTATCGTTTAAAAACATTTTAGGTGTCCAAGCAAATGTTGAGATGTTGGTGCCTGAACCATGTAATAAAAAGGTAGTTTTTTTACAAACGGAAGTGTCATTACCAGCGCTAACATTTATTGGTAATATAGTAAGATGTGTTGTAACAATACTATCGCACCCAGTAACATTAGTTAATGTGTCAATGTAAGTTCCAGTAACAGCATGGCCTAAGAAAGTTTGTCCTTGACAGATGGCGGTATCAATAGTTGTTGCTGTGGCTGCGCAGCATGAGTCAGCAACAAAAGCACAATTGGGATTTGTTGCATTAACCATCGCATTTCCTTTAATTGTGCCATTAAAGGTCGCATTGCCCTGTCTGTTTGTTAAGTTTCCAAAGGTATAATAACCTAATAAACCAGTTTGGGTTGTTGGGGTTGGCAATGAAGAATTCATATTTGCTTGCAGCTGCGCCTGTGTTCGGGCTACGTTCCAAATACGAACTTCATTAATGTATCCATATAATTGTTCAGAACCCGAACCACCTGCTTTTTCTGCAATTGTAGTAGGTAAACTATTGACAACCAAGTTGCCAGAGCATGCAGCCGAAGCTAACAAAAACCCATCCCTATAATATTTTAACGTTTTGCCGTCATAAACCATTGCCACATGATATGTTTTTTTCGGCTGAAATGCACAAGGAGAAAAAAGTGTTACTAATCCGTTGCTGGTAGCCAGTTGTGCCACATCAGTTCTTAAAACAAAATTACAATCCGAAGGACTTGAGTGTTTTGAAACCAAAGCAGCGTCATACCCTGTGGTTTGGGTTGGTAGAGTAGAATTAAATTCGGCTTCCACGGTAAGCTGATTTCCGGCCACACCTAAATTGCCGATCGTAATAGAAGAAGGGGCTGCAATAGTATTCAACCAATTGTTGCAAGTAAGATTACAATTAGTAATATTCACATTCAATTTTACACTATTGGCACATGCCCCCTGGCCAACAGCATAAGTTATTATGACACTGCCTTGGGAAACACCAGTTAGAACCCCAGTTTGCGAAATAGTTGCAACATTTGTGTTTGAAGAAGACCAAGAACCTCCGGTTGTGGTGTTTGATAAAGCGGTTGAACTACCAACGCATGTGCTTGTATCTCCAGTAATGCCAGCGACAGTAACAGGCGGATTGCTATTAAGTAAAACATAATTGGAAGAAGATATAGTTCCAATAATGGCTACGCCAAATGGATTCCATTGATATTGTGCCTGTTGTCCATTAACCGTTATTGGATAATAGACTCCTCCAATCGGATCTTGCCAATCAGCACAAAGAATGTCTATTGTATGCAGGCCGGGCGTTAAACTTACTGTTTTATTCAAATTTAACGGGCTTCCAGTACCTACTGTTTTCGTCATTACAGTCAACAATCTAATAGGATTGGCACTAGTTGCGTCTATTACAATACTATCAACTGCATCATCGCATATAGCATTAAAATTAAACGTTATGCTTTCCGATGGGTTATTGCTGCAGATGTAAAATTGCCGCCTAATGTTCATGGAATAATCAAAATTACCACTTGTTGGTTGCGAAGGGGGCTTTACAGTATAAATGGTGTTATATGGAAAACAACTTAAATAGGTATATGGCGATGTTACTTTAATTAGAGCAGCTTGGCCAATATTAACTGGAGGAACGGATACTTTACCCGGTGTTGGGCCTTGCGATCCCGTAGTATTTTCATAACAAAGCGCATTTAGCATTTCATTCGACATGGCAGTAACTGTCCACGGATTGAAAGTAGTGCCGGGCGAAATCGTTTGCTGGGTAGAACCTATATCTATTGAATTTGTTTGTGCGGAGCAAACATCAATAATTAAAATAAGCGTGAAAAGAATCCTTCTCATTAAGCAGGTGTTTAGGGTATAGTGACGAAGTTAAATAGAATAAGAATATTTACTAAAACAATATTAATAACTCATTTAAAACAATTCAAAAATGATCGATAATTAAAACCGCCTCGCCACCACCACCGAGTTCTTAAAATTTTTCACTTGCCCATTTAAGTTAAAAATTTCTGTGTAAATAATGTATGGGCCAACTGGAACTTTTTGTTGTTTATCGTTCAACCCATCCCATTTAAAAATACCTGTTGCAGCGCAAGTAGCATTCTTTTGAAGGAATCTAATTGGCCGCCCCGAAGCATCGAAAATGGTGATATTAGCAACGTAACCAGCTTCGGGAAAGGTAAAATTAATAAGTGCAAAATCATTAAAACCATCATTGTCAGGACTAAAAACTTTGGGAGAAACGGTAATCTGTCCTTGTGCTTGAACATCGGCCTTAAATTGTGAATTTTGATATGTTGGCGTGCCAAAACCAACCGACGAAGCGGCGCTTGTCCAATTGTTGGGGTCGTTGGTAGGTTTGCTATAATCAATTCGTTCCAAAGCGATCCCTTCGTCATTATCAACCAAAGCGAAATGCCATTTTTCTGAATAATCCAGTTCGTCTATAATTTTTCCCGCATTGTTTAAAAGAACAGCACTGCCTTTATCATTTGGAAAAGATGGCATCGTAATTTGAGCAAACGCATCTGGATTTTTTGCCAAATATTGGCTTTGCACAATCGATGCGTCCGATGTGGCCACTATAAAATCTCCCGGATATAAATTATAATGGTTTGCGTTTAATGCTTGCAACGAACCAATAACGTTCGTAGTGCTGCTTCGGTTGGCTAAAATCAATGTTTTTAAATCGATGATTTTATTGCTCTGGTTGTAGAATTCCACATAATCTACACCAAAAGGTTTTGGGTTGAAAAGTATTTCGTTCACTACTACGTCCATGCTATCGGCGGTGGTTGCCAAGCCAATTTTGCATTGATTAAAACTGTTGATTTGGGTTCCGGCGCAATCGGTAAGGTTGTTGGCAACGATATTGTAAACTGCATTGGCAGAAAAAATTCCTGCTATTTTTATATCAACCGTGTTAAATAATGGGCTGTTGCAAATTGCAGATATTGGCGTGCCAATATTATTGCCGATGCTGTAATTAAGTACTGTAGCGGCTTTCAAGCTGTCGAGTGGTTCATCAAAAACAAGCGTTGCGGTTGTGGCATCGGTGCAAAAAGCACGCAGCAATCTTGGGGAGGTCACGTCTTTATTAATGCCGTCAACTGAATTTTTCTTTCCGGGCGTTCCGCCTTTTGGGTCAACGCTGGCCGTCCAATTGCTGGCGCCGCTGCATGGGTTTTTAGTGTCTATCATTTCCAAGGTCCAGCCACCATTGGCTTTTATGGTGTTTTTATACCAATCACTATTGTATTCCACTGCGTGGATAATTTTTCCGGAAGGTGCACGCAGAAAAATTTGTTCGCCGTTATTATCCAAAGATGGAAAAGAAGTAACGCTGATGGTGTTGCCAAAAACCGCAAGACCAGAAATAGCCGAAGATGTGCTAATAACGATGCAACTATCGGGCAGCAAATTGAAAGAAGGCATGGCACCACTAATTCCCGAAGCATCGCCCACACGCCAACCTGCCAAGTTGATAGTTGCGCCGGTTGTGTTTCGAAGTTCAATCCATTCGCTGTTTGGCAGGCCAATTTGCGGCGTCGGGTCGGCCATTATTTCGTCGATGACAATATCGTAACGGTTTTGGGCCGAAGCGAAGATTGTTGTAAAAACGAAGCCGAAAAACAAAAAGAATTTACGTGTGACTTTCATGACGATGGGTGTAATTGTTTGAATGAACTTTTATTAGTGCAAGCTGATATTTAGTTAATAAATTCTGTTAGATGTTTAAAGAATCGTTTCGGTTGCATTTTTTTCTGCTAAAGCAGTTTCATGCAATTTTACTTTAGCAAGAATCCTTTTGGCTTCTGCTATTTTTTTTTCCGTACCCTTTCTGCTTACATTGTCCAAAGAAGGGTCAATTGTAATATTGATACCTGAAAAAAATTGTTCTCTCAACGTTGCTTTTTCATTTTTCATTTTTCAAATTTACTACTTGTTTCTTAATAAGAAATGCTTCGCAAGCAATGCTTGTTTAAAAGGCATAATGCTACCATCTTGTAAAACTACATTAAGCTATAAATTTTGCTAAGTTCGCCCCAGTTATTACCAATTGCCATTCTTTATAATCTTGTTCTTGCGTTTGTGCTGCCCATAAAAAACACAGTGCTTTGGGGATGTCTATCAAAAAATAGTTCTACTATTCTTCCAATGGTTGCCAAAATTTTTTCCATGTCCTTGTTATTGGAAATGCTAATATCGTCGATGCTGCCATCTTCTTGGACGTCACCAAAGGCCAAATTATACATATTTGGTACCTCAATCAAGCCAAATATTACTCGTTTAATAACTTCTCCTTTTTTGCCAGTACTAACAAAATTGAATACTTCATGCGTGCTATTAATTCTAATGTTTTTATAAAATTCGTACCGCGACATTTGCTTTATGAAATGTTTGATCTTAAAACGGAAAAATAAAGAAATTAAACTACTTGCCTAATTATTTTTATTTAAGCAATTGATTTAAAGCCTTTTTGATAGAAGAAAGGACAGGTGTGACCGTGCGCCCCGGATGGGCAGTAGTACCCCGTAAAGCCGCATAATTAATGGATAATTTGAATGAGTGAATTGCGGCTGCGGAGTACTACAGACAGCCGGATAAGGCGCCCAAGTCTAGCTATTAGCTGTTAGCCATGAGCTATTAGCCAAAAATCAAAGCAAGGGCTCAAAACTGCTAGCTAAAAAAATTTTGCTCAAATTCAATCCTACCCTATATTCGCAGCGCAAATGAAAAATACAAATATTACAAAACGCATAAAGAAGATCATCCCATAGGGGGTGTCATCGCTGCGTGGTATAATATTCCAACATAAGTGAGGCCCTCCCTAATCGGAGGGCCTTTTTTTATTTCATCAATCATAAAAAATCTTTCGCACCGACGAGAGAAACCTGGGGGGAACAAACAATGAAAGTAGCCGTAGTAGGCGCCACCGGATTGGTAGGCACCAAAATGTTGCAAGTGTTGGCCGAACGTAATTTTCCAGTAACAGAATTAGTGCCTGTTGCCAGCGAACGCAGTGTGGGAAAGGAAGTGGAATTTAAAGGCGTGAAATACAAAGTGGTAAGCATGGACGATGGTATTGCTGCCAAACCAGCCGTGGCCATTTTCTCCGCTGGTGGTGGAACTTCAACCGAATGGGCACCAAAATTTGCAGCCGCCGGCATCACCGTAATTGACAATAGCAGCG
This sequence comes from uncultured Chitinophagaceae bacterium, assembly GCA_963845495.1. GTDB lineage: Bacteria > Bacteroidota > Bacteroidia > Chitinophagales > Chitinophagaceae > JAZKFT01. The sequence goes on from CAWJTH010000179.1 coordinate 12,271, forward strand.
CATGGCGCATGGACCCAACCAAGAAATTGGTGGTGCCAGAAGTGAATGCCCATGTGTTAACAACCGAAGATAAAATTATTGCCAATCCTAACTGTTCAACCATACAAATGGTGTTGGTGTTAGAACCTTTGCATAAAAAATATGGTATTAAAAGAGTAGTAGTTAGCACTTACCAAAGCGTTACCGGCACTGGTAAAAAAGCAGTTGACCAACTAATGAACGAACGTAATGGTGTGCAAGGCGAAATGGCTTACAAATATGAAATCGACTTGAACTTGATTCCTCAAATCGATGTGTTTTTGGACAACGGTTACACCAAAGAAGAAATGAAAATGGTGAACGAAACCAAAAAAATATTGGGTGATGACAGTGTGAAAGTTACGGCTACCACCGTGCGTGTGCCGGTAATGGGCGGCCACAGCGAGGCGTTGAACATTGAATTTGAAAACGATTTTGATTTGGCCGAAGTGCGTAGCATTTTAAGCAGCGCACCTGGCGTGGTTTTGCAAGATGACCCTGCAAACGGCATTTACCCAATGCCAAAATTTGCGCATGATAAAGACGACACTTTTGTTGGCCGCATCCGCCGCGACGAAACACAAGCTAACACCTTGAATTGCTGGGTGGTAAGCGACAATTTACGCAAAGGTGCCGCAACAAATGCGGTGCAGATTGCGGAGTATCTGAGTTCGAAAAATATGCTTTAATAAATAATTGCCACAGATTCACAGAAACGCAGATTAATGCGTGTATTTTATTTCAGCATTATTAAAATATGTTTGTTTTTTCTGTGAATCTGTGGCAATACATCCTAATTACTTCAACCATTCCAATTCTCCATGGAATTTAATAAAATTGTAAGGGGCGCAAAACGGGCAGTAAACACCGAGCAGGCGGTTTATGATATTTTAAATGCCGGGTTTTTATGCCATATTGCGTTTCAGCACAATGGTCAAACCATGATGTTGCCAACCGCTTATGGCAGGAAAGACGATTTTATTTTTATCCATGGTTCGGCCAAGAATTTTATGATGAACCAACTGCTTGATGGTCAAACGGTTTGTATTTCTGTTACGCATTTGGATGGAATTGTACTAGCAAAATCATTGTTTGACACATCGGCCAATTATAGGTCGGTTGTTTTGTTTGGCAAAGCTGAACTGGTTGACAATGATGCTGAACGGATGGACGCACTGAAAACCATCACCGAAAATATTATAAAAGGCAGATGGGATGAAGTGCCGGTTGGTAGTGAAAATGAATTGAAAGCAACGATGGTTATTAAATTCACCATTGAAAAAGCTTCGGCCAAAGTGCGTGGCGGAGGTCCGCAAGGTGATGAAGATAAATTGTATGACGTTTGGAGCGGCCATATCCCCTTGCAAATCAAAGCATTAACGCCAGTTCAGGATATGAAGTTTGGAAAGGAGTTGGAGATGACGGAAAGTGTAAAATCTTTTTGGGAGAAGAATAAATGAAGATCTTTTCATTTAACCTTTCCTAATGTGTAAACAAAGCAAGTTACCCGTAGATTTAAAAGATTGAAACAGCGCAGATTTTAGGAGATTTTACAAATCTTTTTATCTGCGGTTTTAAAATCAATTAAAATCTGCGGTAAAAATTTTTGTCGTTCGTTATTTACTCTTCCAAGCCTCTATTCAAAAAATCCAATAACGGCTGCAACATGGCCATTACTGCAGTTGCCTTTTTTACAAAATCTTTTTCACAAACTTCCTCGTCGGTAAAGCTTTTGGTGGCAATAAAACTTTTCAATTTTAAATATTCAATAGCGGGATTGTCGGCTTCGTAACCTTTTGGTGGTCGGCTTAAAATACCTTCGTTTTGGGTAAGTCCGCCAGTTTCTGAAATGAACTTTTTATTGGTGACAATCTTTTCAAACTCAGGAAAATTATAATCGATTTCTTGGCGTATTTTTTTCAGGTCCGCCGCTTCGGGCATCCAAATGCCGCCGGCCACAAAACTTTGTCCTGGCTGAAAATGGATATAATAACCAGCTAGCATACTTTTCCGTCCGCCTTTATTTATGCCGATCCCAAAATTGGTTTTGTAAGGCGTTTTATCTTTTGAAAAACGGATGTCTCGGTTAATACGCATCACGCATTTTTTGCCTTCTTGCTCCGCAATAGATGGATCAACTTTACTATGTTGTTTAATCAATTCGTCTACCAAGGCCACCACATCTTCTTTGGCAATGTCATATTTACTACGGTTTGCATCAAACCATTCTTTTACATTGTGGTTGGCCAATTCTTTCAAAAACTTAAATGTGCTGGGTTGTAACATTAAACCAATTCAAAATTAAAAAGTAAAAATTAAAAGCTGAAAAACTGCTTCGCTTTCATTATCAATTATCCATTATCAATTATCCATTCAACTCTTTTCTTCTGTTTCAAACCTATCAACGGTATCAATGCCCTTCAGTTCTTTCAAGCGTTGCACCAAGGTTTCTAATTCTTCTTTATCGTGCACATATACTTTTATAATGCCTTCAAACAAACCATCTCCGCTTTCAATGGTAAGCGCATTAATATTTATTTTCAGTTCGCCGCTGATGACGTTGGTAATTTTATTGATAACGCCCACATCGTCCATGCCAATAATCCGGATGCCGGTAAGAAAAGAAATTTCTTTGTTTTTGGCCCATTTGGTTTTAACAATCCTGTGGCCGTAATTGGCCATCAATCTTGCCGCATTGGGGCAATTGGTGCGATGGATTTTTAACCCTTCGCCTGTGGTTACAAATCCAAAAACCACATCGCCCGGAATTGGTTTACAACAACTGGCCAGCGTATATTTTATCTGGTTGCTGCTTTCGCCAAAAATTATTAGCTCCGCATCTTTGGCCGGGGTTTGCGGCTTGTGCTGGGTAGGGTCAAACTTTACTTCAACAATTTTCTTTTCCGGCTTTGGATATTCAAGTCTGTCGCCATAGGTTTTAAAATCTTTCAGTTCCTTCAGGTCTATAACTTGAACGGCAATATTGTAATACAAGTCAAGCGGCGACGGCAATTTGTAAAATGTCACCACCTCGTCAATATTTTCTTGGCTAAATGCTGCGCCCATTGCTTCTAATTTGCGTTGCAGCGTATATTTTCCATCTTCCGCAATCTTTCTTTTTTCGTCCTTCAGCGCATCTTTTATTCTAGCTTTTGCTTTGGCGGTTACCACATGGTGCAGCCAATCTTCGCTTGGCTTTTGCTTGTTGCTGGTAATTATTTCAATTTGGTCGCCGCTGCGCAGCTTGTGGCTTATCGGCACCAGTTTGTGGTTCACCTTGGCACCAATGGTTTTTACCCCAATTGCTGTGTGGATAGAAAACGCGAAATCCAATGCCGAACTGCCCGTTGGTAGCATTTTTACATCGCCCTTGGGCGTGTACACATAAATATCTTCGGTTAAAAAACTGGTTTTAAAATCGTTCAAAAAATCGACGCTATCGGTTTCTTGATTGCTCAACACATCCCTAATTTGCCTGAACCAGCGGTCAAAACGGTCTTCGTCGTTTGTTCCCTCTTTGTATTTCCAATGCGCCGCCAAACCTTTTTCTGCAATTTCGTTCATGCGTTTGGTGCGTATCTGCACTTCTACCCATTTGCCCGATTGGCTCATTACTGTAGTGTGCAAAGCTTCGTAGCCATTGCTTTTGGGGCGGCTGATCCAATCCCGAAGGCGTTCGGTGCTGCTTTGATATTCGCTGGTAATAATGCTGTACACCCGCCAGCAATCGGCTTTTTCGCTTTCGGGCGGAGAATTTAAAATAACCCTAATCGCAAACAAATCATACACTTCTTCAAAACTTACGCCTTTCTTTTTTATTTTATTCCAGATGGAATGGATGCTTTTTGGCCTGCCATAAATCTCAAAATCAAAACCTTCGGCAGTTAATTTATCTTTTATCGGGCGGATAAAATCGTTGATGAAACGAGTGCGTTCACGTTTGGTTTCGCTTAGTTTTTGGGCAATATCTTTGTACGCATCGGGCTCCAAATACTTCATGCACAAGTCTTCCAGCTCGGTTTTTATATTGTATAGCCCCATGCGGTGTGCCAAAGGCGCATACACATAAACGGTTTCGCTGGCTATTTTTAACTGCTTTTCCCGCTTCATGCTGTCCATGGTGCGCATGTTGTGGAGGCGGTCGGCAAGTTTTATCAAAATCACCCTCGGATCATCGGTAAGGGTCAGCAATATTTTTTTAAAATTATCTGCTTGCTGGCTAGTGTTGGTGTCTATTACGTTCGATATTTTTGTAAGCCCATCCACAATCTTGGCTATTTCTGGCCCAAATTCCCGCTGCACATCTTCCAATGTAATGTCTGTATCTTCCACCGTATCGTGCAACAAGGCGCAAATGGTGCTACGTACACCCAGTCCAATTTCTTCCACACAAATCATGGCCACGGCCAACGGATGCAAAATATATGGCTCGCCACTTTTGCGGCGCATGGTTTTGTGGGCATCGGCAGCTATTTCAAAAGCACGGCGCACCAATTCGCGGTCGCCAGATTTCAATTTGGGCTTTAGCACACGCAACAGCGCACCATAATGGCGAAGAATTTCCTTTTTTTCCTGCTCTTCAGTAAGGGTATATTTTTTTATTTCGGGAACGGTTACTTCCATTGGTACGAATTTATGGAAATGATTGTTAAACAAAATGTGCTTTTACAGTTTTATCCATTTAAAACATCCGTATGATGTTAATTATCGAATCAAATAGCTTGCTTATTGATCCCTTTTTCAATTCAAGTTAAAGAAACATGCCTTACAATTTTATTTTTATAAAAATTTTAAACGTTTCAATGGAAAATCCTTAACATTAACAAACAATTTCAGCGATTGTTACATTGTACTGGTAATCATTATCTTTATTTGTAAAAACAAAAACATGGACACAAAAAAATACAAAGTGCTGCTTTGTGAAGACGATACCAATTTAGGCATGGTGCTTAAAAATTATTTGGAATTGAACGATTATGATGTGACCTTGGAACGTGACGGCCGTTTGGGTTTGGCTGCCTTCCAACGCCAAAAATTCGACATCTGCTTGCTGGATGTGATGATGCCGCACATGGACGGTTTTGCTTTGGCGGAAGAAATACGTGATGTTGATCCCGACATGCCGTTATTCTTTTTAAGTGCAAAAACAATGAAGGAAGACATCATTAACGGTTACAAATTGGGTGCCGATGATTATATTACCAAGCCTTTTGATAGTGAAGTTTTGTTGCACAAAATAAAAGCTATCCTTAAGCGCAACGAAGAAATTAATAGGGAATCAGAAAATATGCAGTTTGATTTGGGTAAATTCCATTTTAACCCAAAATTGCGTGTATTAGCTATAGATGGTAAAAACCAAACGCTTTCTCCAAAAGAAAACGAATTGTTGAAATTGTTGGCCGAAAACAAAAACGATTTGTTGCCAAGGGAAAAAGCGTTGAAGAAAATTTGGGGTAGCGATACTTACTTTAACGGCCGTAGCATGGATGTTTATATTGCTAAGCTGCGCAAATATTTAAAAGACGACGAATCCATCGAAATCGTGAATATTCATGGGAATGGATTTAGGTTGGTAGTCGGGGAATAATTCGGTTTTCAACCTAAGTAATTGGGTAAATAGGTAACTGAGTAATTAGCTTGAAAAACATAATTACTCAGTTACCTATTTACCCAATTACTCGGCTACATTTCAAATTTATACCCAACTCCTTTTACCGTTGTAACGCAATCTACGCCTAGTTTTTGGCGTATTTTTCGTATGTGTACATCAATGGTTCGGTCACCAACAATTACATCGGTTCCCCAAACCATATTCAATATTTCGTTGCGCAAAAAAACGCGGCCTGGGCGGGATGCAAGCAAATAAAGTAATTCAAATTCTTTTTTCGCCAACACCACATCCTCGCCGTTTATAGTTACCATAAACTTTTCGGGGTCAATTGAAATATTGCCGATGTTTAAGGTTTTTTCGCCTTCACTTTCATTTTTGGGCATGCGCCTAAATAGTGCATTCACTCGGCTGGTTAATACTTTAGGGCTCACCGGTTTGCTTACATAATCGTCTGCCCCACTTTCAAAACCTTTAATGTGGCTATTTTCATCACTTAAAGCCGTTAAGAAAATAATCAACGTATCTCGAAACGCTGGCATTGACCGTAGCATTTGACACACTTCAATACCGGTTTTGTGCGGCATCATCACATCCAAAATAATTAATTGCGGGTGCAACTCTTTTGCTAATTCCAAAGCTTGTTCGCCATTGGTAGCCGTAAATACTTTATACCCTTCTTTTTGGAGATTGTATTGAATGATTTCCAAAATATCTGGCTCGTCGTCTGCCACAAGAATGGTTGCTTTGATGTCCATGTTAACAATTACTTTACACAAAAATAACCGTGTACCTGCGAGTAAATGGTTGTTTAGGCAATTATTAAATTGTTAACTATCAGGCAACAATGTAATCTTTCCACACATTTTTGGAAACTTCTTTACAAAAGCCTGCGTAATTTGCAGCGTTAATACCAGATGAACATGAAGAAAAAGTTAGTTGTTAGTATCTTTTCCATATTTATTACCCATCTTTTTTTACACGCCCAGCCAGAAACTTACACCGTGCCAATTGCTTTACAATATGTTGATTATAAGATAGATGACGCCCAAAAAAGGCTATTGGCGGTTGATGGGATTGCTGATGGTGAACTGCGTGGTAGCAGCAACCCCGATATTAATTTATTGCTGACTTATGCGGCTACCACAAAGGTTGATGCGCTGCAAAAAGGCATTGAATTGGATACTGCTTTTACCAACAACCAAAAATTAGCTTACCTGCGTGGCATTACGGAAATGATCGATAATTTTATTGTGGCCTACCGTTCCAGAAGGTTAAAACTCACGCAATTTCCTGACGTGCTAAAAACATGGGAGGAATGTTTTGCTTTGGATAGGGAGCATAAATCGATTGCCCAAGTTATTTTTAAACACCCGAGTGACGTTGGTTCGGTTGCTATTAGGGGCATCAGTTTTAATGAAAATGCCGGCATTCCCGAAGCCAGGAATAATATTATATTAAAATCGATACAAGAAAGACCAGATAGGTTAATGCAAACGCTTAGTTTAAACCCAGATTTGCCTTTTACTGATAGTTTGTTATCAATCGCCGTAAAAAAGAAACCAGAAGAATTATATAACTACGCCCAAGCTACCAATACAAGGTTAGGGCAACGCATCCACCGCAGCAATGATTTTGCTATTAAACAAATTTGCGATTTGGCCGAAGACAAAAGCGGCCGATTGTATTTTCCTTTTTTGGATAATATTTTATCGGGCAAAATGACCAAAACCGGCATCAAAAAGATGATGGACGATCCTGATGCCTATTATAGCTTGTTGGTAAAAACAGAGATTGATTATGCCGCCCGTGCCGCCAAAGGCGATACGGCCGTGGTTTGGGATGCGCTTACTTCCATGCTGCAAAAAAAAGCGGTTGAAACATATATCACCACCATTAATGGCTTGCATGAATCTCCGGATGCAGTGCGTTTTAAATCAATCGAAAATTTATCCCCGCAAGAATTGTATTATGTTGCCGTAATGGGCGAACTGGATATTTATACCAGTAGTTATCTTGGTGTGTACAAGCGTATTTGGCCGCATACGCCTGCCCAAAGTGCTGATAGTTTGTTGGACATGGTTGCAAATGATCGATACAAAAAATTTATTACGCTGGCGGCCAATTATAATACGCTCGATGATTTTTTAAGCAAGATGACCAAACAAAATGCCACTGCTTTAATGATAAATTTCGTAGGGAACCTTGAAAAAGGAAAGGATGACGACGATATTGAAGATGCAGTAGATGTGGCAAATGCGTATTCGAGCATCAAAAAAAAGGAATTAAAAGATTTGATGTTGAACCATATTTCAAGCAGTCTTGGGCATTCTCAATTAATGGGTGATAAAAAAGGAACTACCATTTATCGGATAGAAAAACTGTTAATGGAAAGTGCCGACAGCAGCAACCACATTAATTTAAGCGAAGACCTTGGTATTTTACCGGTTTACGAAGTAAAAAATGATTATTTGAAAGACAAGGCTGGCCGCATTGTGATGCAAATGTATTTTTATGGTGATAAGGATGGCATGGGCAACTTTGCTAGCTACACCGGCAAATTTGAAAATAAGAATTGGAAAAGTTTTAAGACGCCATGGTTCTATCAATATACCAGCGTTGGCACAAAAGTGCCTTTTGTAATGTTTGCAAACAGGGCGCTGGATGAAAACCAAGGATTGGACGAAATTGCACAGGATAGCTTAAACAATTGGATGGATGCGCACAATTATGAACCCGCCATTACTGTACACCGCGGCCATAGTTATTTTTTAAGTTCAACCATTAAAAAGTTAAACCCAAGTACCAAAGTTGCCATTTTGGGAAGTTGTGGCGCTTACCACAACCTTCGTGATATACTTACAACTTGTCCTGATGCTTCTATAATCGGCAGTAAACAAACAGGGTTTGGCACCATTAATAATGCATTGATTGAGTACACAATAGATGAGCTGGAAAAAGGCCATGATCTACGCTGGATTGTGATGAAAGATGCGGTAGATAAAGCCGTTCGGGCAAAAACAAGCGAAAAGGATAAAGTAGAAGGCTATGACGATTATATTTTTCCGCACCAAAATTTAGGCGCTATTTTTATTAAAGCGTATAAAAAAGCGGCGGAAAATAATACAGGGGAATAAGTTGGCGGTTCGCAGATTAGGAGTGGGCAGATGTCGATTAGGCACTTGCTTTCAAATCTGCCATCCATCAACCGCCATCCGCCATCCATATTTTAGTTGAACAATTTTTCGGTAGTTCCTTTTTCGGTTCCTGCTTTATAATAACTCCTAAAATATTCGTCGGCAGAAACCACGCCGCTTCCTTTTACTATAAAAACAAGTACCAAAACTAACACTACGATTGAAAGAACCAGTTCGGGATTGCTGATGTGCATGCCACCTGTTGCGTTTACAAAAAAGATGGCGCCAATTAATATTGGTAATTGTGCCAAAGCAGCCCAGCGGGTAAACAAACCAACTGTAATTAAAAAACCGCCCAGCAAATGCACCCAAGGAATAAGAAAAGCAATCAAATGCGAACTTTTATCGAACATCCTGCTTTGTTGCACCAGCAATTCCAGTTGAGCGGTATTTTGTATAAATAAAAATCCTTTCACAAAAAGGATCAATCCCAAAAGCACCCTAAAAATGGTAAGCCATTTTGGTTGGCTCAATCTAGTTTGTTCGGCATCCATCTTCATAATTCATAGGTTTTACAATAAAAATATCGTACGCAGTCTTTCACTTATAAATATACGATGTGGAAAACCCGTTTGCAAGTTTATTTTTCAGTAAAACGAGAAAAAGTGAACCGTCAAAACATTGCGAGTCTATATTCACGTTTATTTATTTTATGATGCTTGTTCGCTCTTTATTTACTCCATCCTCCAAAATAATATTGTAAATGCCTGCCGATAAGCGGCCTAGCTTATTTAACACAATTGCATCGCCACTACGAAAATTGGTAATAGCTTTAGATTCAACCAATTCGCCCAAATTATTATACATGGCTATGTTTATTGTAGCTTTAAACTGGGAAGAAGGCAAAATAGTTACAGTATTTGTAAATGGAGAAGGCTTTACAATGCTATGCAAACCAGCCACTGTAGCAAGCAACACTATATTGGAATAACTTAAGTCACCTGATCGTTCAACAATTTTAAGCCGGTAATAATCTTGCAAACTATTGGTAGCCATATTATCGAAATAACTATAATTATTGGCAGGCGTTGGGTAAATTGTTGCTATTTTGGTAAAGTCGACTCCGTTGTTACTTTTTTGTAGTTCAAAATATAAAAGATTATCGTCAACCACTGCCCATTGCAATTTATTGGCATCGGCTTGTTTTGTGCCAACAAAAGGGCTGGCAAAAGTAACAGGAAGCACTTGGTTGCAAGCACCGGAAACTGGTTGAAAACCCACTGTAGCAGGGTCACTATCGGTGCCGGTTGAAAGCCAAGTGGTGTAGGTAACCGGCGCTGCTATTGCATCAGCTACGGCAGCTTGCGGCACAACACTCCACCAATTACAATCAAAATTATTGATAAGCATGCCGCTCTGGGTAAATGCCACGCCTATGGTATTACCTGTAATATAATTGTAGTTTACGGTTATATTGTTAGTAAAACCAGTTTGGTAAACAACTGAAATGCCGGTGTTATTATTTTCAATATAATTATTGGTGTAACTGCCCGACACGTTATTACTGCCAAAGCCAAGCTGGTCGGTAGTTTGAAGTATGCCGATTGAATTTGCTTTGTTTTGCGCATCAACGGTATTGCGGGTAAATATTGGCGTTGCTATCGCGTTTTGGCCAAAATTTGCCAACCCCGTTTCTACGTTGGTAACGGTATTCCCATCTATTGAAGTGGCCACATAAGGCGCAAAAACAAAAATACCAAGCCCACCTGTGGGACTATTGCTAATATTATTGTTTTGGATAACATCTGCAATACCGCCTAAGCCGCCGTTATTATCGGTATGTATGCCGCTGCCCGAGTTGGTAACAATGTTTCCCGAATACGTGCTTCCTTTACTCCAGTTAGAAGAGATGGCGTCGTTGGTATTGCTCACTGTATTGTTTGTAAAAGCGCCGGCACCGCCAAAATTAAACATACCGATTGATGCCGCATCGGCCTGCACATTAGTAACGTTATTGTTGCTAAAAGTAAAACTGCCCTCGCTTGAAGCGTATATTCCCCTTAAAAAAATGTTTTTTACGGTTACGTTATCCACTAAAAGATTATCGTAAATTAATCCGGTACTGTTATCTGTAATTATGCCGTTGCGGGCATCTATATCGGCTCCGCCAAATACTTGCCCGCTAGTCAACGCGGTGTTATCACCATCAACGGTTAAATTTTTAACGGATACATTGCTGGCTTGCACTAAAATTACGCTACTAGCCGCTGTGCCGCCGGTACATAAAGATCCGGTTCCGCCGCCGCTACAATTTGGGTTAGATGTGGCAGGAGAAATAGTAACCGTTGTTTGTCCTTGGCCCAATAAAGTAACAGATTTATTGACCAATAAATTTTCCTTGAAGGTTCCAAGGGAGCCATCAAAAGTGCCGATGTTTACCGTATCGCCTGTTTGCGCAAAATTGTCGATTGTTTTTTGTATGAATTTGGCATTATCTCCGTTTGCCAATGGCGTAACATAAACATTGCCCGGTTTTATTTTTATAAACCCATTTAAGCCGGTCATGTTTGCATGCTTTAACGATGCTTCAACCGCAAGCCCATCAGCTTGGCTAAGGGATGAAAATACTTTGCCATTAAATGTATTGGTGGTTGCATCCATCACAAACGCCGGCGAAAAATTATTGACAAGACCTATATAAATTCCGTAACCCGAAAAATTGTTTGACACTAATGTATAAGCTGTGCCTGCACTGCTTCCATCTGTTGAAATGCCAGTGGTACCTGTTGTGCCTAAATTAATATCATTACCAAAAACATTTAGCAAAGGATTAAGGTACAAGTTTATGCCGGCTCTCATATTTAAGAAATGATTGTTGCTTATTGTTACCGCATAATTTGGTTGGTTCACCCAAATACCGCTTCGCCACGATGAATTATTGAACAGGCCGCTGGAAGATAGACCGTGAAAATAATTGTTATCGACCGTTATGGGAATAGAAGGATAAATATAAACAGCATAAATCAGGCTGTTTTTGGTATTAGCATTAAGGTTGGTATTGTTGCGTTCAAAAATATTGTTTTGTATAAGAAAGTTGAATGTACTAACAGCTTGCATGGTTATCCCGTTCCGGTTAAATACCGAGCCGAGGGTTGAAACATCATCACGCAGGGTAATGCCTTTTATTGCCACTGCACCAGTTGTTGCGGTAATGTAAAAGTCAGAAAGGTTGCTGGTCGGGTTCGTACTAAAATCCAATACGGCCTCGGTTGTACGGCCAGCGTCGTAACCGCTAAGGTTCATATTGGGGCCGTAAATATTTACTGCTTTGTTTACCACTATTGTATTATTTACAACGTAATTACCTGCATCAATATAAATAACATCACCATCTACCGCAACCGATAAGGCAAAATTTACAGTAGCAAAAGGCGCAGATGTAGTGCCAGCATTTGCATCATTACCGATGGCGGTGGAATAAACATCGCCACTTAAATTAGCATCATTTACATAATAAAAATTGGCAAACGAAAAAAATGGCGCAAGAAAAAGCGCCAGCAGCAAGCTTTTGGTTTTTAGACTGTTCATTATTTTAAATTGATTGTCAGACACTTGTGGTGTAGCATCTGGCTAAATAAAATATGTTTTAAATGAGTGAAGCAATGCTAACAATAATGGAGGTTAAAGTTTACAAAGTAAGGGTTAATTAATAAAACCAAATTAAATTATATCCAATACGTATAATTTTTACACAAATAACCATTTAGTTTCCCTAAGTCACAAAAACTGGAAGCATCCCGCTGTGAACAAAACACAGCCTTACCTTTGCCAAGATTATGGCCGACAAAAAAAAGAAAAAATCATTCGATATAAAATTATTGGCAAGGGTGTTTCAATTTGTACGGCCATATCGGCGGCAATTTTTTACCTCCCTGTTTTTATCGTTGTTACTGGCAATTATTTCGCCTGTGCGTGGGCTTTTAACCCAATACATGGTTGATAAAGGCATTAAAGGAACCGACAAAAACATCCCACATTGGCTCAACAAAATATTTACCAATTGGGCGTCAGATGCGGCGCACCATTTTGATATTGTTTATTTTTTGGTACTCCTTTCTGTTTTGCAAATTGTAATCTTGTTGATTGAAACGGTTGTTCGTTTTTGGTTTTCTTTTTTAACATCGTGGCTGGGGCAAAACGTGATCAAAGATTTACGCGTAGCCGTTTACAAAAAAGTAATCGGGCTAAATTTGAAACAATTCGATACTACGCCGATCGGAACACTCACCACCCGCACCATTAACGATATTGAGAGCATCAACGATATTTTTAGTGATGGCTTAATACCAATCGTGGCCGATTTGCTTACTATCTTTTTTACCCTTGGCACCATGTTTTGGATAGATCCGTGGCTCACGCTCATCAGCATCATTCCTTTTCCCATCTTGTTTATTGCCACTTATTATTTTAAAAATGCTGTAAACAGGAGTTTTATCAAGGTAAGGAATGCGGTTGCCAGTCTTAACGCTTTTGTGCAGGAACACCTTACGGGCATGCAAGTGGTGCAAGCTTATGCCGCTGAAGACAGGGAAATGGAAAAATTCAAAGCAATTAATAAGCAACACCGCAATGCCAATATTGATTCTATTTTTGCTTACTCCGTTTTCTTTCCCATTGTGGAAATTGTTTTAGCCGTAAGCACCGGTTTATTGGTTTGGTGGGTAGCGCATAAACAGATCGATCCGGGTAAATTGATTGCTTTTATTCTTTTTTTAAACCAGATTTTTAGGCCGCTTCGGGTAATTGCCGATAAATTCAACGTTATCCAAATGGGCATGGTAAGTAGTGAAAGGGTTTTTGCCGTTTTAGATAATACCGATGAAATGCCCAACACTGGAAACATCGATAAAAAAATAAATGGCGAGGTGGAGTTTGACCATACCTGGTTTGCTTACACCGAAAATAATTGGGTATTAAAAGATGTGTCTTTCAAAATTCAGCAAGGACAAACGTTGGCGATTGTTGGCAGCACGGGCAGCGGCAAAACCACCATCATTTCATTGTTGAACCGTTTGTACCAAATACAAAAGGGCAGTATAAAAATAGATGGCGAGAAGATTGAAGATTATTCTTTGGAATCGTTGCGCAGCCAGGTTGGAATTGTTTTGCAAGATGTGTTTTTGTTTAGCGGTAGCATTTACGACAACTGCACTTTGCGAAACGAAGATATTCGCAAAGAGCAAGTGGTAGAAGCCGCGAAGCTGATAGGCGTACACGATTTTATTATGCAATTACCTGGCGGTTACGATTATAATGTGATGGAACGCGGCGCTACGCTAAGTGTTGGCCAGCGTCAGTTGCTTAGTTTTATTCGTTGTTTGTTGTACAATCCTTCCATTTTAATATTGGACGAAGCCACTAGTAGCATCGATACGGAAAGTGAGCAACTGATTCAACATGCCATCGACAAATTAATTGCCGGCAGAACGGCTATTGTAATTGCACATCGCCTTAGCACCATCCGCAAGGCTAATAATATTTTGGTATTGGATAAAGGCGAAGTAAAAGAAATGGGTAGCCACGACGAATTGATGGAATTTGGCGGTGCTTATTATAAATTACACGAAATGCAGTTTGAGAAAAAAGGTAAATTTGTGAAAGCGTAAAAACAGGTACTTAGATGTTAGTAATTAGTAGTTAGACAAAACCGTAACAATTTGATTATCAAAAGATTGGTTGGTGACTTTATAAATTCACACTAGAAAAGCATAAAGGCATTTTTGAATTGTGGAATACTTTAAACAAAAACAGAGTACGGTACATATTGATTGGCAATTTCGCATCATATTTTCACGGAGCTAAGTATTTTACCCCAACAATTGAAATTTTTCTTGAAGATAGCCTTGAAAATAAAATAAGACTGGGAAATGCATTAGAAGAATTGAATATTGCAAATTCGAAAGAAATTTCAAGTTATCAATTTAACAAAGGATAGGTAATGCTGAATCTTTCAAACGGTTATCCACTTGATATTGTAACAACTGTTGAAGGATTGGAGATTATTGGATTTGATTAATGTTATAGAGTAGCACCTACCGCGGAAGTTGAAGGAATTACAGTAAATATTTATATTTTAAGCATTTGCTTGAATCAAAAAAGGCAATTAACCGACCAAAAGAAAAAGTTGAATTATTGATATTGCAAGAACTTAAAAAGTAAAAAGATAGTAAGTGAGGACTAAATTCGTTCAAAAATTCAACTTTATAAATTAAGAACAGTTTCCTATTACTAACTTTTTAAAAAGACTATTAACATTTTGTCCACCGCCCCGTATATTTGCAGCCAAATTGAAAGAGGTATGGGTAAAAAAATGTTCAAATCGTTACTGACATTAGCTTTCAGCATATTTGTGTTGGCTATTTCCGTTGTTCCTACATACGCACAACAAGAGCAAATTGATACCGCAAACGTTCCAAAAGGTAAAGAAAAGTTAATTGAAGGCGATTTTGATGTAACCGAAACAATCTTGGAGCATATTAGCGATGGTTATAGCTGGCATTTATGGGGTCATACTTCGTTACCATTGCCTGTAATTTTGCATACCGATAAAGGATTTGAAGTTTTTTCTTCTGCCAAACTTGAAAACGAAGCAACCAAAGAATCGGAAGTTTATCAAGGAAATTATCCCTACAAAATAATTACCGGAAAAATAAAGGTGGTTGATGCCAACGGTAATGTCGACGAAACAAATTCTGCAAAAATCTTAAATCTTTCCATTACCAAAAACGTGGCCTCTATGCTATTGAGCATGTTGGTGCTGTTGCTGGTTTTTGTTTCTGTAGCAAATGCCTATAAAAAAACAGGTACCAATTCTGCCCCAAAAGGCTTTCAGTCTTTTGTTGAACCTGTTATTTTATTCATCCGCGATAAAATAGCTAAACCTTACATGGGTAATCGCTACGTAGCTTTCATGCCGTTTTTATTAACCGTTTTCTTTTTTATATTGATCAACAACCTGTTTGGTTTAATTCCTTTCTTTCCAGGTGGTGCAAACCTTACCGGCAACATCGCTTTCACCATGACTTTGGCTGTCATCACTTTTATTATTGTAAATGTAAACGGCAAGTCATATTACTGGAAGCACATTTTATGGATGCCAGGTTTGCCAGTTTTCATGAAAATATTTTTGGCACCAATTGAGTTGTTGGGCGTTTTCACTAAACCGATTTCATTGATGATCCGGTTATTCGCCAACATGACAGCCGGTCACATCTTGGTATTGAGTTTGATCTGTTTGATTTTCATTTTTAAATCAGTCGCTACATCGGTAGTTGCTGTTCCGTTTGCAGTGTTTATCAACGCTATAGAATTGTTGGTAGCCTTCTTGCAAGCTTACATCTTCACCATGCTTTCAGCTTTATATATTGGTATGGCTATTAAAGAAGATCACCATCACTAAGTCGTTGGTACTTAGTAATTAGTAGTTAGACAAAACCACATCAATTACATCAGACATCATAAATTGACTTATATATTTTTTTAATCACAATTTAAATTAAAACAAAATGGTAGTAGGTAGCATTGCCGCAATTGGAGCTGGCTTGGCCGCAATCGGTGCAGGTATCGGTATTGGTCAAATTGGTAAGGGTGCCGTAGAAGGTATTGCCCGCCAACCAGAGGCCGCTGGCGACATCCAAACTAACATGATCATCGCTGCAGCCTTGGTAGAAGCGGTATCATTGTTTGCGGTGGTAGTAGCTTTGTTGGGCAACAAATAATTGTCCTTCACAAAAAATTGTACAGGCATAAAGCACAGGGCGGAGTGCCTGTACATTCTTAAAATTCAAGTCGTTAGTAATTAGTCGTTGGTCGTTAGATAATTCAAAATTGTTGGTTTTATAACGATAGCACGGGTTCTGTCTAACTACTAAATACTAACATCTAAATACTCTAAAATAAAAATTATGTTGCTGGAAGTAAATCCTTTGGTATTGCCAGATATTGGCTTGGTGATTTGGACAACATTGGCGTTTTTAATTTTGCTTTTCTTGTTGGGCAAGTTTGCTTGGAAGCCAATTATGAAAGCCATAACCGAACGTGAAGCTGGTATTTCTGAAAGCTTGGCATTGGCCGACCGTGTAAAAGCAGAAATGGCGTTGATGCAAAATGAAACCGAAGCGTTGATGGCAAAAGCCCGTGAAGAACGTGCCGTTATCTTGAAAGAGGCAAAAGATACCAAGGATAAAATTATAAACGAGGCGAAAGAGCAAGCAAAAGTAGAAGCCAATAAAATTATGGTGGATGCCCAGCAAGCCATCAATAACCAAAAAATGGCAGCCCTTACCGAAGTGAAAAATGCAGTAGGTAAATTGGTGGTTGAAGTGTCTGAAAAAGTGCTTCGCCGTGAACTGGCCAACAAACCCGAACAAGAACAATATATTAAGACATTGGCGGACGCCGTGAACTTGAACTAAAAAATATGCTAATGTGCTAATTTGCTAATGTGCTAATTAAAACGCATTTCAAATTTAAGCATTAGCAAATTATCCAATTAGCTAATTAGCAAATTATCATGCAGAACCCCCGTTTAGCTTACCGTTACGCAAAAAGCCTGATCGACCTTTCGGTTGAGCAAGGCCAATTGGAAAATGTATATGCTGATATGCAATACCTTCAAGCGGTTTGCAAAAGCAGTAAAGATTTTGTGAACCTGCTTCGCAGCCCTATTGTAAAAGGTGATAAAAAGCAAGCGGTTTTAGATGCCATTTCAAAAGGAAAAGTTGGCGTTATCACCGAATCGTTCAATAAATTGTTGGTGAGAAAAGGCCGTGAAGAATTTTTACCTGAAATTATCACCGCGTTTGTTGAACAATATCAGGCAATTAAAGGCATTCATACAGTAAAACTTACTACTGCCCAACCTTTGAGCGAAGATGTTAAAAATGCTATTGTAGCTAAATTACAATCTAGCACAGGAATGAAAAACGTTGAATTAGAAACCGCCGTAAAAGACGAATTGATTGGTGGTTTTGTGCTGGAATACAATAATAACTTGGTAGATGCCAGCATACAGCGTGACTTGCAAGACATTCAAAAACAATTCCTTAGCAACGATTATGTGATGAAGCTGAAATAGTTTTATATTTTGTTTTAAAACACCCGTTTCGGTCGAAACGGGTGTTTTTTTATGGGTTTATGCAATGATATTAAAGCAATGTGTGTCATTTCTTAAAATATTGTATGATGAAACATATTCTTTTTTTGCTACCGGCAATACTTATTATTGGCGCTTGTAAAAAAAACAATTCCAGCCCAAATACATCAAGCATTTGTTTCGACACAACTTTTTTACCGACAAATATCCAGGAACAATTTGAATCTGTTTACTTCTTGAACGGTAGAGATGGTTTTATTGCTGGTTACAAAGGCGATATTTTCAAAACGAATGATTCTGCAAAAAGTTGGTCGTCTTTAAACGTAAATATAAACCTACCTATTTATGGATTATATTTTTTAAATACCCAAATTGGTTTTGCTGTTGGCGGAGAAAGCTCATGCGGCGGAACAGGTTGCACTCCTGCGGGAGGTTTCATTTTAAAAACGATCGATGGTGGCCAAACCTGGAGTACAGTTTATGAGCCAAGTAGTAAAATAGCGTTGGTTTCAATTTGTTTTATAAACGATTCAACTGGCTTTTGTGTTGGTGGAAATATAATCGCAACAACAAACAACGGAGGTAAAAGCTGGATTGAAATTAAAATGAACGATCTGGGCCTTAGCTTTATGCAAATAAAATTTACAGACAACAAAAATGGATATATCGCCAGTTTAAATGATGCGGTCTTAAAAACAAGCGATGGAGGAATAACTTGGCAAATGGTAAGTCCTAAACAAAAGCTTGGATATTATGCTATTGCAGCTACGGATAAAGCAATTTATGCGGCTGGCCAAGGCAAAATAATTAAATCGATAGATAAAGGAACTTCATGGACGGCGTTGGCCAATTCTCCAAGCGATATTTTCGCCATTTATTTTACTGACGATGAAAATGGGTTTGCATTTGGCAGAGGTGCTTTTTCAAGCGGCGATATTGCATTGCCTTACGGCTCCATGTATTGTACGAATAATGGCGGCGATTCATGGAATGGCACAAACAACATAGGTCATATTGGTTTGATTCAGGCTGTTAGCTTTCCATCCAATACCATGGGATATGCGATTATTGGCAATGAGGTGATTAGGCTTGTTTTAAAATGACTGGCATTTTCAATTTCTATTCAACATCTTTATCTTTTCAAAAGCAGCCGTGTTTTCTTTGTTTTGCAAAGATGCCTTTACGTCAATTTTTTCCCGTTGGGTAAGGTGAAAACTTAAAGATGCGGCCGCATCTTTATTGGTCGGCTCATATTGAAAGACAACCCTATAAAACTGTTTGCCCATCACTTGTTGAAAATATTGCAACTCCTCATGCTGCGCAAATTCTTGAAACCGGAATAAATTGTTTTGCGTAAGCAGCGCAGGTGTGGTAATCAAATCCCAAATGTCTTTCGTACTTGTTGTGCTGTCTTCCCAAGCGCCTTCTTTTTTATCCCGAATTTGTAGCAACACTACCTTGCCGCAATTTTGTTTCATCCATTTACTAAAAACATTTATAAAACGAATAGCCGTTTCAGCGCCGGTATTATCTCTAAAACCTGCGTCCATCACATCAATTACAGGCTTTGTGGGCAACCAAACACTGGGTAAAACATAAGGGAAAGTCGCATTCATGCGCAAAGCGGTTAATATGCGAATATTGCCTGGATCTTGCTGTTCAAAAAAAGAAAAAAAATCCAAAGCGTCAGGATCTACCTGGTTTTGTTGCGACGTATCAAAAAAAGGCCGCATCATAAACCTAGCCGGTCGTGTGCTAATACTTAAGCGGCGGCCATCAAGCGTAATAGTAGAGTTAAAAAATATCAGCGGAATTTGAGCTTGCCGTTCTGGTAATGCATAATCTTTCAATTGTTTGTTTAATAACCCATGCGTGTTGTAACTAAGTTTTTGTTCCAATGCATAGCCTCTATCTTTTATATATTTTCGATCATTTACTGTAAAATATTGTGCTGGGCCAAGCAAATCCCTTGCAATTAATGAGGATGCAACGGGGTTCAACAAATCTTTTGAAATATTATCCACATATTTTTGTGATCTAAGTTGAATTGGCTTGCCAAGTTGTTGCTGCCAATACAATTCCCTAAAATAGCAGGCACCCAACATTCCACCCGATGCACCGGTTATTAACATGGTTTGCGGCATCAACTTTTCGGTTGTAATGCTATCTAGTTGTTGTAGCACATCCATGGTAAAAGTAGCTGCCCGGGTGCCGCCACCGCTTGTTGCTACAATGTACATCACCGGCGCTTTCTCTTTTTGCCTTACTTTCCAGTTTTCTAAAATTGAAATAAAAGCCAAAGAATCTTTGGTAATATTTTCTGACGAAGCCAAAGTAGACAAAGCATCACGGTCGTAATGTGGACGGGAAACAGGATTGTCGTAATTTAACCCATAAACTTTATTCCGCGGATCTAATACGTTGTGCTCGTACAGCCAATTAAAAGCAACTAATAAAAAAAGGAAAAAAGCAATGGCCCAAGCTTTTAAAAAATAAGAGAAAGCACCAGCCACGGCTATAAACAACGCAAAAAACATAGTAATGCTAGCCGCTGCGGGTAATTGAAAATAAGGATTGTCCATCCAATAGCCAATGCCGATAAGAGAACCGAAGGCAATTAAAATAGAAATAATGGAAGCTAAATGGTGTTGTTTAAAAAGCGCTTCAATAAATTCTTGTGTGTAATGCCCAACATCACGTGGCTTACGTAACTTGAACGTGGCACTAAAATACCAATCAACCCGTAGGCCGTTTTTGCGTTTGGGATTATCGTGCGAATCGTATAATGTTTTATAACGCTGTAATTCATCTTTTACCGTTGGCGAAAGAAAGCGGTAAATGGTTTTATCTGCCCCAAAAAAATAGCCAAAAGCAATAATAATGGCGAAAATAAATCCAACCAAAAAACCAGCGATCAACAATAAAATCTCACCAACGGAAAATAATTCTTGGTAGTAGTCATGGTCGAAAGATTTATAGGCATAGAACAACAAAAAAATAATAGGTAATACCGCATTGTTAATGCAATATTTTAAAAAGGGTTGCGATGTGGTGGCTAAAAAAAGTATTTGTTGGCTGTATAAAATGAAGGTGGTGATGTTCCAGCACATCATAAAAATGGCAACTGCCACACCTACCAAAGCCGAGCTAAAAATGCTTACGCTATCTAAGTATTCTGGGGAAAGATACAGGTTGTCGAGGCCAAAATGTTGCAAAAACGAGCCGTTTACCATGGCAAATAAAAAGTACCAAAACACCAACAGCACTTGATACCGTCTGAAATGCAATAGCAATAACTGCACTGGCAACGAAAAATAAAAACCTTTGATGTATTTCATATCGTGAATCGTGAGACGTCAATCGTCAGTAGTTCAAGAACTTTGAGCATCAATTATTTTATATAATTCATAAATATAACGCAAACAAACTTGCTGTGCCGTTATGCTTTTCCACGTTTGGTGATAAACAGCATCCAAACCATTGTTAGCAACAAACACATACCAACCAGTTGGTGTGTTTGTGCCGTCCATTCAAAAACGCCCCAATGGTTGGGCTGTATTTTTACGCTGAAAAGCACACTGCCGATGCCCAACAAAACCTGAAGGAAAACCACGATCAGTGGCAACCATTTTATTTTTTCAAAAATGCGGCTACCTTTTGTTTTAACTGCTTGTAAAGTAAAATAAATGATAAGTAACAATAAAATATACGCCAAACTACGGTGCATAAAATGAACCATAATCTTATTGTCGATAAAATTATATAAGCCATGCGTAGGATTATATAAACCCATTGGTGATAAAAAACTGCCATTGATGGTAGGCCAAGTGGCAGCATAAGGTGCTGCTTTATGGCCTGCCATTAAAGCACCATAACCCAATTGTAAAACAAGCACGCAAGCAATAAAAATGGAGATATTTTTTATTTTGCTGCTATAGGTAATTTGATTGGCAGGCACCAAAAGCTGCAAAGCAAACCAAAAAGTGTAACACAATAGGAATAAAGCAAAAATGAAATGTAGCGCCAATTTGGTGGGTGCAACATAAACCGCATCGCCAACAAAACCGCTGGCCACCATTATCCAACCCACCAAACCTTGCATTGCCCCCAATACAAACAAAATAATAAAGGGCACAATCATTTCTTTGTCAAACTTTTTAGTGAGCAAGAAATAAACAAAGCCTATTAAAAAAACAAAACCCAACAGCCTTGCCCAAAGCCGATGGAACCATTCCCAAAAAAAGATGGATTTAAAATCAGACAAATTAAATTCATTGTTCAATAAATGATATTGCGGGGTTTGTTGGTATTTATTAAATTCTGCCATCCATTGTGCATGGTTTAAGGGTGGCAATGTGCCGGTAACCACGTTCCATTCGGTAATGCTAAGGCCGCTGCCGGTAAGCCTGGTAATGCCGCCCAACGCAATTTGAATAACCACCATCCCAACACCAATCAATAACCAAATGGCTACGGCTTTTTTATTCCTTTGCTGATCCAAATTATTTTAATTTTTGCTGCGCAAAGGTAAGTGGCGATTTTGCTAGAAGGCTAGTTTAACCAAAATCAATAAAATTCGGGGAGGGTTCAATTTGCTATCAAATCTATTAAAGATTGGTAATGCTTAAATTTTTCATCTGCTGAAATAAGTGGTATATTTTCAGTAAACGCAGTTGCTAAAATCAACCTGTCGAAATGGGTCGCGATGCTCTGGTATCAGCGGGATTTGTGCATAATTTCCAATATGGCTGTTTTTTATAGGAAGGATTTCAAAACCATCATTTTCAACTCTTTTTATTAATGTGGGAATAGCAATATTCAAAGTTGGTAGTTTTCCAATCTTTTGTTTGATTGCGATTTCAAAAAGAGAAATTTGACTAACAGCGATAATATTTCCACTTAATATTTTTAAAGCATTGGGTGATAATTTATTAGGCTCTATAATTGTCCAAATCAATATTTGTGTGTCGATTAAATACTTTTTCACATATAATCTTTTAAATCATCTAGCGGTTCGTTAAAATCATCAGGCAAACTATATCCTCTTCCAACCAAGCTTCCAATTTTTACACCCTTTTTTTTAAACGGTTGTTCCTTTTCATCCTCTAAAAACATCACTACCACCTTGGTTTTTTGCATGGTAGGGGCCGATTCTTCCAAAATTATTTGCCCATCTTCAAATATTCCTTTTATAGCCGTGTACATAGCATATTCTTTTGTAAAATTAAAGTTACTAACATTTTTAAAATGTGTTCGAAATTTGTTATTCTAAAATACTAGATCAAGTTTGGATAACAATTATTTCTTTATCAATTTTGCTGCATGGTAACGCTTAAGGCATATTTTCAAACCGAACTGGTTGAAGCTGGCATTGACGAAGCCGGCCGTGGCTGTTATGCCGGGCCTGTATTTGCCGCTGCCGTTATTTTACCAACAAATTTTTTTCATCCACTGTTGAACGATAGTAAGCAACTGAAAGAAAAAGACCGTTACGAGCTTCGGCCGATTATTGAAAAAGAAGCCATTGCTTGGGCGGTTGGTGAAGCTTGTAATGAAACAATCGACCGTATCAACATTTTGCAGGCAACTTACGTGGCTATGCACAAAGCTGTGGATGCTTTACTAACCAAACCTGGTTTTTTATTGGTAGATGGTAATCGTTTTAAACCACATTCTATTCAGCATCAATGCTTTATAAAGGGCGATGGTACTTATGCAAGCATTGCGGCCGCCAGTATTTTAGCCAAAACTTACCGCGACGATTACATGCAACATTTGCATCATCAATTTCCTTATTATGATTGGGCTAGCAATAAAGGTTATGGAACTGCCAAACATCGCAATGCCATTTTATCGTACGGCGTTTGCGAATACCACCGCAAAAGCTTCAATATTTTGCAGGGAGAATTAAATTTTGAAGACGAGTTTATGGAAGAACTCCCCTAGATATTTTGTTTAATATTTACGAAACAAATTCTTCCCATTTTCCTTTTCCTTCCCTAATTACCAATGGTTCGTCTGTTGTGCAATCAATAACCGTTGATGGCACCATTCCGCCGATACCGCCATCCACTACAAAATTTACTTGGCTACCAAACCGCCTGAACATAACTTCGGGATCAGTGTAGTCTTCAACCATATCGCCTGGTAATGAAGCACTTAAAATAGGATGCCCCAATTCTTCAACAATAGCATGTACAATTTTATTATCGGGTATGCGCAAACCAATGGTCGATTTTTTACTTTGCAAAATTTTGGGCACTTCCTTGCTGGCAGGCAAAATAAATGTGTATGGACCGGGTAAATGTTGTTTCAGTAAGCGATAAGTAGGCGTATTTATTTGGCGTGCATATTTACTTAAATCGCTTAAATCGCAACAAACGAAACTTAGGTTTGCTTTCAACGGATCAACCTGTTTTATTTGGCAAATTTTTTCGATGGCCCTATGTTGAAAAATGCTACAGCCAAGCCCATAAATAGTATCGGTTGGATAAATAATAATTCCTCCTTTTCTTAACGAATCGGCTACTTGCTTAATAAGCCTTGGAGGAGGATTTATAGGATGGATTTCTAATAACATAAACAATGATTATAAAAAAATAACAAATAACCCGGTATTGTGTTCTAATGAATTAGTAAAATAACAACCGTTTTAGTGAAGTTAAGATAATCATTTCGTTACGCTTTCCTTCGTTACATTAATAATGCAACCAGCTCCATCGGATTTTTACTTTATTGATTTCAAATCATATTTACCTTTGCCGCCTTAACCCATAATTTTGATAGATAAGAAACAGAATATACAAGAAGACCAATCCTGTATTTTGGTTGGTTTAGCACAGCCCGGACAAACCGACGTGCAGACACAGGAATTTTTAGATGAATTGGCGTTTTTGGCAGAAACAGCAGGAGCCAAAACCATCAAGCGTTTTTGGCAAAAATTGCCACATCCAGATAAAGCTACTTTTGTAGGTAAAGGAAAGTTGGAAGAAATAAAATTATACGGCCAGTTAAAGGGAGCCGATATGTTGATTTTTGACGATGAATTAACCGGCTCACAAATCACCAATATCGAAAAGGCTACCGGTATAAAAACCATTGATAGAAGCGATTTGATTTTAGACATTTTTGCCAGGCGTGCACGCACGGCTCAGGCAAAAGTGCAAGTAGAACTGGCTCAATATCAATACATTTTACCACGATTAAAAGGTATGTGGGCGCACTTGGAACGCCAAGGCGGTGGTATTGGCAGCCGCGGTCCTGGTGAAACGGAAATTGAAACAGACCGTCGGATTGTGAAAGATAAGATTAGCTTGCTACGCAAACGGTTGTTGGAAATAGACAAGCAATCGGAAACCCAACGTAAAGAACGTGGCGAATTTATCCGTGTTTCGCTGGTGGGCTATACCAACGTTGGAAAAAGCACATTGATGAATTTGTTGAGCAAAAGCGAAGTTTTTGCAGAAAATAAACTGTTTGCAACCCTTGATACAACAACCAGAAAAGTGGTTTTTGAAAACACTCCGTTTTTGTTGAGCGATACAGTGGGATTCATCCGTAAGCTGCCGCACCATTTAGTAGAAAGTTTCAAAAGCACGCTCGATGAAGTGCGTGAAGCAGATGTGTTGCTGCACGTGGTTGATATTGGCCATCCGCAATACGAAGAACAAATTGGGGTGGTAAACAAAACCTTGCAAGATCTGAAGGCGCATGACAAGCCACTTATTATGGTTTTCAATAAAATGGATTTGTATGAAAAACAAACTTTTGATGACTGGTTAGAACCATCGGTTAAAATGCAATTATTACAGGATTTAAAAGACAAATGGAACCGCGAAACCAACTATAACGCCATTTTTGTATCGGCCACCGAAAAACTCAACATCGATGAATTGCGGAAGTTGATATTGGATAAAGTGCGTGCTTTATATGGCATTCGTTATCCCTATAAAGTTTTTCATTATTAAATGGTTAGGGCAAGAATTATCGATGATGGGAAAACGATCTCCTATACTTTTTGTAATTGTGTGGCGATATTTCAAAAAATCTCAGTAAAATCTGAGAATCTGTGGCAATAATATGGCAAAAAAGTACCGTTGGTATAAAATAGCGGAAACAAAGGCTGAAGTTCAGTTGGCCGAAAAGGCAGCTGTAAGCATGGAAGCAGGGGGTAAAAAGATGTGTTTAGCTAAGTATAATGATCAACTATTTGCCTGTGCCAGTACTTGTCCGCACGCCGGTGGCGTTATGAGCAGCGGTTGGGTAGATGAATTTGGCAATATTGTTTGCCCCTTGCACCGCTATAAATTTAGTTTGGCCAATGGGCGGAACACCAGCGGAGAAGGCTATTTTTTAAAAACCTATCCCATTGAAGAAAGGCCGGATGGCATTTATGTAGGCGTTCCTGAAACTAGTTTATTTGGCTGGTAAAAATTTTTTTTAAAATGGTTTGGTAGAAATAATGAAACCCCTATTTTTGCACTCCCAATTTATCAATGTCCATTGGTTGTTGGCAAATTCCTCCCTAGCTCAGTTGGTTAGAGCATCTGACTGTTAATCAGAGGGTCGCTGGTTCAAGTCCAGCGGGGGGAGCAAGGGTTTCAAGAGATTGAGACCCTTTTTTATTTTCGTCATTTGCCCAACAATTTACCCAACATTTGGTAAACCACAGGTTAAATATTTTTGATTCGTTATACGAATTACTACCTATAACAATGGTATTTCGCTAATAATGGTCTGACTAAGGAAAATTAATTTGTTGGCGCTGCTGTGTTCCCATTCTTCCATAACTGTCGGCAACGGGCGTTGCTTCTAACGACTACGGGATCGAGCCCTACGCCAGTCCCTTGACCTTTGTGAGTCTTATCCCAAGACGGCGTCGAGATTCTCTCGGCCTTTTTCCATCAAAACAAAATTACACACCGATAAAATAAGTACGGAACAATTTTCCAACAAAACGAGTTGCGAGCCTTCTCCGCAACGCGGGCAGGAGACCTTTGTACAGACAAAGGTACATCCTGCAATTGCCAAAAAATTAATTTTTGGATTACTACATTTTGTTGGCCCAATTAATTGGTATTGGCTGACCATTAATAAGGCTTTGGAAGTTGAAACCTATAATTTTTACCAACGGATGATGGCATTATTTCCCAGGGATTACAAATGGAAAGAAAAAGCCGGTTTGTTTTTATACGCTCGGCTTTCATTGTCTTTCAAGAAAGTACCAGCTGAAGAATACCAATCGTTTTATGAATCAATGCAACAATTTGCTTATCCTTTTGAGGAAGCTGATGGAACGCCAGACGATACTACAGATATTACCCTTTATATGCCGATGACAGGACGCACGATAGTTATCAAACCAACCATATACGATCCCGTAAAAGAATCGCTGGATTTTTTGCAACAATCGGTAAAACTTTCGCCCAGTTATGAAACGCCAACAGAAGTGCAGGAAGCCATTTCTGACATCAACAGTTGGTTAAGCAACAAGCAAGAAGCAATGGTGGGTTATTATAAGTTAGTTTACAATCATCCTCAAAATGTTTTATTTAGGAATAAATTAATAAACCTGCTAATTGCAAGTTCAGCGTTTTCTGAAGCCGCCGCGCAATTAGATACCCTATATTTTCAAAAAAAAATAACGCAGCCACAAATATCCATTTTAGCTAATTATCTGTTGATTGCGGGTAAATACAAGCAAGCAGCTGATGTACTAAAAGCGTATCATCCAAGCGGCAAAGCGGAAAAAGTAGGTTTAATGATGCTATATATTCGATTAAATAAATTGGCAAATCAATCGGATAAAATGCTATTTGCCTATTTAAACGATTCGATACCGGTTTTAAAAACAGAAAAAAATGATGATTGGGATGAAACAAAATTTTATAAAAGAAAATGGGTTGATTTCAAGTTATATACCACAGCACACATTTATGCAGCACAAAAAAATTATGATAAAGCATTTGAAGTATTAAAAGCAGCAGTTGATAGCGGATTCAACTTAAAATATGTGTTGGATAATGATAAAATTTGGGCGCAATTGCGAGGTACTTCAAAATGGAACACGCTGATGGCAGGCCATGAATTTAAAACGGAATACTCTTCGGAACCTCAAAAGCAAGATCGTAATCCAATTGAGTATAGAATCCCAACATTTAAGAGCCTAGATTAACTGAGCCATTGAGTAGTGATGCCTGAATTCTTTTAACAAATATTAAAAGATTATATTTACTGGTCAGCCTTATTCTATATGCGTGCCTTATTTTGCCTTTTGCTTTTAATCAGCATTTCCACATTTGCGCAAGATTTAAATAAACCCACAGCAACGTATGCCATTGTTGTGGGCATATCAAAATACGAAACCAATCTGATCCCCGCTTTGCAATTTGCCGACCGTGATGCCCAAATGTTTGCTGATTATCTGCAATCAAAATCTGGTGGCTCCGTTCCAGTTAGCAACATCAAACTGCTACAGAACGAAAAAGCTTCCTGGGGAAATATTATAGATGCCATGTACCAAATACAGGATTCAGCCTCCCAAAACAGTCTTGTATATTTTTATTTTTCTGGCCATGGCGATGTGGAAAACAAGCTATTCGATAATCCAGGTTATTTGCTCGGTTACAACACGCCCGATCATAATTATACCAACCATGCTATACAAATTAGTTTTTTAAATGAATGGGCCAATACGCTTACTATTTCAAACAATTGCAAGGTTGTCATTATTACAGATGCTTGTCATTCAGGCAAATTGGCTGGAGACACCGTACAGGGCCGCCAATGGGTTGGCCAACAATTGGCCGGTGATAAAGCGCAGCGCAATTTAATAAGGATTGCCTCGTGCAAGCCCAATGAACTTTCCAATGAAGGTAAAAGTTGGGGAGACGGAAGAGGTGTATTTTCTTACTACATGCTGCAAGGTTTGTATGGGCTGGCCGATGCTGATAAAAATGCCATCATCACCGAAGGTGAGCTGAAGGATTTCCTGACAAATTCCATGGAAAAAGATCCAACATTGATTGCTGAAAAAACACCGCAGGATCCGGTACTTGTTGGAAATGCATCTACTTCGTTGGCTGAAGTAGATAACGTAAAATTGAACGAAATCAATAAACTACAGCCGAAAATGCTCCAATTTGCTGCATTTGCGCCATTGCAAAAAAGTTCTTTTGAGATACAGTTGGATTACTTTGCTTCAGTTTTAGCCCAGGTAGACATTGATTCATTGTTCAATACCAGTTCTTATTACTATTACACTTATAACCCTATCCCTTTGTCTGAAATCCCCAAGTGGTTTATTAATAGCATTACCGAAGTAGAAGACGGTTGGAATACACAACACCACCATGATACTTTAACGATGCTGGTGAACAGTTTAAATAATCCAAATGCCATCAAACGTTTTAACCAGAAGTTTGCCACTATCGTCAGCGATATTGGGCAAAAAGCAATAACAGCTTATCTGCAAGGCGATTTGGCCGAACTTAAAAAAAGGGACAATTATTACAATGCCAAAACCACTTATAGCGGTTATGTAAAAATGTACCAAGTGGCATTAAAACTATGTCCGAAAGAATCTGAGCTGTACCATTCACTATCGGTTGATGGAAATTATTTTGCGGGACTGGTGCAGCGTTTAAGATTCCCCACGGTACCCGATCACAGCAAAATGTTAGACTCGGCTTTTAAATGCCAATATGCGGCCTTGGCCATTGAGCCGTATCAGGCGGCTTACCTGCACAACGAATTAGGAAACCTGTTTGTTGATAAAGGATTATACGATTCGGCGTTGCACCATTTTACGATGGCCTGCAATATTTCACCAACCTGGGCCATTCCTTGGATAAATTTAGTAAGCTTGTATAACCAAAAAGCTGATCTGCAATTGGCCCACGAAGCAGCCATACAGGCGAAACGTTTGCAGCCAGGTCTAGATACCGCTTCTATACTCATGGAAGATGAAGGTGTAACAGAAGAACTGTCGAAAAATTGGTTGCGGGCAGAAGAATTGCAAATAAGGAGCATTGATCAAAACAAAATACATTATTTCCCTTATGAGCGCCTTGGGTATATTTATAGCAGCACTGCCCGTTACAGGTTGGCCGATTCATTGTTTAATGAAGCAGACTTAAGAAAGAAAGGCTTTTATTTTCATCAAATGTCGCCGGTGGCAGCCGCCAGTGAAATTGATGATTTCCGGCCTGATTTTCCAATTCAGTGTTTTGTACCAGTAATTGCTGATTCAGTAAAAGATGTTTACCAGCTATTGATTGCTGCAAATAACAACCTTTCCAACAAAATGGATACCGCTGCCGCAGCGCATTTTTTTAAAAATGCCGAATTAATTACCGATACCCTGTTTTTATTGAACCATTATTATGGCCGGTTGCTTTACAATAAAGGCAGGTTTATAGAAGCGGAACAATATTTAAAAAAAGCGTTGGTACAATTTGTAGATAAAAAAAAGTTTGAAGCTATAATCCCTGCACTTAAAAACCATGTACCTGCCGGGATGGAAGAAAGCTGCTTTGATAAGCTGCTGCTTCAAATGCAATACAACCCGTTTGAAGATAATTATATGCTGGCCGATCTGTATGAAAAACTTGGCCAATATGAAGCAGCGGAAAATTGTTATCGGTTAATGATGGCAAAAGATAAAAGCGTACAGTTTGCCGGAAGCTACCAATTATTAGCAGCCTTGCTTATTAAAACAAAGCATTATGAAGAAGCTGAAAAAGTATGGCTTAATTATCGCAATGAGGTTGCTAACCAAGATTATTCCTACAAAGGCACATTACGGGTTGGGCTAAAACAATTGTTGTATAATGGTGAAGAAGGAAATTTTCAACTAGAGCACTTTTATGAAACAATGCTCGGATTGTTTCCTGAAAGCTCACTTTGGCATAACAAAGCCTCTAATTACTGGTATAACAAAATCATCGGCAATCCGGGCGCATATATTTATAACGAAGACCAGGAAAAAGCAAATAACGGGTTGCCCGAATATGAAAGCACCATACCCGACGTTGGATACGATTTGCTAAAAATACCGGGAATTGAAAAAAAACTGCATTTTGAAAACCCTATCCCGCATCCATTTAAAAAAACGCTCAACGTGCTACAGCAAACCCTGGAAATGGCCAAAAGCGATGAAGATTTAGATTTGGTAAGGCTGAATATAATGTTGGGCGATCTGTATAGGGTAGCAGGTGAAAAATTAACAGCTGCCAACTATTATTCAACGGCTATTAGTTTAGCCAAAGGTGATGCTTCCATTCGCACCAAACTGGCGGACAACTATTTAGAAGGTCATTTTTATTCTGATGCGTATAATCAACTTGATACCCTGGCTAATAAGGGCCGCCTATTTACCGACCGTTATTTATCTTATGCTGAAATGGCTATCCACAACGGGAATTATAAAAAAGCGGAAGCGATGCTTGCTATTTGTAAAGTGCAATTGCTGAGGAAACAAGATGATGTGGCTGAATTATTTGGCAGACTTTTTTTTGTTCAAGGAAACGCGGCCAAAGCAATCCCATATTATAAAGATTCAATAAAACAGGTGATGCCTACCGCGGACAGGTATTACTCCATTGCTTGCTTAAATGCATTGGGCAATAACAAAAAAGAAGCATTTGCGTGGCTCAGCAAAGCATTGAAAAATGGGTTTATGTACAGCTTTGTATTGCAAAACGATCTTGCTTGGAATAAATACAAAACCGATAAAGACTGGCTGGCTTTGGTAAGTAATTGTCAACATAAAAAATATCCGGCACGGAGTGCGAATGACGACTGGAAGGTTGAATAAAACATCCGGATTTTAATGTATCAAATTTGAATCGGCCCGTTGTATGCTACGGCCATTACTGCCACAGGCGGTGGGCGGTGTTTCTTTATCGCATGGCGCTGAAAGTGCCTGCCAGGTGGTGCTTTTTGAAGCAGCTGCAAAAATGCTGAGCCAAGAAGCACCAGCATCTTTTCCATACACACTTTTTACCAGCTCGGCTTTAAAAAAGCTGGTAAAAAAACCACCTAATGCAGGGTTACCGGCCGCCAGTTGGTTTTTTTCGGCCGATGTGCACAAAATAGAAAAAGGCCGCTTTGGGAAAAACAGGGCCATGCAGTTGTCATAATTCAATTGTAGCCCGCCTTTTGGTTTTGTGGTAAAAATATTTTTGCCCACTGGTGGGGCGGCTCCAATATCATCGTTGCAACAATCGCTCAGTACAATATTTACCCTTGCCCCCATTTTTACAATACGCTTATAAATATCTTCAATGGCTAAATTGTTTTGACTAAGATTTTGCTTATTGCTAGTGCGTAGCGAAATCCTAGGGTAAATGCTGCTGTCAGTTGTGTACCTGAAACCATGGCCGCTATAATAAAAAACAATTACATCGCTATGCGAAGGTTTTAATTTAGCTAAGGTTGCCTCCACGGCATTTTTGCCAAAATTTTTGCCTGAAATAACATACGTATTTAATTTAAGCCCAAGGTTGCCGGCAAAAGCCGAAAAAAAATCTGTTATTGTAGCGGAATCAATTTGGCAAGTTTGCCCTATTGAATCGTCACGGGTATTGGCTACCACAATCAAATGAAACTTTGTAGTCCTGTCTATATCGCTTGGGCCACGGACGCCCGGTGTAAATAAATCTTTATAAAAAGCATCATCAGGAAAATAAAACTGCGCAACAAAACCAGGCGTCAATTGATCATAATTTAATTGTTGGATGCTAGCAGAGTCTGCCTTATCCCACACGCCGTCACTTCCTTTATATTCTACCGCAAAAGGCTCATAATATAATTGGTTACCACTACCGGTTTGCTGAAAAACAAATCTGGGTATTGAAAAATTGGCACTGTCATCGCCATTAATAAACAGGCTGTCGCCAAGCGTCAGGTATTTATTATCGGTTGATGCATCGTTCGCATCTAAATAATTTAATTCCAGTGCATCGAACTCTTTGCCAGAAACGGTTTCCCTGTACCTGGTTTTTGCAATGGCGCTGCCATCGGGCTGTATCCGCAGAAAAGTAATGTACGTTATGGCCGGCTTAGCGGGGATGTTTGTTTTGTAGGTGATGTAATAAAAAGACTGACCATAACCGCAAATGCCTACAAAAAGGAACAAAAAAAACAAAAGCTTTACAATACCCTTTTTTAAAGCAGGGTTCAATTGAGCGCTGAAAAGCTTTTTAGCAACCATACTAGTAAATGCTGATTTTTAGTGAGCGCCGCTTGGTGTGTTCCCATTATCAGGGCGCTTTTTAATGGTAGGATCAACTGGCGGCAAACTGTCTTTAGACATTGTGTCTTTTTTAGTGGTAGCCTTGGCAGAATCACTCTTTTTTTCAACTGGCGGAGGAGTACTGGCACTGTCTCCGCATGAGGATAAAAACAAAGCGGTTGCCAGCGCAAACAACATTAAAAATTGGCGATGATTTTTATATGAATTTCTCATAGATAGGATTTTAGGAAATTAAAAATAGATGTTTTTATTAATTTATTTATATTTATTAAACAGCATATAGAAATTTATTATTAGAAGTAATATTAAACTGTGGTAAAAAATGACTGTAGCTTTGATAAATAAATAAACAATGGCATATAGGCTTTATTTAAAAAACAAATAAAATGAGCAGCGGGATTTTTTTTAAGGCAACCGGTAAAAAAAAACATCAAAACAAAAAAGTCCTTTTTTTTACTTTTTTATGGAAAATCCTTACTGGCTCAGTAATAATACACCTGTTCTTTTCTTGTAATTACCTTTTTGCGCAAAGCAATAACCCCAATCAATTAAAACAAAAAATTAAACAGTTTGAACAAACGAAAAACTATTTAAACGACACTGCTTACATAAACACGGTAAACCAGCTTGCACGATTTTACGCCATCAGTTACCCAGACAGCGCAATACTGCTTATAAAAGAACAAGCTGAAGTATGCCGATCAATGGATTATCCGCAAGGCGAAGTGGATGTTTATAAAATTTTGGGTACTGCATTTAAAATAAAAGGCGATTTTACAAAAGCCTCCGATTATTTTGGTAAAGCTTATGAACTTGCCAAAAAAATTAATTACAATACTGCCATTCCCGGCATCAACAACAACATCGGACTTGTATCGATGGACCAAGGAGATTATCCAAACGCATTAAATAAATTTTACAATGCGTTAAAAGGAGCCGAAGCCACAAACGACAAATTTGTGGTTGGCCGTGTGTTGAACAATATTGCAAACGTTTACTTTTTTCAAGGTAAAATGGGCGAAGCTGAAGCAAATTACCAAAAGATGTTGAAAATTGCGGAGGATATGTACGATACGGTTAGTATTGTTTTGGCCTACAATAATATTGGAGAAGTGAATCTGGAACAAAATAATCTTGTAAAAGCATTACAAAATTTAACCGTTGCTTATAATCTGGCATTTTTAATAAAAGATCCTGAAAGGCTTGCAGCCAGCACAAAAAACCTTGGTATCGTTTATGCTAAATTAGACAGCATCCCTAAAGCAATTAATTATTTTGACACGGCCATAAGTTTATCAAAAAAGCAAGGCAATTTAGTTGCATGTTGCAAGGCTTTAATTGAACTTGCCAAAGTGCAAAACAAACAAAACATATTGCAACCAGCCTTGGCAAATGGATTAGAAGCTTTGCAAATGGCCGAAAAAATGGGTCAGGCACAATTACTTAAGGATGCGAATGAAACCGTTTCGGCCACTTACGAGGCAATGGGAGATAACAAAAACGCTTTAAAACATTATAAGGAATTCAAAATTTATTCAGACAGCCTTAAAAACATTGCGGGTGAGCGTGCCGCCGCTAATTACAAAGCCGAATATGAATTTTCTAAAAAAGAACTTGAATTTCGACACCAAACATTGCAGCAGCGCTGGATTATTGTAACCATATTGGGTTGCCTCTTATCGCTTGCCTTAATTGTTTTTATTATAAACCGAAATAGAAAAAAGTTAAACCTTGCAAACAGGTTGTTGCAAAAAAACAATGAAATAGTAAATGTTGAAAAGGCAAATGTTGAGCAAGCACTAAGTAAATTGACAGCTACGCAAACAAGGCTTATCCATGCTGAAAAAATGGCTAGCCTTGGCGAACTTACTGCAGGCATTGCCCACGAAATTCAAAACCCTTTGAATTTCGTAAATAATTTTAGTGAGGTTAGCAATGATTTGATAGATGAAATGAAGGAAGAATTGTTGAAAGGCAATTATGAAGATGTGAATGCCATTTCAGATGATCTAAAACAAAATTTGCAAAAAATAAACCATCACGGCAAACGGGCAGATGCAATTGTAAAAGGAATGCTGCAACATAGCCGCAGCACTAGTAGTATAATAAAAGAGCCAACCGACATTAACAAGCTTGCAGATGAATATTTAAGATTAACTTACCAAGGATTAAGGGCTAAAGAAAAATCTTTCAATGCTATATTGAAAACTGATTTTGATGAAAGCGTTGGTAAAGTAAACATTATTCCCCAGGATATTGGTCGGGTGCTGTTAAACTTGATTACTAATGCTTTTTATGCAGTAGACGAAAAACGAAAATTAGCAGTTGCGGATTATGAACCGACAGTTGCTATAAGCACAAAAAAAATCGATAATAAGATTGAAATAAAAGTGACAGACAATGGCAATGGAATTCCGAAGAACATAGTTGACAAGATATTCCAACCATTTTTTACCACTAAACCAACAGGACAAGGAACGGGCCTTGGATTATCGATGGCTTATGATGTTATTAAGGTGCATGGCGGAGAAATTAATGTTGATAGTAATGAAGGAGAAGGTACTAATTTCATTATATCACTCCCCATTACCGAGTAAGAAATGCGGACAATGCTTTACTGGGTCTGCTGTAATTCGGCGTAACCACTTGTACAATCAAACGACCATTTTATATGTTTTTATTGAAAATTGTTTAACATGGTATCCTAGATAGAAAGGAGACTTTTGGCCGCGCTCTTTTGTGTTGGATACAAAACCATCAAAACGACCATCAATCACTCTTTAAATTTTTACCTGTAAGGTCAAATAAAAGCTTCTGCCATCTGAAGGAATAATACCTGGGCCTGGATAACTATCTGCCCGACGTGTATAATAATGATGATCAGTAAGATTATTGAGCGAACCGGAAAGCAGGAAAACCCTGCTCAATTTATAATCAGCCGTAAAATCCATCACATAATAAGCTGGTACCGGCCCGTTTATACCATTGTTGGATGGAGTTGGTGCATTGGTAGCATCTGAAAACTGTGAACTGGTGTATGAATATTGGCAAGTGGCTGAAAAACGATTCTTCTTCAATGTAAGTCCAGATTTAAAAATAACATTTGGCACAAATTCAACTTTTTTGTTTTCATAAGCTGGCTCTTTGCTATTTACGTAGCGGGCATCGATGTAAGAAAGATTGGAAAATATCGACAATTTCATCCTCGCATTCTCGCCTTTTATCAACTTCAAAATGTCAACTTCCGCAAAAGTTTCAATGCCTATATTTCTTGATTGGGCAATATTGGTGGTATATTGGTATGTTTGGGTAGAAGCAGTATCCACTTTTTGTACAATACCAATCCTGTTTTTATAGTTGATGGTGAAAATGCTCACGTCGTAATTAAGAACGTCTGAAACATGACCACGAGCACCAATATCCGCCGAATAACCTTTTTCATCCTGCAAATTTGGGTCAACCCGATAATTAGGATTGACGATGCTCATGTCGTTGAAATTAATGCTGCGGTAATTTTGTGAGATGTTGGCGTACAATTGCAACGAATTATTTTGGTTGTAACTAACACCGATACCACCTATTAAAAATGATCTTTTGCTATCCCTGTTTTCATTAATCGGTTGGTTGTAAATAATATTTCCTGCACGATCTTGCACGAAACTGTTATAAAAACCATCTGCTTTTGTTACCAAGCTTTCGTACCGCAAGCCAGGAATGATGCTGAATTTTGAATTGATCCGGAATATATTTTCGGCAAACAAAGAAGTATTATGGTTGGGGAAAGTATAATGCGAATAAGTTAACGAATCAACCACATTTGTTTTACTAAAAGCGAAATCTGACTTACTTCCGCCAGAACCATCGTTGCCATTGCCAATTTGCCTATCAGTATGCCCATTGTAATAGCGGATACCAGCCAATAAGGTGGATGAATAATCTTTTTTGATGTTATACGAATAAATCAACCGACTTTCATTTCCCCAATTTTGGTAAGTATCGGTACGATATTGCCTTGGCCCACCCGGATCGATAACGGTATAAATTGCCCCCAAAGCCGACCTTTCAGCAGACAATCCAAATAACCTGGTATTGAATTTTAAGTGATTGGCAATGTCGTAATCTAGTAGCACGGCACCCAAATTCCAATTAACTTTAAACCAGTTTCTTTGTTTGGTAATCTGCCTTGGATCAGTCGCAAACATTACATCGTTCAAGCCACCCGGCTGCTGTTCCAAATAATCCATGTGGGTGTATTGTGCAGTAATCGACAATTTATTACTTGCTTTAAATGTAGCCGAAACATAACCCGTGTTTACATTAAAATGGGAATAAGAACGCCAGCCATCGCCTGACTTATGTTGATAAAATGCATAATAATTCAGTTTGCCCACCGTGCCACCAACACTGGTCGAGGTATTGAAAAAGCCCCAGGAACCGGCAGTTTGTCGTTGTATCACTTGTACTTTTTGACTATCAACCCCGCTATTTAATTTAAAATTGATAATTCCGCCAAACTGGGTTCCATATTGCAAAGATGATGCACCACGCACAATTTCAATGCGTTCAACCATTTCCGCAGGCGGCGTATAATAACTTTCCGGATAGCCAAGGGCATCGGCGCTCATATCGTATCCATTTTGGCGGGTATTAAAATTGCTGGTCCGGTTTGGATTTAAACCGCGGCCGCCGATTGCCAATTGGATACCAGCGCCACCATCGTTTTCCCAAATATTCAACCCTGCTACCTTGGAATATATTTGGCGGCTGTTGTTGGTAGCGGTGTTTGCTGTAATATCTTTCAATACAATTACCTCACTTTTTTTGCCAGCATAAATGTTAGAACCATCCACATCTTTTAAACGGGTAAAACCAAACGTTTGCCTAGCGTTTTTAACATTAACTGTATCTAACTCTGCTGCAGATTGAGGATCTAAAGTAATATCAATCTTAATATTTTTATTGGAAATAACCATTGGTTTATTTACTTGATCAAATCCGGTTGAAGAAATATTTAAGGTATAATTACCTGGTTGTATATTCTTGATAGTATAATTGCCATTTTCATCTGTTACAAAACAATGGTTTTGCGGATTGATGCAAACAGTGACACCAGCAAGCTTTTTCCCATTTTCCTGCGAGCTTATTTTACCTGAAACTGTAAAGGTTTGTGCGTTTGAATAAAAGGAACAAACTATAAATAAAATGACTAATGCTGATATTCTCATATTACCAATTACGAATTATAAATTAGGAATTACGTTTTAAACCAATTGTCCATGAACTAAAATCTAGTATCAATAATTGCAACTGCTTTTTATTTTTTACTTTTTAAAAGGAAGTATCCAAGTTTTTGCTGAAAAACCCTCTTGTTGTTTTGAAAGATCAACCGAACTATCAATGAATAACCGACTGCCACTTCCATTTAATGTTACATAACTTTCTACGGTTACCTTGGGCGATTTGATTCCTTTTTGAACATACACATCCCGCAAGTAATGGGCGTATTGTAAAATCATATCGGGCTGCGTTTCCATCATCCGTTCTTGGTAAGGCGTTAAGTATCTTGAATTTATAATCTCTCCCCTCCTGCCCGTTTCTGGATCTGTTACATAAAAAAAGGTGGTACCGCTTTTTTCCATCAACATAACCCGCCACGAAAAACGGTAACCTTCTTCGGTCCAATACAAAGTGCCAGGATAGAGTAAAAACCGGAATGGAGTCAACAATTGTATCAACACATAAACCGACAATAATCCATATAGAAACTTTTTTTTAGCAGGCGGATAATAAAGGCAAAAAGGATTTTCAATAGTTCGTAAAGATTTTTTATTGAATACCGCTTGCAACCATTTAATAGCTTCTATATGAAAGCCTTCCGAGAAAAACACAACGGTAAGCGCAATCATAATGTACGGGAACATGCCAATCTTGAACAACCACCCTGTAAACACATGAAAAATGACAACCAATAAATAAGCTGTTTTTCTGGTTGGTTTATAAATCAACAAAAAACAAATAGCCAGATCAAAAACCGCCCCAAACCAACTAAACAAATAAGCGATCCAAGTTTGCTGCAACAGCCGCCCAATCAATGGAAAATCGCCATTTGCGGGCAACCATATTTTTAAAGGCATTGCTTCCATCATCCAATCATGGTTCAACTTGCTAAGCCCGGCGCAGAAATAAATTAGGCAAAGCTGCCACTTAAAGATGTTTATGGTCCACTTGGGAACCTGTGTAACTTTTAAAGCGGGCTTTCTTTTTACATCAACCGAAAAAAATCTATTTGCTGGCACCAACAGCATTAAAAAAGAAATAATGCTAACTACATAATAATGGTTGAGGTAATAAGTTTTATCGATCAGTTCAACATAAACAAAACAAAGGAAAAAGGTGGAAATGGAAATGCGGTATAAAAAACCGATCAAAACAAAAAAAGAAGCAATGGCCATCAACGCAAAAACAATATACATGCCCAATGCTGGCAACGGTTTCACCCATTCAAACCCATAAAAAGGAAAGAAGAACTTTGGTACAACATAAAACTGGTCAATCCATCCTTTTAGCACGAAGCGAACAGTGCTGATAAGCATGATCAACCCAAAAGCAATTCGCAAAATGGCCAATGGGGCAATATGTTTTTCGCCTTTAAAAGATGTGATTATTTTATTGATAAAACGCTTGAGCATTAATCCGAAATACGCTGATTACAAAATATATTGTGAGCAGGATGAAACGTGAAACGTCAGAAGTGGGATTTTCACGTCCGACGTTTTTGTATTTACTGATTCTTTTTCTTAATCGCCATCATTGTCACCAAACGTAATCAACACGCCCAATGCTGAACACATATCCGTTTTAAACAACACCACCAACTTTTGAAGATCAGCATAAACCGTATTCGCAGCCGCAGTATTGGTTAAAATGGTTGACGAAAATGGATCTTGCAAACCTTGCATATCGGTAACAGCTTGTGCCAAACGAACCCGGATAGTATCGCTTAAAAGGCCGCCATTATATTTTGCCTTGGCATTTATTAAATAGTTATTCAACCCCAAACCATTGCCCTGCGCACCTGTACCCGTTCCAAGATAAATACCTTGAACCGCTTTTAATTGCGCAAGCGCCAACTGAACGGAAACGCCACTATAATAGGCTTCCACTTCGCTTGGTAAAACTGGCAATGTGGTTCCAGGCGGTTGTTTGCCAAGCGGAATACCAAAACGGTCGTTTTTAGAAATTTCAAAATCTTGCACCATTGAATTGATCAACAATCCCAATGAACTCGAAACGCTGGTACCGGTTCCTATTACAAAAGTGTTGATATAATTGCTGCCAGTTGAACTCCATCCTGCCGATGCAGCAGTCGCTTCAGCTTTTATATCAGCCGAAACCGCTGCTAAATATTGCTTGCGGTTAGTAGCGGTTGTCGCCGTTGTATAATTGGCCAATGTATTTGCGCCTGCGCCAAACAATAGATAATCCATGGCTGGGAAACCCTTGGCCGTTGCATTGGCAAAAGAATTTACATTGTTATTGTTAGCAACAATGTTGCTATCAATTTTACTGGAAGTCGTTGGAAATAAATTAAGTCCGGTCAATGTGGGCGAAACGGTTGAAGCCGGCCCAAAAGTGTTGTATTCAGAAATTGATTGCCACGCAACATAGGCCGCTTCGTAAATGCTTTGCAGGTTGGCAAGTTTGGTACTGGTAGGGCTTGCATTAAAATCGGTCACGGTGGAATCAAGCGAGTTAACGGCTTTGGAAAAGGCTTGATAGTTTGGCAAAATAATGTTGTTGCCAATGTTTAGCAGAATAGAATCTTTGGTGCCGGTAGTGGTTCCAGTACCACCGCCTCCGCCACTTGAGCTATTGTCGGAACTGCTTTTACTACAAGCAGAAAAATTAATGGCCAATAAAATTACCGAGGCTCCGGCAAAAAGTAAAAAGGCGCTACGTTTCATGTAATTGTTATATTAAATATTAAGACGAACAATGTGGACCACGCTTTTACACGGCCCACATCCTTCAAAATGTTACGATCAAAAAGTTATAAACCAGCTAATTGAGTGGCGGTAAACCCGTAAATAGAACCAATCAATTGCCTAATGGCATCTGTTTTCGCTTTAATTTGAGCAGCGGTGTTTACGCTTGCGTTTACAAATTTGTACAGGTTAGGGCTGTTTGGGTTGGTCGCATCGTACAAGGCCAACAATTGTGCATATTGCGCACTGGTAATTACTTTTTGCGAACTGGTGTTATAGCTCAATCCACGAACAAAACCCAACGATTCAGAAAGTGTCCCATTAGCAGCAACAGAATCACCTGCATCAATATTGGCTTCTGTTTCCTTCATTTCCTGTACCACTGAACCTGCATTTAGCAACTCGATGTTTTTAATAATAAGGTTAGCCTGCGTCGTTTTACCATTATTATCCATGTTGTTAATGGCTGCACGGCCCAACAAAAAGGCATTCATTAAAATAGCATTTGAACCATAACCAGCGGTAATCTGGTTGCAGTAACTGCCCAAATACTTTGATCCGGTTGTAACTGTTGGAAAATTAACTGGCACACCGAAGAAACCAAATGCTTGGTCCCAGTTGTGCTGCATTGCTGTGCCAGCGCCGGCTACAACCGTTGTGTTATCAATAGAATTACCTATTGAATCTGTCAAATATTTGTTGGCGATATTGTAACCAAAAATGCCATGTTGGAAAGTTTTCTTCACCACTTGGCTGTAAAAAACGCCATTTGGTGATAAAAGGTATTTCTTGGTGGCGCTTACAGAACTAGCTGAAACACCGGCTGTGCCTTGCTTTGCGGCAACAGCTGATTGGCTGTATAGTGCAATGCTATCAAAATATGCATTCAAATCTGTTACAACGGCTGATGGTGCAAAGGCCGACAATTTTAAACCGGACGCATTCAATTTATAAGAGGAATCGGTAAAATAATTGTTTACATTATTCAACATGTCCTTCAATTTTTGAGCATTTACTGTTACGCCGGTGGCATTGCCAAGGTTGATGGCTGCCCCAATCTGGTCGGCCATCAACAACAACTTGGCTTGGTTGCTATCGTTTACATTGCTGAAATTGTAAGTTGATGGAACGGTATAATAAACGGTATTGGTAACGGTATCTTTCTTGCATCCCCAACAAAGACCTATAATTCCTACCAGTAAAGATGCCCTACTTAAATTTCTCATTGCCCGATTGATATTTATGTTAGTTTAGTTTTTGTTAACTATGGTGCAATATTAGATCATCATCTTTTGAACCGTTTACGAATGTGGGAACGTTGTTTCCTATATAGGGAACTTTTTATCTGGGTTAAAAGCCATTCCCCCAACCGGCAGGTTAAATTTATTAGTATTCGGCAAGGGAATCTGGGTAGACGGCAAGCAGACTTGAACGGCGGTTCATTTTAATATTTCTATTGCGATGAACTACCGTAAGATAAATCAGCCGAAAACTGCAAAGATGACCTGCTGACTTTTTTGTCCGCTAGGTGAAGGCGGTTTACGCAGCTGGCCAATCGGCCATATAATCAGCCCAAGCCTTTACATTTGCCGTTCAACAAAGGCTTTTGTAATGGCAGCCATGGA
>CAWJTH010000180.1:0-15820 GCA_963845495.1 uncultured Chitinophagaceae bacterium
AATAGGACCGAAAGGCTGCGCGGACGCGGCCGAGCGGCCGCACAACCGGGTGGGGTCTACGCCGAGAGTGGCTCCGAGGGCATGAAGATGCCCCATGCCTTCACATAATCGGCGGAAATCATGGGGTAGGAGAAGCACGCCCTGAGCTGCCCATCACGGACAAGGCACCGATTGACGGTTTCATACGTCAGCTTTTCGCCATTCCGCTCGACCTCGTACTGCAGGATGACCAACCCGATGTGCTCTTCAATCAGAATGAAGCAGACCGACGATTGCAGCGTCCCTCCGGCGAGCTCCTGCATGGAGTCGTACCACCCGGCAACCTCAGCCTTGCGGACGCGAGTGGACAGCTGGGCTGATCCTCGAACGGACATGAAGAACGTTGAGTGGCAGCCGGCCTCGAATTCCTCG
Source organism: uncultured Chitinophagaceae bacterium (assembly GCA_963845495.1). Taxonomy (GTDB): domain Bacteria; phylum Bacteroidota; class Bacteroidia; order Chitinophagales; family Chitinophagaceae; genus JAZKFT01. The sequence continues at coordinate 412 of CAWJTH010000180.1, forward strand.
AACTCACCGGCCGTCAGATGTCCGAAAAGGTCATCCATCCATCTTTCGGTACAGGTGCTTTGGGCGATATGGGTTGCCATTTAATCGATCCTGCCTTTAAAACCGTCGGGTTAGGTTATCCTTCGGAAGTGGAATGCAGCGTAGCTGATTTATACCAAGAAATGTGGCATCCTATTTATCACCCTGATAGTTTTCCGGCGGCCAGTTCCTTAAAGCTAAAATTCCCAACAAAAAAAGGCGATGTGTTTTTGCATTGGATGGATGGTGGCATAAAACCCGACCGGCCAGATGAATTGGGGCCTGATGAAGCAATGGGTGACGATGGCGGTGGCGCCATTATTGTTGGGACGAAAGGCAAAATAATGTGCAGCACATATAGTAATAATGCTACTTTATTGCCAACATCCCGTACGGCAGAAGTAAATGTAAAACAAACGATTAAACGCGTACCCGAAGGGCATTATTTGCAATGGATAAATGCTTGCATTGCTGGGTATGGAAAAAACGAGGTTAGTTCACCGTTTGAATATGCAGGGCCATTAACAGAAACTATTTTAATGGGCAACTTGGCGCTCCGTTCATGGAATATTAAAGATGACAAAGGCAAATTTATTGGAAGAAAGAAGTTATTGTGGGATGCCGAAAATATGCACATCACCAATTTTGACCAAGCAAACCAGTTTGTAAAAAGAACTTATAGAGACGGATATAGTTTGGACGTGTAAAATTTTATGGACAAATAGATTATCGGCGCTGGCTTTTGTCAGCGCTTTTTTATATACACTCACTAATTAATGTTGCCGCTAAACAGGCAAAATATTTTTTTAAACGGAGAAAAATTAAGTCTTTAATATAAGAGAGAAAGCAAAAAAATGAGGTTAATCAGAAAACTAACCTTTATATAATTAAATAAAGCAGTTAAGCCAACTTAATTATTGGATTCGTGCCTTTTCAGGCTCAACAATAAACATACTGGATAAAAGCACAATTACCCCGTACATCACATATAAAATAGCAGCGCAAACTGATTTAACAAAACGGGCAGCAATCCTTTCCATAAACAACAATTTTAAAACATTTACAAATGGCAACAATCGTAGTGTGCGCAAAAGTTATACATAAATGTGTATTTGTATTGGCAGTACTTTCCTTAAATGCGTGATTAAATGCAATCTAAGGAAATTTATTTAAAGAAAAAAATAAATAATAAACACCCTTAAAATAATACTTCAAAATAATTATTTCCTGAATGTTTTAATGGTTGTAAGTGAGGTTTTTAACAGCTTACCGCTTTAATTCATTTGTAAAAAAAATTTTAATTTAAAATTAAATAAAAGGTAGAACCTAAGTTTTCTTCTACGTACTCAAGCTAAAATTCAAACTAATATTATTTTTTTTCTAAAAAATGAAAAATTAACTACAACGGTTACGCATTTGTTCTGTATTTAAAAATCAATTATCTCATTTAATTTTTACCCACCCATAGCGTACACAATAATATTTACACCAAATTTGGTATTGTCTTCTGCTAAAAATCTTTTATTACGGAAATCGTAATCCCATTCGCAGCCGTAATCTTTATTGCTATACAAAATGCCGACCCGGCCGTTTATTTCAATTACTTTTAAATAATCATGTATTAAATCATCGCCCCAACCGTTTAGTTCGAAGGTGGTGGGCGGCGGCCCTTTTTCAAAACTGAAAAAAGAATGGTAGATCTCGTGATTTTTGGGAATCTTTTTTAACGCATCGGCACCAAACAATTGTTGCATTTGTGCTTCGAAAGATTTTGCAAACAAACCGTCAATATCATGGTTGCAATCGTCAACAAAAACAAAACCACCATCCTGCACATATTTTTTAAAATTGGTACTTTCTTGTGCCGAAAATTGCACCAATTTATGGCCACTGAGGTAACAAAACGGATAATTGAAAATATCGTTGCCAGAAAGATCTATTATTTTTTCGTCCAGTTCAACGGGAATGGTTGTATATTCTATTAATGAATTTAAAATATTGGAAGGCATACGGCGGTCCGTGTCCCAGTCGCCCGATTGATACCTTAATCTCACGAACGTAAATTTCGTTTTATTCAGTTTCATGGCTGTAAAAATAGCTTTTAGCTGTGAGCTATGAGCAATGAGCTATTAGCTTTTAGCCATGAGCGCATAATAATTTGCTAAAAAATTACCGTCTAAAAACACAAACTTAAAGTTGGGTTAATTGCCTCTTGTTAACAGCCTGTCAATCAAAGCTAATAGCTGAAAGCTCACAGCTCATAGCTTCTCCTTACCGTTAATGTAATTTTTTTAGAAAATATTTCCTTTTCTGATTAAATTGCCACTCTAATATTGGTTTATTACAAATTGTATTTAACCGTGATGAAAAGCTTGCCTGTGAAAGGAAATTTAAAAACCAATATACTGTGGAAATAACAGAAAGCAGGCTCAAAGAGTTGACTGACAAATTGGCCCAAGTAAAAAAGGAAATCCAGAAAGTAATTATAGGCCAGGATGCAATTTTGGAAGAGATTTTAATTAGTTTGCTGGCTGGCGGCCATTGTTTAGTAGAAGGTGTTCCAGGCTTGGCAAAAACGTTGATGGTAAAAACCATGTCACAGGCGCTGTATCTATCGTTTAGGCGCATCCAGTTTACGCCCGACTTAATGCCGACCGATATTTTAGGAACAGAAATTTTAGAAGAAGATCATACAACTGGTAAACGATTTTTTAAATTCAACAAAGGGCCGATTTTTGCAAACATCGTGCTGGCCGATGAAATAAACCGGACGCCGCCCAAAACGCAATCGGCTTTATTGGAAGCCATGCAGGAATTTGAAGTAACATATGGCGGCCAAACTTATCCACTCGACAAGCCATTTTTTATTCTTGCTACGCAAAACCCAATTGAGCAAGCCGGAACATATCCGCTGCCAGAGGCACAATTAGACCGCTTTTTGTTATATATTAAAATCGGTTACCCCACAGCAGAAGAAGAAGCGGCTATTTTAAGCAGCACAACCGGCATTAAAAAAGCAATCGTTAATCCTGTTTTAAACGCAGAAGAGATAAAGCAGTTGCAAAATATAGTTAGGGAAGTAAGCATCAACGAAGATTTAATAAGTTATGTAAGCAGTGTTATTCGGGCAACCCGACCTGCTACAACTTCATCGGATTATGTAAAAGAATGGGTTCGCTGGGGTGCCGGCCCACGTGCGGGACAAGCGTTGATTTTAACAGCCAAAGCCCGTGCATTGTTCCATGGCAGATACGCGGTAACGATGGATGATATTCTAGCGATGGCATATCCAGTTTTACGGCACCGGATTTTAATGAACTTTAAAGCGGAAGCCGAACGCATCACTTCCGACGATGTAACCAAAAACCTTTTGTCAACTATTCAGCGCAGCAAAACGGTAGTTGGTAGTTAGTAATTGGTAGTTAGACGATACAATACCAATTATATGTTTAGGCCATGTCAAAAACATTCAATTAAAGTTAGGAAAATGGTTTTATCCAACGACTAAGTACCAACGACCAACTACCTCAAAATGAGTTTACTCGATCCAAAAGTTTTATTGGCTATTAAAGATTTACCGTTGGCAGCTAAAACCACGATTGATGGGTTTATGGCGGGCATCAACAATAGCAATGTAAAAGGAACTGGGCTTGAGTTTAGTCAATATAGAAGTTACCAGCCGGGCGATGATTTGCGCTGGCTAGATTGGAAAATGTATGCCCGTTCGGATCGATATTATATCCGTGAATCGGAAATTGATACCAGCATTTCGGTGCAATTTTTAATCGACGCGAGTGCATCGATGAATCATGCGGATAGCGGAATTACCAAAATTCAATTTGCAAGATATATTGCTGCGTGCTTAGGCTATTTAGCAAATATGCAAAGTGATGCGATCGGCTTAAATGTTTTTAGGGAAGGCGATTTATTTATGTTGAAATCGGGCAATAGTCCGCAGCACATCACCCGTTTTATTCACCAGTTAGAAATGATTCAACCTGCGGGAAAATTTACCGAGCAAATAAATTACAAACACTTGTTTACAGGCGGCAATAAAAGGGAAATGCTAATTTTTATTACTGATTTTTATGAAAAAGATGGCGAGATTATGCAATTGCTGGAAACACTTTCTTCGTTACGGCACGAAATAATTGTTTTTCATTTGATGGCTTCAAACGAATTAAACCTTGATTATAAAGGAGTTAGTACATTAGAAGATTTAGAAACAGGCGAAACCATCAATTTAGATTCAAGACAAATAAAAAAGGTTTACCAAGAAAAATTACAAGCACACCTTGCAGCCGTACGCAGTAAGTTATTAGATAAACACATATTTTATAAATTGGTAAACATTGGTCAACCGATAGAACAATCGCTAAGGGATTTTTTAAACCAACGTCAAAAATCAAATTTTTAATCTTGCTTCAATTTCTACATCCAGTATGGCTTTGGGTAATCAGTGGAATTATTATTCCGCTAATTATACATTTGTGGAATATTAGGCAAGGAAAAGTATTAAAGGTTGGCAGCATCGCCTTTTTGCAAAATAGCTCAAAACAATATGCCAAAAGTTTTAAAATAAATGAATGGCTATTATTATTACTGCGTTGTTTATTAATTATTATAGCCAGTCTTTTAGTGGCTGGTCCAACTTGGAAAAAAGTTGCAACTACCAAAGAAAAAGGTTGGTTATTAGTTGATAAACAAGGATTTAATGAAGGCTATAAAACTTACAAACCGGTAATAGATTCGTTAATAAAAGAAGGTTTTGCTTTTCATTATTTTAATGAAGATTTTACAACTACAACTTTACCTGAAGCATTAAAAGATACTAATTTAAATGTAGGAATCCAAGCAGTTTCTTACTGGAACTTAATTAAAAAAATAGATAAAACAATACCTGAAAATTTACCTGTTTATTTAATTACCGATAATCAATTAAAGCATTTTATTGGTGAGCGACCGACTGTTCAAAATAATATTCATTGGTTGACGTATTTATTAAAAGATTCCGTTGATAAACATATTGTAAAAGCTTACTTAACCGAAGATGATAGTATTAAATTAATTATATCAAACTCCACTCCTACTGCCAATTATTTTTCTTATGAAAATTTATCATCCAAAACACAATCAAGCGGTGACTATACAACCAATTTTCAGAACGGGAATTTATTTGTAAGACATAAAAACGATTCGGCTTTTTTAGTGGATACATCAACTTTAAAAATTGCTATTTATGCAGCGCAAAACGGTAATGATGCAATCTATTTAAAAGCTGCGTTGAGTGCTATTCAAATATTTACTAAAAGAAAAATCAAATTGCAAATTGCTAAAAACGAGCAAGAAATCCCAGCTAAACAAGACTGGTTATTTTGGCTGAGCAGTAAAGAATTACCTAAAAGTATAGATGCTAAAAATATATTTGCCTACGCTGGCGATAAAGACGAAAATACTAATTCTTGGATTAATACATTAACATCAAATATTGACAATAACAATATAAAATTGTTAAAAAGAACAGTACCAGCAAAGGTTTCAGCTTCTTCTGACATAATTTGGCAAGATGGTTTTGGCAATGCAGTTCTTTCAAAAGAAATAAATCAACAATCGAACATTTACAGTTTTTATAACCGTTTTGACCCAGCTTGGAGCAACCTTGTATGGGACAATTCTTTCCCTACCTTGTTAGCTGCTGTTCTTTTTAATGAAGACGCCATAGCAAAAATTGATGACAAAAGAATAATTGATGAGCAGCAATTACAACCAGATTTTAAAACTACAACAAATAACCCTACAACACAAATAGAGGCCAACGCTTCAGAAATTTCGAATATATTTTGGATGAGCCTTCTTATTATTTTTCTAGCAGAACGGATTGTTTCATTTCACACCAAAAAAGGTGATGCATGAATACGGAAAACGGAAAACATATCATGGAATTAATGCGGCAAAAATGGCAACGTTTTAGCTTATTAAATCATGCATTGCTGGCGTTAATTCCGGCTGTTATTTTAATGGCAATTTTACATTACACAGTTGCTGCTTCTTTTTGGTGGAGCCTACCATTATTTATTTTGTTTTTTGTCTTAAATATTTTAACAAAAAAGAACTGGCAATTAACTACTAAAAATGTTGCAGTTCATTTAAATAGAACATTTCCATCTTTGGAAGAAAGTGCCGAATTATTATTAAAACCAGCAAATGATTTGAATCTGTTAGAAAAATTGCAGGCACGAAAAACATTATCATCCTTACAAAACATTATTGATTATAATCCCTATTCGAAGCGTTTTAAATTTGTTGGTATTGTCGCTTTCGCTGTTAGTTTATTAAGCATTGTTGCATTTACTTTTATTCCAGCGCATGTAAATAAAAGTGATGAAATAAATAAAACCATAATTGCAATAAATAAATCAGAACCTGAAAAAGTATTGCCTGATATTTCATCGTTTACAGTCACGATTGAGCCCCCAAGTTATACGCACAAATCAATAATTAACCAAAAAGAATTTAATATTGTAGCGCCTGAAGATGCCATTATTTCTTGGAAAATAAATACCAATATTGCCAGTGATTTAACATTGGAATTTAATGATACCACCGAAATAAAGTTAATTCCACAAAACAAAGAGCATACTGCTTGGGTGGCTTCAAAAAGAATTTTAAAGTCTGGCTTTTATCAGGTAAAGCTAAACAACCAATTGTCGGAATTGTATAAAATTGAAATGATAAAAGACCAAATTCCATCCATTAATATCCAATCGCCTAAACAAAATACTATCATTGAAGCGGGTGAACCACAACGCTTTACGTTAAATGCAAAAGCTAGCGATGATTACGGCATTAAAGATGCCATCATCAATGCAACCATTGCCACAGGCAGCGGCGAAGCCGTAAAATTTAAAGAACAAAAAATTAAATTCCCGATTTCTTTCAGTGCTGCATTACCAAATTATCAATTAAACCTGCCCATTAATTTAAAAGAAATGGGCTTGCAGCCTGCGGATGAATTATATTTTTTTATAACAGTTACCGATACGCATCAACAACAAACAAAATCGGATGTGTATGTTGTTTCGCTTGCAGATACAGCGCAATTAATGAGTTTAAATGTGTCTGTTAGTCCGGGTGATATTAAGCCGGAATATTTTAGGAGCGAACGCCAAATAATCATTGAAACCGAGCAACTATTAAAAGATAAAGACACCATCAGCGAAGCTGCATTTAAAAATAAATCAAACGATTTAGCGACCGATCAAAAATTATTGCGCTTGCGTTATGGTAAGTTTTTAGGTGAGGAAGAAGAAGGCGGTTTAACAAGGGACGCCATGAATTCGCTAAGCAATCCTAGCAGTTTTGGCGATAATAATAAAATAATGGAAGTATTTACCGACAAACACGATAACGCCGAAGACGCAAGTTTTTTAGATGCTTCTACCAAAAAACAATTGTTGGCTACCCTTACCGAAATGTGGAAAGCAGAATTGCCACTGCGTATTTTTAAACCGCAAGAAGCATTGCCATTTGAATATAAAGCCTTGCGGTTATTAAAAGATTTACAACAACAATCAAGGGCTTATGTTTCCAAAACCGGAACAAAAACAACGCCATTAAATCCAGCTAAAAGATTAACGGGCGAATTAGATAAAATAATTGAACCAATTAGTCAAAACCAATATAACGAATTAAATAGCGCAAATGATGTATTGCGAAACGCTTTGGGCATTTTAGAATTGTTAAAAGAACATCCCGAAATTTCGTCGCCATCCATTAATGTGTTGCAACAAGCTGCAGTGCAAATGCAAAACGAAGCGGCTTCAAATCCAGCCAAATTTATTGCCTCATTGCAATCAATGCGGCGTGTTGTTTCTTTATTATCGCAGCAAAAAGTGGTTTTAAAAGGTGATATTAATTTATCTGAAAAAGGTATTGCCAATTTATTAAATAGTGCTACAGCAATCCCTTCCAAACAACAAACAAGCAGCAATAATTTATCAAAACAATATTTTATTCATCTTTCTAAACAAAAGCAATAAGCATGGCTGTATGGAATTTTATGGTAATTGGGCTTTGCTTACTGCTATTGGTTTTCCTACTTTGGAAAGAAATTATCCGTTTAAATAAAAAACAATTATTTGGGCGAATTATTGCTTCTATTCTTGTGGTTGTATCACTTGCGTGCTTGGCTTTTACTTTTAACATAAAAAACAAAATAAATAAAAGTAGAAGTGCTATTTTATTAACAGAAGGTTTTAATAAAGATAGCATTGATATCTATGATAAAAATAATACGCCAGTTTATTACTTCACCGATTTTCCGACAAATCAAAGCTTCGATTCATTACAAATTTTTGGTTATGGATTAACCGAAGGCCAATTAAACGAAATAAAAGCAACCATTTTAATCTTTCATCCAACTATACATATTAACGGAATAAATTCGGCCGATTGGCCACGCATAATTAATGCCCATGAATTATTTTATGTGCAAGGCAATTACAATAACAATTCGGCAAATGCTATTAAATTAGTATTAAAAGCTTATAACAATCCAATTGATTCAATTATCATCAAACCCAACACCCAACAAGCTTTCAGCTTAAAAATGATGCCGCAACATGTTGGCAAAGCAATATTTAATTTACTCGCTATCGCTAATAAAGATACCATTGAACAAGAGCCAATTCCCATGCAAGTTTTACCCACCAACAAATTAAATGTGTTGGTACTGGCATCTTCGCCAGATTTTGAAAATAAGTTTTTAAGCAACTGGCTGGCCGAAAATGGCTTTGCCGTTGCGTTGCGGACAACAATCAGTAAAAATAAATTCAAACAAAGTTTTTTAGATACAAGCAAGTTTTCTTTAAATCGTATTTCGCCTGAAATATTAAATAAATTTGATGTGCTGGTTTGCGATGCCACTGAATTAGCCACAATTTCTTTACAGGAATTAAATACCATAAAAAACCAAATTAGTACAAATGGAATGGGTTTAATTATCAGGGCTGATACAAATATTACAACAAGTTTTTATCATGGTATTTTTCCGATTAAAGCAAGCACCGAAACCAAACAAACTTTGCATGTAAATATTCAAGACAGCAGTTACAATTTATATGCGGAAAACCCTGCTTTTATTCAACAACAAATTGGCACACAGCCTTTAATTATCGACAATCAAAATAGGATTTTGGCAAATAGTAGTTTATTTGGTTCGGGCAAAATAATATTGGCTACGCCAGATAATACCTACAGTTGGTTATTGGCCAATAATTTAACTGCCTATCAAAATTATTGGACGCTTTTATTGCAGCAAGCTGCGCATAAAAGCGTTCGTTCGGTCGATTTTTTTATTGGTAGTTCTTTTCCATTTATTAATCAACCAGTTAATTTATTTATTGCTTCGCAACATGCAATCAATAAAATAAATGTAAACGAAAGTTTTATTGCGCCACAACAAAATGCTTTATTCCCTTTTTTATCGAGCGGAACATTTTGGCCAACTTTCAGTGGTTGGCAAGCAACCATTTTAACTGATGGTTCCACAAACTGGTGGTATGTTAATGATTCTACAGATTGGAAATCTATTTTCAATCAACAAAAATTAAAGGCCACTTACGCTTATATTAATCATCAAAAATATAATTCAAAAACAATAAATAAGTTGGATGAATTTGAAAACAAGCCGTTCCCAAAAATCTATTTTTTTATTGTTTTCTTCATTTGTTGCATTTATTTATGGGTAGAAAAAAAATTAATGTAGATTAACACACCAAAAGCAGTATTATCATTACATTGCGAGTAATACCAACATCTATAAAAACTAATTGTGGAGTAGTTAATTTTTGACGTCTCCCCAGCAAATATTTATTCATTCATTAAACTATTGGGAGGATTTTCATTGAAAAGAAACGAATTTCTAAAGCTTTCTTCATTGGGACTTGGCGCCATGATGTTGCCGGATTTTTTATTGTATGGCCGGGCCATCGATCCTTTGGAGGCAATGCAGCACCGCATTGACAATGGCACAAAAAAACAATTGGCCGATATTGCGTTGAACGCTGCAAAATCGAAAGGTGCAACGTATGCTGACGTTCGCATTGGCAGGTATTTAAACCAAGTGGTAACCACCCGCGAAAACAAAGTGCAAGCGGTGGCAAATACCGAATCGTACGGTGTTGGTATCCGTGTGTTGGCCAATGGTTGCTGGGGTTTTGCCGCATCCGATAATGTTACCAAAGACAATATCGCCAAAACTGCCGAACGTGCCGTGGCTGTTGCTAAAGCCAATTCAAAAATCATTACTGTGCCTGTTCAATTAGCCCCGCAAAAAGGTTATGGCGAAGTAAGTTGGAACACGCCAATCATTAAAAATTCATTTGAGGTGCCAGTGAAGGAAAAGGTGGATTTGCTACTGAACGTAAACGGGATTGCCATGCAGTCGGGGGCCAGTTTCATCAATTCTTCCATCCTTGCGGTAGACGAACAAAAATATTTTGCTTCCACCGATGGTTCGTATATCGATCAAGACATACACCGTATTTACCCCAACTTCATCGTTACCAAAATTGATAAAACAACCGGCAAGTTTGAAACAAGGCGTTCGCTTAGTTCACCGGTTGGTATGGGTTATGAATATTTAACGCCGATGGCTGATAAAAAAGTAAACGGAGTAGTAACCCGCTACAAAGACCGTTACGATATTTTGGAAGATGTGAAAAACGCTTCGCAAAATGTTGCTGACAAAATAAAAGCCAAAACAGTTGAGCCGGGTAAATACGATTTGATTTTGGATCCTTCGCATTTATGGTTAACGATCCACGAATCGGTTGCTCACCCGACAGAATTAGATCGTGTATTGGGTTACGAAGCCAATTATGCCGGCACTAGTTTCCTAACCTTGGATAAATTGCATTCCGGCAACTTCCATTTTGGTAGCAAGAATGTAAATATTGTTGGTGATAAATTACAACCCGGTTCCCTTGGCGCTGTTGGTTACGACGACGAAGGCGTAAAATGCAAGGAATGGGATATTATTAAAGAAGGCGTGCTGGTAAACTTCCAAGCCATACGCGACCAAGCGCATATTTTGGGTTTGAAGGAATCACAAGGTTGTTGTTATGCGCAAAGCTGGAGTGATGTTCAGTTCCAGCGCATGCCCAATGTTTCTTTGCGGCCCGGAAAAGAAAAATTAAGCGTGGATGATATGATTAAAAATGTGGCAAAAGGCATTTATATTATTGGCGACGGTTCGTTTTCTATCGATCAACAACGATACAATTTCCAATTTGGCGGTCAATTGTTTTACGAAATTAAAGACGGTAAAATTGTAGGCATGTTGAAAGACGTTGCTTATCAAGCCAATACGCAGGAATTTTGGAACAGTTGCGTGGCTGTGGCAGATGAAAGCGACTATCGTTTGGGCGGTGCTTTTAACGATGGCAAAGGTCAGCCTTCACAATCAAATGCCGTTTCGCACGGCAGTTCCACTGCTCGTTTCAATGGCGTAAACGTTATAAATACTGCGAGGAGATTAGGATAATAGTTCCGAGTTGAGAGTGCCGAGTACTCTCAACTTGGAACTCGGTACTCTCAACTTAGAACTCGGTACTAACTAACTCGGAATTTAAATTATTGAAAAATTAATCATGGCAATATTAACCAAAGCAGAAGCGCAAACGCTTCTCAATAAAGTAATCAAATTTTCAAAAGCAGATGAATGCGAGGTTTCGCTTAGCGGCAGCGAAGGCGGCAACATCCGTTATGCCCTCAACGAAGTTTCTACCGCAGGCGATGTTAGCACGCTTTCATTAAGGGTCAGTTCTTCTTTCGGCAAAAAAACCGGTTTTGCTTCTATCAATGAATTTGATGATGCGTCACTTGAAAAAGTAGTTCGCCGATCAGAAGAATTAGCACAATTGGCACCAGAAAATCCGGAACACATGCCGTTGCTGGGACCACAAACCATTAAAGAATCAATTGGATATGTGCCTGCAACCGCTGCCATAACGCCCGATTTTAGGGCTGAAGCGGTTGGTAAAAGCATCCAAGTTTCAAAAGATGCTGGTTTGGACGCCGCTGGTTATATCGAAAATACCACTGCTTTTGATGCTCAATTAAATTCAAAAGGTGCATTTGTTTATAGCACCGATACGGATGTTATTTTTTCTATAACCGTTCGTAACAAACAAGGTACGGGATCTGGCTATGCAGCCCGGGGCTTTAACGATGTAACAAAGCTGGATACTTTGTCTGCCACAAAATACGCCGCTATGAAAGCCAACGGTTCTGCTGCAGCAAAAGCCATTGAACCTGGAAAATACACTGTTATTTTGGAACCTGTTGCTGCTGCTTACATGCTGGAAAATATGTTCCGTTTTGATGCACGCAGTGCAGACGAAGGCCGTAGTTTTTTAAGTAAGCCCGGTGGCGGCAACCGTTTGGGCGAAAAACTAATGGACGAAAAAGTAACTATTTATTCAGATCCGTTCAATACCGAACTGCCAGGTTCTACTTACGACCGTGAAGGCACTCCCTTGGAAAAAATCAATTGGATTGAAAATGGTGTTGTAAAGAACCTAAGTTATTCTCGTTATTGGGCTGAAAAACAAGGCAAGCAACCTATTCCGTTTCCTTCCAACATTATTATGAAAGGCGGCGATGCGAGTTTGGAAGACTTGATAAAAAGTACCGAACGTGGCGTTTTGGTTTCCCGTTTGTGGTACATCCGCATGGTGGATCCACAAACATTGTTATTGACCGGCCTTACCCGTGACGGGACTTTTTATATCGAAAACGGTGAAATTAAGTATCCTGTCAAAAATTTCAGGTTCAATGAAAGCCCGGTGATTATGCTGAACAATGTGGAAGCACTCGGCAAACCCGAACGTACCATCAGCGTTGAAAGCTATCGCAGTTATTTAATTCCGCCAATGAAAATCCATGATTTTACGTTTACGAGTTTATCGGACGCGGTGTAAGGAATAAATATTTTTTGGGAAAGCCTGTTTCTTTTTTGAACAGGCTTTTTTATTTATATAACATTAACAACTATATTGCGCACAACATCTATCTACCCGAAACAACCCTTTTTTTTGATGAAATTTTACGCATACTTTTTACTTACTTTTTTACCTAGTGTCGTTTTTTCCCAGTCAACAAAACCTGCTATTGCCAAAGAACCTGCTTGGATCACTAAAAATGTTATCGACTATTCTAAAATATCGCTTGATAATGAGGCGACTGATGGTTATGTAGATATTGCTTATGAAACCCAAGTTTCATTGGCCGAACAAACCGAGTACGTTCGCAGGAGCAAGAAAATTATTTCGCAAGCAGGCATTCAAAACGGCTCGCAGGTTTCGGTAGATTTTGACCCATCTTATCAACAATTATTTTTTAATTCTATCCGTATCATCCGCAACGGTGAAATTTTGAACAAACTTCAATTGAACGCTATCAAAACGGTTCAACAAGAAAAAGAACTGGATGATTTTATTTACAACGGCACATTAAATTCAATATTGATTTTGGATGATGTACGCCAAGGCGATATTATTGAATACAGCTACTTTATAAAGGGCTTCAACCCAATATTCAAAAAAAAGTATTCAGAAAAATTCCGTTTAAATTACTCCGTACCAATTTATGATTTGTATTATAAGCTTATTGTGCCAGCCGATAGAAAAATAAATATTAAAAACCTTAACCATAACCTGCAACCAACTATCCATCCTGAAAACGGTGCAAAAATATATGAATGGCACAAAAATAATATTGGTCCGTTGGTAACGCAAGACTATTTACCTACTTGGTATAATCCTTATGCTGAAATTTTAGTGAGCGAATTTAACAGTTGGAAAGAAGTGAGTGATTGGGCAATGGAACTTTTTCCGTTAAAAAAAGAATTATCGCAGGCAGTGTTGAAAAAAGTAAAAGAAATTGAGGCAGCATATACCAGCGTAGAAGATAGAACCCATGCCACATTGCAATTTGTTCAAGATGACATCCGATATATGGGTATTGAAATGGGCGTAAATTCACATAAACCCACAGACCCATCTAAAGTTTTTATACAACGTTTTGGCGATTGCAAAGAAAAATCTTACCTGCTTTGTGTTATGCTACACGCAATGGGCATAACGGCAAATGTGGTTTTGATAAATACTGATGATAAAAAGGAAATCAACAATTGGCTGCCCGCACCCACTAATTTCGATCATGCCACCGTAAGAATTAAATTGGGTAATGCTTATTATTGGTTCGACCCAACAATTGCTTACCAACGCGGCAATATTAAAGACCTGTTTTATCCTAATTATGAAGTGGGGCTTGTAATTGCCGATAGTACTACTGGCCTAACAAACATTCCAGCCCACCAAGTAAGCTACCAGCACGTACAGGAACTTTTTACGGTTGGCGCTATGTATGGCAGCGGCACGTTAAAAGTAACCACCAATTTTAAAGGCCACGATGCAGACAATGTTAGGAACGACTTCAATACAGAAAGTAATAGCGAATTAATGACCAGCTATCAAAAATTTTACTCGGCTTATTATGATGGTATTAAAGCCGATAGTGTTACCCATAACGATGATGATAGCACCGGCATTTTTACCACCAACGAGTTTTACACCATTCCAAGATTTTGGACGGTTGAAAAAGACAACGTTGATAAATTTTCTATTTCGCCTTTTGTTATTGATGCCAATTTTATTCGACCTAAAGAAAAAGACCGCAAAATGCCTTTCAAGATGGCATTTCCATCTAATTTCCAAGAAGAAATTATTGTGGATTTACCTACCGATTGGAACGTGACCGAAAGTGAGACGCATGTTAAGAATGCCAATTTCGCCTTTAACAGCAAATTTTATTGCGAGTACAACCGGGTACATTTATTAACCGACTATGAAAGTTTTAAAGACCACATTACTGCCGATGAGGCTTCACAATATTTTGAAGATTACAAAAAATATGATGCTGGCGCTGATTTTGAAATTACTTCTGGTAAGAAAGACGCTGAAAGCAAACAATCTTCATCTACAAAAGACAAAATCATCGTTCTTTTATTGATCATCATTGTTGTTGGCGGCTTAATTTGGTGGAGTCAAAGCAAAGGAAATAGGTATTAAATGATACAGTCCATTAAATTATCCTTCCGGTACCGTTGCCTCTTTCGTTTTCTCTTTTTCCTTTTTTTTAGCTTAGTTTCCACTTACGCTTATGAATCCTTCCACAAGTGTTCGAAACATAAAGGAGCATTTCGAAAGCTTAAACTCGATGCATTTTTTCTCTTCTTCTTTTTTTGCTTGATTTTAACGTGAGTTTTGGATAGTATTTACTGATAATCAGACACTTGTCGTTTAAAATTTGTTCGCAAGCAATACAT
>CAWJTH010000181.1:0-15556 GCA_963845495.1 uncultured Chitinophagaceae bacterium
GAGTGGCTAAATTCAGGTAGTGTCTCAATTTGAAGTTAAGCATGAAAAGTTTCAGTGTTTCTGTGCCTCAGTGGCAAATATTGGTTTGCCACTGAGGCACAGAAACACTGAATTGAGATATTGCTTAATCTCTTTTGCTTTACGGTCGAAGCATTAAATTTCAAACTGAGACACTACCAAAATTCAATATTTTAAAACAGATTTTGGCGTTGCATTAAACGCAGATACAGTAAACAATAACCTAAATGGTTCAATCTTCTTTTTCGCTTAAGCCATACAATACTTTTGGTATTGATGTGGTGGCTAAATATTTTTCAAGTTTTGATTCTTTAAATACTTTACAAGAATTATTGGCGGCCAACTGTCATCTGCCATCTGCCAACCGCCAACTGCTTCTCGGTGGCGGCAGCAATATTTTGTTCACCCAAAACTTTGATGGGCTTGTTTTAAAGAATGAAATAAAGGGTATCGAATTGGTAAAAGAAGATGAAAATCACTTTTATGTAAAAGCATCTGCTGGAGAAAATTGGCACCAATTTGTGCAATATTGCATTGATAAAAATTATGCGGGGCTTGAAAACTTATCATTGATCCCCGGTTGTGTTGGCGCTTCGCCCATGCAAAATATTGGTGCTTATGGGGTTGAAATAAAAGATGTTTTTCATGAATTGGAAGCTTATCACATTAAAGAAAATATCGTCGTAAAATTTGATGCGTCGGCTTGTGGTTTCGGTTATCGTGAATCTGTTTTTAAACAGAAATACAAAGGGCAATTTATTATTTTAAATGTCACATTTAAGCTTGATAAAACGCCAATATTTCATACTAATTATGGCGCAATCAACCAAGAATTAGAAAAAATGAATGTTCAAAACTTAAACATCCGGGCCATCAGCGAAGCGGTTATCAATATCCGTAGCAGCAAATTGCCCGACCCTAAAAAAATCGGCAATGCAGGAAGTTTCTTCAAAAACCCCACCATTCCTGAAAATCAATATCTAGATTTAAAAAAAGAATTTCCCAATATTGTTGGTTATCCTGTGACAAACAATCAACAAACAGCAACCCCGATTCACAATTCACCATTCACGATTCAAGATAAAACCAAAATAGCAGCAGGATGGTTGATTGAGCAATGCGGTTGGAAAGGTTTTAGGGAAAATGATGCCGGCGTACATACCCAGCAAGCATTGGTACTGGTAAATTATGGCCATGCAAGTGGTTTAGAAATATATGCATTGTCAGAAAAAATCATCAAATCTGTCTCAGAAAAATTTGGTGTGATGCTGGAAAGGGAAGTTAACATCCAATAAAATAATTTCAAATTAATTAAAAAGGAGATGCCGTTCAATGTTTTAAGCGGCATCTCCTTTTATATATTCTAATATTTATTGTTTTTCAACCCTAAACACGGTTGAGTTTGTTCCATCTTTCACTTGCAAATAGTAAATGCCAGTAGCATATTGGCCCATGTTAAGCTGGGTACTGCCCAATACACTTGTTTGCATCATTTGCTGTCCGGCTGCATTAGTCAAAATTAAAGTAATTGTTTTACCTGCTGATGGGATACTGACATTTAAAACACTCTTTACCGGGTTTGGATAAATCTTTATTACATTATCTTTTCCAAAAGTCACCACCCTTATTTCCGAGTATTCCGACGTACCATCTTGATTAATAATCCTGACGCGGTAATAATTTTTACCAGCAACCGGGTTTTGATCCAATAAATTGTAAGTGTTCATTAGGGCATTGTTCTTGTAAGCCGCAACTTGGCCTATGGTTGAGAATGTTATGCCATCTACACTTCTTTCCGCCACATAATAATTTGCCCCTGCTTCGTTTGTAACCTGCCATTGCAACGAAACATTGGCTGCATTTGGCGTTGCTTGGAAATTTAGGAAGTTGACTGGCAATGGAGTATTGACGGTAAACTGCTTGTACAAGAAATTGTTGAAAAAGTATTGTTCTATTTGTGCGCTATCCGCGTTTACATCCAAATACATATTATAAACACCATTTAACGTGTCGGTAGGTATCTCAAAATAAATATTGGTCGTATCGCCGGGTGCCAAACTTTTTGTATTTGGTAAAGGAATTGACCTTGTATTGCCACTTGTGTCGATCAGTTTTAAATTCAACTTTAAGCCATTCATGGTCATTTCGCTCACATTTTTGAAAGCAACACCAAATTTATAAGGTGCATTTGTTGAGCTTGTTGTAGACACACTTGTTGGGCCAGAGTATAAATTTGGAGCCAACACGCCTTCTGGCGCAGGCGTATATTCCAAACGCCATTGGTCAAGCTGCCATGGTGTGGCATTTAAACTATCACCGATCAGTAAATTTAGTTGAATATATGGATAAGTATCAGCGGAAATACTACTGATGTCAAAATCTGGGTTTGATCGGTTTAAATTGAATTTAACGGTTTGATTACCATTTTTATCTATTGCTATTACCTGCAAAATAACGCTATCTGGGAAAGGGGCTGTTGTTTCAAGCGGATGTCCGCTCCAATGCACCATAGACCACGCTTTGGCGGGACCAAAAACAGGCGAAGCCAAACTGCCGACTGTATCTGTACTAAAACATTCTGCGGTACTTACAACTTTATCATAAAGGCTTTGTGAAAAATTAAAAATAGGAACAAAATGAGCTTGGTCATTTTTCTTATAAATAAAATTGAAAAGACGTGGATAGGACAACTGATCGATATCTGTAAAACCTTGTGCATACAAATAGTCCGGCACACTTTGCCCACTACCATAAATTAAAGTATCTTTTCTCCAAACAGAAGCATACGATGAATCATTTAAATATGCGAATTGAAGTGCAGGCCATTGCATTTTAGCCACAACATAATATCCGTTTGGTATCAAATTCATGAAATCCATGATATTTTTTCTTTGATATGGCCCATCATAAAAATATATACTAAAATTGTCGTCTTTTCCAGCACCACAGTTATTTGGAGTACTATTATAAAGACCACCACCAGGGTTAGTCCATGGTTTAAAATGAACCGTATCAAACACAAAAAATGTTATTGCAGCAGATGCACAAGACCCATAAGCAAACGTTGTACCATTTATAGAACTTGAGAAATCATAATCTTGTATGCCACCGTGTATACCGTCGCCGAAGAAGAAAGAATTATTTATTTGCAAACTATTTGAAATCTTTCCGAAATTGAATTGTCTTGATACTGAATCAAGCGACAAACCCGAAGGTGAGGATTTGAATTGTTGGTATAAATGAGATTGACTCCAGCCTTTATTATAAGTAGTATTGTATAGAAATGATGACGTTCTGTAATTAGTTGGCGTTCCATTAATTATGGGAGCTACACGCCAGTAATAAACTTTATTGTTTGTTAAACTGGTAATTGGTGGTGTAAATTCTACCTCGCCACCAACTTGGGTAACTTGTGTACTGGCAAGGGTTGGTGAATTAAACAATTCAGTCGTATCCATATCAAGTTGATAAGTACGGCTGGCTTGATACGGATCAGCAGTTGATGCTACCAATTTAAAAGTAGGCGTATTTACAATTGACAATGGGTAAGGATATACTGGGCGAATCTCATCTGGCGAAATTTGAAAGGCCAACGTTGCCGTGTTATTATTTTCTGCTATTTCGCTAATTACATTATCAGGGTCTAATGTGGCAATAATATAATTTGTCCCTTGTTGAGTATTGCCGGTAATGTGTAGTTTAACAGAAATAGAACTGTCAATATAATGCACGCCTCGAATTTTATAGATTCCAATCTGAGTAGTTTTTCCGGTAGGATCCTGCCATTGTAATTTAACTTTTACGGAATCATTTATGGCTTTGCCAAGGTTATGTACCTTGATAGAAACTTTAAAACTATCATCTGCTACAGATATAAAAGTTGGTGAAACGGAAATATTTTGCGGTTCCATATCATAGTCAGGTTTTGGCCATGTATATAATTTTATTGATGGATCGCCGTGTAGAGTGGTTTCCTCCAATGTCAACCTTGTGAAATAGTCTCCAGTATTAAGTTTCCAAGTAGAATCAAATGCTTTTTGATTTATCTCTCCGATAGATTTGCCGTAGGCAGTACTATTGGTAGCAATGAAAAATTGCTTGTTGTAATAGTCTAGCGTATTAACTACACCGAAATGCGTGCTTGAAACAAAACCAAGCGCCCCCCTTTCTGGCGCAAGGGTAAATTTTTCTGAAATGGTGTAAATGGAATTGCTTATTCTACTTTCATCGTAATTAAAGAAATTACCCGCATTACAGCCACCAACCGAGAAAACCGGATATTTTCCGTTTGTGTTGGTATAATCGTTGGGATCATTTAAATTAAAATCCAATGAGGTTAAAGATGCGTGACCAA
This sequence comes from uncultured Chitinophagaceae bacterium, assembly GCA_963845495.1. GTDB lineage: Bacteria > Bacteroidota > Bacteroidia > Chitinophagales > Chitinophagaceae > JAZKFT01. Next base: position 4,373 of record CAWJTH010000181.1, read on the forward strand.
AATAAGTAAGCAAGGGAACCCCGTTATTGATAAGATTCTTTACAGATGCTTCCGCTACTGTAAGATTAGTACCCGTTTGGCCAAAAATTTGGGCATCAGAACCAACCAGTGTATCTTTCATTATGTTTACATAAGCTTGCATATAAGAGGAAAGCAACGCATTTACATCACTACCTGAACCAATCAAAAACAATGATTTTTTTGTAAAATCTTTGTTCGCTTGGTCGTTAATGGTGTTTGTTTGCAAAACATCATATTCTTTTGCTTTATCTAAATAGGCTTTTAATTCAGTATTGTTTACTACCGAAATTCTTCCAATCGGAATAGCCGGCACGGGATAGCTTAATGAAGCTGCACTTAGCAAAACATCTGATGCCGGATTACCCCAAGTAGGCACCATGTTCAAAATGTTACCGTCAGTTGTTCCTTGGTGGCCATAAAAATCATTGAAATTAACACCATGTCCTAATATTAAAGCAAATTTGGGATGAACCGAAAACTTTGCATTTGCATATTGCAAAAAATTCCGGAGGCCAAGTGGATGTTTATAAATGCCATAACCAAACTGATCAGTCAATTCGTCTATATCATAAGTTTTGGCATTGTACGATCCGCCAGCCGCCGATGCCCGGTAAGACCGATAAGCTTCAACTTGATTATTAGAACCGGAATTCAATAAATTGTTGGCGATAAATATAAAATTTGATTGATTGGCAGTTAGGCTGTAATTATTAAAATTACGGGTGGTGTAATTGGTGATATGGGTTGCAAAGGTTGGGTCAGCGCTATAAAGTACGCACTTGCTAACTTGTAAACTAGGCAACAACTTCACTTTAACCAAATTTCCGCTGATAACACATGTATATCTTAGGCCATTTGTAAGGTCAACTAAAATAGGTGCAATACCACCGGTTACAAAATTGCTTATTTCTAAATAGGTTCCTCCAATACTGGCTGGCAAATCAAAAGCAAAGGACTGTGCGCCGGTAAAATCAAAAGTTCGGGGATAAACTAATTTATATTTCCCCAAATAAACATTTGTATTATTTGTTTGTGTACTTACTTTAAAGGTTAAATCATCGTTACTGGTAACATTTGTAATGGGACTACTTTGTTGAGTAATATTAAAAATGTCAAAACTTGAAACAGTACGTTGATCAATTTGTACACCGTTAACAGTCGTAGTCATTACGTCGGTAGTGTTATAAATTGGAGAGGTAGCGCTGCCTGTATTAAATAGAATGTTATCTACACCGCCAGTAACCGCAAATTGCATGTTGGGGGCATCACTTCCTTTATAGGCCTTTAAATTGCTCAGCGTAAAACTTCTGCCGCCGGGCCCAGTAAAAGCATTGGTAGTCCATCCTTCATTTTTATCATAGCTGGAAGAAAGCACATATTCGCCACTAATAACTTGGGCATAACCTTGCCATAGTTGTTCGCGGAACCCATAAGCAAGCGAATCAATAAAATATGGCAATGGAGACAATGGAAGTGTTACTATATCATTTATCGTGTTTGTTAACCTTGCATTTGACGTAGCGGTATTGACGGTTAGAAAATAACTTGAGCTATCTGTTTCCATGCTTACCAGGTTATTTGTTTGGTAAGAAGTGTTCAAATACATAACAGAATCTGCCATGCCGTCATTCATTGTGCCCCAAAATTCTATATAATCGCTACTTCCCAAAACGCCTGTAGCAACACTGGTATAAATTGGAATTTGGACGCCGTTTCTCCATAATTGAAAAGATTGTGCAGTTGCGCTTTGCAAAGCGGCCGGAAGTTCTGCGCTATTTATACGATAGACACCGTTGCTTACTACAGAAAATTTATAATATGTTTTGGAGAAATCGATCCACTCATTCCTATACGTTTGGGAATAAGATATGGATATACCGCATAATAAAATTACTATGCACAACAATAGTCTTTGTTTCATAACGTAGTCTTGGTTTTGAAGAGGTTTGTAAGACCCCTTTATCACAATTTTTCGATGATATTTACTACAAAAGACGTACAAAAGTTTGAATAAAACGTCAATATTTAAAAAAAGGTTAAAAAGCCTTGATAGCCAGTAAAGTGGGGTAAAGCTTCAACCCTTATTTTTGCGCTAAAGCGATGATATGGGTTTAATTGACGAATTGAAATGGCGTGGCATGTTACAAGATATAATGCCCGGAACCGAAGCACAACTTGAGAAAGAAATGACCACGGGATATATTGGTTTTGACCCAACTGCAGATAGTTTGCACATCGGTAGTTTGGTGCCAATTTTAATGTTGTGCCATTTACAAAAATTTGGGCATAAACCAATTGCCTTGGTGGGTGGCGCCACCGGAATGATTGGCGATCCCAGCGGTAAAAGCGATGAACGAAATTTGTTGGATGAAGCGACCTTGGCTAAAAACATTGCCGGAGTAAAGGCTCAATTGGAAAAATTTCTCGACTTTGACCCCAATAAACCCAATGCCGCGGAAATGGCCAATAATTACGATTGGTTTAAGTCAATTTCTTTTATTGATTTTTTAAGGGATGCCGGTAAACACATTACCGTAAATTATATGATAGCCAAAGACAGTGTAAAAAAGCGCATTGAGGGCGACACCGGCATTAGTTACACAGAATTTGCTTACCAATTGATGCAGGGTTACGATTTTTATTGGCTATATAAAAACAAAAATTGCAAACTGCAAATGGGCGGTAGCGACCAATGGGGCAATATTACTACCGGAACGGAGCTTGTTCGCCGTAAAGCTGGTGGCGAGGCTTTTGCCTTAACCTGCCCATTGCTTACAAAAGCTGACGGTGGTAAATTTGGTAAAACCGAAAGTGGTAACATTTGGCTGGATCCAATGCGCACGACACCTTACCACTTTTACCAATTTTGGTTGAACGCTGCCGATTCGGATGCAGAAAAATGGATAAAGATTTTTACTTTTTTACCGGTTGAAGAAGTTGAGGGTTTATTGCAAAGAAATCAACTAAACCCTGCGGAAAGGGAATTGCAAAAAACATTAGCAAAAGAAGTAACCATTTTTGTGCATGGTGCTGCAGGCTATGAATCAGCCTTGGAAACTACTGCCAAATTATTTGCCAATCAAAATGCACCTGCTGAAAGTTTGAGTATTACTGATTTGGAAACAATGGAAGGCGTTGAAAAATCCAGTTTTTTTATTGAAAAACTGCAAGCTGGTGTCGACGTGCTGACTTTTTTAACCGAAACAAATATTTTTCCAAGTAAAGGCGAAGCAAAGAAAATGATTCAAAATAACGGCGTGAGTATAAATCGAAATAAAGTAACGGATATAAATATGAAACTAGATATTGACATGCTTTTACACAATAAATTTTTACTGGTCCAAAAAGGAAGAAGAAATTACTACTTGGTAGAAGCCGTTTCTTAAAATTATTTCTAGCAGAAAAAAGGAAATTGCAGAGGATATGTTTCCGCATTCCCCTTTTTCTGCGTGCAGATTGGACTTAGCGAAGCTAAGTTTTACAACCCAAATATTTCTTTTGCGGTTCTAAACGTGTTGCAATGCGCTTCCACAATTACTTTAATATCAGCACTATAACCGCCGCCCATGGCAACGGTACAAGGCAATTTATTTTGTTTGCAAAATTCAAAAACCATTTTGTCCCGCTGTTTACAACCTTCCATCGACACATTTAGCTTGCCATATTTATCGGTACTTAAAATATCAACGCCGCTTAAAAAGAAAACAAAATCCGGCTTTACTTCAACCAATAATTGTTGTAAGGCGTCTTTTAAAAGCGATAAATATTCCTCATCGCCCATTCCATCTTTCAAAGGAATATCCCAATCGCTTTTTTCTTTAACGAAAGGATAATTATGGCCGCCGTGCATACTAAATGTAAATACTTTTTTCTCTTTCGCGAAAATTTCGGCAGTTCCATTGCCTTGATGTACATCTAAATCAATAATCAGTATTTTTTGGGCAAGCTGTTTTTTAAGTAAATAATTGGCTGCTATTGCCATATCGTTCAATAAACAAAATCCTTCTCCCCTATTGGTAAATGCATGGTGCGTGCCACCGGCAACATTTAAGGCTACGCCAATTTTTTGGGCAATAAGGCAGCAATCAATGGTTCCTTGTGCAATTATTATTTCCCTTTGAACCAATTCTTTTGTTAGCGGAAAACCAATCCTACGAATATGGGATGGCGTAAGCCGAAGATTTTTTAAATCTTCCCAATAATTTTTTTCATGCGTCCATAAAATGATTTCTTCTGAACAAGGTTTCGGTGCAAAAATATTTTCCGTAATAATGCTACCCTCATGTAATAATTGGCCAGGAATCAGTTCATATTTTAGCATAGGAAACCGATGACCTTCGGGCAAAGGATGCGCATAAATTGGATCGTAGGCTATAAAATAATTCAAGAGTAAAAAAGTAAAAATTCAAAAATAAGCAGCAGGACAATTTATAGTATTTTTTTACTTTTTAATTGATAAATATCTTTTCCCATCATTACAAAAACATCATCGCCTTTTTGGGGTTTCATTAAATAATTGCCGGTAAAATGACTAAAAGCCGGCAAAAAACATTGTTGTTGATTAAAATAAAAACATGGTAATCTTAAACTTTGCTTTGCAATCCCTTTCATTAAAATACCGGGATGGATGTGTCCCGAAATTGTTGGTTGAAAAACAGCCGCTACCTCATCACCCGTTAATCCGTCTTCTCTGTTGGTATCATCGTGTACAAAACGTAACCCATCAATTTGTAATTCGGCACTAACGTTAATGCAATTATCATGGTACCATTCATCCTTCAAAATATCGTGGTTACCTTTTATTAATGTAAAATCAATCTGAGAAAAATCGTTTCGCCAACGGCAAAACCAATCCAGTTCTTTATTTTGCTTGCTGTGCACCATATCGCCCACAATCAATAACCGATCAGGTTTATATTGTTGTAAAATGGTGAACAATCGTTGCAAGTCTTCTTTATAAACCTGTTGCGGCATGGCAATGCCCTCTCTTCTAAAGTGTCCAGTTTTGCCTAAATGTAAATCGCTAAGGATAATGGCTTTTTCTTTTTCCCAAAAAATAAACCGTTGCGGACTTAACCCAAACGAATGACCTTGCCAGTTATAATGAAGCATTCTAAATCAAAATCAGTGAACAACGCAAAAGTAATCATGCAAGCATTAATACACTAAAAATATTAGGATTTTAAAAAAATGCTTATAAAATATTTCCCAAAAACCAGTTTTTGAATAACTGGTTAGTTAACTCCGGGCATTCCTTTTCCTTCCGTTAATAGTTTATATAAACTTCCTTTTATATAATAATCCCAGCCTTTTACGCAACCATTGTAACACTGAAATTCGGGAACCAATCCGATATGGGTAAAGTGTAGTTGTGTTTTATCGTCGTGGTTGGTTATTTCAAAACTTATTTTTGTGTTTGTCCATTCGTGTTTGTCCTCAACAAAATTAAGTTTACTGTCAGTAACAAGCCACACCACTTTTTCATTAGGAATAACCTCAATTAATTTTTGCTTGGAAAAATGCACATCACCAAAACGAACAGTAAATTCGTCACCCAGTTTTTGCGTATTGCCCTCTAAATTTTCTGTCCACCATTTTGTAACATTATTAATGCTATCAAAAACTTCTTTTGCAACGGAATCAACCATAATAGTTGCTTTATAATTTGGGCTCGAAACTACTATTTCACCCTTCTTCGTGTTTGGTTTGCCTTTACCTGTGGTTATCAGGCTAAATAAACTTTGCCGTATATATTGGTTCCATCCATCCGAACAAATATCGAAACATTCATATTCTGGAACCAACCCCTTGTGGGTGAAACGGATTTGCGTTTTGTTATCCTTTTCTTCAATTTCAAAAATAACTTTTGTGTCTCTCCATTCGCTTTTATCTTTTGTAAAACTAAAATAGTTGTCTAGAACAAGCCAAACCACCTTTTTTTCAGGTATAACCTCTATTAATTTCATTTTACAACGATGTACATCTTTATAATGATACGTAAACTCATCATTAAGTTTATCTGTGCCACCTTCAACTTCTTCCGACCACCAGCCACGAACATTATTGATGGCATCGAATGCTTCTTTCGGAGATTGGTTTACCAAAAGAACGGTACTAAAATCTAATGTGCTCATTTTCTTTCGTTTTAAATAATTGTTTTTTTATGCAGAAATAAAACGTGTCTTAAACACGCCTTATCTCGCATAAAATATTCGGGCAAGCAACATGCCATGCATTAAAAGCAATAACTAGCAACTTGCGTTAATTAATAGATTTGTTATTTAATAGCGCTTCCAACGTTTTTAATTTCGATGTCCAGAATTTATCAAAATATGAGAGCCATTCTTGCAACGCTTTAAATCCATCTTGTTTTAACGTGCAGTAACGCTCACGGCCAACATCTTGTATGGAAATAAACCCCGCATTGTACAATATTTTAATGTGTTTTGAAACGGCAGGGCGGCTCATATCAAAATTTTCTGCCAAACTATTGATGGTTAAACTATCTTTTGAAAGAAGGGTAAGCATCTCCCTTCTGCTTGGGTCGGCAATTACCTGAAATACATCAAAGTTTGACTGTGTCATGTGTTGCAGCATTTAAACGGTCAGCAATTTTATGAAGATTTTGACGCCATCCTTCATTCATAGCATTGTACAAATCAAAGTTTTCTATTTCAGAAAAACCGCTATGCTCTAAAAAAAGTTCCGTGCCCTTATCTTTTGGTAGCAATTGCCATACAACCAAAGAATCAAGCGCTATTTTACCATCTCCCGGCCCGCCTTTCCACGAATAAGAAAGCTTTTTAAAGGGAACTATTTCCAATACTTTACAATAAAAAACACCATCGAAATTTAAACTTGGTATTGGTTTTGTCCTGAACGCAAAATCATGTCCGACTACTGGTTGGAAATCATTTTTCATTAGCCAGAGTTCCATCAATTCGGAATTGGTCAAATATTCCCAAACCGCTTCCGGCGGATGAGGAAAGAAAAATTGGTGATTAATGCTTTTAGCCATAATAAGTAACTTTTAAGTTACGCAAAACTAAAGGTAACTTTTAAGTTACACAAATGTTTCTTTAAAAAAAGAGAATTATTTTTGAAGCCCTTAATTTTTTTAAAGCTTCAACGATAATTCTCTTTTAAGCACGGTATATTTCTGTGAAAAGTAATGGAAGTATGGAATATTTGCATTGATAAAACCAATGCCTATTGTTTTTTATCGCCTTTGAAAAGCTGGCGAACCTATTAATATGCCTACCGCTTGTGCCGTCATGTTATTGTTGGGATCAGCGGCTTTTAAAGGCGTATTGTTTAACTTGGCTGCCTCTTTCCGCTTTTCGTTTTCATTCAATTGCTCGCCGCCCGACATGGCATCCATACCAGAAAACGCATTAACCGGTGGCGGCGTTACCACGGGCGTAGGTGTTGATTTTGAAGCTGCATCACTTACCTTTTTGGCTAAATCGGGTTGGTTCAACAACGGTGCTACCTGTTTTAAAATTGCTTCCTCATTATTTTCGGGCATCATTATTTTGCTGTAGGTAAGCAACGCTGCTTCGGCACTTTCAGGTTCGTGCTGGTTGTTTAGTGCTTTTAAATTTACCGTTACGCCGGGAATTTTTTGCGTAGCAAGCGCCAAACCAAAATTCATGCGGTTTAATAATGCTCCGGTATTTATCCAATATTGCGCCCTATCAGGAAATCCGGTTGGGGCTTGGTAGTAAAATATTTTTTGTCCCATGCGGGTAATCCAGTTGAACAATTGATAAGGCTGTGTAATATTTGCATTAACGCTGCGGCAAGCGCTTATAGCCAGCTCAAACGGTGATTTTGTTTTATCGTTCAACGTTTTAGTGCTCCAAAATTCGGGTGAATTGACCATTGTAACCAGCACTTGGGCAATATTGCCATTTTGATCAGTAAAGGTTTTTGCCATTTTATCGATCAGGCTTTGCGGTGGATTATCGCCCACAAAACGTACAGCCAACTTGCGGGATATAAATTTAGCAGTGGATGGATGATGTGCCAACATTTCTAAAAAATCAATACCTTCCTGATAGCCGCCATTGGCATCAAAATGTTTTCCCAAGATGTTTTTTTCGCCGTTATCGTGCCGGGTTGGTGTAAAAAGGAAGTCGCTATCCCGTACAAAACCTTTTTGTTCCAAGTTTTTTACGCCTATTTTATCAACCAATCCCTTCATGCTGCTGCCAAAGCCATAACTGCTAATTGGGTAAATTGTCCAGCCGGTTAAAACCCTTGCAGCTTGCGTAACGTCTGATTGTGTGTAACCACCATCTACGCCAAGGGTATGCAATTCCATCACTTCCCTTGCATAGTTTTCGTTTAATCCTGCAGTATTTTTAGGCTGTGGCTTAGGTACAACTTTAGGTTTTGATGTGTCGTTAGCACCCATCATGTTTCCGCCCATCATCATCATATTTTGAGCCGGCGCTGGCGGGCTTGCTGCACCTTGACTGGTAAAATTGTCCAAGAAATAAAGCATGGCAGGCGATTTTGCCGTTGCCAATAACAATTTATCGAAGTTACCAAATACGTTTGGCCGGATTACATCTCGCTCGTAAGCAGGAATAAATTGGGCACATTCCCCTTTTGAAAAAGAAACGTTGAAATGGTTGAACCAAAAATCAGTTAACACTTCCTGCAATTGATTATTGGTATAAGCCGCCCTTAAAATATTTTGGCTAATAAATTGTTTGTACAATTCTTGGTCCGATTTGAAGCCTTTTTGCTTCATGTAACCTTGAATTTGATCGTTGTAGCCCTTTTTGTCGATGGCTTTATCAACCGAATCTTTGCATATAGCGCTATCCATCAACGCAAAATGCACCACCACAAAACCAGGCGGGTATTTAGCCAACGCTTCCGTATTTGAAAGGTTAATGGCATCATATTCTTCCAGTCGTTTGTTTAACGAATCGTCGGCTAAATTGGCCTGCAACTGTTGTTGGAACCAACTTTCCAAGCCCATTTTTACTACCTCATCTACTTGTCCGGGTGTTGCGCCGTACGTAAACCTATTTAGTAAAAAGGCTGCTGCTTGTTGTTTTGTTAGTCCTGCTTGTTTGTACGGAAACCGAACGGCATTGGCCTTATTCTTTTCAATATTAAAAAAAGATGAAAGTAGCACCGCACTTATTAGCAACAATAAAGCGAATTTAGAATACTGGACAAAAGCTTTCATTCATATTGGATTTATAGCTACAAAAGAGTATGACTTTTAAAAGCGGCGAGTGTTTAAATCTTTCGGCCATCGAAGATAAACAAAAACGTTGCCAGCATAATTATATCGTAAATAAACGCAATTTTTGAAGTAAGGAATAACTTTTAGGAAATCTAATACCCGCATTATTACAAAATACTTTTAAGGTATCCACACTTTTAGGTAGTACCATAAATCTGTTGTTTTATCCGATAAATCGATTGCAACAGCCAATAAATCCCTTTTCCCAATCTATAAATTCGTTTTCTTAACCAATTTATTTGTTTTCCCGATCCATTTATTTGTTTTCCCGATTCATTAATCCGCTTTCCCGATCTATAAATTTGTTTTCCCTATCCATTAATCCGTTTTCCCAACCCATTAATTTGTTTTCCAAACACATTTATTTGTTTTCCAAACACATAAATCTGTTTTCCAAATCTATAAACTTGTTTTCCCAATCCATTTATTTGCTTTCACAATACATTTATTTGTTTTCCAAACACATAAATCTGTTTTCCAAATCAATTTATTTGTTTTCCCAACACGTAAATTTGTTTTCCCAATCCATTTATTTGTTTTCCCCGCCTATAAATATGTCAAAAAAACCATAAATCCATCTTAATAGACGATAAATTGATTTACTCACAAAAAATAAATTAGGCCTAGATTTATAACACATTTAGCGCAAAAAAAAGCCACCAATTAAGGTAGTGTCTCAGTTTGAAATTTAATGCTTTGGCCGTAAAGCAAAAAAATTAAGCAATATCTCAATTCAGTGTTTCTGTGCCTTAGTGGCAAATATTGGTTTGCCACTAAGGCACAGAAACACTGAAATTTTAAATGCTTAACTTCAAACTGAGACACTACCCCATTAAGGATGGCTATTTCTATTTAACTCAAGTTGCTAGTTATTGGTTTTCACACCCAATGAGAAAACAAGGGTTGACAGTTGACAGATGACAGTAACTGAAACGCAGCCATCTTAATATTTATGCCTGTCATCCGTTATCTGTCCACTATTCGAACAAACAACACAGTAATAACTAGCGACTTAGGTTATTAGTATATTTTAGTATATTTTTTTAAAAATTATCGACTCAATTATCTATTGTGATTAATGTCCTCCAATATTTAATTCTTCCCCCGTAAATAAAAAATATAGGTTTTGTAATTGATGAACATAAACTGCGTTACCACCAATTTCTTTTTCGTTGGTATAATACATGTTGAATGCATTGTTTTTCCACAATAAAAAAACAAGTGGCTGATTTTTGGGCAATTTTATTAGTCCATCACCAAACCCTGCATCAGCCAAAAATTGTTGGGTGATTGGTAAAGGTTCTAATTCATCCAACGTTTTAAAGTGCAATTCTTTTTCTAGCAAATCATCTTCAAAGGGTTCTGATCGATGATCAAGATTTGGGGCAATATGGCCAACTTTTTCTGTTGTAATGGATGCAATTTCAATTACCACCGCTGGCAATGTAATAGCGGGATTTTTCAACGCAGGATTCCAGCGTACGAGATTACCAATGCGGTATTCAGATGGATTTATCATTTGGAATTTAATATTTTTGAGTTATAGCGTACAAAATTTTAAGCCAACGGCATAAATTCCCTTATTTTTTTCCGTAGGGCGTTGCCGTGCTAATATGACAATATTTATTCAGAGCTTATCGTTAAGCTTAAAAGTGACATTGGAATTGGGAATTTTCTTTGTTTTGAATTTCTAGAACCTATCTCCGCATCCGTTGGATCAATCCCATCACATCATTATTATCATAATCATTTCCATCCCTATAAAACGATTTTGCACTGAGGCGTTTGCCATATAACGTTTCCTTTAATAATCCATCAATTTGGTCGTCAACCGTTTTGGTATCGTCCAATTTTTGGCGGGTAGCTTTATCTAAATCGTCATAATTCAATGCCCA
>CAWJTH010000182.1:0-3627 GCA_963845495.1 uncultured Chitinophagaceae bacterium
CACAAATAACTCACATGTTTAAAATTCTCAACTGCTGTTGACATAACATTTATTTTATTGGTATTTATTGTTTATGGTTTTATGAAACTAAGAATATTTTAATTTTTAGCGGGATTTGCTTTTGTAGCTCCATCTAATACGGCTGGCACTGGTTCAGGCTTTGACTCCGGCTTTTTCGAATTACCGATACCTACGGTAATTACAGAAGCAATAATCAGTAAAATGCCAACCACAAGTGTGTTGAATGTTTTTTTGCTTACTCCTTTCCATTCTTTTAAAACTAAGCCCCATGCATTGGCAACTAATATAATAAAAGCCATGTGCAATATCCAAGAACTGGCACCATTTCCCATTTTACTTTCGCCCATGCCATAAAAGAAAAATTGCAAAAACCATGTGGTGCCCGCCAGCGCACAAAAAAGCAGATTCGATAACTTAGGTGCAGCACTGCTTGTGTATTCTCCAAAAGTTTTGTTCTTGAAATTTAAAAACAAACATCCTATTAAATTAGTAGTTAACCCGCCCCAAAGTACTACAATGTAAGTTACATTATTTTGATATAAAAAATTACCAGTTTCGCTAGAATGGGAAGCTTTCCAGGCCGCATTGGCAATATCGGCCATGGGTTTTCCTGCTTCTAGGCCAAAATTAAAACAAGCACTTAACACGCCCGAGATAATAGCAACCAGTAAACCAAGCCCAAATTTATATTCTGTTTTAACTGTTACACCATGTGGATCGGTTGTTTTAGCATCGGTTAATTGTTTTTCCTTCATAGTACCAGCCTTGCCGCTCACTATAATGCCTATTACACAAATAGCCAGCCCCAGCAAAACAATTTGGCCCCAAGTGCTACCCACAATCATACTAAAGGAATCCTTGCCATTTTCAGGATGTAAATCATAATAAAAAGAAGGGATAAGCGAACCGAACACCATACAAAGTCCTAAAATAATGGAACTACCCAGCGAAACGCCTAAATAACGAACGCCCAGCCCATATGTAAAACCACCAATGCCCCATAATACGCCAAATAAATAAGTAAGGCCTAATACCTTGCCGCCTTGCGCACTAATAATTGCCGAGAAATTTGGTATGGTTAAATAAGCCGCAAGTGGTGGAACAATTAGCCAAGAAAAAACGCCGCCCACAAGCCAAAATGTTTCCCAACTCCAGCCTTTTACCTTTTTATAGGGAATATAAAAGCTGCCAGAAGCAAAACCACCAATAAAATGAAAAATAACACCCAGAATAACCTGCATGAGCAATCGCTATTTAGTACAACCGTTATAAAAATTAAAAGTAAATTGAAATGTACATTAACCGTCATGCCCCATCATGTGAAACTATGCTTTAGAGGCTTGACTGAAAATATTTTTGTGTTTTAAATATATTCGTAAGTCGTTATCACTAATATTTTAATCTGTCTTAAATTTTTACTATCGAAAAAAGCCGTTTTTTTTATGGTGCCTTGCAATCGCGTTAATTTCCCTCAGTCCGAATGTTGCTGAACCTTACTTTTGTGGTGAAGTGTTTGCCTAACAAAACAATGTTGCCCCATGAAAATTGCGCCTATATTTTATGTTCTGTTCATTGACTTTTATTCGGCTACGCCAAAATATTTACAGCTAGCCAACTCTGTAATAAAAGGAATTAACGATGGAAAGATACAATTAAATGAAACGCTGCCTTCCATTAATGAAATAAGTTACCATTTTGAAATATCAAGGGATACTGCAGAAAAAGCTTACAAGTATCTAAAGAAGATTGGCGTGCTGGGTTCGGTTCCGGGCAAAGGGTATTTTGTAAAAACGGTTGAGCTGGATCATAAATTGAAAATATTCTTGCTGTTTAACAAGCTTAGTTATCATAAAAAAATAATTTACGATGCGTTTGCGGAATCACTGGGCGATCTTGCTGCTATTGATTTTTATATTTACAACAACGACTTTTCTTTATTCAAAAAACTGTTGACCAATATAAAAGATGAATATACGCATTATGTCATTATTCCGCATTTCATGGAAGGTGGAGAATCAGCAAAAGATATTATCAATACCATTCCCAAAGATAAATTGATATTGATGGACAAGCTGGTACCCGGCGTAAATGGGGCATATGCCGCGGTGTACGAAAATTTTGAAAAAGATATTTACAATGCGCTTGAACAAGCAAAGGACCAATTGAGCAAATACCATACGCTGAAAATTATTTTTCCTGAGTACACTTATTTTTCAAAAGAGATTTTGAAAGGATTTTACAGTTTTTGTCATGAATATGCTTTTACGCCCAAAGTAGTTACCAATATTGAAAAAGACATTATTAGCGAAGGTGAAGCGTTTATTAATTTAATGGAAACCGATTTGGTTACTTTGATCGAAAAAATCATTTCCCAAAATTTACAGGTAGGCAAGCAAGTAGGCGTAATTTCTTACAACGAAACGCCGTTGAAGAAAATTATTTTGAATGGCATCACTACTGTTTCAACCGATTTTCAAATGATGGGACAAAAAGCAGCAGAACTTATTTTAACACATTCCACCGAACATGTGGAACTGCCGTTTTATTTAACGATGCGGGCTTCTTTGTAATTTTAGGTTATAGTAAAATAGCAGACGCTGTACAAAGCCAGTGATTAAGAGATGTTAGTGACAATAAGTTAATTTGGGGTTAAACAGCTTCCAATATCCCTCGGAGACAACTTCAACTGAAGAATTGGAAAATATCGGGGCATTAATAACCGAACACCATATTTTATTTATCTTTCATCTTATTTTTAAACAAAACAGACTTTGGTTACCAGTTTGTTTGAATCAAAAAACTTTGCCGATGGATCAAAACAAGATATTAATTACAGAACTTAAAAAAATGCTCAACGGTGGAGGTGCCCATGTTGATCTAAAAGATGCACTGGCTGATTTGGACTATCAATTGCTGGGCGAAAAGCCACATCATTTACCTTATAGCATTTGGCAATTGACGGAACACATTAGGATTGCGCAGTGGGATATGCTGGAATTCAGTAAAGATGGCAACCATCAATCGCCGGAATGGCCAGCAGGGTATTGGCCAACAGAAGCTGCGCCAAAAAACAAAGCAGCGTGGACACAAACTTTAAAGCAACTGGATGAAAATTTCACCGAATTTATAGCGCTGTTGGATAAGGAAGACTTATATCAGGCAATTCCACATGGAAACGGACAAAACCTGCTTCGTGAGGCGCTGCAAATTGCTGATCATAACGCTTATCATATCGCTGAAATTGTAGTTATCCGCCGTTTGCTTGGAGCGTGGAAGTAACTATAAAATTGAAAAAATCAATTGGAAAGGTTGATAAATTTTAGCGTTTAGCCTTAAAATACAATATATGAACAACACTAACAGTCACGATGAGCGTATTGCAAAAATAACATTTGCTTCGGTGTACCCACACTATCTCACAAAGGTTGAAAAGAAAAACAGAACGAAAGAAGAATTGCATCAAGTAATTGAGTGGCTAACTGGTTATGATTCAAAAAAGCTACAAGAGCTCATCGAAGAAAAAGTAACCTTTGAAAAATTCTTTCAGCATGCTACATTAAACCCAAATGCACACCTCATCACTGGCTTAATTTGTGGATATGAGGT
>CAWJTH010000183.1:0-11267 GCA_963845495.1 uncultured Chitinophagaceae bacterium
GATGTATTGCTATTTGCCAATCCGCCCATTACTGCTTTCCCTTGTGGATCCAACAATTCTTTTAGCGGCATAATGGTAATCTGAACAGAAAAAATCATTATATATTTTTTTGAAAAATAAAAGATAATGCAACGAAGGCCGCAAAGGTAAGCGGCACGGCCATCCAACCCAATAGGATGCCGCCAACAACTGCCACCAAAGCCAAAATAATAATGTGCAGATTGCCCATTAATGTTTTGTTTTTTAACTTGTTGCTAATGATAGGAAAACTGCTTACCATTAGCCAACTTAGCAACGCAACAACCACATAAACAAACCATTTATTGGTTAATAAATCAAGCACCCAACTTTGTGTTGCATGCCAATAAATCATTGGAAATGAAGCAATTGTAAGTCCAATGGCTGGAACGGGTACGCCGCGGAAATGCGTGGAAGGTGTTGATGTATCGATATTAAAACGGGCCAATCGATATGCCGCTGCGCAAGGCAAAACAAAGGCCGGCATCAACCATAAAACAGAAGCATCCATTCCTGCATCCGATTTTGCAACACTTAATCGCAGCAATTGATACAAAATCATTCCCGGCGCTACGCCAAAACTCACTACATCGGCCAAAGAATCCAATTGTTTGCCCATTTCGGAGCTGGCGCCAACTAAACGGGCAACAAAACCATCAAAAAAATCGACCACGGCCGCAATGCATATAAATAAGGATGCGAGCCATATTTGCGGTGGTAGAACAAAAACATTTCCGGCGAGTGGTATTAATGGCTGCCCGTCAAGACCTTCGTTAATTGTAATCCCATTACTTTCCAATAAAAAAACGATGGCAATGCAGCCGCAGAATAAATTTAAAAGGGTAATAATGTTAGGGATTTGTTTCATGCTTTTTTTATGTTCGATATTTTTAATTATTGGTTAAGTAAAAGTGGATTCATTTAGATATCCAATAATTCATGGATTTTTTGTTGTAAGAATTTTTTATCTGGCATGGCAGTTTGGTATTTGGCAATAAGTGCTGGACTCATGTTGCGGCTCATTGCATATTCCACTACTTCGGTATCGTGCGTTTTGCACAGTAATATACCGATGCTTGGATTTTCATGCGGCTTTTTTACATCCCTATCCAAAGCTTCAAGATAAAATTCCAATTTGCCTAGGTATTCTGGCTGAAAAATATCAATTTTTAATTCGAAAGCAACTAGGCAGTTTAGTTCCCTTTGAAAGAATAGCAGGTCTGTAAAAAAATCACGCATGCCCACTTGTAGCTTAAATTCCTTGCCTATAAAAATAAAGTCCCTGCCTAGTTCAAGAATAAATTGTTGCATTTTATCCACTAGTTCTTTTTGCAGGTCATTTTCTGAATAAGCAGTTGGCAAATTCAAAAACTCTGTAATGTAAGTGTCCTTAAAAATTGAATTTATTTTTTCTTCTCCAGGATGGCTTACATTCAATTTTTGTTTACTTGTTACTTGTCTTTCAAAAAGGCAACTTGATATTTGCCTACGGAGTTCTCTTAATTTGTATTTTTCTTTGATAATTAAACCTAGGTAATAAACTTTTTCTTCTTCTAATTTAGTAGAATTAAGTAATTCAAGATGATGCGACCAACTGATTTTTGGCAAATAATGGGGCATCTGCGACAATTGTGACGTAACCAAATTTGTTTCATTAGTTAATTGTGGTGTCACTGTCCCCACAATTAAATTAGT
This sequence comes from uncultured Chitinophagaceae bacterium, assembly GCA_963845495.1. Classification (GTDB taxonomy): domain Bacteria; phylum Bacteroidota; class Bacteroidia; order Chitinophagales; family Chitinophagaceae; genus JAZKFT01. The sequence continues at coordinate 1,714 of CAWJTH010000183.1, forward strand.
TAATTGTGGCGACACTGTCCCCACAATTGCAATTTCTTTATTATCAACAGTTTGTATATTTCCTACAAGCTTTTCAGGCAACGATTTTCGCACCGTTTCCTGTATGCTTTTGGCATTCCATGTTTCATAAAATGTCCTCATTCTATACAATGATCGGCGGTCAAAACCTTTTAAAGTCGGGTCTTGAACTTTTAACCAATCGGCTAAATTTTCAACAACTTTATCACCCCATTTTTTTTGTTCCAATTGAATTGAAATAAAGCCGCCAATATTCCAATATGCCTGCAAAAAATGATAATTGGCCGAAAACAAAGCACGTTCTCGACCATTATTAATAATCTGTTGTATGATTTCAAATTCTTCCACAAGATTATTTTTTCATCCACCCTTCAATTTCCTCCACCGTTATCGGGATATTTTTCATCAAATCAATATTGCCATCTTCTGTGATCCAGAAATTATTTTCGATGCGGATACCCATTTTTTCTTCTTCAATGTAAATGCCGGGTTCAATCGTAAACACCATTCCGGCAGTAATTGGCGTTACCCTGGGACCAAAATCATGCACGTCAACGCCTAAATGGTGACTGATGCCATGGTACAGAAACTTGCGGAACGGGCGGGTTTCCAACTCGTCGCGGTTTTCGTTTTTAACATCTTCCTCTTTTAAAATGCCCAGTTTTATAAATTCGTTCGAGGCTTCATCACCCACTAAATTTGTGTATTCGATGGTGGTAATGCCAGGTTTTAAAATGGTTTTGCAGTAATTATGTAAACGCAAGCAAGCATTATACACTTCTTTTTGACGGTCGGTAAATTTACCGTTTACAGGTATGGTACGGGTTAAATCAGCATTATAACCACCATAACTCGCACCAAAATCCATCAAAATTAAATCACCGTCTTTGCATTCGGCATTATTGCTAACATAATGTAATGTACGGGCTGCGTCACCACTGGCAATAATGCTGCCGTAAGCTTCACCGCGGGCACGGTTACGCAAAAATTCATGCACAATCTCAGCCTCAATTTCGTGTTCCCAAACGCCTGGTTTCACAAATTGCATCACCCGCTTAAAAGCTTTGTCCGTAATATCAATGGCTTGCTGCACCACTTTAATCTCTTCCGGCGTTTTTACTGCTCTTAGCTGCTTGGTAATTTTTGCGCTGCGCAAATAATTATGTAACGGAAAACGGCGTTGCATCCTTTCAATAAACCGGTAATCTCTTGTTGGGAGTTGAGAGCTACGCCTGTCATTTTCGTTGGTATTCAGGTAAATATTGTCTACCAAATGTGCCCATTGTTGCAATATCGAATCAAAACTATCCAGCCAAACAATTTTTTTTATGCCGCTAATAGCGGTTGCTTCATTATCGCGAAGGCGCTTGCCATCCCATTTTTCCTTCAATTCGTTTGGCCTTACCAGCACCAATATTTCCCGCATTTTTTCATCTGGATTATCGGGGAAAAACACCAGCATCGTATCTTCCTGCTCAATGCCTGTAAGCCAGTACAGGTCACTGTTTTGTTGAAATTTATATATCGCGTCGCCATTGCTCGGCACCTCGTCGTTGCTATTAAAAATGGCAATGCTGTTGGGTACCATCTGCGCCACAAAACGCTGGCGGTTTTGTATAAAAATTTGGGGGTCTAACGGAAGATGTTTCATGCTGCAAAATATAAGGCGCTAAAGATAATGTTGAACGAAACTCCAATTAGGAAAATTCCAAATTCTAACTAATTTATATAATGGAATTGCAAATGCCGGAGAGTTGGTAAGCGGAAAGATATTTTCCGCTTACCAACTCTCCGGCAAATAATATATGCCTTCGGTGGTATTGCTAGCGAAGCTTTTTCAAAATCTCAGTCGAGGCAGTATCTTCCGAAGCACCATAACCTGCTACCAAAACGCCTTTTAAACCATTTGTAGATTTGATGGCATAAACGGTGGCTTCATCAGCTGGGTCGGTATTGCCTTCATAGCGATACACATCCACAATTTCAAACTCATCGGCTCTTAATTTTCCTTCCGGATGGGTTATCACATCGCCTGCCAAATTAAAATCAATATCAAAACCTTGTTTTCTAAATTCAGTTAAAGCTTCTGTTACCGTCCCGTAGTGCAACTTATGTTCCATATTTTTTTTGTTTTAAGTATGCTTGAAAATTATATGCATTAAAAAAATATAATTTTGTAGATGACAATTGAAAAAGTAAAATGTTGGGTTTTGGTCTAATACTTCGTACTACAATCTAACTACTTTAATTGGATGGTAAATATAACTTTTGTTCGGTTATTTGCATACTTCAAAACATAAATACCTTTTATTTTGGCAGAAAACGTAACGATAGAACAAACCGCCAACTGGATAAGGGAAGTGGTGATTGGCTGTAATTTTTGCCCTTTTGCGGCAAAAGCAATGCAACAAAAAAGCATCCATTATTTTGTTGTTGAAGAAACAAACGTAAAGCATAGTTTAGAAACCTTGGTAAAACAATTGCAATTCTTAGACGAATCGCCAAATATTGAAACCAGCTTTATTATTTTTCCGAATCATTACCAAGACTTTTACACCTATTTAGATTTGGTGGATAAAGCCGAGCGGTTATTGGCAAAAGAAGGTTACGAAGGCGTTTATCAAATTGCCAGTTTTCATCCAAATTATTGTTTTGCGGGTGCTGCCGAAAACGATGCAGCCAATTATACCAACCGTTCTATTTATCCGATGTTGCATATCTTACGCGAAGAAAGTATCACCAAAGCCTTAGAAAATTTCTCTGATCCCGACAAAATCCCCGAGCGGAATATCAGTTTCGCACAACGCAAAGGGTTGAATTACATGCAATTGTTAAGGTCTTCTTGTTTTAAATAGTTTCAAACAAAAACGGGGTTAACTGGCATAAAATTTGGGTATCGTTTTTTATCCATAATTTAAATTTTATGTTATGAAAATATTCAAACATTTCCTCCCGATCATTTGCTTGGCCGTCTTGGTGATGTATGGATTTAAAACAAGGCAAACTGGCGGCTCTATAATAGGCCATGTAACGCCGCCCGAAGGCGCAAGCCAAGTGCTTGCCATTTCAGCAACTGATACATTTAAAACCGCAATTGCCAATGGATTAATACAAATTACAGGTATTAAACCTGGCACTTATCGATTATTTATTACGGCAAAGCCACCTTTTAAAGATGTATTAAAAGAAAATATTGTAGTAACCGATGTGGCTACCGACGTGGGCGAAATTGTAATGCCAAAATAGCCAATAGTCATAGGTTTTAAGTTGTGAGATATAAGTTGATATTGATTTGAACAACCCTATAAAAATTAAAAAACCTTAAAAATAATTGGAGTGTTGTTGCTGGTGATTAATTTTATAGATGCATAGAAAAGAATTTCTACAACGATTGTCCGTTTTATCCATCGGCACTGCCCTTTTACCAAATTTGGTTGATGCAAAACCATCCAATGAATCTAGTTTTCAAAAGAAATTACGACCTATTGGCCGCATGCTTGAATTAGAAGGCTATTATGTTTGGTGCAATAGCCCGATTGTTGGTGACGATGGAAAAATCCATGTTTTCTTTTCGAGGTGGAACGCTAAAAAAGGCATGGGCGGTTGGATAAACGGAAGTGAAATTGCACATGCCGTTGCTGACTCACCCGAAGGGCCTTTTAAAGTGTTGGATACAATTTTAGCACCTCGGCCAGGTTTTTTTGATGCTACCACTTGCCATAACCCCTTAATAAAAAAAGTTGATGGAATTTATTGCCTTTTTTTTATGGGAAATTCAAACGGTAAAACAAATACCAAACGCATTGGATTGGCCACTGCACCGTCGATTTACGGGCCATGGAAAAGGCCAGATAAACCATTGTTAGAAGCAGGCGAAGCAGGTGCGTGGGACGATCATTGTACAACAAATCCTGCTTTTTTAAAGCATCCAAACGGGCAATATTGGTTGTATTACAAATCGTGGAACACGCATGAGTACGAAACGGCCACAACAGAAATAAAGGGAAATCGAAAATATGGGTTAGCCATCAGCGATAAATTGGAAGGACCATATATTAAATATTCATCCAACCCGATTATTGATTTTTCAAAAAAATGCGATAATTGTCAATTTGAAGATGCTTTTATTTGGATGGATAAAAAAGGTTTCAACATTATTGCCAGGGATATGGGCTTTTTTAATAATACGGATGGGATTATCATGGAATCAAAAAAAGGGATTCATTGGGATGAGCCAAAGATTGCTTATTATGGCGCAGATAAATATATTCAGCAGCCACCTGCGCCCTCTTACTTAAAAAAATACGGCAGGTTTGAACGTCCACAAATTTTATTTATGGATGGGAAACCAGCTTATTTATTTACCACTTCGCAAGGCGGAAAATATATGACTTCCTCTCCCTTTATTTTTAAAATTGAGGCATAAAATAGTATAGCTGGGAATAATTTTTATTAAAAGAAAACAAGGTATTTAAAACAACCGTAAATCAATTTTAAATAAAAATGTATTAAAAAAATGGGTTTGGCTGTTATATTTACAAAATTCAATAAAATATAGAATAATTTATTGGTAAAGATGCAAGAATTATCCGTACAGCAATTAATTAATCATTATCATTTGCAGCCACATCCCGAAGGCGGCTATTATCGTGAAACGTACCGAAGCGTTGGTATTGTCCCGAAAGTGGCCATGGCAAAGGGTTTTAGCGGTGATAGAAATTGGAGTACGGCTATTTATTTTTTATTGGAGAAGGGGAATTTTTCAGCTTTTCACCGCATTAAAAGCGATGAGTGCTGGCATTTTTACGCAGGGCAAACGCTTTTGGTTTATGTGATACAATTAAATGGGGCGTTACAAATAATTAAATTAGGAAACAATATTTTAAACGGGGAAATATTTCAATTTGTGGTGCCAGCCAATTGTTGGTTTGCTTCAATTCCGGCAGAAAATACAACCTATAGTTTTGTAGGCTGTACCGTTGCGCCAGGGTTTGATTTTGATGATTTTGAATTAGCCGAAACCCAAGCGCTTACAAAATTATATCCTCAACATAAAGATATTATTAAAAAATTGACACGTTAATTTTTTACAAGTTTGACTCATACAAACTTATTTTTGTTTTAAGTTTTTCAATCTCACTTTTCATTGTATTTACTCGTTCCAATAAATGCCTAATGGCATCAATTCCTTCCATATTAATACGCAAATCGTAATGCCAACGGGTATATTTTTCCAATTCATATAATTGTGTAACGGGTATAAATTTTTCTTGATCAATAATAGTAATTTCAATTAAACCTCCCTCTTCCAACGATCCGATAAATGAAGGTTCAACTTTATAATTGTTGCAATATTCAGTAATAGTTATTAATTCGGTTTGCATCAGTCAATTATTTTAAGATGACAATTTTTTTAATTCAGTAAATAGTTCTTTTTCTTTTTCAGTAAGATTTGTTGGGATTTTTACATTGTAAGTAATTATTAAATCTCCAAACTCTCCTTCTTTTTTATAAACAGGAAAACCTTTATTTTTTAACCGGGTTTTAAATCCGTTTTGTGTTCCTGGTTTTACTTTTAATTTTACTTTACCAGTTAACGTTTCTACGGTTATTTCGCCGCCTAAAATAGCTGTATATAAATCTATTTCTACTGAAGAATAAAGGTCGTCGTTCAATCTTTTAAAATTAGTATCTTCTGCAATTACAAACGTAATATATAAATCACCATTTGGCCCGTTGTTTACGCCCGCTGCTCCATGCCCTTTCAATTTAATTACTTGGCCGTTTGCAATACCTGCAGGAATTGTTATTCGAATATTTTTCCCGTTTACGGTAAGCGTTTGTTGGTGCGTAACAGCAGCTTCACGCAATGTGGTATGTAACTCTGCGTTATAATCTTGCCCCCTAAATTTTGTTTGGCTATTGCCCCTGCCGCCAGCATTTCCAAACATTGATTCAAAGAAATCAGAAAAATCCGTCCCCTCAAAACCGTCCGAGAAACCAGCGCCAGATGTAGTCCTAGATTGGTTTTGAGCTCGTTGTCTATTTGCTTCTTCAAATTGGTCGGCGTGTTTCCAATTCTCGCCATAACTGTCGTATTTCTTCCTGTTTTCGGGATCGCTTAAAACCTCATTGGCCTCATTTATTTGCTGAAATTTTTTATGCGCTTCCTTATCATTTGGATTTAAATCTGGGTGATATTTTCTTGCCAATTTTCGATAGGCTTTTTTTATATCGTCGGGCGATGCGCTTTTATCAACCCCCAATATTTTATAATAATCAATAAAATCCATATTTATTATTAAATGTTTATTTAAAATCTTTTTATTTATTGATATTGAAATAAATATTTTTTGACTTAATAATTTTATTTCAATATCAATAATTTAATTCTATCACATACAAAATTAAGTAAAATTATTAAAGGATGCAATATCTTATTCGCTACTTTTTCAGTATTATGTATACTTATAAATAATTGGTTTTTAATAAATTGTTTGCCTCGGAGCTACAAAAAATCTTTCACATATTCATTAACAAACCTTTTGTAAACTAAATTACAAAGAACACATCTGATAGGTATTATTTAAAACTTTAAAAGCAACAATTTATGAAAAAGATGTTTACCCTTTTAGTGGCCACTGGCCTTGTTACTGTAGCTATGGCACAAGATTATCATAGCAATTACGGTCGTACTGATAATAGGCAGCCAACTCAAGTGGTTGTGGTTGATCATCGTTTTGACAACCATCCTAATTTTAATTTTCGTGAACGCGATGCGCAAATCGCAAGAATTAATCAAGATTTTGATTTTAAGATAAATTCAATTAGTCATAGGTGGTTTATGAGCAGACAAAAAAAGGATTATGAAATTGGTTGCCTGCAAAACGAAAGACAACAACGTATAAACGAAGTATTTGCCCGTTTTGGTGGTAGAAATGATTTTCATAGCAATGGTTTTGTAAGAAATGGTCGTTATTAAAATTTGTTTAGCAAAGGTTGATTTAGTTAAAGCCACGCAATTTTGCGTGGCTTTCTTTTATAATTTTATTAAGTTGAATTGCTTTTTTAAAAAATAAACATTTCGAATAATTATTTTAAAGCAAAAATTTTATTTGGCAATGATTTTAAAATACAGCGTGAAATAATTTTAATGTTTTAAAAACACGCATAAAAATGTTATTGCGATTTGTTTAACCGCAATAACATTTATTACATTTTTTGCTTTAATTAATTGGTGGCGTTGGCAGCAATATGTAAAGCAAAAGCTGCTATGGCAGTGTCTTTCAATAAACTTACAAACGACATTTGCCTCATTTCATCGCTACCGCCATGCAAATAATTTGGTAAATGGATGGTAAGTACAAAGATCAACAACAATATGGCCAATAAATAGCCTGCAAGCCTTACTTGTTTGTTGATTATAAACGCAATAGCTGCCAATATAAAAGCAACGCCAGGAATATAAATCCATATTTTACCGGCTGGCAAAAACGATGGGATATACGCAATTAGATTTTGCGGATACAAAAAATGATAAATACCAAAAACAGCCATTACAATAGCCAAAAGACTAATAGAAATACGGGAAATAATATGCTGATTCATATTGCAAGTTTTTCGTGGGTAAAAGATATGATGCTTTTTTGAAATTACAATCAACTCCAGCATAAATATTTATAAACTAAAATTATTTATAGCCCTTTTTTTATTATTTAATTTAGAAGGAATTGAATAATGTTTAAACTTTAAAACTGTGAATAATTGTGTAATTTAAAGGACAGAGCAACACTTCTTAAAATCAAGTAGTGCCAGCAATTGATGTCACCATTATTTTTGCTAAAATTTTGATAGATGACAATGTTTAAACAATTGGTTTTGCAGTTTGCTTTTGTTGCCATGTTGCTAACCAATTTTGCCACACAGGCACAGTTGAAATTAACTGATTCCATTCCGCAAGATCCCAAAATTAAAACCGGGCGCTTGGCAAATGGGTTAAAATATTATATCAGGCAAAATAAAAAGCCAGAACAGAAAGTTGAACTTCGCTTGGTGGTGAACGTTGGTTCAATTTTAGAAGACAACGACCAGCAAGGGCTTGCGCACATGAGCGAACACATGGCTTTTAACGGCACAAAAAATTTCAAAAAGAATGATATTGTTGGTTTTTTACAATCAATTGGTGTGCAGTTTGGTGCCGATTTAAACGCCAACACCAGTTTCGATGAAACAATTTACATTTTGCCCGTACCGCTTGATAAACCCACGAATTTGGAAAAAGGGTTTCAAATAATTGAAGATTGGGCGCACCAAGTAAGCGATTTAGACGAAGACGTGAATGATGAACGCAATGTTATTTTGGAAGAAAGCCGTATGGGCAAAGGTGCCGACGACCGCATGAGCCGTAAATTGTATCCTTATATTTTTGCCGGTAGCCGTTATGCCGATCGGCTGCCTATTGGTTTAGATACGCTTATACAAAACTTTAAACCTGATGTAATTCGCCGGTTTTATCACGATTGGTACCGCCCCGATTTAATGGCCGTAATTGTAGTAGGTGATGTAGACCCTGCAAAGGCTGAGGAAATGGTAAAAAAACATTTTACTAGCATACAAGATCCTGTTAATGAACGTATTAGAGCTTATGCTGACGTAAAACCGTTTACCAAAAATGAAGCTTTGGTGGTAACGGATAAAGAAGCAACAAGTTATAATTTGTCCATTAATTATAGTGCATTTCCCGATAAACAAGCTACTACTGTTGGTGGCTACAAAAACGATATTGTTAAGAATATTTTTGTAACCTTACTAAACCAAAGGTTACGTGAATTGACCCAAAAAGAAAACCCGCCTTTTGTTTACGCAGGTGTAGGTTTTGGTAGCGAAGCCCGTGGATACGATCAATTTGGTGCGCAAGCTGGTGTTGGCACGGGCGATGCCAATAAAGCGTTAGCCGCGTTAATTGAAGAAATCGAGCGGGCCAAGCGGTTTGGTTTTACGCAAACCGAACTTGACCGTGCTAAATTAAACATGATGTCTTTCATGGAAAAACAGTTTAATGAACGCGATAAAACCGAATCCAGCAGTTATGCTGATGAATATATCCGCAATTTTTTAACCAATGAACCTATTCCAGGCATTGCGGTAGAACATCAATATTATAAAGATTTGTTGCCACAAATTACTTTAGAAGATATAAACAATGCCGCCAAAGCGTTACAAAAAACGCCCAATTTTTTCTTGTCAATGACTGGTCCCGAACCTGCGGCCAAAATTATTTTACCAACAGCTGATGCATTATTAGCAACAGCCAGCGCCACAACTTCAAGACAAGATATTAAACCATATGAAGAATCAGCGGTAGATTTAAAATTGTTAGATAAACTACCCAAACCGGGTAAAATAATAAGAGAAACGGTCGATCCTATTTTAGGTACAAAAGAATGGTTTTTAAGTAACGGAACAACCGTAACCGTTAAGAAAACAGATTTTAAAAACGATGAGATACGATTGGGCGCACGTCGTAAGGGAGGCAT
>CAWJTH010000184.1:0-9829 GCA_963845495.1 uncultured Chitinophagaceae bacterium
AGCAAAAAGCTAAAAGCGTAAAGCCGAAAGCTAAAAGCTCTATGTAAGGCAGGAGAGCGACTGGAATAATACTCTGGACTGATTTTAATCATGTTTTAATTTGAATAAATATTTGTCTATTTCAAATTAATAAAAATGGCAACTGATTTGCTCGCCAGCTTTATTTTGTTCTTCCAAAGTCCAGTCTTCCGTTAAAGAAGTTTCAACCCATACATTGCCCGATTTTCTAAAAATTAAAACCGCTAAACCAAATATATTTTCCAATTCTTTTTCCAATTCCAAAACTGTTCTTGTTTTATTTATATTGATTACTTTTTTCTCGCGGTTGCTGCCTATTTTTTTTGAAAGTTCTATTTCTGACAACGATCCTTTTGAACTAATTGCATTTTTAAAGTAATTTTTTAAGAAATTAATTTTAAGGAATGGATAATGAAAACTAAATTCCTTGACAATACTATTTATTGAACTATCGCCATTTATTTGCAATTGCGGATTGTTCTTATCGTTTTCATTCGCCATAATAAAAATTTAAAATTGCTTACATTATTTTTTTGACAGCGCATAATAAAAAAGCAAGCAATCGGGCCATAATTAAACTACGGTATAAGTATTAATTATTTTGTTTTGGCAAATTTATTTATGGTGAAACAATTTTTAAATGACAATCATCAACCATTTGCCTGAACTTTATCAGCATCCTTTTTGCTGCAACAAATTCCGTCGCAACCCTTACAAGATGTATGGCTATGCTTCTTTTTAAGGCTACTTTTTATATCGTTTAAACCGCTGGTATTTTCTTTTATTTCATTTTGGTTTTCACTTGATCCAAATACATCTTTTTTATTCAAAATGTTGATGCCGTTATTTCGGCCATGCTTTAAACCTTTATTTTCCATGCTATTTTATTTAATTTAATGGGCGAAATTATTTATTGGCAATATCCATAAAACTGATTTTAATCATGCAGGGATTTAATCTTGATCATACCTAAACCAACTAAGAAAACACTTAAATCTTATATGTATTGTCGCCCTCATTTCAGGTTTTCTTAAGTGTGCTAGGTGGTTAAAATTTGACCATAATCATAACCGGCTTTGATTGCCATCATCCATTAAAAAAAACCAGCCGCTAGTTTTACCGAAATATTTATTGTATGCTAGAAAAATTAGATGAAGCTGAAATAGATGCCTTTTTAGAAAAACAAACCATTGGTCGTATCGGCTGCTGCGCAGATGGAAAACCTTACGTAGTGCCCGTTAGTTACGTTTATGACGGCAGCTTTTTTTATTGCCATACACATGAGGGCATGAAAATAGATATGATGCGCAAAAACCCAAAAGTCTGTTTCGAAGTTGATGCATACCTGCATTCAGCCACATGGGAAAGCGCAATAACTTGGGGTGACTTTATAGAAATAAATGACGAAACCGAGCGCAATAAAATTTTAGAATCGATGATAGCCAATAAACTACCAATCATCAGTAGTGAGGCGATGCGCATAGAATTGGGCACCCATTACCCGTTTCTGCCAGTTGATATGACCGATATAAAAGGCATTGTTTACAAAATAAAAGTAACGGAGAAAACAGGCAGAAAAGAAGTGAATCAAGGGTATAAATCTTTTTAACAACCACTGCTTGGTCATCAAGAAAATGAAATAATAAATTAACTTTTAACCTTAAATAATATTTAATGAAAGCATTAGTGTATCATGGTCCCGGCAAAATTAATTGGGAAGATAAACCTAAACCAATCATTCAACAACCGACGGATGTAATCGTAAAAATTATCAAAACAACTATTTGTGGAACGGATTTGCATATTTTAAAAGGTGATGTGCCGGAAGTAACCGACGGCCGGATTTTGGGCCATGAAGGCGTTGGTGTGATAGAAGAAGTAGGCGGTGCCGTTACGGCTTTTAAAACAGGCGACCATGTGATTATTTCCTGTATCACATCGTGCGGAAAATGCGATTATTGCAAGCGTGGCATGTATTCTCACTGCGAAAACGGTGGTTGGGTATTGGGACATTTAATTGATGGCACGCAGGCTGAATATGTGCGCATCCCATTCGCTGACAATAGTTTGTACCACATTCCTGTGGGCAGCGACGAAGAGGCACTGGTAATGCTGAGCGATATTTTACCAACCGGTTTTGAATGCGGCGTGCTGAACGGAAAAGTGCAACCTGGCAATACCGTTGCCATTGTAGGCTCCGGCCCAATTGGCCTTGCAGCATTGTTAACCGCACAGTTTTATTCGCCTGCGGAAATAATTATGATCGATCCGGACGATAACCGGTTGGCAATTGCAAAACAATTCGGGGCCACACAAACCATAAATAACAGTAAAGAAAACACGACAGAAAGAATAAATAATTTAACCAATAATAAAGGTGTCGATACGGCCATTGAAGCCGTTGGCATTCCGGCCACTTTTGAATTGTGCCAAACAATTATTGGTGCCGGCGGTACCATTGCCAATATTGGTGTACACGGCAAAAGCGTTGAACTGCACCTAGAAACATTGTGGGCAAAAAATATCACCATTACCACACGGCTGGTTGATACCGTAAGCACGCCGATGTTGCTGAAAACGATCCAATCCGATAAACTTAATTCAAAACAATTAATTACCCACCATTTTAAATTAAATGATATTATTAATGCGTATGAAACATTTAAAAATGCTGCCAGGGAAAAAGCATTAAAAGTGATTTTAACGAATGAATAATTTGGGATTTATAATTTGCTAAAATATAGATACAAAATATGTCGGTAATAAAAACCCATAGTTAAATTTAGAACTATGGGTTTTTATTTATATTTAAAATAAATAATTTAATACTTTAAAAAAGCGAAACAATTATTTTTTACTAATAAAAAAACACATGGTAATTAAACCATGTGCTATACAACACCATTATTCAAACATAAACCAAATTATTTTATATAAAAGCTAGTTACAACAGCCGCTATATCAATTAAAATACCGATAGCAAAAATCGGGATGGTATACTTTGTTGGCAATGCTGCAAGATTGGCTACAACAACCATTGCTAAAGATACCATGGCGAATAACATAGGAACAAATGGCATCCCATTTAAAAGCACCACAAACATGGTTACTGGAAAAAATACTGCGGCCATCGCAGTTATTGAAATACCCACCCACGCAACATGATGTTTTGCGTCTTCTTCAATTGCCCAATTAGCTAAACGGGTAACTAATGCTGGTTTTTGGGTTAAAACATAGGGCTGTAATTTTTCTTCTTGTGAAATAATTGCTGTCATTTTATTTGCTTTTAATGATGCAAAAATGCTATGACCAGCAAATAAATTAAATGATAAACATCACGTGGCGAGCTGTCTTTCGTCAGAAAATTGAATTTGATATCGTTTTAACACCATTTAAATTGACACAACTGTTTAAGTTTTATTGTTGGAATTACTTCTTATATAAACATATTAGATTTACATTTTATTATCTTTATGCACGTAAGCTATATTTAATAAGATTATTGCAGAATAATTGCTGTGATTCTACTACTGCATATAACAGAATTTATATCGACATAAATATTTATTATGGATACTGTTTCTGTAGTGATACCTACTAAAAATAGGGTTAATTTATTAATTAGAGCCATTGAATCAGTTTTAAAGCAAGTAAACATAAATACAGAACTTATAGTTGTTGACGATGGGTCTGAGGATTATACAAGTAGAATGGCAAGGTTATTGTACCCCGAGATATCACTTGTCACAAATACAAAATCAATGGGTGCAGCCATAGCCAGAAACCAAGGTGCATTAATAGCTTGTGCTGATTACCTCGCATTTTTGGATAGCGATGACGAATGGCTAGAAAACCATTTATGCAACAAGATAGAAATTTTAAAATCAACCAATTGTGAAGGCGTTTTTGGAACATTTATCGCAATATGGAAACATAAACGCTGGGTAGAACGGTTTTATCCACATCAATTTGACAAAACAAACATCGGTAATTGTATTAGTTTCACTTTTTTTGACAAGCCGTTTCATGTGCAAACATCTACAATGGTTTTTAAAAGAAAGTCATTTTTAGAAGTCCAATTCGATGAAAATTTATTAAAACACCAAGATTGGGATTTAGCAATCAATTTTCACATCGCACATTCGTGGGTTTGTGACAAAAACCCTACAGTACAACTTCATTATGATGCTCCCGAAAGAATGACGGCATCTTTAAATAATGCGTCCACTATTTATTTTTTAAATAAGAATAAAAGTGTTGTTAACAGCAATAAATTATTTCTTTTTACTCTTTGCATGATTGCAGAAAATATTAAAATTAATAACAAACAGTGTATATCTATATATTTAAATTATTGTAAAGGCATTACAAATCAACTTGATTATACGCATAAGCTAATGTTTAATTTGCTTAAAAAAAATGTGAATACTTCATTATTTTTTAGTTATGGTTCACTTTATTATACAATTTGGTTCAATAGACTAAAAAAAATCTTTACCTATTTATTTACATAAATCGTTAAAATACAACATCTTATATAATTTACTATTCTATAAAAATTCCTGTAATACATGCTAATGTGCTATGTTTCCATCTTCGCTGATGGTAAAGTTTTTTAGTTTGTAGTTTTATTCATGCAATACAAGCACCGCTTTAATTGATTTATTCATTACCTGGCTAACCGTGCTTCTATTAAATAACCGATAGATAAGGTTATGGTGATGTTTTACCACGCAAAGGATATCAGTTTGGCCACTTACAATAAAATTCATGATACCATCGGTAGTGCTGTTTTCACTAACGTATTTAAATTCAAGTTGGGTATTGGTCAACAGTTCTTTTAATTTATTTTCACCCGCTGCATTTGTTTTCCAATCGTTGCCTTCAATAATATTTAGCACATTCAGTTTTTTTGTGCCGAAGGCAAACGTTATTTCGTTTAATCCCGCTACATCTTCGGCTGACAATTTGGTGGAGAAATCAGTAGCCAAAGTAATGGTTGGATTTTTTGAAAATCTACTTTCCAACGGAACAATTAGCGTAGGAACGCGGGTTTTGGAAACCATTGTGTTTACATTACTGCCAAACAATCCGCTGATGCCTGTTGATCCCATATTTCCCATCACCAATAAATCAACCGGATTAGCCGCCATATATTTTGTTAATACGGTGGCAACCGAACCCGTTTCGCAATAAGTGGTAACTGTTACCTCCTTAAATTTTTCTTTGCTGCTGTAAGCGTCCGCCCATTCGGCAAGTGCCTGTTTTTTGTTGTTCTGGTAATCTTTTATATAAATGGCGCTGTAAGTATTGTTGTTCACCCCTTCCATTGGGCCAATTGCGTGGATGGCGCACACTTCAAAACGAAGTACTTTGGCCAGCTTCATGGCATAAGCCATGGCATTGCTGGCGCAGAGTGAAAAATCGGTGGCAACCAATATTTTTTTCATTTGTTATTGTTTAGCTCAACAGAAAAATTTATTATTTCGAACCGTTGATTGGTTTGCTTTAAAGTTAAACAAATAAGTGGAACAAAGCGAACAGAGCCATTGCAATGGCAATAGAAACGGGCAATGTGAGCACCCAAGCCATCGCAATATTTTTAAGTGTACCATTATTTAGGTTGTTTGCTCCACCCGAAGCTACCATAGCGCCGGCAATGCCGCTTGACAATACGTGGGTAGTACTTACCGGCAAACCAAATTGTGTACTTAAACCAATGGTAGACGCTGCGATTATTTCTGCTGTGGCACCTTGTGCATAATTTAAATGTTCGTTGCCAATTTTTTCACCAATAGTCACCACAATCCTTTTCCAACCTATCATGGTGCCAATGCCCAACGAAATAGAAATCGTTGCAATAACCCACAACGGTGCATAATCCGTAACGTTTACCAGCTTTTTATGGGCTTCTTCCAATTTGGCTTTATCAGCCTTGGCAAAGCTGATGTTTTTATCCGCCAATAAATCATCCACTCCTTTTGTAATCGCCTCAATATCGTTTCTGAATTGGAATGTTTTAGAATGGTCATCGCTTGCTACTTTTTCAGCCATTTCGCTTTTTGTTTTTGCTACCAAATTTGACATGGAAACAATTGCATTATTATTTGGCGATGATGCCGATACGTTTTGTAAGGGTTGCTCGATGGAATTTAAATTTACTAACAACTTTTCGGCACTCACGGTGTGGTCGGTTGCATATTTGGCGGGAAGAAAGGCAATCAATATCAACATCAACAACCCCACTCCTTTTTGCCCATCGTTGCTGCCATGAAAAAAACTTACCAAACTGCAAGTGGTGATCAGCAATGCCCTGATCCAAATGGGCGGTCGATCGTTTTCGCCTTGGGGGATATGAAACAATTGTTTTGATTTTACTACGTGTTTCAAAAACAACATCAACAAAACCGATAACCCAAATCCAAGTAATGGTGATAAAACCAACGACAACCCTATTTCTTTTGCTTTTTCCCAATTAACGCCTGTGCCACCATAATAAAATGTAAATGCAAGGCTGGCACCTATCATTGCACCTATTAATGTATGAGAGCTGGAACAGGGAATGCCGAGCCACCAAGTGCCCAAGTTCCAAATAATGGAAGCCAACAAAACAGACAATACCATGCAGGCGCCCACTTCAACGGGAAGCGCCATCAACTCGTTCAGGGGTACCAATTTTAAGATGCCCATGGCAACAGTTACACCACCCGTAAAAACACCCAGAAAATTAAAGAACCCCGACCATGGAACCGCAATAATCGGTTTTAATGCTTTGGTATAAATAACCGTTGCTACGGCATTTGCGGTATCATGGAATCCGTTTACAAATTCGAAGGCAACCACAGCAAACAGGCAGACCAAAAAAACAGCCAATATGCCACTGCTCAAGTTAACTTCTCCAATAAATGGTAGCGTTACTAAATTTAATATTGAAAGCATATTTTTTAAAAAATTAATACCTAAACCTAAATACGGAGCGACTATATTTTTAAAAATAATGTTCAATATTCAACACTCAATATTCAATGTTCAAACTGAAAAAAGCACGTGTTTTCATTGATTATTGAGTGTTGAATATTGATTATTTTATGACTTAAATCATAAACAACTAGTAAACATTTACTGTACCACTACCTTTTGTACAGGTAACATAGTGCCGTTATCCATTATTATGCGCAAAATGTAAGTGCCTTTTGGCCAACCATTTGTGTAAACATCTTTTACCGTTCCAGTGTATTCATAATATTTGTACAGTTCGCCTTCGCTATTGTAAACACCCAATTTTTTATTGCTGATATTGCTGGTTTCAATAGAGAAAATATTATTAATAACCGGATTAGGGTAAATTTTTACAATTGGTACCGTACCTGCCAAATTGATAACACGGATAGCAGAAAACAGTTTTTGCCCGTCCAAGCTTTTTGTGGCAATGCGATAGTATAACTTGCTAGCTGGCACATTTAGATCGGTGAACGAGTATGCATTTTTGTTAGGAGCAGTTGCCACTGTTTGTATGGTTTCAAAATCCTGTCCGTTTGTTGAACGCATCACATCAAATGCAACACCATCGTCTAAGGTAGCCGTTTGCCAGTTCAATATCACATCTGCCCCGCTTTTTGTGGCAGTAAAATATTCCAATTGTATAGGCAAAATGCTGAACGGGGAAACAACAATATCAGAACTGAACTTCATAAAATTAGCTTGAGGTAAATCTTTTGCTTCTACCCCATCGCCATAAAAAACAGTACTGCCATCATCGCAAATAATCTGTAGTTTGTTGGCGGCCAATTGTCCGCTTTCGTTTACACCCAGCACCGCTTCTGCGTTTAATCCGGTTACGTTAAAAGAAGATTGCAAAACCGGTGCATCTGTTGCAATGCCTGACCATGTATAAATAGCGGGGTTGGAAGTGCCATCATAACTTCCAGCCACAATAACAAACGTGCCGTTACTTAAGCGGTATAATTCCCGAATGCCGCGGCCTCCTAAATCCAGTTCAATGGGCGAACCAAAGGTTGGGTTACCTGCCGCCGACCCACTGTTGAACCATGTTTCAAAATTAAGGATGGGAGCAATAACTGCTTTGGTGCGGTTGGCCGTTGGCACCAGCGGTGCCCTAAAACCAATGTACAAAGTAGTATTGTCTGGGCCAAATGCCATGCCCTCAATATTAAAGCCGCTGATTGCTTTCGGATCTATGCCTTCTGCGGCGCTGGCGGTAAAATTGTATCCGTTTGCATCGCCCCAAGTAATGAGTTGTTGGCGCAAATTGGCATAATTACCAATATCTGTAAAAGACGTAGTTGCGCCGGTCCCGGCTGCATCTACCGCAAACAACCTGTTGCGGTTTGGTTTATCGTTAAAACTACTGCTGTTACTCATGCTGCCAAGCCAATACATTCTTGAAGCATTCGCAATACCACGAACGCTGGCTTCCACATCTACTTCTTTATAAGCTGGGGCACCATCGGTAAGGTTAAGAATATTACCTTGGTTAAAATCATAAGTTTTTACTGGAAGGCCGGGTTGTTTACGGTTGTACACGTACAACAAATTGGTTTCGTCATCGCCAATTACCATGTAGTCATCATCCAAAGCAATAGCGGTAGATGCATTGGAAATGCCTGTTAACCAATTGGTAGTGCTGGTGGGCGATTGCGAAGCGGCATAATTGATGACATAGGTTTTGGTATCGGTTCCGCTTGTTAGTGTTAAGGTGATGTTTGAATAACCAACTGATGCCGGATTGATTTTAATAGTAGCCAAACCGTCTGCCTTTGTAATAGTAACATTTGCATTCGGTACAACTGTGGTATTGCTGCTAACAGCTGCGATGCCATAATTAGCCACAGGTATTGCTGCACCACTTTGTTTCACATCTAAAACAATACCACTTACCAAAGCAGGATCGTTGGGATCGTTGATGGTGCCGCTTACATACGGCGGGTTTAGTGTGCTGGTGGTAGCGGCGCTGGTGCTAAACGATAAATTATTATCGCCTATGCCGGTAACCGCAACATTTACAGCATTAGATAATCCACCACCCGTAATGGTTACATTTCCAGACTTTGCACCGGATGTTTGTGGTGAAAAACGGATATAAAAATTAGCGATGGTTGAACCGCTTCCACTATAAACAATGGTGGTTGAACTGTTCCAAGTTGTTCCATCGTTTGACACTTGAAAATCAGTTGAAGGTGGTGTAACGGTAAGTGAACCTGTTATTGGATTTAGAAAAGAAGCAGTAGCCGTAATAGTTTGGGCAGCGGAAGTTGTACCAACCATCACATTACTAAAATTTACTGAGTTGGGAGTAGGCGTAACAGACGGTGCAGGTAGTGGTGCAAAAGCAACCCCTTTTATTGTTTTTCCGGCTGGGGCGGTATACAAGGTAACATTGTTTGCAGTGGTAATAGCGATACCGACATTGTACCCTGCCGCATCCGTTAATTTAATAACACTATTGGCTGCTGCTGCGCCACTGCCCGTTGAAATGTATAAAGAAGCACTTCCACTATTTGTCTTGGCAGCCAAACCAAATCCACCAAATGCAGTGTAAGACCCATTAGAAGTCCAGGTGCCAGACACTAAAGAATATTTAAGAATGGAAGTGGTGGTGAGGATATACAAAATATCAAATGCACTTCCGTTGCTACCAGAAGAAACTAAATAAAAATCTTGGGCGTTGGAATTATTTGTAAGGCCGGGCAACCCCGTATAAGTAGCACCTGAAGGTGCCGACAAAATACCAACAGCAAATACGGTAGATGTACCACTTGCTTGTGATGCATACACCGTTCCACCAAAAGCT
>CAWJTH010000185.1:0-18587 GCA_963845495.1 uncultured Chitinophagaceae bacterium
CCGTTTTAACCGAATTGTTGGAACTGCCAGACCAATACGCCACGCCCGAAAAACGAAATTATTGGAAGGCCGTTTTAAGCCGTTTGCCTGAAATTTCAACTAGAATAATGAAAGGCAAAACGGTTATTGCACCTGCAAAATCGTGGAATGGCAAGGCCATCAATACAGAACTGCCACAATTATATCCTGTTTTTCCCTATCATTTATACGGTTATGGGCACCCAAATTTGAAAATGGCTACCGATACTTGGCATTTTGGGGCTGATAATAATAAGCAATATAGCACGGTAAGTTGGCATCCTGATCCAATTTATGCCGCTGATCTCGGCTTGACCGACGAAGCAAAAAAACTCATCATCGAAAAATTATCAAACGCTAAAAGCAGGTTTGTCACTTTTTGGGGGCCCGGCCTTGATTGGGCACCCGACCACAATTGGGGCGGCAGCGGCATGATTGGTTTGCAAGAAATGATGATGCAAACCGATGGTAAAAAGATTTATTTATTACCGGCTTGGCCAGATGATTGGGATGCTAAAATAAAATTGCATGCGCCTTACAACACAACCGTTGAAGCATCCATTAAAAAAGGTAAGGTGGAAAGTTTAAAAGTAACACCACAATCGCGTACCAAGGATGTAATTATTGTTCCGTTGCACCACGATGTTATAACGACGACAAATAATTGAGGATATCCTGTAATTTTTGCTTTTCAGGTTTCAATACAATATGTTGATTAGCAGCAGTATAAGTATCCAGTGTTGCCAAATAATAATCGCCACCGCGTTTAGAAATACTGATATAAACCACGGCCTTATTTAAGGGAACTTTGTTTTTTATCCACAACATATTGCTTGCATCCGCATCAAATTGCATAACGCCATTGCTATTTTTATACACGATATAAGTGTAAGTATTAGCATTGGTAAAGCCCAATGGCATGGTTAACGCAACGGTAGTTTTGGCGGCAGATGAATCGTTATAATAATCGCAACCAATCCATTGTAAAGTATTGGTAATTATTTGATATCCATTGCTGGTAGTTGAAACTTTTACATTTGCTTCAGTTGTCGGCGTCCAATTAAAACAACTATATGGCCCTGTAACATTTGTTGCCTGCGCTCCGGTAAATCCTTTCATTAGCATACTAGGAGGAGTGTTAGCAGATTTATAATTGATTGTTATCTGTTTGCCTGGAGCCAGTGTCAAAGATTTACCGTTTTTGATAATGTCCAAATATAATTCGCCGCCACTTTCGAGTAAATAGCCAGTGCTTTGGCAGGGCCGTGCCGTGCGTATCATATCGCCTTTTTGTGTAATCAATAAAAATTTGACGGTTACACTTCCGGTTGTAACCGGCGTGCCTTCCATTAAAAAAGCAGCCGCTGGAATTGTTATGCTAGCATTATTGGGAAAATAAATAACACCGCCGTTTTGTGCGCTAACAGAATCAACAAATGTATCTAGCCCAAGATTTTGGTTAAAATCATTTACCGGCATGCTAGTCAATGACACGTTTGCCCAAATAGTGTCTAAATTGCCAGTATTGTTGGCATCAAATTTCTCAAAACTTTTGTCGCAGCCCAATAGCATGGTTGAGGCGGTTAACAAAAGGATGAAAAACTGTTTCATGGACGGATAATTAATTTTAAGGTATTTAATTGATAGGGTAGATGCTTGCAGTACTAATATCGTTGCCCACGCCCATTAATTTTATAGCGGATGCCAACCGATAATCCCAAAATGGTATTTTTTTGGTTAAAAATTGCAGCATCAGTAGTCATATTTGAAAGGTTAAAACGGGCATGCGGTTCAATCAACAAATCCATATTGTCGTTAATAGGTTTTAAAATGCCAAGACCCAAATAAACGCCGAGCCCGATATTGGTTTTGTACACGCCAGTATTATTATAAGATGCAATATCAATTACTTTTTGTGTAGTGTCGAGCATATTGCCTTGGTACGACGACCTGATATTGGCGATAACGCCTGCATTGGCATTTAACCGAAATCCTTTTCCGCCAAATTCATAACCAAAAATGATCGGAATATCCCATTGTTTGTAACGATTTTGATTTTGTTTGGTTAGTGTGCCGGTTTGCGTAACGGTAGATGTGTCGCGGATATGTATGGTATCGCCTGGTGCAATAATCACATCACGTGTAGTAATTATGGTGGTAGTTCGGGTATCGCTGCCGCTGTTGTATTTAAATAATTCGTTTACCTGCGAATATTGTACGCCGGTTTTTATTAAAAAGTTATCACCTATATTTTTTACGATGTTAACGCCAGCAGAAAAAGAAACTTGACGGTGTAAAGTTGAATCCATTCCTGTTTTTATGTTTTTGCCGTTAGGTTTATCTTGTAAATTTTTTTGAACATAATCGGGTGATAAAAATGCTTCCACATACCAGTCGTTTCGGGCTGGAGGCCCAATGGTGGGACAAACAATGCTGGGCAATTTTTTATCTGCCCGCAGCAATTGTTTGGGCATTAATTGATTGCTGGCAATGGAAGAACGGATCAAGTTGTTGAGCAGTAATTGTTTTTCGTTTTCGTTAAAAGTATTGCCGTTCAATAAGTTTTGATGATCTGAGTTGGTATTGCCGCTCTCAACAACTGATGTGTTGGGCGGCAGATTATTTGCTTCGGCATTGTTTCCACCCTTCCAATTGTTGGTACTGCCACCGTCAAAATGTTTAAAGTTGCTATTGATATTTGCTTTGTTGCTGGCTTTGTTTCTACCTAAAAATGCTTGGCTGGTTTGTGTTGTATTTTGTTGATTACCAATGTTTTGCTGATTAGTTGGGTTAGAAATATTTGGGTCGACAGAATTGTTAGGATCAGTTGGATGTTGAGTTACCGGATTGCTTTGGGTAACTGTGTTATTGGCGTTGGGGACAGTTAGCGAATCATGACCCCGGATGGGGGAACTGCTGCTAGATGATTGGTTGGGTAACGCAGTGATGCTATTGTTTGCCTGCGAGCCATTTGCCGAAGGCGTTTTTATTTGTTGGGAAATAATAACGGATGAAGGCCTGTGATTCAGATACCAACTTGCACCAATACCAACCATTAATAAAAGCGAAGCTGCTGCGGCCCACCACCAAATTATTGGTCGGCGTTTCTTTTCTTCTGGGCGGATGCGTTGCCAGATGCTGGCTGGAACCGGGCTGCTATGGTTGTCAAGTTTTTCTTTTATGTGGGTATCAAAATCTTTTTCGTTGTTGATGCGCTGCCACATATCGGTGGGAACTGGGCTGCTGATATTATCAAGATGATGCTTGATGTGGGTGTCAAAATCTTTTTCATCTTGTATGCGTTGCCACATATCTGCCGGAACCGGGCTGTTATGGTTGTTGAGGTTTTCTTTAACAAAAGGATCGAAATCTTTCTCGGCCTGAATGCGTTTCCATAGGTTGTTAGGCACAGCGCTGCTGTGCCCATCCAGGCTTTGTTTTATGAAAGAATCGAAATTTTTGTCGTTCATGCGGCAGCTGTTTTATGGAGTGCGGCCATTTGCTGTTGTAACAATTTTCTTGCTTTTACTAATTGGCTTCGGCTGGTACCAGCTTGAATACCAAGTAGTTCGGCAATCTCGTCGTGTGAATAACCTTCTATTGCGTACAGGTTAAAAACCACTCGGTAGCCTTCTGGCAATTTCCTTACCAGTTCCAAAATTTCCTTTTCACCCAAGTGCTGGTAAGCATTGCTATCAAGCGTAACCGTGTTTTTTTCTTCCACTACTTCTTCAAAACGCAGTTTCTTTTTTTGTAGATGTTTCAGTGCCGTATTTACAATAATGCGCCTTATCCAACCTTCGAAACTGCCTTCGAACTTGTATTGGTGTAAATAGCGGAAAACCTTTACGAAACCTTCCATCAATAAATCTTCTGCCTCCATTTGGTCGGAAGCGT
The DNA here is from genome assembly GCA_963845495.1 of uncultured Chitinophagaceae bacterium. Classification (GTDB taxonomy): domain Bacteria; phylum Bacteroidota; class Bacteroidia; order Chitinophagales; family Chitinophagaceae; genus JAZKFT01. The sequence goes on from CAWJTH010000185.1 coordinate 3,916, forward strand.
AGCGTAGGCACACGGTCATCATTTTGCCCGAATGCTGCTCGAAAAGCATCCGCTGGCATTGGCCATCATTGTTGAGGCATTGTTTTATTAATTCGTGCTCCGTCAGTTTCTGCACTTTACAGGTTAATAGATATGGTTATTGGCTTTTTCGCTGCCTTGGTATTTCTTTTAACGTAGATTGGCCTAATTTTAATATATGCCATCAAAAAAAATTGGAATAAGGCGGTTTGGTGTTGCTGTGTGCTGCAAAATTAAAAGAATTCTGTAAGCAATAACAAGCAATAAGCTGCAAGTTTCAAGCCACAGCCGCAAGTGACAAGCTTCAAGCTCAAGCCACAAGTTTCAAACTCAACATCCAATTCCACCTTCTAACTTCTAAACTTCTAACTTCTAAACTTCTAAAGAATGAGCAAACTAATATTATACGGCCAGCCCGATTCGGAAGGCATGTTCGATTTGCGTGAGTTTTTGCGCCGCGGTATTGTTGACTATGAATGGGTTGAATTGGATGAAACCAATAAAAAGATATTGGAAAAATTTGGTCAAACAGATCTGCCGCATAATTTTATCGGCATTCAATTTCCTGATGGTGAATTGGTGGCCAACCCAACCTTGGAAGAAGTGGGCAAACATTTGGGATGGATCAACAAACCAAAATATGAGGAATATGATTTGTCTATTTACGGTGCCGGGCCGGCCGGTTTAAGTGCTGCCGTGTATGCGGCATCCGAAGGATTACGGACTATTTTAATTGAACGGGAATCCATTGGTGGACAAGCAGGTAGCAGTTCTAACATCGAAAATTACATGGGTTTTCCAGAAGGCATTTGCGGTGCCGATTTGGCCGAAAAAGCCCGCCGGCAAGCGCTAAAATTTGGCGTAGAAATATTGTTGTTGCAAGAAGGTGTAAAGGGTTCATTTATAAACCACCGCATACATGTAAATATGGCCGATGGGAGTGAATTGATTGCGAAATCAAATATTTGCGCTACCGGCATTGAATATGCCAAACTTGGTTTGCCCAACGAAGAGAAATTTTTGCACAAAGGCGTTTATTATGGTGCCGGGGCCACAGAAGCTTGCTTTTGCCATGGCAAAGAAATTTTTGTGGTAGGCGGCGGCAACTCAGCCGGACAAGCAGCTACTTATTTTTCAAAATTTGCCGACAAAGTGTACATGGTCATCCGCAAAGGAAATTTGGCCGAAACCTTGTCTGACTATTTGGTGAAACGGGTAACCACGATCCCAAACATAGAAATTTTATTTAATTCGGAGGTAAAAGAATTAGATGGCGATGAAATTTTATGTCGCATCAAAATTTTAAACAATAAAGAAGGAACGGAAACTTGGTATGATACCAGCAAGATTTTTATTTGCATCGGTGGAAAACCAAATACCGATTGGGCCATTAACACGCCAATTATAAGGGACATAAACGGTTACTTGATTACCGGAAGCGATTTATATTGTCGCGATGGATTTAAACAAAATTGGAAAGAAGAACGGGATCCGTACTTTTTGGAAACCAGTGTGCCAGGCTCGTTTGCCGCTGGCGATGTGCGATATAATTCTGTAAAACGCGTAGCCGCCGCCGTTGGCGAAGGTGCCATTGCGGTTACAATGGTGCATAAATATTTGGCAAGTTTGTAATTTAGACGACAGACCACGGATCACGGACGACGGATCATGGAGGACAAACTACGGACGACTGATCGTTGGGCGAAGATTTTGAAGATTTTTTTTCAAAAAGCCTTCAAAAATCTTGTCGCAAAAATATCAAACAACTTGCGCAATTTTATGTTAGGTCATTGTTTTGCTTGTCGTCCGTCGTCTATTGTCCGTCGTCCGCCTGTTGTCCGTTGTCTTTTTTAATTTTAAAGATCAAGAAATGATTGATGTCCAAAACCTGTCAAAAGATTTTAACGGCAAAGCCGCGGTTAACGACATTTCTTTTCAAGTAAACGAGGGCGAAACATTGGTGTTGCTCGGCACCAGCGGTTCTGGCAAAACCACTACGCTGCGCATGATAAACCGATTGATAGAACCAACAGCAGGCGATATTTTAATGGACGGCAAAAGCGTTTTTTCCACTTCGCCGGAAATTTTAAGACGAAGTATTGGTTACGTTTTACAGAATTATGGTTTATTTCCACATTACACCGTAGCCGAAAATATTGCCATTGTTCCCAAACTATTAAATTGGCAGAAAGACAAGATTGACCAACGTACCGATGAATTGTTGAACAAACTTCGTTTACCCTCAAAAGATTTTGCCCATATTTTTCCCGATAAATTAAGCGGCGGCCAAAAACAACGCGTTGGTTTGGCAAGAGCCATGGCTGCAAATCCGCCCATTTTATTAATGGATGAACCCTTTGGCGCTTTAGATCCGCTAACAAGAATCGGTATTCGGGATGAATTTTTTGCCTTGGATGAATTAAAGAAAAAAACAGTTATTTTGGTAACCCACGATGTGCAGGAAGCTTTTGCTTTGGGCGACAAAATTTGCCTGATGGACAAAGGTGAAATTGTACAAATCGGTTCGCCGATTGATTTATTATTTAAACCCAATAACGATTTTGTAAAACAATTTTTAGAACACCAACGCTTGCAATTAGAATTAAATACCATATCCATAAAAAGTATTTGGAATGAATTAACCGACACCAATTATAAAACTGAATTAACATTAAACAGCAATCAAAACCTTTGGCAGGCAATAGAATTATTAACACATAATACTGGTGAAATAACCGCTTTTAATGAAACGACAAATAGTATTAAATCGGTTACATTTAATAATATTCATGCCGCATTAAATAAATTAAAAAACAATTAGCACTGATGGAAGAACAGCAAAACCTTTGGCAGTTCATGGTGCAGCAATCGGGCAAATTGTGGGGCCAAACCATTACACATATCGGACTCACATTTATTTCTTTATTAATTGCGGTAATAATCGGTTTGCCGCTAGGCATATTTATTGCCCGCAATAAAAAATTCGCGGCGCCAATTATCGGATTTGCTGGCATATTGCAAACAATTCCCAGCATCGCATTATTGGGTTTTATGATTCCGTTATTGGGCATTGGTGTTTTACCAGCTATCACTGCATTATTTATTTATGCATTATTGCCCATTATCCGCAATACTTATACGGGCATAAGCGAAGTGGACGCTGCCGTAATTGATGCGGCAAAAGGCATGGGCATGAGTAAAAGCCAGGTGTTGTTTAAAGTAGAATTACCGTTGGCCATGCCGGTAATTTTAGCTGGCATCCGCACAGCAACCGTTATAAACGTAGGCGTAGCAACACTTGCAGCCTATATTGCCGCCGGCGGTTTGGGCGAATTTATTTTTGGCGGCATTGCATTAAACAATACCAATATGATTTTAGCCGGCGCTATTCCCGCCGCTTTATTGGCTATTTTATTTGACTTTTTGTTATCGCTGGTACAAAAATTACAATTTAAAAAATTACGAAAAGCAGCGGTGGTTTTGCCTTTATTAATGTTGGTGTTGTCGTCATTTTATATTATTCCAAGCACAAAAAATAAAATGCTGGCAGGGTTTACGCCAGAATTTATGGGTAGGCAAGATGGTTATTTAGGGTTAACATCTAAATACAAATTAAAAATACCAACGGTAGTAATTAGCGATGCAGTGATGTACAAAGCGCTGCACGATAAAAAGTTAGATGTGGTAAGTGGATATAGTACAGATGGCCGATTAAAAGCTTACGATTTAATTACTTTGCAAGATGATAAAACAATTTTTCCGCCTTATTATGCTGCACCAGTTGTGCGGGAAGAAGTGTTAAAACAATATCCTGAAATTGAATCTGCTATTAATTTATTAGCTGGTAAAATAAATGATAGTATCATGACCGATCTAAATTATCGGGTAGATTATTTAAAACAATTGCCAGAACGCGTAGCCAAAGATTTTTTAGTAGCCAATCATTTATTTAAAGAGCCAAGAAATGGAAATAAAGGCGTCATTAAAATAGGTTCTAAAATTTTCGGTGAACAATATATTTTAATTAATATGTATGGCATGTTGATTAAAGGGAATACCGATTTAAATGTAGAAACAAAAACAGGTTTGGGCGGAACAAAAATTTGTTTTGATGCGCTGCGCAATAACCAAATTGATATGTATCCAGAATATACTGGCACCGCGTTGTTGGTAATGTTGAAACCGTCAAAACAAAAATTGATGCAATTAATTACCAGTAAAGACAGTGTTTTTCAATATGTAAAGCAAGAATTTGCTTTGCAATACCACTGTACTTGGTTGCAACCCATTGGTTTTAATAATGCTTATGCACTAATGATGCGCAGGCAACAAGCTGCGGCACTAAAATTGATAACAATTTCAGACCTGAAAAATTATGTCGATCATGAGTAGTGGAACGCTTTGGGAAACCTATCAAATAATCCGAAAACATACGGAAGATATCTGTCATCCGCTAAAAATTGAGGATTATGTGGTGCAGCCAATTGCCGATGTTAGTCCGCCCAAATGGCACCTTGGCCACACTACTTGGTTTTTTGAGACGTTTATTTTAAAGCCATTTGCAACAAATTATAAAGAATATAATCCTGATTATAATTTTGTTTTTAACAGTTATTATGAAACAATCGGTGCAAGGGTAATTCGTACAGATCGAGGCAATTTAAGCCGTCCTTCGGTTGAAGATATTTATACATACCGCAAATATGTAGATGTTGCGATGGAAAGTTTTTTAACAGGCGAATTAGATCAATCAACAATTGAATTGTTGGTATTAGGTTTTAACCACGAACAACAGCATCAGGAATTATTGTATTCCGACATTAAATATATCCTCGGCCATAATCCGCTTTTTCCAGTTTATAACAATGAAGGAATTGAAAATATTTTAGTTGCCGCAAAACCAAAAACATTTATCCAAATAAATGAGGGTATTTATGAAATTGGTTTTGAAGGTGATGGTTTTTGTTTCGACAATGAATTAAATAGACATAAAGTTTATTTACAATCATTCGAAATTGCAATGGATTTAGTAACCAATAGCGAATATTTGGAATTTATTAAAGCAGGTGGCTATCAAGATTTTAAATATTGGCATTCCGAAGCGTGGGCTTGGGTAAATAATACAAGAGCACAGGCACCTCTTTATTGGCATTATATCAATAACGAATGGCATTATTACACACTAAGCGGATTAAAAACGGTTGACCCAATTCAGCCGGTAACGCATGTTAGTTATTATGAAGCCGCTGCTTATGCAGCATGGAAAGGTATGCGTTTGCCAACCGAAGCCGAATGGGAAAACGCTGCCAACGAATTGAATTGGGGCGCCCGTTGGGAATGGACAGAAAGTGCATATTTACCATACCCAGGTTTTAGTAAAGCCGAAGGTGCTATTGGTGAATACAACGGCAAGTTTATGTTGAACCAAATGGTGTTGCGGGGCGCATCTGTTGCAACGCCTGAAAACCATAGTAGGATTACATATCGTAACTTTTTTCAAACATCAGCGCAATGGCAATTTACGGGAATCAGATTGGCGAAATAGCGCCAGCAATTAAAAATAAATTTAGTGAAGATGTGTTGCAAGGATTAATGGCATCGCCAAAATATCTGCAATCAAAATATTTTTATGATGAGGAAGGCGATGCTTTGTTCCAGCAAATCATGGCTAGTCCGGAGTATTATTTAACTGATTGTGAACTTGAAATATTTGCTACACAAACAGAAAAACTTATAGATGCATTTTTGAGAAAAAATGATACTTTCGATATAATCGAATTAGGTGCCGGCGATGCAACCAAATCAATTTATTTATTGGATCATTTGGCGAAAAATAAATTTGAGTTTACTTATTTCCCAATCGATATTTCTAAGAATGTAATTAAATTTTTAGAAAATGAATTGCCAGCTAAAATTCCTGGGTTAGATGTAAACGGTTTAAATGGGGAATATTTCGATATGGTTAAATTAGCTAATCAAAAGTCGGATAAAAGAAAATTAATTTTGTTCTTGGGTTCTAATATCGGCAATTTTAAAAAAGCCGAAGCGATCGAATTTTTAAGCGATTTAAATCAATCGATGAACAAAGGCGATATGCTATTAATTGGCATGGATATCAAGAAAAACCCACATCAAATTTTAGCGGCTTACAATGATAAAGCCGGTATCACCAAACAATTTAATCTTAATTTATTAAAAAGAATAAACAGGGAACTTGGAGCTGATTTCGACATCAATCAATTTGAGCATTATGCTACTTATAATCCAATAAGTGGCAGTTGTAAAAGTTATTTAATTAGTTTAAAAAATCAAAGCGTGGCCATTGCCGACGAAATAATTCATTTTGAAAAAAATGAACCGATTGATATGGAATTATCACAGAAATATTCCATGACTGAAATGAGCGATTTAGCCATTAAATCTGGTTTTCAGCAAGTTAATGTATTTTATGATAGTAACGAATGGTTTATTGATGCCATTTGGGAAAAACAATAAGTAAGTCGTTTAATTTGTGTAATTTTAAATAGCAAAATTTAAATATCGGAAATTTAATTTTCATAAATTACTAATGAAGCTATTATTGTTATTGCTGGCCCTTCTTGTATTATTTAATTATCGCTGCAAAGCGCAAGATAAAAAAATAGAACGCTCTTGCCCGCTCGTTTTTGATATCCATAAAAACGGCGGAACCCAGTCGATTCGCTATGCGGCCAATCATCCGTTAAACATATTAGACACCAATATTAATACGGTACTTGTTTATATTCATGGTATCAATAGAAACGGGCTTGATTATTTTGAATATGGGGAAGATGCGGTTAAATTGGCAAAACAAAAAAAGAAAACCTTATTGGTTGCTCCACAATATGCCGATGAAAGTGATTTGGATTATTATCATTTAAATAATACTTTTTTGTATTGGAAAAAAACAGAATGGAAAGATGGTTATACTTCAATTTCGGACAATAATCGACCGCAAGAAGTGAAAATAAGCTCGTATGAAATAATGGATTCTTTATTGAATAACATACTTACTTCCAATAAATTTCCCAATATAAAAATGGTGGTTGTAGCTGGCCACTCGGCCGGTGGCCAATTTGTTCAACGCTATTCTGCCACAACCCCAATGCCCGACTTGTTTACGGCTGCAAAATTCCGTTTCATTGTCATGGATCCATCTTCTTACATGTATCCTGACGGAAAACGACCTGCTGGGAATAATAATTTTTCAATACCAGATACAACTGGCTGCCCAACATACAACTATTATCCAAAGGGGTTAGAAAAGCTAAATACCTATGCAAAAGCAATGGGTACAAATAATATTTTCCATAATATAATGCGTCGCGATATTATTATTTTGCTAGGCGAAAAAGATGTAAAAACAGATGATCCAAATTTGGATGTTACTTGTGCCGCAACTTTACAAGGGCCGTTCCGTTTGCAAAGGGGATTAAATTATATGGCTTATTTAGCAACTTTCCCCGAATACGGAAATAAAAAAAGCTTTAATGTTGTACCGGATAGTGGCCACAACGGCGATAAAATGATAAACTCTGATGCGGCAGTAAGTTGGATTTTCGGTAAATAAATTGTGATTTCTTATTTAATAAAAAGCATGGGTTTAATTAAATGAAACCTTTAATTTAAATTTAGTTTGTTCGTAATTTACATACAATGAATCTTTCTTTACTACTTAAGAAATTATTATCGTTTTTTATTTTAATTCTTTTTATTTACCTTGTTCAAGCACAAGAAGAACGGTTGCGGCCTTTTTGGGGGAGCGCCAAAGATTTTAAGGGTAAAACATTGATCGTTAATTGTTTTGTTTCAGCCGATCATAAAGATTGGACCACGGATGAGAAAAATGAAATATTAACGAAGGAATCGAAAAGTGTAGAATGGGCGAAAGAACAAGCATTGCAATGGAAAATTACCGGACTTGATTTCACAACAATTAATCTTGGTTTAGAACACGATATTAAATTAAATGAAATAAAAAAATCTACTGACCCGAATGCTAACAGCCGGCATAAAGTAGCTTGGGTGCCATTGGTTTTGCATGCGGCAAACATTCCGATTGTAAGCAATTTTTATGATTCGGTGAAGAAAGCAAACAATGCTGATAATGTGGTGGTTGTAATATTTGCTAGGGAAACAGGCCATAGTTTTGCTGAACCGAGCCATGATAATAATAAAAATGGAGAAAGGTTTTTAGAGGGAGTTGTTGTGTATAGGATAAACGATTATGATGGTAGTGAAATGCGTGCGGGCACCATCATTCATGAAGTGTTGCACCTTTTTGGTGCTTGGGATATGTATGTTACGAAGAAAAAAACGGCCGATGCGAAAACGAATGCCATAAATATATTTGCTCCACGAACTATAATGCTTGGGCATGCAATTTTGCCTTTTCATGAGTTAAGTGCCATAAATATTGACCCGTTGACGGCTTGGCGTATCGGCTGGTCTAATCAATATTGGCCATGGTTTGCAGCGTTTGGCCCCAAAAAAGCTGCGCAACAAAACACGGATACGGAAGACCCTAGTGATGAACCTTATAAATAAACAATGTGTTTTATTCAAAGATTTATAATAGTATAATGTGCATTTAATAATTAAAATGTAAATAAAATGGAAAAGCTTTGTGAACATTTAAGTGCAATTACAGAAGTTAAAATAGGGCAGGAGCATGTTTGCGAAGAATGCGTGAAACACCATGGCCGTTGGGTTCATTTGCGCACTTGCCAAACTTGTGGCGTAACGCTTTGCTGCGATGATTCGCCTCAAAAACACATGACCAAACATTACCATGCTGAACACCATCCTGTAATTGCTTCGGCGGAAGTTGGCGAGCGTTGGCTGTGGTGTTATCCTGATGAACAATTTGTGGAATATTAAAACAAGTATTTAGTAGTTAGATATTAGTAGTTAGATAGAACAAATAATTATACTATGGCTGATTTAAATTACGATATCATCAATAATGAAAAAGAAATGCAGTTTGAAATAGAACTAAATGGAGAAAAGGCTTATTTAACATATCGGTTTTATAAAAAGGATATTGCATTTATGCACACATTTGTACCAGCTTCATTTGCTGGCAAAGGAATTGCCAGTGCATTGGCTAAAGCCGCATTTGCTTATGCAGAAAAAAGCAATAAATTAGTGATGGTTTATTGTCCGTTTGTTGGTAATTTTTTAAAGAGCCATCCTGAATACAATAAACAAGTGGATGGACAATATAAATAAATTCAAACTACTAATTAAACAGTATCCAATAAATTATCACTAACCAAATCTGGATCAATTTCTGGCAATGTTTTAGATTCCCAACCACAAGTTGAACAATGGTAAACATGTTCGGATGCAATGGCATAACTTGACACGAACCAAGTTAAGATAGCTGTAATAAAATTTTTGGCGCCTGGTTTTGAAATATAATCTAAGCCTACTTTTCCACATTTCGGGCATTTAGCAGCCTGAAGATATTCAGCATCCATTGCTTTTAATATTTCGGTTGCTTCTTTTACATCTTCGTCTTTTACCATTAATTTAATACCGCCAATGGCATTGCTTAAAATAGGATTGATGGTTGCTGAAAATTCATCTTTTAAGAAACATTCGATACCATTATTTTGCAATTTTCCAAGCGTCATATTGGCTGAAATATAGTTGTCGAATGTTCTAATGATAATTAATTCCATTTTATTTGTGTTTTATTAATTCCCTATAATCTAATTTAAATCCTAATAAATCATGTTCTAAATCTTCACTTCTTCGTGTTGCGCAGGAATTTCAACGTCTTTAAAACCTTTTGTCAATAAGCGGTTTCTGAATTCCTGTTGTACTTCTTCATATTCACCGTGAACCAAAAATAATTTATCAACCAGTTCAGGATTTTGGCAAGATAAATATTGAATTAAATCGTTGTAATCTCCATGCGCACTCATGCTTTGTAATTCGCCAATTTCGGCATGCACTTCGTGCAAAATACCAAAAATATAAACCTCTTTTGGATGTTGTTTTAATCGACCGCCTAAGGAATTTGGCTCACAATAACCTGAGAATAAAATGGTATTTCTACTGTTTTCAATGTTGTTGCTAATGTGGTGTTTTACCCGTCCGGCTTCCGCCATTCCACTGGCACTTATAATTACACATGGTTCATTTTTAAAGTTCAACAGTTTACTGTCTTCAACCGTTGTAGTATATTTTAGTCCTGGAAAATCAAACGGGTCTTTATCTGTTTTCATAACTTCTTGCAAAGCTGCATTAAAGTTTTCGGGATGATGTCTTATTACTGTTGTGGCTTCACTACTTAGCGGGCTGTCAACAATATAATCCAAGCTGGGCAAGCGTTTCTGCTCGTACAAAGTATTTAAAGCGTATAAAATTTCTTGTGTGCGGCCAACGCTAAAAGCTGGGATAATTAATTTTCCTTTTTTATCAACACAAGTTTTATTTATCCATTCTAATAAAATATCTGGCGAAGAAATGCCTTCCTTATGTAATTTGTTTCCATAAGTACTTTCAATTAAAATAATATCCGCTTGCGGAAAAATATCTGGACTATTTAAAATTACATCTCGATATCTACCAACATCGCCGCTAAAAGTTAAATGGGTTATTTTATTATTTTCGGTAATACGCAAATGCACAGAAGCGCTGCCAATAATATGACCGGCGTCGGTAAACATAAGTTCCACATTATCTAAAATATTTACCCATTCTTTATAGCCTGAAACCGTTGTCAAATAAGGAGTAGCCGCTAAGGCATCATTAGCATTGTATAAAGGAATGAGTAATTCTTGTCCGTGGGCTTTTCTTTTTTTATTGGCATATTTAATATCATTTTCTTGAATGCCACCGCTGTCTTCCATTAATAAAGCTGCTAATTCTTTTGTAGCTGGTGTGCACCAAATTTTACCAGTAAAACCATCTTTTACCAACTTGGGAATTAACCCGCAATGATCAATATGTGCATGGCTTAAAACCATTACATCAATTTCTTTTGGGTTAAATCCAAAGTTGCGGTTTAGGTTATCTGTTTCTTTTCCCATGCCTTGAAACATGCCGCAGTCCAGCAAAATTTGCTTGCCGTTGTCAAGTGTTATTAAATGTTTGGAACCCGTTACGGCACGGGCTGCGCCATGGAAAGCAATTTTCATATTGAACGGGTTATTAGTAGAATTAATGAGATGGCGGATTGAATTACGATCGATACATTTGTTATTGTGCCTTGTCTTATTGCCTTTTTATATCTTGGTTCCTTATTTATTTCCTTTGGTTTTAAAACTCCAAGTCACTAAAAATTCGGAAACAATTTCACCAGCTTTTGTTTTGCCAATACTTTTGGCTAAAACAATTCTGGATTCGCCGGTAGCTAAACATTCATTTACAGCTTGTTTAAAAAGTGATCCATCATTGCATTCGAAATAAATGCGCTCAGTGGCTTTTTTTACAAATTTGCCTTCAATATTTGTCACCAACATGCTAAATGGGGGGGTGCTTTGGTGGGTAAACCCAAGGCCAAACATACCTGTACTCATTTCTGCAGCCATAGCTTGGCAAGCGAAATAAATACTCTTAAACGGATTTTGGCTTAACCATTTAAAAGGCACGCTTACAACTGATTTATCTTCTTCCAAACTGCGCAACCGCACGCCACAGAAAAATGCGCTGGGCAATTTGGTAAGCATAAACAAACCAAATTTCAATTTATTATCTGTTGTTTTTTTAAATGCTTGGAAGGACATGGGTTAAAGGATAATTTATTAATGGATAATGGATAGTGGATAATGGATAATTTATAGTAAAGATGTTTTAAATTTTTATTTAAAATCAATTTAAAATAAACCATACTTAAAATAATTTTTTTAAACTTTAAATGGAAACAATTATCCATTATCAATTACTGAATTGTCCATTAAGCAAACACCCATTTCATCATTTCCTTCCAATTGCCTTTTTTGCCGTACATTAATATGCCAATGCGATAAATTTTTCCTGCCATCCAACCGGTAAATAAAAAGCCGCCAATTAATAGTAACATAGATAAAATAATTTGCCACGCTGGTGGATGGGAAGCAATTCTTGCCATCATTACAATTGGAGATGTAAACGGTATTATGCTACCCCAAAAAGCTAATGCACTATTTGGATTTTGAATAGTGCTTTGCATAATTACAAAACCAAAAATAATAGGCATGGTGATAGGAAACATGAGTGATTGGGCATCTTGTGGATCTTCGTTTACCATACAACCAACTGATGCAAAAAGCGCTGCGTAAAATAAATAACCGCCAAAAAAATAAAATAAAAAACATGGTATCAATAATCCCCAAGGTATCATGGCTGCTTTCTGTTTCATCTCAAAAATATTTTGAGCCCCTTCGCTAAATTGTTGGGCATTTGCCATTGCACCTGGCCTACCCGACATTTGTTGCATTTGTTGAACCTGATGCATTACATCTGCCGAAATAAACAATTGAGCGCCATAAACTAAGCCTGTAATTAAAACAATCCAAAGTATAAATTGCGTTAATCCCACAGCCCCGATCCCCAATATTTTTCCCAACATTAATTGCATCGGTTTAACGCTGCTTACAATAACTTCCGCTATGCGATTGGTTTTTTCTTCCATTACGCCACGCATTACTTGCGTGCCATAAATTAACATCATAAAATAAATTAAAAAACCACACACTGTTCCAACAACGCCAGATTGTGCTGAGTCTACCTTTTCACCGGTTCCGTTTATTTCGTTCATTTCAGCTTTAGGTGCAGATTGTCTAATGCTGTCCAGCATTGCATTATTCAAGCCATTAGCAAAAAGCATTTTATCTTGTAAAGCCTTATTTATTTTATCATCTATTTCGCCACTTACTTTGCTGCCAACCTGTTTGGGAGATCTTAATATATAATTTAATTTATTGTTTTGTATGGTTGGCAAAACAAGAATATCAGTATAGCCTTTTGCCTCATAATTAGTCGTGTCTACGCCATTTAAAAATTCAAATGAAATGCTTCCCGAATTTTTTAAAACACCTTTAAAATAATTGCTAGAATCAATTACAGCAATTTTGTGTTTATCTTGTCCTTTAATAGCCAATATTGTTGTGCCAGCAATTAGGCCAACAAATACAATTGGCAATAAAAAAGTTGATAAAAGAAATGTTTTATTTTTTACACGGGTAGTGTATTCTCTGTTCGCAATCAATAATATTTTATTCATGAAAAGAAGATTAGAAGTTGAGAAGGAAAGAAGTTAGGAGCGTAAAATGGTGAATGAACTACTAATAGGAAATTTTCAATTTTTAATTATTTATTTTTAATTAGTCATTGTAATAAATTGTCTGGCTGCCGGGCTACTATCAACCAGTTTAATAAAAATATCATTTAAGCTAGGTAATACTTCGTTGAATGATTTAATTACAATTCCTATTTGTAAAAAATAATTTAATACATCGTTGGTAGAAATATCTTCATTTAATTTGATCAACAAATTATCGGTATTATATTTTACGACAGTAAATAGGGGAGAAGTTATATTTTCAGGGAAGTTATCGCCGCCAATGCTAAAAATGTTTTCCTTAAAATTTTGCTTGATTTGTTTTACCGTTCCATCCAATATTTTTTGACCTTTATTCACCAAAATAATCTGGTCGCAAATTTCTTCTACTTGTTCCATGCGGTGGGTGCTAAAAATAATGGTTGCGCCTTTTTCAGCTAATTTATAAATCTCGTCTTTAATTAAATTGGCGTTTAATGGATCAAGGCCGCTAAAAGGTTCATCTAAAATAATAAGCTTGGGGTTATGCAAAACAGTGGTTACAAATTGCAATTTTTGGCTCATGCCTTTGCTTAGGTCTTCCACTTTTTTGTTCCACCAAGTTTGCATGTCTAACTTTATAAACCATTCTTTAATGTTTTTCATGGCATCATCCTTGCTCATGCCTTTTAATTGCGCTAAATACAAGGCTTGCTCACCAATTTTCATTTTTTTGTACAAACCACGTTCTTCGGGCATGTATCCAATTCCATAAATATCGTTATTGGGGTCAAATTTGCGGCCATCGAATTGGATATTTCCGCTATCGGGATAAAAAATCCCGGTAATCATTCTTATAAGTGTGGTTTTGCCGGCACCATTTGGGCCAAGCAAACCAAAAATTGTCCCTTTTTTAATTGTAAAACTAATATCATCCACCGCTTTTTGGGTTGCGAAATATTTTTTTAAGTGTTCAACTTCAATGATATTGGCCATATTGTTTGTTTTCGGCTATGAAGTTAATGGGATTAACGCTAGCTAAAAAAAAATAGTAAAAAACGAATAAAATGAATCAAACAAAAAAAGGGATCCCTATGTGGAATCCCTTTTAAATGAGTTTGTTATGGGGTTATAAAATGATAATAAGCAACAGGATGATAATGATAACCGCACCTACTGAAAGATAAATTCCTTGGACTTCCCTAGCTTCTTTCCGCATGCTTTTTAGTTCGCTTTTAAGTTCTTTACGGTCTTCTTTGCTTAATGTTGATTTGTCCATTTCCTTAATTTCAGCCAATCTTTCTTTAATGGCTTCTACACGAAATTGCTTTTCTTCGTTAGACATGTTGGCTACTTGTTCTTTTGTAAGGTTTCATGTTTG
>CAWJTH010000186.1:0-10370 GCA_963845495.1 uncultured Chitinophagaceae bacterium
TTTGCAAGCCCAAGTTTTTTACGAAAAAGCATTTAATTATTTAAAGTTAAACAGCCTCAGTTTTTTTTCTAATCCAATATCAACAAAAACAAATTTAATAGGCGATAAAGAATTATTGATATTTCTTTTTAAAAGTAAAACCGAATTATTATTAAATCAATATCTCCAAAACCGTAACCAAACATATTTAACTGCTTGCTTAAATACGGCGCTAGTAGCCGATTCCGTAATTAATGAAACAAGGCACGAACAATTGGGCGAAAAAAGTAAATTATATTGGCGTAATAACACAAGGGATTTTTACTGTAATGCATTAGAAGCTTGTTACTTGTCTAACAATGCAAAACTTGCTTTTTTCTTTATGGAAAAAAGCAGGGCTGTTTTGCTAAACGACAGATTGAATGAATTGGGTGCTGCCGCACATTTGCCAACAATAGAAGCCGAAAAAGAAGATAGCTTGCAAAGCAATATTATTCAGCAAGAGCAAGAATTAGCTGATTTAAAAGAAGGGACAAAATTGTTTGAAACACAGCAATTAAAATATCTAAATGCAAAAGGTGAAATGGAAAATTATATCCATTCGCTGGAACAAAAATTTCCGGTTTATTATCAATATAAATACAACGACCAAGTACCAGATTTACGGACACTGCAGCAATTCCTTACCGCTAACAATCAAGCCTTTGTCCATTATTTTATTACCGATTCGCTAATTTATATTTTGGGCATTTCCCCC
Source organism: uncultured Chitinophagaceae bacterium (assembly GCA_963845495.1). GTDB lineage: Bacteria > Bacteroidota > Bacteroidia > Chitinophagales > Chitinophagaceae > JAZKFT01. The sequence goes on from CAWJTH010000186.1 coordinate 737, forward strand.
AACAATACAAAACTAATAAAGGTTCCAAAAAATATTTTTAGCACCGCACAATTATCCGTTTTTTTAAAGATGTGTGCTGATTATCAAGCATTAAACAATAATTATCCAGCTTATATTAATTTATCCAATTCGATTTATAATTGTTTATTTCAGCCATTGCAAATACAACAAAAACGTGTGGTTATTTGCGCTGATAATTTTTTAATTCCTTTTGGTGCTTTATGTACCGATAATACCGGCAAACATTTTTTGGTTCAAGACCATGCTTTTAGTTATGCTTATTCTGCCCGTTCTTTAATCAAGACATTCAACAATCAACCTTCTTTGGGCGATTTATTGGGTGTTGCGCCGGTTGTGTTTGCGACCTATTTGCAGTTGCCCGAATTAAAACAATCCGCCATTGCAATGGATCATTCATCAGGTGCTTTTAATAATATAAAATTGTTATTGCACGATAAAGCAACAAAATATTCTTTTATAAAAATGTTGCCGAAATATAGTATTGTAAATGTTTTTTCGCACGCAAACGTAGATAGTAGCGGCGAAGAACCATTATTATTTATGGCCGATTCAATGATTCATTTGTCTGAATTGCAAATTATAAAATCACCCGCTACGCAATTAGTAGTATTAAGTGCCTGCCAAACAAATGTTGGCAAATTGGCAACGGGTGAAGGCATTTATAGTTTGGCAAGAGGTTTTGCATCTTCCGGCATACCGTCTGTTGCTGCAACTTTATGGAAAGCAGATGAAGATGCCATTTATGAAATTACACAATCCTTTGATCAAAATCTTGCGCAAGGCATGCGTAAAGATGATGCCTTGCAACAAGCTGAATTGGCATTTATGCAACATGGTAATGAAAAGCTATTGCCTTACTTTTGGGGAAACATGGTTTTGGTAGGAAACGCAGCACCAGTAAAGCTTTCAAGCCCACACTATTGGGGTTTGATTGTATTAATCACCTGCATTATTTTATTATTTACAACTTTTATTGTAATTAAAAAGAGGCAAAGGTCGCTTCGCAAAGTTGCCATGGCAAAAGCCTTGCAATGAATATTGAAAGCGTGAACTTGCCCAATTAATTTTCGTTCATCGTTTCAATAAAACTTTCAATTAATTTATTTATTTCAAAAGCATTAAATTTTTATTAAGGAATTGACCAAATTAAGGATGCGCCAAGCGATTTATGTTGTTTTTTGTCAAGCAGTTTTATAAATGGGTTTGCCATTACGATTGCATTAAATAGATTGCGCACTTATTTATTCCAATATATGAAAGCCAAATTATTTGTGTTTCTGCTTGGTGTTTTTGCAAGTGTTTTTTCCTTTGCCCAAACAGATTCCATTACTGTAAAAAATACCCAGTGGAATATTCAACATATAGCACCGGGCGTTGATTTAAAACAATATGCGTTCCAAAAAAATCTTTTTAAAGCCAACCAATATGTAAGTATTTTGGATATTAAACCAAGCAGAAAATTATTTTTTGATTTGGCCTATCAACCATTAGCATTAGTATTTACCAGTAAATATGGTGACAGTACTCATTCGATTGCGGCTTTAAACGGCACTTTTTTTGACACAAAAAATGGCGGCTCTGTCGATTTTATCAAATCAAACGGGCAGGTCATCAACGAAAATCATTTAGATAAAAACAATAAAAGGGCACGCCACCAACAAGCCGCCTTGGTATTTAAAAACGGCCATTTAAAAATTGCAAAATGGAATGGCAGCAATGATTGGGAAAAACATTTAAAAGGCCAAGATGTAATGCTAACGGGGCCTTTGCTATTGTTCCACAAACAAAAAGAAGCATTGGATACGGGTGCGTTTAATTATTTGCGACATCCACGCACAGCCATCGCCATCACAAAAAACAAACATATTTTGTTTATAACGGTTGATGGTCGTGATGAACATGCGGCGGGCATGAGCTTGTACGAGCTGACCGATTTGATAAGATGGTTAAACAGTAAAGATGCAGTGAATTTGGATGGCGGCGGTTCCACTACTTTGTGGGTGGCCGGGCAACCGGAAAATGGCGTGGTAAATAATCCGTCGGACGATAAAAAATGGGGACATCAGGGTGAAAGGAAAGTCGCGAATGCGGTTTTATTAAAATATCGATAATTAATTTAACGTTAGTATTTATCGTCCTTCATCTTTAAAAATTAAAAAAACCGGCATATTGCTATGCCGGCCGGTGGATTTTGGATTTGGATGGATTGGTTATGATGGATATTTGCTGGCTGCGGTTATGGCGGCGCTGCTCATTGGCCAACGCCAAGTGGTCATAAATAATGTGGTGAGGTTTTTATTAGCGGCAGCACAGCAAGACAGTATAAAATTATCAACAGCATCTTGTGTAGTGACAGCGGTAGGCTGTTGGGCAGCAGCCTTCCAAACTTTTAATACAAATCCGGTACCATACGTTTTTACCAATCTGCTTAAGAATGATGCCCACAAATCGCTTGCGCCAAGCCCAAGTGAATTGGTTACGCCAACCCCGATTCCCAAAGTATTTGCCCATGTATTAGAAGTGTTGGCCACATAAGTATCTACCAATCCTTCGTAGGCCGTTCTAAAGGTTGTCCAGTTAGTGCTATTGAAAGGCGCAGGCGAAACACCGGTGGCATCCATGGCCATAAATCGCATAAATATGGCAAATCCGGTTGCAGTGGGGTCGGCTGTTTTATAGGCCAATTGGTTGCCATAATACCAATAATTCCGTCCACATTCATAAAAAAGTTCTTGATCGTACTGCGTTTGTAAGGCATATTGATACATTCGGTCGGTATAGGTATTTTGCATTTCGATGCCGGTGGTTCCCAAATAACCGCAGCCAGCGCCGCAAGTGGTGGCTACATCAGCAATGGTAACGTGGTTGTTAAGGTAAGTAACGTTGGTGTAAAGCGAAGGGAACTGGCCGGTGGCTGAATAATAATAGGAATAAGCGCTATCCATTACCCGAACCCATTTAAACATGGTAGTTGGATCAAGGTTGGCTGTGCGCATTAACAATGCAACGGTGCTGCCCTCCCAAGTGTATAAATTGTAGCTTTTACCATCAAACGAAGTGTAGGCTTGCAAGTAAGGCGACACTTTTATTGTTTGGGTGGTTGAATCGCTTCCCACAGAACTTGATGCGACTAATTTAATTGTATAAATGCCACCTGCGGTATACGTATGCGTGGTAGAAGTAGTTGAAGCTGAGCCATCGCCGTAGTTAAAAGTATAAGTGGTACCGCCGGTAGAGGTGTTATTGCAAGCAATATTTAGCGGCAAATTGTATGGATTTGTTACAGTATAAGTAAAGCTGGCTTTGGGTTTATTGATGGTGATGGGTACTTGTTGGGTAATGGTATCAGCACCAGCGGCATTGGTGGCAATCAACCGTATATTGAAAGTTCCAGAAGTAGTATAATTTTCTGAAGGGCTTGCTGATGTGGAAACATCGCCATTGCCAAAGGTCCAAGCATAGGTATTTCCCATACCTGTGGACGTGTTGGTGAAGTTAACGGTTGTGGGATTTGCGCCGCTGTTGGCAATAACAAAACTAAAGTTGGCTTTTGGTTTATTTAGCGTAAGTACCACTTGTTTGGTCACACTGTCTTTACCCGCCATGTTAAAGGCAATCAATTTTACATTATAAGTTTTAGCAGCGGTATATACTTCCACCGGATTTGTTTTGGTGGATGTATCGCCGTTATCGAAGCTCCATAAATAAGTACCACCACCAGCGGTTGTATTGGTAAAAATGACGGAATCGGGTAAGCTACCGTTGTTTTGGATGGTAAAAGTAAAGTTAGGGACAGGTTTGTTTTGGGTGATGGTAACCGCTTTGGTGATGCTATCTTTTCCGCCCGGCCCGGTTACTACCAGTTTTACATTATAAGTTTTAGCAGTTGTGTAAGTGTTTGAAGCTGTGGCGGTTGTAGCAGTATTGCCATCATCAAAAGTCCATTGATACGCGGTAGCATTAGTGGAAGTAGAAGTGAAATTTACAACGGTAGGTAAAAGACCCGCACCTGGCATATCGAACGTAAAATCGGCTTTTGGCAGCGGTGTAGACAAGCCGTCATCTTTTTTGGAACAGGCTTGCCAAACAAAAACGGCTACAAGGGAAGCACATAGAACGGATAATCTTTTCATGGTTTGATGGTTTTAATTTTTGCGTTTATTTAAAAATTGATAGATGTTTATTGATGGCACAAAAAGGTGAGTGGCAAACCTCTTTGGTTAAAAGAGGTTTGCTTTGGGTGGATGTATATATTTTGGTTGAATGTTGGCTTTTTTAATCTTACATGATTGCCTTAAAAATTTAGCGCTTACTTATTTTCACTGTCATAATATTTATGTGCTTGGATTTTTATTAGTTTATTTTTTGGTGATACAAAGATGTGTCGAAGGCAAAAGTTAGCAAACCGTGTTTTAACTACACCTGAACGTATTTTAACGGTAGACCATAAAAAAAATTTGATAATTTCTAAACATCAAATTCAAGTGCGTTTATGAAAAAAAATACTTAGCTCATAGCTTTGGTATTTCGATAATCGAACATGTTTCCATAAGTGCCGCCGTTTCAACATCCGTATTCGCACAAAAACTTTTATCTTCATCTGCCATCAATCCATCGCTATGAAAAAGCTTTTTGTCTTTATTATTTTGTTGATTTATTATATTCCAAATGTATTCGCCCAATCGGTTGATCCATCCTTGTTTAATTGTATGAAATGGCGGATGATCGGCCCATACCGCGGCGGCAGAACCGTTGGTGCAGTTGGCGTTCCGCAGCAACCGAATGTTTTTTATATTGGCGTAAATAACGGCGGCGTTTGGAAAACAACGGATTATGGCAGAACATGGTTTCCTATTTTTGATGACCAATCCACCGGATCAATTGGCGACGTAGTAGTTGCTCCTTCTAACCCAAATGTGGTGTATGTAGGTAGCGGCGAAGGCTTACAAAGGCCCGATCTGTCTGTTGGAAATGGCATATACAAATCAACCGACGCTGGTAAAACTTGGCAACATCTTGGTCTCGAAAATGTGCAACAGGTTGGTGGATTGGCTATTGATCCCACTAATGAAAACCGTTTGTTTGTTGCAGCACTCGGTCATCCGTACGGGCCAAACGCTGAGCGTGGCGTTTACCGTACCACCGACGGTGGAAAAACTTGGGAAAAAGTTTTATTTAAAGATGAAAACACGGGTGCTATCCAAGTAAGTATCGACCCAAAAAATCCCAATATTGTGTATGCAGATTTGTGGGAAGCAAGGCAAGGCCCATGGGAAAACGGACAATGGAGTGGCCTTGAAAGTGGATTGTACAAATCAACTGATGGTGGCACCACTTGGAAAAAGCTAACAACTGGTTTGCCAACAACACAACAAGGCTTGGGCAGGATCGGCTTTTGTATTGCACCAACTGATCCAAGTCGTTTGTACGCCACCGTTGATGCTGGCAGAAACGGCGGCATTTATCGCAGTAACGATGCCGGCGAATCGTGGACTTTAATGACCAATGACGAACGATTTTCAGGCCGCGGAAGTGATTTTGCCGAAGTAAAAGTTGATCCGAACAATGCCGATATTGTTTATAGTGCCGATGTGGTGGTTTGGAAATCGTTAGATGGCGGCAAAACTTGGAATGCCTTTCGTGGTGCGCCTGGCGGCGATGATTATCACCGCATCTGGATCAATCCTACTAACGCTGATATTATGTTGATTGCCAGCGACCAAGGTGCTGCTATTACGGTAAACGGTGGACAAACATTTTCATCATGGTATAATCAGCCAACAGCCCAAATGTATCATGTTAGCACCGATAATGCTTTCCCTTACAATGTTTACAGTGGGCAACAAGAAAGTGGTTCGGTAAGCATTTCTTCAAGGGGAAACGATGGGCAAATTACTTTTCGTGATTGGCACCCCGTTGGTGCGGAAGAATACGGATATGTAGCTGCTGATCCGTTAGATCCAAATATTATTTATGGCGGAAAAATTACAAGGTTTGACAAACGAACTGGCCAAGTGCAAAATATTTCGCCTGAAGTTGGCCGTGGCGGAAAATATCGCTTTGTGCGGACAGCGCCAGTTGTGTTTTCTCAGGCTGATAATAAATCATTGTTTTATGCAGGTAATGTGTTGTTTAAAACCATGGATGGCGGCAATCATTGGCAAATTATCAGTCCAGATTTAACCAGAGAAACGTGGGATGTGCCTGTCAGCATCGGTATTTTCGCAAACGAAGGGCTGAAAAAAATGCCCCGACGTGGTGTGATTTATACCATTGCACCTTCTCCGAAAGACATTAATATTATATGGTGCGGCACTGATGATGGCTTGATCCAGCTAACAAAAGATGGCGGCAAAACCTGGAAAAATGTTACGACGCCAGCAATCACTTCGTGGAGCAAAATTTCGATTATGGACGCTAGCCATTTTTATGCAAACACCGCTTACGCAGCGGTGAATTGCATCAGATTGGATGATATGCATCCTCACATCTACAAAACAAACGATGCTGGAAAAACTTGGAAAGAAATTGTAAACGGCTTGCCAAATGATCCGATAAATGTTGTGCGGGAAGATCCGCAGCACAAAGGTTTATTGTATGCTGGAAGTGAAACCGCCGTGTACGTTTCCTTTGATGATGGCGAGCATTGGCAAAACTTACGATTAAATATGCCTGCCACTTCCATTCGAGATTTGGTAATAAAAGATAATGATTTGGTAATTGGTACGCATGGCCGGGGTTTTTGGATATTGGACGATATTGCACCGTTGCGTGAAATTGCTGATAAAACAATTAGCCAAACAACCTTATACCAACCATCCAATGCATACCGAGTGCGTTGGAGCATGTGGACTGACACACCGTTACCGCAAGAAGAACCGGCTGGCGAAAATCCACCAGACGGTGCCATCATCGATTATTATTTAAAAGACAATTCGAAAAATGTTACGCTAGAAATATTGGATGCAAAAGGAAACCTTGTCCGCAAATTTTCAAACACTGATACGATATATAAAATTCCTGACGTAAATATTCCCCTGTATTGGATCAGGCCGCAGCAAACACTTTCACCAAATGCAGGCTCACACAGGTTTTTGTGGGATTTGCATTATACGCCATTAAACGTCCCTCCTAACTATCCAATTGGTGCGGTCCATAAAAATACGGCACCAGCGGCTACTTCACCATGGGTAATGCCGGGTAATTACATGGCAAAATTGACGGTTGATGGAACAGTTTATTCAAAAAAATAACCATTAAAATTGACCCAAGGGTTAAAACGCCGATCACAGCTTTACAACAACAGCATGATCTTTCTTTGCAGTGTTATGAAAACAGAAAAAAGTGTATGGCGGTATTAAATGAATTAAAAACTTCCCATCAACAATTAAAAAATAAATTAGCCAATGCCACAGATTCCAAATTAAAAAGTCTACAAGACATTGACCAACAAATTGTACAATTAGAAAATACAGAACCCAATTTTGCCCGATTAAATGGAATATTTACTGCGCTTTTAAATACGGTGCAAGAAGCAGATGTAGCCCCAACTTCTCAAGCTATTGCTGCTTTTGAATCGGCCAATAAATCAATTAATATGCTTTCGGCAAAATGGTTATCAATTAAAGAAAAATTAAAATCGCTTTAAATATTTAAATTAAACCTTTACTGCTTTTGGCTAATAATTAAATTAAAATTAATGACTAAACTTTCAACCATAATAATTTATAGCGTAGCAGTATTAAGTATTTTAACAACAACAACCGTTTATTCACAAACTTACACACCACCTGTAAAAGTAAACCCAATAAATAGCATACTAAATGAAAGCAGCGGCTTGCAATGGGTAAATACCGATAATTCGCTTTGGACTTTTAATGATAGTGGCGGCGATCCTGCTATTTACCGTATAGATTCAGCAACAAATGCAATATTTCAAACAGTATCTTTGGGAGGAGCAACAAATGTAGATTGGGAAGATATCGCTTTTGATGGAACCTATTTATACGTCGGCGATTTTGGAAATAATTACGATGGTGCAAGAAGTGATTTAAAAATTTATAAATTTCCTTACAGCGCAATTCCTGCTGATTATGTCAATAATCCATCGGTTACCATTCCAGCTTCACAAATTGAAACCATCAATTTTTCTTACAGTGACCAACCGTTGGATGCCACAACGCTAAAACCAACCCCAACTACATCGCCAAATACTACTAAATATGATTGCGAAGCAATGCTGGTAGATAATGGTCAAATACATCTTTTCACAAAAAACTGGGTCGACCTTACCACGACGCATTATGTTATAAATAGTTTACAATCAGGAGTTTATGTATTATCTCCATTAGAAACTTTAAATACGGGTTATTTAGTAACGGCCGCAGATAAAGCACCCAACACTGCAACTGTTTTATTGTTGGGTTATCAAACAACAGGCTTAGGCAATCATTTTATACACATGCTAACCGGTTATAGTAACGGCAATTATTTTAATGGTAATATAAGGCAAATAAACCTACCAAATGCTTTAAGCATGGGCCAATCAGAAGGCATCACTTTTAAGACAGACACTTATGGTTACATCAGTAATGAAAAGCTTACCCGTACCGTATTTGGCTTTCCTATCACCGTAAATCAAATGCTACATTCGTTTAACACAAACGCATTTCCGGCACAAACAGTATTGCCTTTGCAATTATTATCTTTTACAGCAACAAATACAAATAATGCAGTTAAAATAGCTTGGAATTTTGATACGCCTGTTAGCCAATTACAATTGCAAAAAAGTATTGATAATACCAATAATTTTATAACTATTAAAAACTTCGATACGTCAAAAACAGATTATTATTATGACCAACCAAATAATTCAGATACTTATTATCGCTTAATTTGGAGCAATGGAAATGGTGGTTTTTTGTATTCCAATATTGTAACATTAAAATCTAATGTATCCAACTCAATCAATAATTTTCATTTAAAACAAAATGGCGAATTAAATTTTAATTTAAATGGAAATGCAGCAAATTATATGATCCAAATTATCGATGTTGATGGTCGGATAATTTCAAAAATCGCAGAAAAAAAATATACAATCGGTATTAATCAATTAAATATAAATACTAATTTAATAACCAATGGAATTGTATTTATTACTATGTTTAATTCGTCGCAAACTATTTCTAAAAAATTGTTTGTTGAATAATTTTTAGATTTAATTTAGTACGATAAAACTTGTGGATTTAAATTTTTATTTTTTCTACTAGAAATAAAAAGCATTGGCTGAAACTTGTAAATTGCCAACCTAAAAATATAAAATGACCGAACTGCGTTCTGATACTTTTACCAAGCCTTCGCCTGCTATGCTGGAGGCAATATTTCGTGCCGATGTGGGCGATGATGTTTTTGGCGAAGATCCAACGATTAACAAATTAGAAAAAATGACGGCTGATATGTTTGGCATGGAAGCTGCCATTTTTTGTCCTAGCGGCACCATGACCAACCAGATTGGCATAAAAGTGCATACCCGCCAAGGCGAAGAAGTGATTTGCGACGAAATGAGCCATGTGTATATTTATGAAGGAGGTGGAATTGCTGCCAACAGTAATTG
>CAWJTH010000187.1:0-29506 GCA_963845495.1 uncultured Chitinophagaceae bacterium
TGGCGTTATATTGGGCATCGATCCCGGCACGCTGGTAATGGGTTTTGCGCTGCTTCAATTCCAAGGCAACAATTTAAAATGCCTTTCGATGGATGTTTTAAAAATGAGCAGCAAGAAAGATGCATACGAACGCTTGCAATCCATATATAATTGTATCAATTCCATTATTCAATTGCATCGTCCCACAGTATTTGCCATCGAAGCACCTTTTTATGGAAAAAACGTACAAAGTATGCTAAAGCTTGGCCGGGCACAGGGCGTAGCTATTGCAGCGGCTATGCATCATGGGTTGGAAGTGACCGAATATTCACCCAAAAAAGTAAAACAAAGTATTACAGGCAACGGAAATGCCGATAAACAACAAGTTTGGAAGATGTTACAAGCTGTGTTAAAACTGGAAGATAAACCCGATTTCTATGATGCTTCCGATGCTTTGAGCGTGGCACTTTGCCATCATTACCAAATGAATTCGCCTTTACAAAAAGTAATTGGCAAGAAAGCAAGCGGTTGGGAAGGTTTTTTGAAAGAAAATCCGGGAAGGATGAAAAGATGACGATTGGCGGATGGTGGATGGCAGTCCTTGATTCCAATGGTTCAACATTGAGAGAAGTGTTGCTTTTAAATTGCCATTTGCCGGTCTTCAAATGTCACCTGCCAACCGACAACTACCATCTGCCAACTAATTTCCGTTTTAACTATTCTTTTCCAACCTGACCATTATCTTTACCGCCATTTTATTCCCCCTACTGATTATGAAGAAAATTGTTTTGATATGTGCGGCCGTTTTGACCTCAGGTTTCCTGTTTGCTCAAACCAAGTCAACTACGGATAGTTTAAATATGCATACCGATAGTTTAATACATGCCCAAAAAACAAAAAAAGTAAAGGCCAAAAAGCCAAAAGAAGAAAAAGTTGTAGTGCCAGTTGCAGCAAAAGAAAAGAAAGATTGGAGCAAAGTTGATCTTAGCAAACGCCCAACCGACCATTTGATGATACAATATGGTATGGATGGATGGGCTAGCAAACCAGATGTTGCACAACTGGGTGAAGGTTTTAGCCGGCACTTTAATATATATGTGATGTTTGATAAACCATTTAAAAGTGACGCCCGTTTTAGCGTAGGTTATGGCGCTGGCTTTGGCAGCAGCAATATTTTCTTTAAAAATACTTTGTTAGATATTACCGGTAAATCCACATCGGCCAGCAGCCTTACTTTCACGGATGCAACATCTAGCCAACGATACAAAAAATATAAATTAGCTACCACTTATTTTGAAATACCAGTAGAATTAAGGTTTATGACAAACCCCGAAAACAATGGCAAAAGCTGGAAATTTGCTGCTGGTATTAAAGGTGGCTACTTGTTAGATGCGCATACAAAAGGTAAAACCATTGTTGATAAAAATGGCAACACAATTTCTGGACAAGATGGTGTGATTGAAAAAGAAAGCAGCACCAAATATTTTAATAACACAAAAATTTCAGGTACTTTCCGAATTGGCTACGGTTCAATTGGTTTATATGGCGCTTACCAAGTTACCAGTTTAATTTCCGGCGGCGTTGGTGCAGATGTTAGGCCTTATAGTATTGGTATCACTTTCAGCGGTTTATAAAAGAAGTTTTATTTTATTAGTAAAACAGCGTCCAACAAGGGCGCTGTTTTTGTTTACATTCGTGTACTTTATTATTTATTTAAATGGAATTGTTTACTACTGCCAGCCGCATTGTTATTACTTGTAACAAACGCTTGATGCCGTTTTTACAGCAAGAAGTGCTGGAACTCGGCTTTCCAATTGTTCGTACTTTTCAAACAGGTGTAGAGTTGAAAGGAACGATGAATGATTGTATCTGCTTAAATTTAAACTTACGTTGTGCCAGTCAGGTTTTATATTCTTTGAAAGAATTTAGTTGTAACCATCCAAACCAACTATACGACGAGTTAATAAAATTGCCCTGGGAAGAGGTTTTTGATAACGATGGTTATTTTTCGGTAACCAGCAATGTATTTCACCCAAGTATTACCAACGGTTTATTTGCCAATGTAAAGGTAAAAGACGCCATTGTAGACCGTTTCCGCGAAAAAACAGGCGAGCGCCCAAACTCGGGTCCGGAATTGGACGGTGTAGTAGTAAATTTATTTTGGAGCGATGAAATTGCCGAAATTTTTATAGATACTTCTGGCGAAACATTAGCGAAACATGGCTACAGAAAAATTCCCGGAAAAGCCCCGATGCTTGAAGCTTTGGCCTCCGCAACATTATTGGCTACCAAATGGGACAGAAAGTCACCTTTTGTAAATCCCATGTGCGGTTCCTCAACGGTGGGTATCGAAGCGGCCTTAATTGCCACCAACAGGCGGCCAGGCCTATTCAGGAAGAAATATGGCTTTATGCATGTTACTGGTTTTGATTTGGCCATTTATGCTGCTGAAAGAACTAGGTTAACAGAACAAATAACGGAGCCGGAAGGCCAAATAATTATTGCAACAGATATTAGCGAAGATGCGGTCAACATCTCTAAAATAAATGCCGGCGCCGCAGGCGTTGACCATTTAATGCAATTTGAGGTTTGTGATTTTACCAAAACAAAAATTCCGGAAGGGCAAAACGGCGTAATTTATTTTAACCCAGAATATGGCGAACGTCTGGGCAACGAAACCGAATTGGAAACCACTTATTCGCTGATCGGTGATTTTATGAAAAAAGAATGTAAAGGCTATACGGGCTATATTTTTACCGGCAATTTGGAACTTGCCAAAAAAATAGGATTGAAACCAAAAAGGAGAATAGAATTTTATACCAGTAAAATTGATTGCCGGTTGCTGGAATATGAATTATATGCCGGCACAAAAAGGGTGGATAAATTTTCGAATACAGATGACAGATAACAGACTAAAGAACCTATGATGGTTGTGGTTTTCGTGCTGTCAACTGTCATCTGTTAACTATTATCTTGTACTAAACAGGCATCAATTTTTTATTTACGATCCTTTCCAATTCCACGTTTTGTACAGGCTGGTAAACCAATGGAATATGTTCTACTACAACGTCACTTTTGTCCAAGCCAAAGGCTTTTTCATCGCTCAAACTCATATCTTTTAGCAAGAAATAAGTATTCAAGAAAATACCTTCGCGAAGCGAAAATTCATTTTCAACGGATAAGAATTTTTCAATCACAACAAATTTAAAATCGGGTTCATGGTTGTATTTAGTTGATCCGTCGGGGCGGATATGTAAATTCAATTCTTTATTAATTACCAATTCCTGTACAATCTTTTTAAAATACAATTCTGTTTTTGGCTGTATCCTAAATCCAATATTGATATTTACTTTTATTATTTTATCATCTACCAATTCCGATACATCATAGCTCATAGTGTAAGGCTCGTTGCTACGATCTATGTGTAAAAACCAATACACATCTGCCCGTTTTGGTTTTTTAGAAAAAATAGATTTAATTATTTTTTCTTCGATTTGCGTACGGCTATTTGCCTTTGATAAATAAATTAAATGTGTAGAAAATTTAGGAATAGAATCATCTTGATTTAATTCCAATAATTGCGGTGTAAATTTTCCGATGTCTACAAATTTGGTAAAACGGTTATTTATTTTCCGGGCATAAAACCAAATATACATCGTCATAAAAATAAATAATTCAAAGAATAAAAACATCCAACGTTCTTTTATTTTAGCCACATTGGCAATAAAAAAGGATGTTTCAATGATGGCAAATATGCCAATAATTAATGCCACATAAATACGGTTCCATTTTAATTTAAATATCAAGAAATAATTCAACAAAATAGTTGTCATCATCATGGCAACAGTAATAGAAAATCCATAAGCCGCTTCCATATTCGATGATGTTTTAAAATAAACCGTCATTAAAACACAACCAAACCAAAGAATTGAATTAACGCTTGGAATATAAATTTGCCCTTTAATATTGCTTGGTTGGCGCACTTTTACACGTGGCCAAAAATTAAGATTCATCGCTTCGCTAATTAAAGTGTATGAACCACTAATTAATGCTTGCGAAGCAATAATTGTTGCCGCTGTCGCAATTAATATACTGGGTAATAAAAACCAGTGCGGCATCATTTCAAAAAATGGGTTTAATTCCATTGTTGTTTTTTTAGTGATGGCATCCACCACTTTTAAATGCGTTAACGGTTGGTGCATTACCCAAGCCGCTTGGCCAATGTAATTTACCACTAAACTTATCTTTACAAATATCCAAGTGATGCGGATATTTTTTATGCCGCAATGGCCTAAATCCGAGTACAAAGCTTCTGCTCCTGTTGTGCACAAAAACACGGCACCCAACAACCAAAAACCTTTTGGATAATGTACCAATAAATCGTAACCATAATATGGATTTAATGCTTTAGCTACGTTAGGAAAATGGGTTATTTCAGCAGCGCCAACCACCAAAAGCATGGTAAACCAAATAGCCATAATAGGGCCAAAAAGCTTTCCAATTATTTGTGTACCAAAGCGTTGGCAAAAAAACAAAGCCGAAATAATTAATACTACGATACCGATTGTGAGGCCATTTCCAGGCACGATGGTACTCTCCAAACCATTTACAGAATTTAATCCTTCAATAGCAGATGCAACAGAAATTGGCGGCGTAATAATACCATCGGCCAACAAAGTGGTAGCGCCCAAAATGGTAGGAATTACTAAAAATTTACTGTACCTGCGCACCAAAGCATATAAGGAAAAAACGCCGCCTTCGCCTTGGTTATCAGCCCTTAAAGTAAGCCAAATATATTTAACGGTTGTCTGAAAAACAAGCGTCCAAAATATTAATGAAACACCGCCAAATACCAATTGTTCCGTTATTTCACGTTCGCCAACAACTGCTTTTAAAACATATAACGGGCTAGTTCCAATATCGCCATAAATAATACCCATTGCCACCAATAACGAGGCTGCGGTTACTTTATTTAAATGTTTTGACATAATTAATTACGAATTAAAAATTACGAATTACGGTTTAAGGTTTAATTATTTTTATTGGGGGATGGTTGAAATTTTTATTAAAGAATAAAGCATAGTTTTTTTTTAATATTATAAATTATAATTGAAGTATTATTTAAAATAAGAAATTACAACTTAAGGGCTCAAGCAATAGAATTACACCCCAACAAAGTCAGGTCGCAATTCGTAATTATTAATTCGTAATTATTTAAATTATTCTTTGCAAACAAAACGATAACCCACGCCCGATTCTGTAACAATTAATTCCGGCCTGTTTGCATCTTTTTCAATTTTCTTTCTTAATTGCGCAATAAATACGCGTAAATATTGTGATTGATTAATATAGCCCGGTCCCCAAACTTCACGCAATAAATATTGATGTGTTAAAACCTTTCCTTCGTTTTTGGCGAGCAGCGCCAATAAAGTATATTCGGTTGCAGTTAATTTAATTATTTCCTCATTTATTTTAACCACTCTTGCAGCTAAATCAATTTGTAATTCATTGCAATTAATTAAAGGTTCATTTTCTTCAGCCAAAGCGCTGCGCAAAGCAGACCGGATACGTGCCAATAATTCTCCTGTACGAAATGGTTTTACCAAATAATCGTTCGCACCATTATCCAATGCTTTAATGATATCTTCTTCCTTGCTTTGTACCGATAAAATAATAATTGGGTTGGTAAACCATTCCCGTAATTTTTTTAAAACAGTGTGTCCGTCTTCGTCGGGCAATCCCAAATCAAGAATAATTAAATCGGGCGGATGGTTAGCTGCGGCAATCATTCCTTCTCGGGCGGTTGTTGCGTGGTTTACCAAATAATCGTTGCTGTGCAAGGTTATTTCTAGCAATTTCCGCATTTGCGCCTCATCATCAATAATCAATATTTCCGCTCTGTTAGCCATTGTTCAAATTTTTTAGGTAAGATGTTTCAGCAGCAATTTGAATAGTAAATTTTGCGCCACCATCTTCCCTATTTTGCAGGTTTACTCGGCCACCCAATGCTTCTGTAAATCCTTTTACAATTGACAATCCTAATCCCGTTCCCCCTGCCTTTGAATTTTTAAGACGATAAAATTTATCAAACACCTTGTTTATTTCATCTGATGGAAAACCACTGCCATTATCACTAATCATTATTTTTAATACATCGGCATTGCATGTTACGCAAATTTCGATGGTGCTATTTTCTGATGTGTATTGGCAGGCATTGTTCAATAAATTATACACCACTTGTTCCAAAATGCCTTTATCCAATTTAAACAACGGCAATTCAGGATCGATGTTGATGTTTATTTTTCTGCCAAGATTATTTTCTTCAATCCGTTTTACCAAATCATAAATCAGTTCGTTAATGTCGCACCAGTCCATTTTTGGTTGAATAAATCCTGATTCCAGCCTCGACATATTCAGTAAATTGTCTACTTGTTGGTTTAATCGAAAAGACGCCTTGGCAATTTCACCAACTAATTCGTGCTTATCAAGCGGTGTTAATTTTTCATTGTTGGTTTGCAGGTTATCCGTAGCACCAATAATGGCCGCGATGGGTGTTCGGAGTTCATGCGACAAAGAATTGAACAATGTATTATACAGTTTCAGCGTGTTGGCTTTTTCTTCTTTTTGTATCGCTAATTTTTCCACTTGCCTAATTTTGTAGGTGAGTGCTGCGTTTACCAGCGCCACAATAAAATAAGTAAGCAACAAAACCGAATCCTCCGTACTGCCCACATGAAAAGTAAAATGTGGTGGAATAAAAAAGTAATCCCAGATTAATGCGGTAAGCAAAGCCGAAAAAAGAACTGGCAATATGTCAAAAAACATGGCGGTAACAGAAACCGCAACAAGCAGTATAAAAGCCACCACTCGATAATCTAAATAGCCTGACAGTGTAAAACAAATACCCGCAACTATGCTTACCAATAAAAAGCTTAAAAGAAATTGTTTTGGTTTTCCAAAAGTGTTTATGAAGAGCTTGACCATTTTTGATTGCTTTGCAAAAGTATTTGGCAAGTTATAAGTAAGTTATAAAAGATATGGGCGAAGCATAAAGATTTTATAAAGAGCCGTGAGCTGTTAGCTTTGAGCCGTTCACTTAAAAAATTGTTTGTTCTTTTTTATTAACACAGGTTTAATGGTAAAAACCAATGGGTTTGGTTTCAGCTCAAAGCTAATAGCTCATAGCTAACGGCTTCCCCTTAATTTTGCACTCCCAAAGCGGAACATGAACAAACAACAACTGATTTTAATTATATCTGGCGTAATACTTTTTGGTGGTTTATATTTTATTGGTAGCAATGTTGGCCCTAAAAAAACCGTAGAACCGCCCAAAGGTCCGATGCAGGCTCAACAAGCCGCTTCGCTTGATATTGATGCTTATTTAGCGCATGCTACCGAACATTTATCCGTTCGTGGCCAACAATATATCACTTCGCTTGAGCAATCTGTAAAACGTGGCGATGTAAAACAACAACAGATAACGGTGTATAAACAGCTTGCTGCCTATTGGAAAGACAGTGCAAACGACCCAATTCCATACTTTCATTATTTAGATGAGGCTGCAAGGTTGGAAAATTCAGAAAAAAACCTCACCTTCGCCGCCCAATCAATTTTAGGGTACCTGCCTTATACAGACAGTTTATCACAAAGGGTTTGGCTGGCTAACCGAAGCCGCGAGTTATTTGAAAAGGCGTTGAACATAAATCCGAAGAATGATTCCAGCATTGTTGGTTTAGGAAGTACCTATTTTTATGGTGCTGGCGAAAACCCGATGGAAGGAATTATGAAAGTTCGCGAAGTAGCAGCACGGGATAGCACTAACATGTTTGCCCAATATATGCTAGGAGTTGGCGGCTTAATAAGCGGCCAAAACGACAAAGCATTGCAACGGTTTGAAAAAGTGGCAAAAGCACAGCCCGACAATATTGAAGTATTGTTTAAACTGGCAGAAACCAACGAAGCATTGGGCAACAAAACCGAAGCGATTAAATGGTACCAAGCTATCTTGAGCAAAACCAAACTCCCCGACATGAGGGCGGAATTGCAAAAAAGAATATTGCAGTTGAAAGGTTAGTAGTTGGTACTTAGTAGTTAGACAGGAAACTAGAAAATTGAGATTAAATAAAATTGACTTAACGCACACAAAACTTCATACATTAAAAAAGTAATTAGAAAAAGATAAAGATTGAACCTCAACAACCGGTTTTGTCTAAATACTAACATCTAACTACTAACGACTTTAAAATAAACCAGATTTCATAACAAAATAAAAACAACAGAAATGCCTTGTGGTAAAAAAAGGAAGCGTCATAAGATTGCTACGCACAAAAGAAAAAAACGCTTAAGAAAAAACCGTCATAAAAAGGGTAAAAAATAAGCATTTACAATAATTTCGACAACCTTGCCGATATGTTGATTGAGGGTGTCAAGATAAGACAAAATCAAAAATGTGAAAAGTGAAACGATAAACGTGAAACTTTACATTTGCTGTTTCCCGTCTCACTTTTGACAATCTAAAAACGTATCGGCAATTGGGTTGGCGTTATTAGTTGTACTCTACCGTTTGTCCATCCTATCTTGTTGGCCCGCTGTTCATATCCCCAAATCTTTACAAAGCGGTACTATTGCAGGAAACACAAACTATCATTTCTGTAATCCGGAAGGAACGTGAACAAGGAACTAATTATCAATGTCGCCCCCCAAGGGGTGGAAATTGCTTTGCTGGAAGATAAAAAACTGGTGGAACTTCACCACGACGAAGCCAATTCGGGTTTCGGTGTGGGCGACCTATATCTTGGCAAAACAAGAAAATTAATGCCCGGCATGAACGCCGCGTTTGTGGATGTGGGCTTTGAAAAGGACGGTTTTTTACACTACACCGACCTTAGCCCCTACGCAAAAAGTCTATTAAAATTTACCAACCAAACCATGCAGCAACCAAAAGATGCTGTTCCGATGGATTTTGGCAAATTTCATGTAGAGCCGGAAATTGTAAAAACGGGCAAAATAAATGAAGTATTAACCGGCAAACCAAACGTGTTGGTTCAAATTTTAAAGGAACCGATTGCCAGTAAAGGCCCACGGCTAAGCTGCGAAATTTCGCTGCCAGGCCGTTTTGTGGTGGTTACGCCGTTTAACAACATTATTGCGGTTTCCAAAAAAATACACAGCAGCGAAGAAAGACGCCGCTTGCAAAAAATTGTGGACGCCATAAAGCCACCTAATTTCGGTGTGATTGTGCGTACCGCCGCAGAAGGCAAAAACACTGCCGAACTGCACGAAGATTTACAGCAATTGGCCGAAAAATGGAAAGAAATCACCAAAAATTTACAAGGCATTACTGCCCCGTGTAAAATATTGGGCGAGCAGGATAAAACAACTTCTATGCTCCGCGATTTGCTGAACGCTGATTTTAATCGTGTGGTGGTAAACGACCAAAATATTTACAACGATACAAAGGCTTATATAACCAAAATTGCTCCCGAAAAAGCCGACATTGTTAGCTTTCATGGTAGCACTTCGCCTATTTTCGACACGTTCAACGTTACCAAACAAGTAAAAGCTTCTTTTGGTAAAACGGTGAATTTGCCAAGCGGCGCTTATTTAATTATTGAGCATACCGAAGCGTTGCACGTAATCGACGTAAACAGCGGTTACAAAAACAATACTTCTAACCAAGAAGAAAATTGCTTGCAAACCAATTTGGAAGCGGCCGAAGAAATAGCCCGTCAAATGCGTTTGCGTGATTTGGGTGGCATTATCGTTATCGATTTTATCGATATGAAATTACCGGAAAACCGCAAGAAGCTAAGTGATGCAATGGAAGGCTTTATGACAACCGACAGGGCCAGGCATTCTATTTTGCCCATTTCGAAATTTGGTTTGATGCAGGTTACCCGCCAGCGCATGAAGCCTGAAATGAACATCAACACCCAAGAAATTTGCCCAACTTGCAACGGCACGGGCAAAATCAGCAGCACATTAATTTTGGAAGATGAAATAGCCAAAAACCTGAATTACTTGCTGAACCATGGCCATAAAAAACTATCGATGAGCGTACATCCGATGATGGAAGCTTATCTGAAAAAAGGTTTTCCAAGCCGCCGTATGAAATGGTGGTTGGAACATAAAAAATGGGTTGCCGTAAAAGGAAATACCAATTACCACCTTACCGAATATCATTTCTTCGACGAGCATGGCGAAGAAGTTCGTTTATAAGTTGATGAAAGAAATTTGAAAAAGGATGCCGTGAAAACTGCATCCTTTTTTCGTTAAAAATAAACAAAAGTGACGGCAAAGACTTATACATTTAAATCAATAAATTGCAACGCTAATGTAGGTTTTGCGATTATCTAAAAATTTTATATCATGACCCAACAAGAATTAATCATTAAAATGCTGCTTGACACTTGGAATGGACAATTAAAAAGAGCAGATGATCTTTTTAATAAACTGACCGATGAGCAATTAGCACAACAAGTTTCGCCTAATAGAAACTCTGGAATTTATTTATTGGGGCATCTTACCGCGATACACGATGCCATGTTTACCTTGCTTGGTTTAGGGCCACAATTACAGCCAGAACTGCAAGAAACATTTGTTAAAAACCCTGACAACGCAACGCTTGAAAAGCCCGCCATTGCTGATCTTCGCCAATATTGGAAACAAGTAAATGAAACATTAAACCCCATGTTGCAGCAATTAAATTCCGACCAATGGCTGGATAAACATACTGCCGTTTCCGAAGAAGATTTTAAACTGCAACCGCACCGCAATAAATTAAATATTTTAATCAGCAGAACAAATCATTTATCATATCATTTTGGGCAATTAATATTTTTAAAAGATTAATTTATTGGTTACTATTAATTATTTTGCCACTGCGGCACAGAAACACAGAAATAAAATATCTTACTGTGTTTCTGTGCTCCAGTGGCATTTTTAATTTTTAATTTTTAATTTATTAAAATGTATTCTTTTCTTTTTAGTCATATTAAAAGATTTATTCCTTTAAATGAACAAGAAGAACAAATTATTTTAGCGTTATCCAATGCCAAAACAATTAAAAAGAAAGAACATCTTTTAATAAATGGAAATGTTTGTCATGCCCATTATTTTATTGTGAAAGGCTGTTGCAGGATGTATTTAAATACAAATGAAGGCAAAGAACAAACCATTCAATTTGCTATTGAAAATTGGTGGATGTCTGATTACACTAGTTTTGAAAATGGTAAATCGTCCAACTTTAATATTCAAGCAATTGAAGACTTGGAAATAATAGTTATCGAAAAACAATCGCAAGAAAAACTGCTGAATAACTATTCCACAATTGGAACGTTATTTTAGGATTATTATGCAACGTGCTTTTTCAGCTTCTTTAATGCGCATCAATTATATTTATACTTTTTCCGCCGAAGAAAGATACCGTCATTTCAATCATTTATATCCTGAATTTGTTCAACGGATTCCGCAAATTATCCTCGCTTCTTATTTAGGTTTTACGCCGGAATTTTTAAGTAAAATAAGGGCAAAAAAAATGTAGCCCCCGTCAAATCTTTTTAATCAAAATAAATATTGTCACCTTTTTAGGGGACGGGGACATTTCTTAATCTTGATTAAGATTTTTGTTATCAGCTCATTGCACCTTTGCCCTAACAAAAACAAATAAAAATGAGCAACAGAATGAAATTTGGTCAAGTAGAACCAGAAGGGTACAAAACATTAATGATGGTTGAAAAATATATGGAAACTACCACGTTGTCGCCATTGTTAAAAGAACTAATTAAAATAAGGGCTTCGCAAATAAATGGATGTGCTTTCTGTATAAACATGCACACCAAAGATGCAAGAAAATACGGTGAAACTGAACAGCGTATTTATGCATTGTCAGCTTGGCGGGAAACTCCATTTTTTACCGAAGAAGAAAGGGCTGTATTAGCTTTTACAGAGGAAGTCACTTTAATCAGCCATCATCATGTAAGCGACGAAACCTACCAAAAAGCAGCAACTATTCTGGGTGAAAAACAATTAGCGCAAGTATTAATGGCCGTAATTGCAATTAATGCGTGGAACAGGATGGCCATTGCCACAGGAATGCAACCAGCACTTTAAATAATTAAAAATGACCGATATTCAAAATAAAAATGATGTTGCTTTATTAGTAGATTTATTTTATAAAAAAGCAATTCCTGATTCGATTATCGGTCATTTTTTCACAACAGCTGTTCAGATCTCTTGGGCAGTTTACATACCAATTATAATTGCCTTTTGGGATGGCATTCTGTTTGGCGATTCAGAATACAACGGCAACATTATGCTAAAACACATCGAATTAAATAGATTGTCGCAATTAGAACCTACACATTTCGACCGTTGGCTACAACTTTGGGCAGCCTCAATAAAAGAAAACTTTAATGGGCCGAAGGCAGAAGAAGCAATTAACATAGCAAATAGTATTGCTAAAATAATGCAGTTTAAAATCAATTCTAATCGTTGATGGCTATTTGAAAACCCGAAGGGTTGACATTATTATAACAAGTATGAATTATAGTGAACCAAACTTCAAAGGAATGAAATATTTGATTTAATAATTGTTTCAATAAAAAAAAACCACTTCGTTTTTTTTGCTATTATTTAAAATGAATTTTCACCATAATAATTTCATCCCCTCGGGATTACGTACGCTATTAAATATAAATAAATCCAGAGTGGCTAAATTTAAGTTCCTACCAAAGAATTAATTACTAACATCTAATACTTTTCATCCTTCCAAAATACAACCACGGTAAACACCCGGTGTAATTCCTTCCGTTTTTTTAAACAACCGAACAAAATAATTTACATCGTTAAAACCACATTGGCAACTTACCGAAGCTATACTGGTTCTAGCATTCGTTAATAATTGCTTCGCCATTTTGATTCTTTCCGTATTAATATATTCTAGCGGAGTGATGCCAAATTGCTCTTTAAACCATTTAAAAAATAAATTACGGCTCATATATGCTTTGCGGCATAATTCATCAATTAAAATCCCTTCCGTTAAATGCTCGTTGATGTAATTTAAAACAAAATGCAAACGTGTTTTATTTGTGTCGGTATTGCTTTCAGTAAATATTTGTTCTAAATGCTGGCTTTGAATTAAACGGATCAATAATTCTTTTAAATTAAGATCAGCAAAAATGTTTTTGGCTTTATCGCCACCGCTACAAACACGAATTAATTTATTGATTAAATCCGTAATTTCCGTTTCGTTTGCAAAATGATATTGATTGAATTGTAATTTCCAATCGTGGTTACAATCTTTATCTGTGTTATAAAAGCTATTTAAATAATTTAAAGTATTGGCTACATATTTATGATCAACCGCCATGGCAATACATTGCGTTGGTGTTTCGGCAGTAGCTTCCGGAAAATCAATAACCATTGTTTCATTACCTGGTAAAATCACTGTTTCGCCTGGTAAATAATCGAATGCAGGTTTATCATTTAAATGCATTATTTTTTTACCACGCACCATGCTGGTAATCACAAAATCATTAAATGTAAGTGGAACATGATATGCTTCCTGATAACTTTCAAAAATATTCAATTCGCAATTTTCAAGGTTGAAGATGCGCCTATTTTCTACCAGCGTTTGCAGGTATTTCGGATGCGTCAAATCAATGGTATGTAATAATTGCTGAGGCATGATCAATCGTTATTATAGTAATTGGATGGCGGATGGCAGTTGACGGATGGCAGACTTAAAATGTGATTTGAAGTATTTATTCGAACTTTATTATTGGCCAATCGTAACACTAAAATACAACTCCATTTTTTATTGCCCGTTTTTAAAAAATAAAAGAATGTGAAAAAGTACGATTGTGCTATTTAAAAGTACAATTATGCATTACGAAAGGTTCAATGCACGTTAGCTTCACACATTCTATAACGATTAAAAGCCAATAATATGAGCACAGAAACAGTTGCTGCACCAAAGTCCACCGTGGCAGCACGCCCTAAATTTAAAGACCATTACGATCATTTTATCGATGGCAAATGGGAAGCGCCATCTTCAGGCGAATATTTTGACAATTCTTCGCCGATCGATGGAAAAGTATTTACCAAAGCCGCCCGTGGCAATGCCGCCGATATCGAAAAGGCGGTAAAAGCTGCCAATAAAGCATTCCAAACTTGGAGCAAAACGTCGGCCGCAACACGCAGTAATTTATTATTGAAAATAGCGCAGGTAATTGAAGACAATCTTGAATATTTGGCAGTAGTTGAAACAATCGACAACGGTAAAGCCATCCGAGAAACCAGAGCCGCCGACCTTCCTTTATGCGTTGATCATTTCCGGTATTTTGCAGGTGTTATACGAGCCGAAGAAGGTAGCATTTCTGAGCACGACGAAAACACTGTTTGCATTAATCTGCACGAACCATTAGGCGTTGTAGGGCAAATTATTCCATGGAATTTCCCATTGCTGATGGCAAGCTGGAAGATAGCACCAGCCTTGGCTGCAGGCTGCTGCGTGGTGGTAAAACCAGCCGAACAAACGCCAACTTCTATTATGGTATTGATGGAATTAATCGGCGATATTTTGCCGGCCGGCGTATTAAATATTGTTACCGGTTTCGGCACCGAAGCGGGCAAACCGTTGGCCACATCAAAGCATGTTGCCAAGGTTGCTTTTACGGGCGAAACAACTACTGGCCGGTTGATTATGCAATACGCTTCGGAAAATATTATTCCGGTTACCATGGAATTGGGGGGCAAGTCGCCCAATATTTTCTTTGAATCTGTGGCTGATGCCGATGATGATTTCTTCGACAAAGCCATTGAAGGTGCGGTAATGTTTGCGCTAAATCAAGGCGAGGTTTGTACTTGCCCAAGCCGCATTTTGGTGCATGAAAACATTGCTGATAAATTTCTGGAACGTGTTATTCAACGTACCCGTGCCATTAAAATGGGCAATCCGCTTAGATTCAGACACTATGATGGGCGCACAGGCCTCTGAAGATCAATACAATAAGATTTTGAGCTATTTGGATATTGGCAAACAAGAAGGCGCACAGGTTTTATGCGGCGGCGAAGCATTCCATCAAAATAGTGGATTGGAACATGGCTTTTACATTAAACCAACCATTTTTAAAGGCCATAATAAAATGCGTATTTTCCAGGAAGAAATTTTTGGGCCGGTGGTTTCGGTTACTACTTTTAAAACCACCGAAGAAGCCATTGCCATTGCAAATGATACGATGTACGGTTTGGGCGCTGGCGTGTGGACACGAGATGCGCACGAGATTTACCAAGTACCACGTGCCATTCAGGCCGGCCGCGTTTGGGTAAATTGTTACCATGCTTATCCGGCACATGCGCCGTTTGGTGGTTATAAAAAATCCGGTTTCGGCAGGGAAAATCACAAAATGATGTTGGGCCATTATCGCCAAACAAAAAACATGTTGATTTCTTACGATAAAAAGAAATTGGGCTTCTTTTAATAGGTGGGTGGCAATAACTAGGCGGCGGCTTTTTAAGTCGTCGCTTTTTAATTTTACTTTTAATTAAATCTTTACTTAATTGTATGGCTACACCAAGAGTTTTGGCAACAGAAAAAGCAAAAGGATTAATTCGGAATTTAAAATCGATTCATGGCGAATTAATGTTTCATCAAAGCGGTGGTTGCTGCGATGGCAGCCAACCTATGTGTTTTGAAAAAGGAGAATTTTTAATTGGCAGTAACGATGTTTGTTTGGGTGAAATTGAAGGTTGTAAATTTTATATGGCTGCCGATCAATTTGAATATTGGCAGCATACACAATTAACGCTGGATGTAACGCCGGGACGAGGTAGTAGTTTTTCGTTGGAAATACCGCTAGGGTTGCGTTTCATTATTCATTCAAAATTATTTACCGAGGCAGAAATAAAAGACTTGGAACCACTTCTAGCAATCGAGGTTTAAAAATAAAAGTCCGTAGCAATTGCTGCGGATTTTTATTTTACAATAATTCCTGAATAAATATTAGGTATTAAAATCAGCTTTAATTAAATAAAAAAACGCTTCGCCAATTATTAATTGTGCAGCATTTTATTTTGGTTTTTAACTTTAATTCGATGTTTATTTAATATCTATTATAACCACTACCATGGCGTTCGTGGTGATAATGACGTTCATAACCGGGCCTTTGTACATAGCAGCCAGTGGCAAAAAAAGCTATCACCGAAGCTACCAGCATCATTTTCATAACATGTTTTTTCATACTTTTCTTTTTAGATAATTTAATAATTGGGAGGTTGTTTATGTTAAGTAGTACGGCTGATAAAAGATAAAAGTGCCAAAAAACTGTTAACTGTTTCGCCTTCTTTTAGATTACCATCAAATATCATACGCAGCAAATGTATTCCTAATAAAACATTTATATGCATATTACAAATATCTATTGCATTTCATCAATTGAAAATATTTTTGCTGTGTCGCAAAATCAATAATCATTTGTCTTTTTCATTGCAATTAACCAAGGTACAACCATTACGAGCAAGAATTTCGACTGCCGTTTTCTTTTTTATCTCTGGATTTGGTTATGCCAGTTGGGCTTCGCGAATACCTTCTATACAACAGCAATTACATTTAAACGATGGGCAATTAGGTGCTATACTATTTGCTTTCCCAATCGGTTTAATGCTTACCATGCCCATTACTGGGCAATTATTAACACGATTTAAGGGCAAACATATTATGCTGTTTGGTGCCGTTTTATTCAATATCATGTTGGCTTTTCCCGGGTTTGCGGCATACTCGTGGCAATTGGTTGCCATATTATTGGTTTTTGGTGCCGCAAGAAATTTACTGAACCTTTCCGTAAATGCGCAGGCGCTTGGCGTGCAGGCAAAGTACGGTAAGTCCATTATTACTTCTTTTCATGCCATTTGGAGTTTGGCAGGTTTTGCTGGTGCTGCGGTTGGTTATATCATGGTTTCGTACCATGTTGCAACGGCTTATCATTTAATTGGGGTAAGCCTTTTGTCGCTTGCTTTAACAGCCTATTTTTATACTGGCAGCCTCGATAATTTGCCAAGCGGCGAAAAGAAAAAGATGTTTTCATTGCCTGAAAAATCATTGCTAAAATTTGCTTTAATCTGCTTCGGGTGCATGGCTTGCGAAAATACCATGTACGATTGGAGCATTATTTATTTCCAAAAAGTTACACTTTCCAGCAAACCAATGGCTACCGCTGCCTTTGTTGTTTTTATGGTGGCCGTTACATCGGGCCGCATTTTTGGCGACCGCTTGGTAACAAAATTAGGAGCCAAAATAATCTTAAAATATAGTGGTTCGTTTTTGGCAATCGGCTTTTTATTGTGCGTGCTACTACCTTACGCCGTCCCTACATTTTTTGGGTTTGTATTAATTGGTTTAGGCACTTCTTGCATTGTTCCTTTGGTTTTTAGCATGGCCGGTAAATCAACAACGTTAAGTAGTGGTTCAGCATTGGCTTCTATTTCCACGGTAGGTTATTTGGGTTTTTTAATAGTACCACCAATGATTGGTTTTATTTCTCAAATAGCTAGTTTGCGTTGGGCATTTTTAATTATGGCTTGCGTTGGAACTGCAGTAGTTTGGATGGTTAGCAAAATAAAAGAGGAAAAATAAAAGCTAAATAAATCTGTTTAACCATTTTTTATTTAAACTTAAAAAGTTAATAGTTTCATTTAAATCTGTTATTTAAAAAACAGCAATACTTTTTTTATTGGTGTAACATTAAATAAAAATTAGCACCAGTATAGCTTTCGTTATTTCGCAACATAAATAAAAGTCTTTAAAAAAGATTTATTAATAAAAAAATCCTATTAATTTATTTAATTTAAATCATTTAAACCTAACTCAGGATAGCTCAGGATGCATATAATAACCGTTATAATGACATTTATACATGATTTAAAATGATTGTTTAAATTAAATAAATATCGCTATATGAAAAATGCATTACTTGTAATAGCTATTGCTTTGCTATTGCCTAACTTTTCCAATTTATTTTTAAAAATACCCTCGCCCCCATCGTAAATATTAATTGATCCCATTTAATATTATTTCAATTACTGCTATTCATTTCCAGAAAAGCGGAAGACATTATTATGCTCATTTCTAAACAATTTATTACTTTATGAGAAAACAATTACCATCTTTTTTAACCCAATTTTTTTTGCAGAAATTATCCTTAAAAATTACTGTGTTAATCGTTTTAAGCCTTTTTGCTTTACAGCGTTCTTTTGCACAGCAGTGGAGTATTATTGGCAACGAAAACCAGATATCTTCCGTTGCATCAGCTTACACTGCTATTACCGTATTAAACAGCGTTCCGTATGTTGTTTATGTTGAAACTGCCACCGGTGCTTGCAAAGTAAAACAGCTCAATTCTACCACCGGCACTTGGGATCAGGTAGGCGGTAATGTGGCCGCTAACGCTATTTATTCAAGAATTTACAGCGATGAAAACAACAAACTCTATGTTACATATGTAGACGTTTCCAACAACAGCCGTTTGGCTATTGTAACATACAATACAACCACGCAAACCTGGGATCCTTTGATATCAGGCAATCCATATATTTCAACCGGCACAGTAACAAACATAAACAGTTCACTCAGTTCCTCTCCGCGGAGCAGTTTAGCATTTGACAGTAACGACAACCCTTATATCACTTATTCTGAACGTGCCACAAATGGCAACCCATTTGTACAAAGGTTTATTAATGGCGCATGGGAAATCCTTAGCAAAACGGCGGGTGCTGTTTCGGCTGATTTTGCTGTGTGCAACAGCATAGCGTTAGATAACAACGATGTTCCTTATATGGTTTATATCCAGCAATCAAGCTTAACCGGCGCAACAACCGGTACCATTAAAGTTTTCCGTTATAGTTCAGCGGATAGTTCTTGGACTGATATATCGCCTCTTGCTGGTTCTGGCAGTACTAGTACCACAGCTGCTCGTCATACCAGTATTGTAATGGACAGTACATTCAGTCCAATGGTAAGCTATTTTAATACCGGTAACAGCAACAGATCAACGGTTATGCGGTATAATAAAACAACTTCTGCCTGGGGCTTTTTAGGAACAAACGGAACCAGGGATGCGCCTTACAACAGCTTGGTGAGAGACAATGGCGGCAATGTTTATAATTCATTTACTGATTTATTGGTGAACGGCGGTACATCGCCCATGGCAAGGGTATATAAACTTAGCTATGGAGCTTCGGCTTTTGTGGAACTTAAAGCCAGCAATGTTTCCCGCGGAATTGACTCGGTTACAGTATCGGGGCTAAATGTTGCCATAGGCACCGATACATCCAAGCCTTTTATAGTTTATACCAACAAAAATTCAAGCAATGTAGTTACGCCGATTGTACAAATGTTTAGTCAGCCGATTGTTACGACACCAATTACGAATATTACTTCAACCTCGGCATCAACCGGCGGCACTATTACGTTCGATGGCGGATCAACGATTACAGAAAGAGGTATTGTTTATGGCACGTCCATTAACCCAACTACTACCAACACTAAAATTGTCGACGGCTCAGGGGGAACCGGCAGTTTTACCACTTCAATTATCAACCTTATTCCTGCCACAACTTATCATGTACGGGCTTATGCCATCAATAGCCTAGGCACTATTTACGGGAATGATCTGCCATTCAGCACCTCTGGCCCCGATGCCGGCAGCGTAATCGTTCAAGACAATGGCGCCACTGTAACCATGAAAAATGCTAAGGTAGCCGTAACCATTAACAAATCAAATGCAACCATTACCAATATCACTTACAACGGCCAAAACTTATTAAACGGTGGCTACAACGGCGGTCAATTGTATTGGAGCTGGAACATGGGGCCTTACCAACAACCATCTGGCTGCACTTACACGCTTTCAGCTGACCCGCATAACAACAGTTTTAATTATGGTGAAATAAAATTAAGCATGCGCCAAGATAGTACTGCTACCACAGCTGCCTTGGATATGGACATTTATTATTCGCTGCCACGCGATACTTCAGGTTTTTATGCTTCCGCAACGCTTCGGCACCCTTCTAGCTATGGCCATGTAAACCCTGGTGGTGAATGGCGGATGGCAGGTTATCCCGGTTCTACTTTTAACTGGTTAA
Organism: uncultured Chitinophagaceae bacterium; assembly: GCA_963845495.1. GTDB lineage: Bacteria > Bacteroidota > Bacteroidia > Chitinophagales > Chitinophagaceae > JAZKFT01. The sequence continues at coordinate 20,119 of CAWJTH010000187.1, forward strand.
GTGTCGATTCGCTACGTAACAAACTGATGGCTACCAATGATGATTGGGGAAATCCTGCCGTTCTTTCAACCTCACCGCCAGAAAATATGTTGTTGACGACTGGTATTAAAAAGGGTTTATATGAATGTAAATATGATTATAGCGCCGATTTCGGCGACCAAGATGCCTGGGGTTGGAGCAGCACCACCGACAATGTAGGTTTATGGATGACCGCACCTAGTAAAGAATATTACAACGGCGGTCCAATGAAAAGGGAACTAATGTGCCATGCAAGCCCTACCATTTTAAATATGTTGGGTGGTCAGCATTATGGCATGGGCGATGATGGTGCTATCCCTGCAAGCGAAACTTGGGAAAAAACCTTTGGTCCTTTCTTAATTTATTGCAACAGCGTGCCGGCTGGCACCACAAATGCGCCAATTGTTTTATGGAAAGATGCGGTGGCACAAGCCAAAAAAGAACAAGCCTCTTGGCCATATAGTTGGTACACTAACCCATCGTATGTGCAGGAAAGTGGTCGCGGCACAATTACAGGAACCTTAGCTATTACCGACCCGGGTGCGCCATCAGCTTCTGCCGCCAACATGTGGGTGGGCGTTGCCGCACAGCCTGCAAACGCTACCACTACTGATTTTCAACGCTGGTCTAAAAATTACCAATTCTGGGTGAAAACGGATGCCAATGGCAATTTCACTATTCCGCATGTATTACCCGGCACCTATAATTTTTACGCTTTCAGTGCTGGTGCTCCTGCTACTGTGGCTGGACAATTAACACTGAACAACTATGTAACCGTAACAGCCGGCAATACAAATGCCTTGGGAACAATAAACTGGACGCCAACCAGAACAGCTGCTACCGTTTGGGAAATTGGCACACCAGATAGATCAGCCAAGGAATTTTTACATGGTAATGATTGGTGGGTGAGCGATACGTACGTAAATGCCGATAGCACCAACTGGGCCAAATTCCGTGATTATATAACTGAATTTCCGAACGATGTAAATTTTAGGGTTGGTCAAAGCAATATTGCTACCGATTGGGATTATGTGATGCCGTTTGATAAGGGATATCATCAAAGCACCTCGCCCGTTTGGACGATCAATTTTGCCTTAGGTTCTGCGCCAACTGCGGGCTCAACTGTAAGCCTTTATACTGCACTTGCGGCTAATTTTAGTTCCGCATTAATTGTAACGGTAAATGGCACAAATATTACTAATCCTACCACCGGCGTAACTTTCGGTAATAAATCCGACGCCATGATTAGGATGGGCATACATGGTGCTTTTACTGATGCAAGAATCAATTTCCCCGCCAGCAATTTACATGCGGGTAACAATACCATTAGTTTAAGCCAAAGGCTTACCGGTGGTGCAACTACTGGCGATTTAATGTTTGATTATTTACGGTTGGAAGCCGACGGCACAACGCTAACCATTTTACCGGTTACGTTTGGAGATATTCAGGCTTATCAGAAAAACCAAGATTTACAGGTTGATTGGCAGATTTTAACAGAAGCCAATATTAAACTATACGAAGTGGAAAGAAGTACCGACGGACAGAACTTTACCCAAATCGGCACAGTTGCTTCAAAAGGAAACAGTACGGTTGTTTTGAATTATGGCTTTTTGGATGTTTCACCGAGCAACGGTAACAATTTTTACCGCATCAAATCTGTTGGGTTAGATGGAACCGTTCAGTACAGTAAAATTGTAAAAGTTACTTTGGCAGGAAACGGCAACAGCAGTTTAGTGATTTATCCTAACCCGATTATCGGCAATTCCATTGGTTTGCAACTAAACAATTTTGAAACCGGAACTTATACCTTGACATTGACCAATAAATTAGGTCAGCAGGTTTTTGCGAAAACCATTGCCAACAATGGTACCGCCAGTTCACAAACGGTGATGCTAGATAAAAATCTTGCAGCGGGCGTTTATCAATTGAAATTGGTGGGTAACAATACAGTTGTAACACAACAGGTAATTAAAGAATAGTCGTAGGGCCGGCCCTTGTGGCTGCCCTTTTTAAAACGAATAGCAAATAAGAATGGCGACCGATGTGGTCGCCATTCTTATTTGCTATTCGTTTTAAAAGAACCGATCGCTTATTGATGATAAGTTGTAATGAAAGGTTGTGGAGGTGCGCCCGGGATGGGCAGTAGTACCCCGTAAAGCGCCTTTTTTGTGAATGGTGAATAGTGAATAGTGAATATTGACATAAGTGAATTGGCGCTGCGGAGTACTACAGACAGCCCGATAAGGCGCCCAAAAAAGAATTAGGATAAAACTGATTTGAAGATTGAAGGATTGAAAAGTCTAAATCCTTCAATCTTCAAATCAGCCTAATCCTAATCAAAAGCGGGTATTTAAATAATGCGGCAGCATGGCCCGCCAAGTTGGCCAGTCATGGCTCCATTCCGGACCCCAGATATCCAGTTCGTACCAAATATTTTTATCGTACAAAATGCGGGCAAACTGTTTGGCGGCATTTGGCGCTTCGTGTGCGCCGCTGCCGGTAAGTATATGTATGTGATGGCTTTTACGGATGTTTTCCAAATACCAATTATTGGTAAGGTTGGGCATATATTTCATGGGGCTGTTGTAATAAACCTGCTCGTCGTAATAGCCATTGGTGTATTCGCTTAGGTCGTATTCGCCGCTCATGCTAATTACGCCGTTTATAATATCGGGGCGTTTGCAAAATAAATTCATGGCGTGCAAAGCGCCGAAACTAGCACCGCAGGTATATATCAGCGTGTCTTGGCTGCTGTTTACCCTAATAAACGGCACTACTTCTTCAAACACATATTTGTTCCAATCGTTGTGGCGGATGGCTTTATGTTCGGGCAACATGTTGTTGTTCATCCAGCTTTCGCGGTTAATGCTGTCGATGGAATATACTTTGCATTTGCCCGCCTCAATCATTGGCCGCAAATAATCCAACATCTGGAAACGCTCATATTCCAAATAATCAGCGGCTGCGGTAGGTATCAGCAGCAACGCAAAACCGTAATGGCCGTAAATGGCAATGGGCATTTCTTTTTTTAGGGCCGGGCTATACCAGCCAAATAGATGTCTTTCCATATTCCTATCGGTTTATTTGTTTACAAGTTTACGGATAAAAGTTATAAGTTATAAGTTAAGAGTTAAGAGTTTAGAATTTAGAGTTTAGAGTTGGGGATTTAAAGTTTGGAATTTAGGTTTTGAATTTGTATTTTGGGTTTTGAGTTTTGAAGTTTAAATATTTTGCTTTATGCTAGTGAACAAAATGGCCACCCTTTTAATTGGTGGCCACGTGTTCATTTTAAAGTGCGGAAAATAATTAAGCGGCTAATGCAGCTTGATTGATATTATCAGACAAATCTGACAATTTTACATCTGTATCCTTTTCTTCTTGAAGCGTTTGTGCCAGTAAATCAGCGGCTTCTGTGTAACCTAGCAGGCCCGCAAATGCATGTAAAGATCCGTAGCCTGAAATTTCGTAGTGCTCAACTTTTTGTGCGGCCACAATTAAAGCCGCATCACGGCCCGGGCCTTGTTTGTATTCTTCAATTGCTTCCTCACCTTCTTTTACCAAGCCTTCCATAGCCTCGCATTTTTTTGCTTGCGCTTTTTTACCTATTACTTCAAAACATTTTTCCAACCTTGAAATATGTCCTTTCGTTTGTTCCAAATGTTCGGTAAAGCCAGCTTTTAAATCTTGTGAGCCTGCGGCTTTTGCCATTTTGGGCAACGCCTTCGACAAATGTTTTTCTGCCCAATACATGTCTTTTATCGTGTCGATAAAAATCTTATTCAGATTTTCACGGTGTTCGCTTGACTTATCACTTTCTGGTTTTGCAGGTGCAGACGCTTTAATTTTTAATACCGGTTGTGTTTTACCTTTTGCCGTTGCCGTTGGTTTTGGCGAATCTGTTTTTGCTACTTTCATTTTTTTTATTTTTGAATTAATGGGTTAAAAACTATTTACTATATATGTTGACATGCAACCATTAAACACTGCATGGAATTTCAAAAGCAACCAATGTTAAAAAACTTCTTCTTTTTCATCAGGGTTGTTTGTTACCAATTGTTTATCCGTGTCCTCACCACCAAAGTCATTTTTGTTGCTTGCATTTTCTGCTTCGCTTCTGTTATCATTTATTTGTTGTCCATCTTGTACATCGCCACGCTCTTGCACATTTAATAAATCTTCCGTAGCATTTGTGGCGTTTTCATTGCTTTTTGTTTCCCGCTTTGGATCGGGGTTATTTATATTTTTCATAATGGTCATTTTTAGCAGATTAAAAACAAATTATAAAAAATCCATGCCATATTTTAATTTTGGTAAAATATAGCGCCTTGACATTCAAATAAATAATTGTGTTAAGAAGATTGTCTTAAAATAAAAAACACAAATTCACAAGGAAAGGCTTCCTGTTAAAAGGCAATAAAAAATAATTAAATATTAAAATATAATATTTAATTGAGACTTTAAATAAAAAATATATTATTGATTATTGGTTGAAATAAATGACAAGAAAAAAGCCATAATTAAATGGCTTCTTTATGCGGTTCCTGATAAAATTTCTTGACCTGATTTATCTCGTGTAAATAATTCCACAATCCAGTGTGGGGCTACTTCCCACCATTTTGTTCGTACTGCTTTTAAATCCCTTTCTACAGCAATTGGCGGTTGCTGCATAATAGGCTGCGCTTTAATTGGTTTTTGGTTCCAATTAGGATGATAGTGATTAAACAACATCTGATATTTATAATAACGATTAGTTTTTGCAGCATTAGAATGCTTCTCGTTAATTAACAGCGGTGCTCGTCCGCAAATTTGAGGTTTACCAGTTTTTATGTTGATGTGTTTTGCCATATACAAGAAATTTTAAATCAATAATCTTGCCAAGCTCTTTTTATCTTTTTTAAAATTACAACTGTTATTTAATAAAAGATAGTTTTTCTGAAAAAAAAGCTGCATTTAATTGTCGAATTAATTTATTAAAAGGAAACATTTAAAGATCATTTGATGATTAATAAGTATTTAATAAGGAAAAACATATTTTAAAACCAGCTTTACAATTTTTTTTAAATACTCATTTTTTGTATGTATAAAATTATTTCTATCTTACAGCCAAACAACTACAAATGAATAATGCCGTTTTTCGCATTGGTGCAATTGTGTATGGTTTGGTAATTGGTGCTTTTGGTGCAAACCATTTAATGGCAGGCCCCAAAATGAGTGGTGCTGTACCCGCGTATATGCCAAGCCCTGTAGCTTGGGTTTATATAACGGGCGTTTGCTTACTGTTGGCAGCCGTTGCAATTATTATCAATTTCAAAAGCAAAGTGGCTGCTTATTTGTTGGCTTTATTGATGGCTATTATTATTGGTACCGTTCAATTGCCACAAGTATTACATGCAGTAGATGAAGCCAGTAGGATGATGCCGCTGATAAATACGTTAAAAGACGTTGCCATTTTTGCGGGTGCATTGATGGTTGCATCAAAAGGCAGGTAGCATCAAGCTATATTTGCCAAAATTTTTTTGATTAATGCAAATTGCAGGTTTTACTTTTATTCGTAATGCCATACGATACGATTATCCAATTAAAGAAGCAATACTCTCCATATTGCCAATTTGTGATAAGGTATTTGTGGCCGTAGGAAATTGTACCGACGCCACAAGAGAATTGGTAGCTTCCATCGACCCAAAAAAAATAGAAATAATTGATACGGTTTGGGATGAGAAGTTAAAAGAGGGCGGCCATGTTTTGGCCGACGAAACAAACAAAGTTTTCCAAGCTATCCCTGCTTTTTACGATTGGTGTTTTTATATACAAGGCGATGAAGTGGTGCATGAACAATATTTACCTGCCATAAAAGCTGCTATGGGGCAATATAAAGATGACCCAACAGTTGATGGACTACTTTTTAATTACCAGCATTTTTATGGCAGTTACGATTACATTGGCGATAGCGGCAAATGGTACCGCCACGAAATAAGGGTAATTAAAAACAACAAGAAAATATATAGTTATTTAGATGCCCAAGGTTTTAGGAAAGATGACAATAAAAAACTGAATGTGAAGCCAATACCAGCTTTTATAAACCACTACGGCTGGGTGCGGGAACCCAATGCGATGCTTTCAAAAGTGCACGATTTTCAAAAATTGTGGAGCGGCGATAATGGGGAACCCCAACAACAAAAAAAATATGAAGGCGATTTTGATTATTCCCAAATTGACAGTTTGGCAAAATTTACCGGCACACATCCGGCAGTAATGCAGCCGAGAATTGCCAATATGAACTGGAAATTTGACCGCGATTTAAGTTATAACCACCTTCCATTAAAATATCGCCTAAAAAATGTGTTGGAAAAATTAACCGGCAAAAGATTTTTTGATTACGAGAATTACAAAAAAATCTGAACGGGGATTTGTGGCGATTAGGCGAATTTTAAATGTTTGATAAATGGTTCAGATTCAATCCTCTATAGCCAATTTTCTTTCAAAATATTTTAGCAAAGAAGGGTTTTGATTTTGGGGATTGGGCGAGTTGGAAGGTTCTGCAAAAATACTTCAAACCCAAAATCCCCAAAATTCATCTAATCTCCCTCAAATCCTGCTCAAGACTTACAAAAACAAATCAGGATAAAATTTTGTATTGCCAGGCACAAAAGCGTATTTACTTAAATCGGTAATGCCAGCTTCGGCCAGCACTTCTTCGTCCAACAAAAATTGACCAGAATAGTCCGCTGCATTTTTGCTTAGCACTTCGTATGCCGCATCAGCCATAATTTCTGGCGTACGGCTCATTTTCATCAGCATTTCGCCGCCTAAAATATTATTGACGGCAGCCGTTGCAATCGTTGTTTTTGGCCATAATGCATTTGCAGCAATCTTGTCTTTTTTTAATTCTGCCGCTAGGCCAAATGCCACCATGCTCATATTGTATTTGCTGATGGTGTAAGCCAAATGTTTGCTGAACCATTTTGGATCCATACTAATTGGCGGCGAAAGTGTAAGGATATGCGGATTTTCAGCTTTGCGCAAATGCGGGATGCAGCCTTTGCTCATAAAAAAAGTTCCGCGAACGTTGATGTCCATAATCAAGTCATAGCGTTTAGCTTCGGTTTGCTCGGTTGGTGTAAGCGAAATGGCCGATGCATTGTTAACAAGCGCATCAATGCCACCAAATGTTTCCAATGTTTTATCAATTACATGTTGGATATTGCTTTCATCACGTACATCACACTGAATAGGCAATGCTTTGCCCCCGGCCGCTTCAATTTCTGCTGCGGCGGTAAAAATAGTTCCGCCAAGTTTAGGGTTTTCTGTTACGCTTTTGGCAGCAATTACAATGTTAGCACCATCGGCTGCAAGCCTTAATGCTATTGCTTTCCCAATGCCACGTGTTGCGCCGGTAATAATAATTGTCTTGTTTTTAAATGACATGCAGAAATCGTTTTATGGGTGATAAAGATATAAGTAGTTAGAGGATAGTAATTAACATAAGTTGCTATTTATTGTTTTCAAACACCAGGACAAAACAAGGTTGACAGATGACGGTATCTATCAACTATTCGAGCAAGCAACACGCATCAAAAGTGAGTTCTGATAAGCAGCACAAGTGTTGGAGACTTTTAAACGAGAAAGATATATCACGCAGGGAGCGCAGGGTTAGTAGAAAAATGTATAATTTTTTAAAAAGAGGAGTGGTAGGGGAATGAATTCGCCAAATTTCCCCTCCTTTTCTATGCAAATCCTGCGCTCCCTGCGTGACAAAATACCTTTTGGGAATAAAAATCACTCACTATCAACAGGCAGATACAAAATAGATAAATTTAATGTCAATTGTTTATAAACATCCTTATCCCAAACTCACGTTATTAAGATATTTTCAAAAATTCTCTAACCACTTCCACCGCCTCAGCCTGCGCCCTACTTAAATCGTCATTCACAATTTCCACATCAAAATTATTTTTGAAGCTCATTTCGTAACTGGCTTTGTTGATGCGGGTATTCAAGCTATCTTCCGTTTCGGTGCCACGACTGGCCAATCGTTTCCGCAATTCATCCACCGAAGGTGCTTCGATAAAAATTGACAATACATGGCCTTGAAACTGTTGCTGTACATGGATGGCGCCTTTCACGTCGATATCCAATAACGGCACGTTTCCTTCGGCCCAAATGCGGTGTATTTCCGATTTTAATGTGCCGTAATATTTGCCTTCGTACACCATTTCCCATTCAATGAAATCGTTGTTTTCAATGTGTTGCTGAAATTGCTGCAGCGGCATGAAATAATAATCCTTGCCGTTCACTTCGTTACCGCGGGCCAACCTTGTAGCGGCCGAAATAGAAAAACGTAACTGCGGGAAATGTTGTAGTAAATGCCGAGTGATGCTGGTTTTGCCAGCACCAGACGGAGCCGTAATAACAATGATGGAATTTGGTTGCATTGAAAAGCTTAACTATATGATTGAGCAATAACGCAGCGGAGCTACGTTGTACAAAAATAAAGCCCCAAACATTTGTTCGGGGCTTTAAGTTTTTTATTTTTTTGGTTGTTTACCTTTTTGAAAACCTTGACAATAAACGAAGGATTTCCAAATACAACCAAACCAAAGTAACCAATAAGCCAAAAGCACCATACCACTCCATGTGTTTAGGAGCGCCGGCTTCAGCACCTCGTTCAATCATGTCGAAATCAAGGATCAGGTTTAAGGCTGCAATAGCTACCACAAAAAGTGAAATGCCAATGCCGAGCATCGAACTATCATGCATAAAAGCCACCGGCATACCAAACATCCTGCAAATCATCACTATAGCATAAAATATAGCAATACCCATTGTAGCAGTAATGATAATAGATTTAAGCCTATCGGTTGCCTTAATAATTTTAAAACGATACAGGATAAACATCGCTATTGCTGTTCCCAACGTTAAACCAACAGCGTTGGTAATAATATTTGGCATTTTTTCAGCAAATGCATAATTATACAAAGCTGAAATACCGCCAATGAACAAGCCTTCGCAAATAGCATAAGCAGGCGCTAAATAGCGGGCCAGCCCTTGATTAAATATCATTACCAAACAAATAATAAACCCTACAACTGCACCGCCGATGGTAAATACTTGAGCATATTCGCTGTTGTTGTAAACATTGCTCCAGCTAAAAATTGCACCGCCAGTTAAAAGAATCAATAAAAAACCAAGTTTGTTCAGTGTTCCGTTTACGGTCATCGTGTCTGAAGAAACATTGGTGTAAGTAATATTCTGGAAAGTTTTTTCCGAAAGCGCCGGGTTACCGGACTTAAAAATTGCCATAATTAAAAATTTTTACGCAAGTTAATGAAGAATTTTATTGAAAGATTGTTAATGATGATTTTAAGCGAGT
>CAWJTH010000188.1:0-20260 GCA_963845495.1 uncultured Chitinophagaceae bacterium
GAGGGCATCGTCCTTGCTCTGTTCCCACCAGACCTGCAACTGGCGGCTGGAGACAGCGTTGATATTTCCACATTCCGTACTGTCCCTGTGGGTGACCTTGACGCGGATGTTGCCAAAGCGTTACGGCAGCGACTTCCAGTCCGCTGACGACACAGTGCAGACGTAGTTCTGGATTACCTTAGGCTCCAGAAATGGCCACTAACACCGTTTTCTCGGCTCGCCTATTTGGCGGCTATCGCCGAACAGACGTCACCGGACGCTAGAACGGTGGGAGGAGCACTTTTCGCACTCGGGCTCATTCCGGATTTTGCCCTCCTAGAACAGCCCGATGAACTTCATTACCGTCTCGGCCAGCGGAATCTACCGGTCGTACAAGCTCTGCGTGACGCAGGAGCTGACCACGCTTGAGCGCATTTTACGCCTCCCCCTGGCTGACACGCCCCAAGGAATGGCCATCCGCCAGCGTCTTCTAGCGTTCTTCAAAAACCGCTCCTCTCAAGACGTGACCGCGTGGGGCAGCATCGTCGCATCAGATCCACAATGGCACGACCTCTCGCTCGACCAATGGTTTAGTTGCTTTTTCCCAGTTGTGCATGCAGTAAAATAATCAGTATAATTTAAATTTATTGCAAAATTATTATAATAAATGCAGGCCTATGGCCTGCATTACTTTTATTCAGCGTTCTTCATTAACTACAGCCAAATATTGAAACCGATGACACACAATATTAGAAACTGTTAATTATAATATCAATATCACTACAAGCCTGTGCACATAAATATTCGCAATTTTTGGTAGGCACAATTTTTTAAATTATTTTTAAAAAAACCTAATGAAAAATAAGTCATTAATTGCTGTTGCATTCGTTTGTAGCTGCTTATTTGCCGCTTGCGGAAATGGCTCTAATAGCTCAAAATCTACCGATAGTACCCAAAATGGAAATTCATTAAATAAAGTACCACCCTCAAATGGCCAAGAACCATATAGTGCTACGCCAACGGATACCGGTAAGACTGTTCCAGACTCAATACATAAAACGGCAGATACAACCATACATTACCATTAACATTTATTTAAAATTAATAACAAGATATCATGTTAAAAGAAAATATTAGTAAAGTTGAACGGATATTATCTATGTCGTTAGGTGCACGGTTGTTAATGTACGGCACTGAAAATGTGAAGCAAAAGCCATTACCATCTATTGCACAAATGCTTTTGGGCGGCTTTCTTTTATATCGCGGCTATTCCGGCTATTGCCCGGCAAATGATGCACTAGGTTTAAATACCGCTGACCAATCACTGGGCGAAGCCATAAATACCTATACCGACCCCACGGCACCAGCATCATCAAAATTAAACAATATAGATAACAGTGTAGCACCTTAGTAATGCTTAAACAAAAGCAATTATAAATAATAATATGCCAATAAATAAGAAAAGATAGCCGCCATTTAACATTTAAAGCGCATAACTACAGAAAATTATATTAATTTTATTTAAATGCGACAACTCATTGAATTTTAATTGCCCATTTTTTTACCCAAATTTAATTTGGATTAAAAAAACTAATTGGCACGAAAGTTTAACCATTTTCACATCTGGTATTTATAACTATTAATTTATTTTAATTAGTATTATTATCGAGGTAATAAAAAATACTAAATAATTTTTCAAACAATCATCTAAATTCTAAATAATACATTTTAAAAAAATTACTTTAAATGAATAATGACTTGATCTGTTTTTCCCATTTACGTTGGAATTTCGTTTATCAGCGGCCACAACATTTACTTAGCCGTTTTGCAAAAAAACAACGTATGTTTTATATTGAGGAGCCAGGCAATGAAACGGCAAAGCAGTATTTAGAAATTAATAATTTAGCCGACACAAATATTTGGGTTATCGTTCCACACTTAACTGCAGGCTTGTCAACCCAACAAAAAATTGAACAACAAAAAAATTTATTGGATCAATTAATTAATGATTATAACATCCACAATTATATTTTATGGTATTATTTTCCGATGGCTATTCCTTTTTCCAATCATTTAAATGCTGATTTAATTGTATACGATTGCATGGACGAATTATCGGCATTTAAATTTGCACCGCCTGAATTAAAACAAAACGAGCAATTACTTTTTGAAAAAGCTGATATTGTTTTTACAGGTGGCCATAATTTATACCATGCAAAAAAAACACAACATTCAAATGTTTATCCAATGCCAAGTAGCATTGATAAAAACCATTTTGCAAAAGCACGAATTAGCAATACCGAACCTTTTGATCAAAAAGATATTCCACATCCCCGTTTAGGATTTTATGGTGTAATTGATGAACGTTTCGATTTAGATTTATTAAATAAACTATCATCCTTACAACCAAATTGGCATTTTATCATCTTAGGGCCAGTTGTTAAAATCAATCCGGCTACATTACCAAGAAAAGAAAACATCCATTATTTAGGTGGAAAAGATTATAAAGTTCTTCCTAATTATTTAAGTGGTTGGGATATTGCATTAATACTTTTTGCAATTAACGAATCAACTGAATTTATAAGCCCAACTAAAACCCCTGAATATTTAGCAGGGGGTAAACCAGTAATTTCTACGCCTATAAAAGATGTTATTGATCCTTATGGAAATATAAGCCTTGTAAAAATAGCTGCAACCGCTGAAGAGTTTTCCAAAGCAGGTATCAACATCTTAAAAGATGATAAAAAGAATAAGTGGTTAAAAGATGTGGACACTTATTTAGCAAATATTTCTTGGGATAAAACTTGGGAAAACATGAATGAATTAATGAAAGAAGCCATGGAATTAAAATTAAACCGTAAAAAATTTAATTATGTTTGATTATCTTATTGTAGGTGCAGGTTTAGCAGGATCGGTATTGGCGGAGCGCCTTGCTACCAAGCTTGGAAAAAAAGTTTTGATTGTAGATAAAAGAAATCATATAGCAGGGAATACCTATGATTACTACAATAACGATGGTATATTGGTGCATAAATATGGTCCGCATATTTTCCACACCAATTCCAGAGACGTTTTTGATTATTTAGGAAAATTTACAACTTGGCGGCCTTATGAGCATAGGGTTTTAGCCAGTGTCGACGGTATGATGGTGCCTATTCCAATTAATTTAAATACCATCAATCTATTATATGGACTTAATTTAAATTCGGGTGAAGTAGATGCATTTTTAGAATCAAAGGCTGAGAAAAAATCGAAAGTAATTACTTCGGAAGATGTGGTATTAAATAAAGTGGGACGGGAATTATATGAAAAGTTTTTTAAGGGTTATACTAAAAAACAATGGGATTTGGATCCGTCAGAATTAGACGCTTCTGTTACCGCAAGGATACCAACCCGCACCAATCGGGATGATAGGTATTTTACAGATACTTATCAAGCTATGCCCTTACATGGTTACACAAAAATGTTTGAACAAATGTTATCGCATCCAAACATTAAAGTAATGTTGAATACAGATTATAAAGAAATTGCAAATATCTTTCCTTTTAAAGAAATGATTTATACCGGCCCAATTGATTATTATTTCAATAATTGTTATGGTAAATTACCTTATCGTTCTATTGATTTTAAATTTGAAACAATTGAAGCACAACAATTTCAACCAACGGGTACTGTAAACTATCCAAATGAACATCCATATACCCGTATCACTGAATTTAAATATTTAACTGGGCAAAAGCATAATAAAACTTCTATTGTTTACGAGTATCCTAAAGCCGATGGCGACCCATATTATCCGGTTCCAAGAAGTGAAAATGCAGAATTATATAAACGATATCAATTATTAGCAGCGGCCACACCTAATGTATATTTTACCGGCAGGTTGGCAACTTATAAATATTATAATATGGATCAAGTTGTTGCTCAATCACTTACCTTATTTAAAAAAATTGCCGCATTACAACAAAACCAGCAAGCCCCTCATTTAAATGGGCATAATTTAAATGGACATAAAATAACCCCATTAAAAGAAAGTGTTGAAGAATAATTAAATATTTTTATTAAAATACAAATGCCTCATTTAGTTAATGGGGCATTTGTATTTTAATTATTGCGAATTAATAATCTGCAATTAATTATTTAAGGTAGTAAATCCACCATCAATCGGATAATCGCAACCAGTAATAAAACTAGCTTCTTCGCTGCATAAATATAAAGCCAAGGTTGCAATTTCATGCGGCTCGGCCATTCTACCAATTGGTTGCGATTGTGATAATTTTTCAAACATTTCTGCCTCTTGTCCTGGATAACTTTTCCTTAAAAAACCATCCACAAATGGGGTATGCACCCGTGCTGGGGAAATTGAATTGCAACGGATTTTTTCTTTTAAATAATCCCTTGCAACACTCATGGTCATGGCTTTTATGGCACCTTTTGATGTGCTATAAACAAACCTGTCTGCAATGCCCACATTTGAGCCGATGGAAGCCATATTTATAATTACACCGCCATTTACCAACAGTTTTGGAATGGCCGCGTAAATGCAGTTATAAGCACCTTTTACATTTACGCCCATCACTTTATCAAAATCTGCTTCGCTAGTGGTGGTTGCTTTACCAACATGTGCAATGCCTGCATTGTTGATCAAAATATCCAACGTTCCAATATTGGCAATAGTATCAATCACTTCCTGTTGGTTGGCAACATTGCAATTATGCGACAATGCTTTACCGCCATTCGCCGTTATTTCGTCAACAGTTTGTTTGGCGTTGTCATCACTTAATTCAATAATGTGAACGGTAGCACCTTGTTTTGCAAATAATACCGCCATTGCTTTTCCGATGCCGCTTCCGCCGCCGGTTATTAAAGCAGTTTTATTGTCTAATCTAAACATATATTTTACAATTTTTAGACATAAATAGGTGCAGCTTCTTCTTCTGCAACACTCAAATCTGGTTGTGTTTTGTAACCATAAATCCCAAATATCAATACCACCGCAAAACAAATAAGCGGTACAAAATAACCATATTGAATATTATGCGTTTTATCAGCTATTTGCCCCAAAATGGGTGGCAAAACTGCGCCACCAACAATTGACATGATAATCATACTGGAACCCGATTTGGTATCAACACCAAGGTTATGGATGCCCAATGCAAAAATAGTTGGGAACATAATTGACATAAAAAACGCGATGCCAATAACAGCATACAAAGTAATAATGCCCGAAGCAAAAATTGTTACCAAACATAGTAAAATACAAATGGCAGCATAAATCGCTAAAAGACGCGGTGGGGTTATAAATTTCATTAAAAAAGTACCGACAAAGCGTCCGATCATAAATGCCAAACCAGCAGCACCTGAATAATAAGAAGCTTCTTTTTCTGATACACCGGCGGCTTTGGTTGCAAACAATATCAAAAAACTTAATACGCACACCTGAGCCCCCACATAAAAGAACTGGGCTGCTACGGCCCAAGATAAATGCTTGTGCTTAAATGCATGAAAAAAACCTTTTCCGCCCACTTCTTCTTCATCTTTTTTGTCAGGCAATTTTGAAAAAAAGAAAATAGCCGCCATTAATAAAATAGTACATCCTAAAATAATGTATGGCAATTTTACTGTGCTGGTTTCAGACAAAAGATAATTCCTTCTTGCTTCTTCTGTCATATTTTTTAAACTTTCGGCAGAAATTGGGTTTTGGGAAAGAATAAATTTTCCTCCAACAATTGGCGCAACAAATGCCGCTAAACCATTAAATGATTGGGCAAAATTTAATCGTTGTGTAGATGTTGCCGGATCTCCCAAAATAGTAGCATAAGGGTTTGCAGCTGTTTCTAAAATTGTTAGTCCACAGGCAACTACAAACAATGCACCCAAAAAGAAAGCATATTGCATGGTGTTTGCTGCGGGAACAAATAAAAAGCATCCAGTTGCAAACAAACAAAGCCCCATTAAAATTCCGGTTTTATAGCCGTATTTTTTCATAATCATCCCCGCTGGGATTGCCATTAAAAAATAGGCAATGAATACTGCTGAATCTACAAGCGAAGCTTGAACTGTTGAAAGACTAAAAGCCCGTCTTAAATGTGGGATTAAAATTGGATCGAGGTTATGCACAAATCCCCAAAAGAAAAATAAACTGGTAACTAAAATAAAAGGGAAAAGCAAAGTCTTACCTGAAAATTCGGAACTGGTCGTCCCGGTTGGTCTATTCATAGCTGGCAAAGCCATTAGCAAAAGGATTTAGGCTACAAATCAAACCAATTTTAGCAAGGCAAAAAAATATTCATAGGTTTATTTAACGTCCTTCTCATAAAACCTTAGTCCCACAATTCCAACAACAATCATTAAAAGAAAAATTGCTTCGATAAAATTGGTTTTTTTATGCAGATAAAACACATCGATTAATTTTAGAATAACCAGTGTTACGGCAGTCCAAACTGCAAAAACTATTGGCGTAGGCAAAAATTTAAAAGCCTTGGATAAAAAAAACATATTTCCAATGCCAAAAAAAATATAACCTAAAAAGGGCAGTAAAATAGGAAGCCCCTTGCTTGTAGTAAAAAAATTATTGAACCGAAGTAACTTTAAGTCCTTGAAAGTCATGAATTTAAAACTATATGTCCAAAACACTTCAAATAAAGATGCTAAAAAAACAAATAACCACTTCAAAATAAATAAGGAATAAGAAATGAAAAATATGGGATTCAAAACGGCAAAACTACAATTGAGCCACCAATAAGCAACAATTAAAACGCTACCTTAAGCAGTAGCGTTTTCAATTGTAGTTTCTTTTATGGTATTTAATTGCGGATGTTCATCGACCTGCTCATCTTTTTTTAAAATTTGGCCTGCTTTTTTTAACAGGTTTGGCCGTAAATTATAATACCAGCTAAACCATTTATATTTCAGTAGTTTCTTTTCGTCGAACCGCTTTACCGAAAATGCATGTTGCAAAAAATAATCTTTTGGGAAATCATAATATAAGCCCCAGTCTTCAGGCTTATCGCCCGGTTTATGGCCGGGGAAATAAACGGTCCCGAACAAGTAATCCCATACCGAAAATTTGGTGCTAAAATTAGCATGAAAAACTTCAGTTGTATTGGCATGGTGCCACAAATGCAATTCTGGGCTATTGAAAAAATATTTCAGTTTACCTAGTTTTACGTTGATGTTGGCGTGGATAAACATGCCATACACCGCATCGCACAAGGCTTTGATAGGAACAATAATCTTGGCATCGTCTGGTGTGCAAAATAAAATAATGGGTAAGAATTCAATAGTTTGGTTGATAATGATTTCAACAACATGAGACCGGCTGCCAGCCAAAAAATCAACTTGCTTATCGCTATGGTGTGCCTCGTGGGTACGCCAAAAATATTTATTGTGATGTTGAAAGCGATGGAAACAATAAATGTATAAATCGTGAGTAAACACAAAAAACAATACTTGACACCAAATAGGCCAACTAGCCATAAAATAAAGATGCGTGCTACCAACACGATGTTGTATCCATACGATAATGTAATTAAAAATTAGGATTTGTAGAAAATAGCTTTGAATGATAGTGTACCAAACCATATCAACCCAAAAACCCTCCCGAAAAAGCGGAAGCCCCTTGCGATAAGGCGAAACCCTTTCCCAAATGATCATTAATATTGCCCAACCTACTAAAATGGAGGTAGTGATGGTCATTATTTTTTCTTGCGTCATAAAAACAAATGAGATAATGTGCTGATTAGCTAATGTGCTAATACTTCAATTTTGAACTGCATTAACAGATTAGCTAATCGGCACATTGAATTTACGATTTATATTCCGGACTAATATTTACCCGCAATCTTTTCATCGGCCCAATTTCAGATTCATATACTTTTTTAACACCGTCGCCCATGGCGGTTTCCACATCGCGAATGTCGCGGACCAACCGCTGAAACCCTTGTGGTTCAACACTTGCGGCATGGTCGCTACCCCACATGGCACGGTCCAAGGTAAAATGTCTTTCAACAAAAGTGGCTCCCATAACGGCAGCGGCCAATGTGGTTGCTAAGCCCGTTTCGTGGCCAGAATAACCAATCGGTGCGTTAGGATACCTGTTGCCAAGTGTTGTAATCATTTTTAAATTCAATTCCTCGGGTTTGCAAGGGTAGGCTGATGTGCTGTGCGCAATAAATACGGGGTATTCAGAATTGAATTTATTTACAAAATCAACTGCGGTTTGTATTTCCTTGTCAGTGCTCATGCCGGTCGATAACATTAACGGACGACCAGTAAACAATATTTTTTCGATCAACGGAAAATCGGTTAGCGAAGCGGAAGCCAATTTATAAATAGGTGTATCAAATTGTTCCATAAAGTCAACCGATTCAGTATCCCAAACGCTTACAAACCAATCGATGCCCATTTGTTTGCAATATGTGTCGATGGCGGCATATTCTTCTTTGCCAAATTCGGTTTTGCGTTTGTAATCGATATAGCTCATGCGGCCCCAAGGCGTGTCACGCATAATTTCCCATTGGTCTTTTGGTACACAAATTTCCGGGGTACGTTTTTGGAATTTCACCGCATCCACTTTGGCTGCAACGGCTTCGTCGATTAATTTTTTGGCAATATCCAACGAGCCATTATGGTTAATGCCAATTTCGGCGATAATGTAACAAGGTTGGCCGGCACCAATTTTGCGACCGTTGTTTAATGTAATTGTACTCATATAAAATCAAAATTAAAAGGTAAAAACTAAAAAAAAGCCATGCTATTGTCATGTTAATCAAAGGATTACTTAGCCTGCTTATTTTCAATTATGAATTCTGCTAGTTCCCTAAAACATCCGTGCCCACCATTTTGTTTACAGATGTAGTGAGCCACATTTTTAGCAAACGATATCCCATCGGCTGGACTAGCTGCCAATCCCACCATTTTCAATACTTCCACATCGTTGGTATCATCGCCGATGTAGGCAATTTCGTTGGCTTGCAAACCATGCTTGGCCATAATTTCGGCCAACACCCTTGGCTTGTCTTTTATACCCAAATGCAATTCAGTAATCTTTAATTTTTCTGCTCTTTTGGCAACGGATGGTGATAACTCGCCGGTAATAATCCCCACTTCAACACCTGCAAATTGACGTAACCTTTCAACTGCCATCCCATCTTTAATGTTAAAGCGCTTTAAATGCTTCGCCATTTTCACCGTAGTAAACACCACCGTCGGTTAAAACCCCATCGCAATCGGTAAGCAGGAGTTTGATATTTAAAGCCCGCTCGCCTAATGACCTCACCCCCATCCCCTCTCCATAAATGGCGAGGGGTGCCCCTGTGCTGCTTTCATTATTTTTTTCGATCATCCCGTCATAATTTTTAAAGTGTGCCTAGAAACTTTTTATTAATACAGAGCTTTGAATATTGATTATGGAACATTTTCTTTGAGCCAATTATCCATTTTCAATTATCAAATTATCCATTAAATCGCTGTCCATCCACCATCTACCACCAAGTTTGCGCCTGTCATGTAAGCCGATGCATCACTGGCCAAAAACACAATTGCGCCTTGATAATCAGTTGATTGCGCCATTCTGCCCAACGGTGTTTTGGCAGAATAATTTTGCACAAAAAAAGTATCTTGACTGTTTTCAACACCACCAGGCGACAATGTATTTACCCGTACATTTTTATTACCCCAATAAGCTGCTAAAAACCGGGTGAAATTGATAACTGCGCCTTTGGTAACCGGATAAGCGGCAGATTTATAGAAATTTTGCTCGCCCTCTTCATTTTTATAAATATTTTGGTCGGGGCCAACTATACCATAAGTGCTGGCAATATTGATGATGCTACCCTTATTTTGTTTGGCCATCACCGTTCCAAAAACTTGGCTGCAAAGAAAAACACCGGTAACATTTACATCCAACGATTTTTGGAATGCTTCCAACGGATAATTTTCAAAAGCTGATAAGTCTTTGGCCATCAACGGGTTTTCAAACATATCATTGATAGCGGCGTTGTTTACCAGCACATCAATCGACCCGTATTTTTCCAAAATCGCATCGCGATTATCTTTTAGCGATTCAATATTGGTGACATCCGTTTTTAAACCTAAATGATTTTCACCCAATTTGGCTGCAAAAGCAACGGCTTTTGCTTCATCGATATCGGCTACCACCACATTGGCTCCAGCCGCGGCCAATGCTTCGCAATGTTTGCGCCCAATTAAACCGAGTGCACCAGTAACGATGGCGGTTTTGTTTTTTAAATTAAATAAATCCACTTAAAACAAATTAAAAATTAAAAAAATAAAAAGTAAAAAGGCTTGTATATGTTTGCCAACAATCTTTTCATGTTATAACAAACAACAATTTAAATCGCAGGAATTTTTTTAATTTTTACTTTTTAATTTTGAATTACCCTCGGTTTAATATTATAATCCGTCACCTTCCTAAATACAGCTTCCAACACTTCGCCTGCTAAATAGTTTTTTACGTTTCCGCTTTCAATGGCTTCTTTCATCAGTGGCATAATATCACGGTACGCTTTCAATGTGTACTCAATGTCATCTTCGCTATGGCTAAAACACATGTTGTGAAAACCGGCCCATAAAATACCGCGTTTAATCATTTCTTGCTGCATTAAAGCCTTCACTTCCAATCCATTACCTGCGGCTGGCGTAAATGTTACCATCGTTCTACAATTGTAACCAATGCATTTAGTATATGCTTCCATGCCAAATTCGGCGGCAATTTTATTGTAGCCATCTTTTAGCAAACCGCCTTTTTCATCTAAATATTTTGGAACATTTCTTTCACGCAATTCTTTAATAGTGGCGATACAAGCTGCTAAACTCAAGGCTTCACCCCCAAAAGTGGTGTAACTAAACACTTCTTTATTGAAGAGTTCCATTACATCTGCACGACCGGTTAAAATGGCAATCGGCATGCCGTTGGCGCAAGCTTTTGAATACACGGCCAAATCAGGCGTTACACCAAAATATTCCTGTGCTCCGCCGATGGCGATCCTAAAGCCGGTCCACATTTCATCGAAAATCAACAATGTTCCGTTAGCCTTACAAACCTCATGCAATTCCTTTAAAAAACCAGGCTTTGGCGCTTCAAAAATAAACGGCTCCAATATAAGCGCAGCAACGGTTTCATCCAATGAAGCTTTGATAGATTCGATGTCGTTATACTCGAAAGTATACGTCATGTTTTGGATGGATTCTGGAATGCCGCTGTTTCGGCTGGTGATGCCAATGTACCAATCGTGCCAACCGTGATAGCCGCAACAAAAAATCTTTTCACGACCCGTAAATGCCCTTGCTACGCGGATGGCTGCCGAACAAACATCAGCGCCTGTTTTCGAGATTTTTATAGCTTCCGCGTTAGGGATTACTTCATGAAAAAGTTCTGCCAATTCAACTTCTAGCGGATGCATCAACGAAAAAGTGATGCCATCTTTCAATTGTTCTTTTATGGCGTCATCAACTGCTGGGTAGCAATAACCCAACGAAATAGGTCCGATGGCAGAATTATAATCCAGATATTCGTTGCCGTCCACATCCCACACATGGCTGCCTTTACCACGTTGAATGTATTTTGGCGCAACACCTTTGGTAAATTGCCCCGGCCCTTTTGCTAACGTTTGGGTTACGGGTTTTTGCAATTTTTCGGCAATGGCATACAACTCGTCCGATTTTGTTATCTCGGGAAAATCTTCGTTAAAATGAACCGTATTTGGCATGATGAAATTTGATGATTTAAAATTTGATAATAAAAAAACCGTTTACCGCAGATATAAATTGATTGAATGCAACGCAGATTTAAAAAGATTTTCTATTTATATCTGCGAATTTTAAATTAGCGAAAATCTGCGGGAAAGACTACTCCGCAAAAGCTTCCAGCTTTATCTCTTTCTGAACCGCATTGGTTTTATGGCCTAAAATCCGCTCTGCTATTAGCTTTCCGGTAAATCCTTCGTGTTCCAAAACAGCGTTTAATAATGCAGGTTTAAACCATTTTTCTTGCAAAGAAATCGACAACACATTGCCTGTTGTTCTGTTTTTCAACAAAGTTTCGGCAACAATTGTGTACAATCCGCCTGTAATAAAATGGTCTTCTAAAGTCACCACTAATTCAGATGTTTCGACCGCTTCTAAAATGGCTGCTTCGTCCACCGGTTTTAAGCTGCGCATGTTTATCAAACCCACACTTAAACCCTGTTGTTTTAAAATATCTACCGCCAACAAAGCTTGCTCGAACAACATACCGTACACCAAAATAGTTACATCACTTCCTTTTTCAATTATTTCGGCTTTGCCGATTTCAAAAGGGGCGTGCACATAATCCGTTTTGCGGGTATTGATGCGCAAATACGCTGGATTTTTACTATGCCAAATGCTTGGTGCCATTTTCAACAAATCATCTTCGTCGGCCGCGGCAAAAACGGTCATGTTTGGGATGCCACGCATTAGCGAAATATCTTCTACCGCTTGGTGCGTTGGGCCGTTGCCATCACTTAAAAAGCCAGGAATAAAACTGCTGAATTTAATTGGTAGATTTGGAATACCCGCATCTGTACGGATAAATTCAAATGCCCGCATGGTTAAAAAAGTAGCCAAGGCGTGCAACACAGGAATGCGGCCCCGCAAAGCCAAGCCGGCAGCAGCGCCAACCATGGTTTGTTCGGTTATGCCGGTATCAATAAAACGCTTGCCCAAAGTAGTGGGCATATTGCGCACCAAAGCACGGTTTTCTGCCGTCATCGGGATAAACCGCTCGTCTTCCAATGCTATTTTCGTTAAAAGTTCTTCGTATGTCATAACTATTTGTTGATGCGAGCTGCAAGCTTTAAGCCCCAAGCTACAAGTACTAAATTCGGAGTTTCAATTATATTTTAGAGACATTGGTTAAAGTCTTGTGTCTTGCAACTTGTCCCTTGTAGCTTGCTACCTTACCATCAAAGTTTCAGAATGTAAATCCGTTACCTTGTTTCCTTTCAATTCTTCCAGTAAACTTTCCACTTCATCGTGGGTAAAATTGCAGAACCAGCGATCGGCACGGGCTTCAATGCTGGGCAATCCTTTTCCGCGAACGGTGTCGGCAATTACCACATTGAGTTTCCCTTCGGTAAATGGATAAGTTGAAAAAGCTTCATGCAACGCATCAAAATCATGTCCATCAATGCGGCGAACCGATGCTCCAAATGCAGTAAATTTATCATGTAAGGGTTCAAGCGGAATCAATTCTTCGGTTGGCATATTTGCTTGGAATTTATTCCTATCCACCACAAAAAATAAGTTATCCAATTTATAAGCATTGGCTACCAAAACAGCTTCCCAGCAAGTGCCTTCGTTCAGTTCTCCATCGCCTAAAATACAAACCACTTTGTTGCTGCCGCCACGCAATTTTATATCCATGGCTACGCCAACAGCCACGCTTGGCAAATGGCCCAAAGATCCAGAGTGGAATTCAATTCCAGGGATTTTGGTGTTTGGATGCCAGTAAATATTGTCGTTTACAGACAAATGATTTTGCAACCTGCTTTTTTCCATCAAACCAACTTCTACAAAAGTTCCGTACAAAGCAGGCACATCGTGACCTTTGCTTAAAAACAAGTAATCCCGGTTTGGGTCATCCAGATTGTTCTTATTAACATTCAAAAAATTAGTGTAGAGATACACAATTAAATCCGTTGCACTAAGCGAGGCGCCTGTAAAACATCCACCGTCGGTACTCATTTTTACGATGTGTTCTCGTACGCGGAAAGCCATTTCTTTTAAAGAGCTGTGAGCTATGAGCTGTGAGCTATGAGCCATAAATAATAGTTTGCTAATAAATAATGATGCGTTTTATAATAAAATTTTAAAAATCTTGGTAAACTGCTCAAAGCTAACGGCTCATGGCTGATAGCTTACTGTTTTCAATTCATCCAAATGGTGCCGATACCAATATTCGCCGGCATGTTTTGCATTGATATCATAAATATCTGGGCGTTTGTGTAGCAAATCCAAAATATCATCGCATGAAAATGTTGGATTAGTGGGATATAATTCTTCAAAAACTGTTTTAATGAATTCGTAATCTTCAATGTAATCAATGGTAAATCGGTAGCTTTTTGATAAATCTTTTCCGCCTTTCATTTCTAAATTTGCCATCCTGA
Organism: uncultured Chitinophagaceae bacterium; assembly: GCA_963845495.1. Lineage (GTDB taxonomy): Bacteria > Bacteroidota > Bacteroidia > Chitinophagales > Chitinophagaceae > JAZKFT01. The sequence goes on from CAWJTH010000188.1 coordinate 14,130, forward strand.
ATTTATCTGGATTTTCCCAGATGTAAGGCGTAGTATGTTCCAATTCCATGGGGCGTTTTGCTTCCTGCCAAGTTTTTTCCAAACAAGCCATGGTCATCAATTCCACGTCGTTTCCATCAGGCCAACTAGCGGGGTGCAGGTTGCTGACGAAATCAAAGCCCCCATCCCCTGAAGGGGTGACAAGACCCGATCCTTCAATATTTAAGGGGCCATCACTGTTTTTTAGGGTATTTTCTTTTACCGCTTTAGGGGACAGGGGCATAGATGGGGCCAAATAAAACCTAATCACTTCGTCCACAATCCGTGGGTCAATCAGCGGACAATCAGATGGGATTTTGATTACCACATCTGCATTGTAAAACCTGCCAGCTTGGTAATGCCTATCCAATAAATTGGTTAAACTTCCCCTAAAACATGGTACGCCAATGTTTTCAGCTTCGGTTTCAATGGCGTTATCAGCAACTTCTGTAGAAGTGGCAATAACTAGTTGTACAGGATGTTGTATTTGTTTTAAACGTTCCATCATCCGATACAAAACTGTTTTGCCCAAAATCGGCATTAATGTTTTACCCGGCAAACGGGTGCTGCCTGTGCGGGCTTGTACAACTATCAGTATATTTTTCTTATCCGTCAATGTTTGAACCTGTATTAATAACGATTAGAGCGATTAAAGGGATTTTGGAGTGATTTATATTAACCCATCGATGCTTGTTCCTTGTATCTTATTCCTGTTTTTCACCTTGCTTTCTTGTTCCTTGCCTTCTTGTTCCTTACCCTCTTGCCCCTTGCTTCCTTGTTCCTTGCTTTCTTGTACCTTGTCCCTGCCCTCTTGCTCCTTGCTTTACGCCCTCATCGCATTGTTACCAACTAGCATACTATGATGCTCAAAATCAACAGGTTGGTAATGATATTGTTTAGCGAAATCTTTTTTGTTGCCATCAAAATCTAAAAAATCCCTACAAATATTGGCAATATTTTGTGCTGATGTGCCTGCATTTTGAATAGGCGATAATCTAGCCAATTCATTTTTATCAAAATAAGAATGCACGGGTATGCCCAACGCCATTCCCACATATACCACCGTTGAATATTGTGTGACTAGTTCTACGCTGTTGGCAATCATTTCGTTGGTATTGCCACTGGTATAAATAAGTGAATTATCGGGAGTAAACTCCCTAATTTCTGCAGTTGCCCTTTCAACCAATTCATTCGGGTGCAATTTAAAAAGCAATTGACGGCAGTCAGCAATTTTCACACATTCCTTTAAAAAAGCTGCCCGGTCTTCGGTTCTAAAGGTTTCTCGGATATCAGATGAGGCTACCATTACATATCCATGATGCGGAAAATCATTGTTCAGATGCTGTTTGATGTTATCGTAATTAGGCATACCCGTTACAAATAATTTAGAACGGTCGGTGCCCATTTTTGTAAAATGATCTTTGTAACCTTCCGATGCAGTGCAATAAATATCGCACGAGTCGGAAGCACCATTCAACGAAGTATCTTGCGTAACCCAAGCAGGCAGGTGTAAGGTTTTGGCCAATCTAGTCTTCCAATTGGCGGGGTCAATCATACCTTCTTGTATCCACATGGTTCTTGTTTTTGCCATTCTTGGTGGAACCGCCAAATCGGTGCAAAACAATACCAAATCATAATTGTGCCTTTGCCCCATATAGTCAATCTGCAAATGATTGTCACGCATGTATTGTTCCGAGTTTTTGCGGAACTTACCAGCCATAATGGTAGGATCAAGAATGGATGTATACTTCATTGCAACCTTTGCAATCCAGGCATCCGTAAACAGTTGGCTAAACCAACAGTCATGGTCTTCCAATTCTTTTGCAATTTGGTGCATTTGTGAGGTTTGGTTCATCGAACCACCTAAAAACAATATTTTTTTTGCCTTGCTTTCCACGCTTTCCTCCTCTCTTTTTGTAGCCCCTTAAACATATATCGCGTTTAATCGTTCAATGTTGGGGCAACATTTATTAATCTTATGTTAATAAAAATATCACTTTGCAAAAATAAGGTTGTTATTTTAACCCCGACATCGGTAAAATTTGCCTTGCAATAATGATTTACAGTTTTTATCTGGAAGCAAAATTAAACAAACGTTTGATTTAAGCAAATATTTAATTAAATATATTTTAAATTTTGTTGAAAAGCAATCGCCCCAAAGCTTTTCAGCAATGGGGCGATTATATCTAGATCAATTTAAAGATTATCACTAGAAAGCTGGATCAGGCGGCGTGTTGACATTGCCGTTTCTTTCCACAAAAGGATAAGGCAAGTAATTACGCTTCCTTTCGGATACCGGTCGTCCAAAACGGCGTTCGTCGGCTAATTTTAATCCGCTCATAAACAATTCAATGCAGCGGTTCTGATAAATTTGGTTCAATAAATCGGTTTGCGAAGTAACGGTTGGCAAAGGCAAACCAGCACCTACGCCAAACACATCTTGTGAGGGTTGCTTCACCACCACACTATCTAACCAAGCGGTTCCGTTTATCAAATCGTTTTGGCGAGCGTAGCTTTCGGCTTTTATCAACATCATTTCGCCGGGCAAATAAACCGGGATCGGCGCTGTGGTTGAATTGAAAAAGCCATTGATGCGATAACGCGGATTAGCGGAAATAGAAATATAAAATGGTTCACGTTTATCACTAAGACTAGGTGTTAAACCAGCCGGCAGACCCATGGTTGAATCGATTGGTTGATAAATATTATTGGTAGAAGTAGCCAACGTAAATATGGGATTTGTGATTACAGTGTTATAAGCAAAAACCGATTTTGCTGTTTTACTCACACTATTGGCGGCTGCAATAGCATCAGCATAATTGCCGGCAAATAATGAATAACGGGCTTTTAACGCATATAAAGTATTTACAATGTCTATGCTGCTAGCTGGAATATTGCTTAAAAAACTACTGTTGATAGGATTCGCACTTACCACACTTAACGCATTATTAATCACTGCAATAGCATTGGCATAGCCTTGTGCGCTGGTTACAAAACCTACATTTGATACGCCCAAAGTATCAGCCACACCAACCGGCACGTGATCCCAAAAAGTAGCCATATCGGCAATGGCCATCGCTTTAAAAATGGAAGTGTAAGCTATTAATCCGCTAGCATAAGTTTTATCAGCAACAGTTCTTCCAGCTTGGCCAATTACACTGTCTGCATCAAAAATAATTTTATTGCAAACAGTCCACAAACCGGTAATGACACCGTTGGTATTTTGCACGGTACCACCGCCGGTTCCCAATTGGGCTTCATCGGTATTGCCGGAGTTTACAACGTATAACTGATTGGTTAGCAACGCATCCATAGAAATGGTATTGTAAACTATTCCGCCTCTTCCAGCCGTATAATAATTTTGTAAACCCACGGCCACATCGGTTAAAGCGTTGGGCGAACTAAACGCTTGCCCTGAAGTTGGCCCCGACGGGTCAGTGTAATTTTTGCTACAGGCGGCAAAAAATAACAATGGTAATATCCAAACAAGGCGATAATTATATTGATTGATTCGTTTCATGTTTCAATGTTTTTAATGATGTTAGAATTTTGCACGGATGCTGGCATTAAAAGTTCTTGGGGCCGGAACGGTTCCAAAATCAATTCCTCTTAATAAAGTACTTTGCCCGGCAGCGTTTACTTCCGGATCATAACCCCTATAATGATCCCATGAAACTAAGTTCCTTCCGCCCAAGGCAAATTGTAGGCTACCAAATCCTTTTATTTTGCCTAAATCATAACTTAAAGAAATCTCCCGGAGTTTCACGAAAGAACCATCATCAACCCGCCATTGCTGGATAGAATAAACACCGGCAATAAAACCACGTGGCAACAAACCATTGTCTTCTTGTTCGGCAACTTTGCCATTATCAACACCTTGGCGTGTTCTAAAATCGGCATTAAAAACATCAACGCCTTGCACCGCATCCAACTGAATGTGCAACCCAAGTTGTTTATACGCAAAATCACTGGTTAAAGTGCCCGTCCATTTGGGATTTGGATTGCCGATAATTTTTTGCAATGCTGTTCCCGTTGGCAAACCGGTGGTGGCGCTACGTTGCGTAGTATAACTTAACGGACTATTTTGTACACCAGATTCTGTTTGCGGAATACCTGCGCTACTTTTCAACAATTGATTATTGGCATCGGTCGCAAAGAAAGTTCCGTAAAAAACGCCGATTGGTTGACCCCCGATAATAGCAACCGGTGCGCCACTGTTGGTGCTATACAAAATTAACGATTGACCAATGTTCAAAGCTTTGTTTTGGTTGTGGTTATAAATGCCTGTCAAATCCCAAGTAAAATCTTTTGTTTTAACAGGTTGTAAATTTAACACCACCTCAAAACCATTGTTTTGTAGCGATCCGATATTATCCAGCAAACTAGTGTAACCGTTGGTTGGTGCAATTAATCGCGTAATCAACAAATCTTCTACCCTTTTGTGGTAATAATTAAAAGTCAACCCGATGCGATTGTGAAAGAATGACATATCGGTTCCTACTTCTAATTCCTTTTGTCTTTCGGGTTTTACATCAGGATTGGTATAAGTGGTTTGCGATTGGAAAGAAGAATTACCAACGAACGCAGCAGCAGTGTAAGTATTATATCTTCCATAAGGTGGGATACCGGTTAAGTTGCCCGATTCGCCATAAGCAGCTCGTACTTTAAACAAATCCCACCATTTTGATAAGCCCATTTTCTCCCAATAATCGGCACTGGACAACACGTAACTACCACTCAACTTTGAATACACTTGATTTCTTTGGTCGGGTCCAAAAACGGACGATCCGTCTGAACGTAATGCTCCGGTAATAAACAATTGGTTTTTATACTTAAAATTCTGTTGAATAAATTCACCTGATATAGACAATTCGTTTCTTTGATCAGCACCAGGAATAGCCACGGTAGCCCCACTTACCGTTTGCACAAAAGGCGGTAAACCACGGCCTTGTTGTAAGGAATAATGTTGTTTTTGATATTGTTCGGAGTAACCGATCTGCGTTACCGATGATAAGTTGTTGGTAATGTTTGCGGTATAAGTTGCATTCAAATCATGGTTAATAAGGAATGAAATATTAGTACCCGCACTGGCATAACCATTTTGCGTTGGATCTAAAGTTGCGCCGCCGCCATAAAACGCCGAGCTTACATTATAGGCATAAGGCGGAATAAAAGTGGTTCCGTCTTGGCTATAATTGTCGATACCCATGTGGTAATCTACAATCAGGTTTTTAAAAGGCGTCAATTTTAAACCAGCACCGGTAATAATGCGGCTGGTTTGCTGCTGTTGTTTAAAGTCTTCAATCACCGAAACCGGATTTACGCGACCACGTTCGCCTACGGCCAATAAATTGCCCAAAGCATCACGTTGGTGAATATCGTAATAATTACCAATAATAGTTACTGCGTTGGTTGGGGAGAAAAATGTATTACCATCGGGCTTCTCGTTTGTTTTATCGTACACATAATTCATGGTTACATTAAAAGTGGCCCAATTGGTCAATACTTGATCCAAATTCATCCGGAAACTAAAGCGGTTGAAATCGGTATTCCTAATAATGCCCTGATTGTATAAATAAGATGCAGATGTATAATATTTAGTTTTATCCTTACCGCCGCTTACCGAAACGGTATTGTCAGTACCAAGTGCCGTATGAAAAATATAATCTTGATAATCATAACGCGTTACCGGCGTAGTATTAGTAATCGTAGGCGTTAAAATGGTTTGTGTTTGCGTGGCAGGCGAACCACCAAACTTAACAGGAGATTGATTTACATCCAATTTTTTGCGCAGCTGGTTCACGCTAAAATTGGTAGAAAAGTTTACGACCGGAGCCCCGTTACTGCCTCTTTTCGTAAAAATTTGCACTACACCTGCGTTTGCACGAGAACCGTAAATAGCGGCGGCGGCGGCACCGTTCAACACTTCTATCCGTTCAATGTCATCCGGATTTATATCAACCATGCGGTTTTGGCCAACAGCGCCTATAAAATTGCTGCCGGCATAACTTGGATCAGCATTGGTAACGCGAGTTGTTGAATTGTCTACAATCACACCATCAATAATATACAACGGATCAGTTGAACCGGAAATGGTACTGACGCCCCGCAAT
>CAWJTH010000189.1:0-12603 GCA_963845495.1 uncultured Chitinophagaceae bacterium
CAAGTTAATGGTTAATGCATTGGTTGATACCTAATCAACATTATACAAATGAAATCCAACTTTATATTTATGTTATTAGTTTCCGATTAATTCCAGACATGAGGTTGTCTTTCTCTTTTTCGATTGAAATGGTTTTTACTTAGAATAAGTGTTCTGGGATATGTTTTTGTGTGTTTCGTTTTCCATGTTCTGTTCTTCTGATGGGTTAAATTAGAATAATAATTCAATTAGGAATATTTGTGTACAGTACAGTAATCTTGATGTTGTTGTGGATTGAATTGAATGGGCCAGATATTGTCGTATTACAAAGAATAGATGTAAAAGGAAGAGGAAGAAGAGTAAGAAGGGGTGACTAACTAAAATGCCATGCTAAAATGCAAAGAATATGAAGGAAAGGGAAGCTTTAAGGATCATTAGTTTAACATGACACTTAAAAGAAATGTTTGGTTTTAAACGCAGGAAAAGGGGAAAAGCCAAGTTTAGATGGTACTTACTACATATTTCTTTATTCCAGTTTTGTATGCGTCTTTTTATTTGTCTTGTCTTCTTTTAGCTTTTAATGATCCTCGTCTTTTTCCAGACTCTCTTTTGTTATGAAAAGCTATAAAAAGTGAATGACTAAGGTATGTTTTCCCATGAATTATTGAATGAGTTCCTGGAGCCAAATCGTAAAACCCAAAGAGTCATAATGACTTTGCAATAATTACACGCAAAAATGGGTGAACCTTTTTGAACAGGAACCAGCCATGTTGCAGGTAGAATCAGTGCATTATATAAAAGGCATGCACAACTTGTTAAGTGCGCATTACGACCTGAAAAATTTTGCAAAGTTTGAGGAAACTTTACACCTGTTTGACGTTTATTACAACAGTTTAACGGTTTCAGAAAGTGCCAACGAACGCATACAAACCTTTGTTTATCTGTATATTTCCAAAATTCATAAGCATTATTTGGAAGGCACATTTACCAAAGGATTGGTGTTGGTGCCAGAAATTGTGGAAAAATTGGAGGAATACCGTTTGTATCTCGATAGGCATCGCATCCTAGTTTTTTATTACAAAATTGCTTGTCTTTTTTTTGGTAGTGGCGATAACGAAAAAGCAATTGATTACCTTAGTAAAATTATTAATTGGAAAGTTGATTTGCGAAGCGATCTGCAATGCTACGCACGTTTGCTGCATTTGATAGCCCATTTTGAATTGGGCAATCATGATTTATTAGCTTACCTCATCAAATCAGTTTATCGTTTTATGGCGAAAATGGAAAACTTGAGCGAAGTTGAGGAAGCCATGTTCCAATTTATGCGTGCATCTTTTCATTTGTCTGCCCGCAACGTGAAACCCAAGCTGCAATTACTTTTAGACAAGATTAAAAAATACGAAAACAAAAGCTCGGAAGCCCGAGCCTTTGCTTATTTAGATGTTGTAAGTTGGATTGAAAGTAAATTGGAAAATATACCGATCGAAAAAGTAATCAGGCGTAAGTATTTGGCAGCGAAAAATACTGGGAAATGAGTGAAAACAATTAGTTTTCCACAGTCAAAATGCCATCGAACACTTTTATCGCAGGTCCGCAAAGCCAAATGTTTTCAAAATGTTCATCGTCAATTTTTTCAAATTCCACAAATAATTTGCCGCCTATGGTTTGCACATCAATATGGTTGAAGCCATTATCGTTGTGGGCATTTACAATTGCCGCTGCCGTTACGCCTGTTCCACAACTGTAAGTTTCGTCTTCCACGCCACGCTCGTATGTGCGAACGAAAATCCTGTCGGAACTGATTATTTCGACAAAATTTACATTAATGCCCTGTTTTTTATATTTATCTTGGTTGCGTATTTGCCTTCCTTCATGCGCAACATCCACATTTTCAAGGTCTTGTACATGTTTCACAAAATGCGGCGAGCCAGTATCCAATAAGTCATGGCCATTATGGTGTTCTACATTTTGTACATCTTTCATTTTAAGATAAACCGTTTGTTTATCGTCAATCCAAGCATCGTGAGGACCGTCAACCGCTAAAAAATGATATTTATCTAAGTGAAGACCGATATCGTAAGCGAATTTGGTAATACAACGGCCGCCATTGCCACACATGGTACTTTGGTTACCGTCGCTGTTGTAATACACCATTTTAAAATCGAAACCTTCGGCGTTTTCCACTAACATCAATCCATCGGCACCAATGCCAAAACGACGGTGGCAGAATTTTTCCACCTGTTTGTTTGTCAATGAAATATCACCTTTGCGGTTGTCAATCAATATGAAATCGTTACCTGTTCCTTGATATTTTGAGAAATGTATTTGCATGAATTGTCTAAGTGAATTTACTGATTGGTAATTAAATTCTTTGCTAAACAAGATTTGGGTAATCAGCGCTGTGATTATTGGTAATATGCCTTACAAAATATAAATCAGCTTCTTTATCGAAAAATATATAATATGTTGTTTGACGATTATATTTATATTGGCAATAGAAATATCCAAATTCTGAATTTTTTGCTTTTTTATGACGTTGCTTAGGAATGGAATAAATGAAACGGTAAATGTCTTTTACATATTCTATTGCATCTTTTCTAAACCCAAAATATTCCTCATAATAAAGAATATCAACAAGTTCAATTAGTTTGTGCTTAACGAGTGTGTCTATTTTTATTTTTTCCAAAGCTCATCGATGTGTTTAAGTACAAAATTTTGAGACTGCTCGATTGTTTCGCCATTTTCAAAATCTTGCATAAATTTAGTCTTCTCCGTATTTTCAGTTTGTTCTTTATTGGTTATAAAGGGTTCAACTACATTATCCATTTTTTCTTTCAAATTTTTTTTATCTGATAATATGCTACTCATATATTCTTTTTGTAAAGATATAAAATAAGAATTGATATGAGCGCTCCAAAAAGCAGTTTCAAATCACAAACCACCAATCACTCCCAACGCTTTCACAATCAAATTTTCCACTGCTTTGCCGCCATCGGTTGAAAAAGTTTTGGTGATCCTGTTGGCAACAATTACGCTTAAACTAAGGCAATGATGCCCCAATAATTTGCCTAAACCGTAAATACCGGCCGTTTCCATTTCAAAGTTAGAGATGCGGTGACCGCCGTAATTGAACTTGGTCAAAGCGTCGATTAAGTCTGGTTGACGCAAGCCCAGCCGTAAAACACGGCCTTGTGGGCCGTAAAAACCGGGGCAGGTTACCGTAATGCCTTGGTGAAACCCATCCACAAAATGCTTCATTAAGTTAATGCTGCCGGCACTAATGTAAGGATTTGCTACTTGGGCCGACAGTTGTGTGTGCGCAATAAATTGTTGTAATATGATATTTTCCTCTTCGCTCGGCTCCATCCGATAAAAATTCATCAAATTATCGATACCCAATCCATGCGTACTAGCTACTAATTCATCCACTGCAATATCGCCTTGCAAAGAACCGGTTGTTCCTAAGCGAATGATATTCAATGTGGTATGATGCTCTTTAATAGTGCGGCTTTCAAAATCAATATTCACCAATGCATCTAATTCGTTTAATACAATATCAATATTGTCGGTGCCTATTCCGGTACTTACCACGCTAATGCGCTTACTGCCCAACATGCCGGTGTGGGTTACAAACTCACGGTGGCTGCGTGTTACTTCAACACTATCAAAATGTTTGGTTACTTCTTTTACACGTTCGGGGTCGCCAACGGTAATTATATTTTCGGCCAATTCTTCCGGACGAACATCCAAATGATAAATGGCACCACGACTGTTTAGTATCAGTTCGCTTTCAGCAATTCTGTTCATGCGACAAAACTAAGGAAAAAACATAGCTGCGAGCAATTAGCCATAAGCCATTAGGTTTAAGTCGTAGCAATATACTTTCATTGTTTTCGGCATCGCAATGACAGCAACAATGGGTAAAGAAGGCCGCCCAACCGAAAACTTGCAGGTTGAGCCAGAAATTAAAGTGCCATTATGTTACAACGAGTTTTTTTAATGGATAAAGATGCCCAATTGGAAGTGGCGAAGGGCATGTTGGCGGAAATCAAAATAATGCCTGTTGCAGGTTTTTTGATGGCTGATTTGTTAGGATTTAGTCTAACAAAATCTATATAAACTAAAACGGCGGCCAAATTAATTGGTCGCCGTTTTGTTCTTATAATTTAATAATGAACTTTCTGATTGGTCATTATCAATTCACTTTCACATCTTGGCTTGCTGGTTCGCTGCCTGGTTTGATAGTGAGGCTCACTTTAAGCACGCCATCTTCGTATTTTGCTGCAATGTTTTCTGTTTCAATGGTACTATCTAATTGAAAACTGCGTTCAAAACCACCACGGCTATACTCTTTACGGATCCATTCAATGTTGGATGTATCGTCTGTGGGTTGATAGCCGATTGTTAATTCATCACCGGTTACTTTAACCGAAAAATTCTCCTTGTTCCTACCTGGTGCAAAAACCAGTATTTCATAGGTGTTTTCAGTTTTATAAACGCTTACTGGTGCACGGTGCATTTGTGCAAAATGCTGGTGGAAACCATGGCGGTGTCCTTTAAATTGTTGATCTTTTCTAAATGCAGGGCCGCAACCTTTTACGCCTTCTGCTTCGTTGTTTTGTTTGTACATAATTATTGTTTTTTGTTTTAATTTTTATTTAATTTTATTGAGTCTTTTTGTGTATCTGTGCTTTGATGGTGTTGCCAATTTTGACAATTGTTACCATTGTAATTTTTGTGCATACGTATGTGGTTATGTTTTGCAAAAGCCATTAATGCGCCCAGTGTTAGGATGGTGGAGGCTATAAAAACCACCCATTTTGTTCGTCTTTTCATGTTTTAGTTTTTAAGGATTAATTAATATTTATTTGATGTGCTGCTGTGTTTTTGTTGGCATTGCTAGTGCGTTTATTGCGCATAAAAATGATGTGTTCTTTAGTGCTTAGTGGTTGTTTGCCATAAGCGAATTGTTGATTGAAACCTTTGCCATGCCTACGTTTGCGGCTGCTTAGTAATTTAAATATGGCGGCAATGAATGCAAAGAAGATAAATGCACGGATTAGTAAAAAGGGCATATTAAATAATACTGCTCCAGCCAAGATGCCGGCTAATAATGTTTTTAAAAATTGTTTTGTCATGTTTGATTGTTTTAATTTAATTCTTAATTGTTTGTAATTATTAGATTTGATTATGAAGGTTTTATTTTAAAATTTATTATTGTTATATAAGTGAAGACGCATGGTTTTTAATTTTACTTTACTTTATTTTAATTATTTAAGATGAATTTAATTGCGATAGGTTCTAATAATCCTTATCCATATTTAATAAGACGTGTTTAATTAAATTTTACTTTATTTTTTTTAATATTTTAATTGAGCCTCTATTTTACCTTTTTTAATTGTTCTATTCTCTTTGTAGAGGATTGTCTTTTTTCTTTATCCAAATAAAAAACCGGCGTGTTATTGCCGGTTTCATGTTTATTTTTAATTTCGCTTTCTTCCGCATCTTTCCCGCCATTCATTTCTAAATTTTTCTCTTTCTTCCGGTGTCATGCTTTGCATTTTTTCACGCCATTGTTGGCTTCCGAAACCTCTTCTTCCTCCGCCACTTGGCTTTCCCCTAAAACCGCCAAACAATATTTTGCTCAATATCAATAAACCTATGGCTTGCCAATAATTTAACTTGTTAGCGCCGGTTATTGCGGCCGGCAATATTGCATTCCACAAAAGCATTACTACCAAGCCTGCTAAAAAAACAAAGGCTAATCCAAAAAAGCCGAACATAAAAAAGCGTCTGCCTTTTGATTCATATATTAATTTGCGTTCCATTTTATAATGAGTTTTTTGTATTTTATTATACTTCTTGATTCAAGTCTAACTACTAATATCTAATTACTAACTACTATTCTGCAAAGTCGTTGTATAAATTTTGTAACCTTGTTCTTAAATGTTTTACGGCGTATCCTTTTCTTGAAATAATGGTTTTAATATTTTCGCCCGATGCATCTGCAATTTCTTGTAAGGTCATGTCTTCCAATTCGTTCTGTACAAAAACCATTCGTTGTTTTTCGGGTAGTTCGTCCAGCGCATCCATCAATTCATCCCAAAATATTTTCTTTAAAAAATCATCTTCCGGCGTTTTCGCATCGGCCAATAATATCTCTTTAAAATTAACTTCGCCATCTTCACTTTCAAAAGTAAAATCTTCTAAATGCTCAGCTTTCTTTTTGCGATAGCCGTCCGTTATTTTATTCCGGGCTACGCGATATAACCATCCGCTTACATTTTCAATCAGTTCCACTTCGTCTAAATTGTTATACTGATACCAAACATCTTGCAAAATATCTTCGGCATCTTCGTCGGTTGGCACTTTGCCACGAATGAAGCCCAGCAATTGCTTGCCGTATTTATTGACGGTTTGTAAAATGTTGTTTTTCTTATCTGTCATGGTTATATCCAACTCGGAATGTATTTATATTTCTCAAGACGGATAGCTATTTATTTTACTTTAAATATTTCATGATATTTTTTTAAAATGCTTCGCATTTATTTATCTCGCAGAAAACGGGAAAAACGCAGAAATTCAAATTGCTGCATTTTCCCCGTTTTAATATGAATCGTAACAGTTTATTATCGGCAACTCATAACTTATCATAACTCATACAACTTCGTACTCATAAATTACTACTTATTCGCCGTTACTTTCCAAATAGTATTGCCAGCATCATCGGCCACCAAAAGCGATCCATCATTTGTTACTGCCACGCCAACCGGTCTTCCATACACCGTGTTTTTATTTTCATCAGCAATAAAACCGGTTAAAAAATCTTCCGGTTTTTGAGGCTTGCCGTTTACAAATGGTACGAACGCTACTTTGTAACCGGCAAAAATTGACCGGTTCCACGAGCCGTGCTGACCAATAAAAACGCCATTTTTGTATTTGCTAGGAAAGGCATTTTTGTCGTAAAAAACCAGTCCCAGCGAAGCGGTATGTGCTCCCAAAGAAACATCCGGAACAATTGCTTTTGCCACCAAATCTGGTCGCTCGCCTTTCATTCTGGGGTCGGGATGGTTGCCATAATAGGAGTAAGGCCAACCATAAAACCCGCCTGGTTTAATACTGGTTAAATAATCTGGCACTAGTTCGTCGCCAAGATTGTCGCGTTCGTTTACCGCTGCCCAAAGCACATTTGTACCCGGTTGCCAACCCATGCCAACGGGGTTACGGATGCCGTTTGCATAAATTTTTTCTCCACTTCCATCGGGGTTTATTTCCAAAATATTGGCACGGCGAATTTCATTATCCATGCCGTGCTCGCCAACATTACTGCCCGAACCGACTGATACATAAAGTTTTGAACCGTCTTTGTTAGCAATTACATTTCTTGTCCAGTGATTGTTGTAACCACCTGCGGGCAACTCCAATATTTTTTCGCCTTTCGCGGTGATGCTATTGGCACCCGCGACGTAAGGATAGCGATAAAGCCCATCAGTACAACCAACATAAAAATAATTGCCTAAAACTAACATGCCGAAAGGTTGGTTTAGCCCTGAAATATAAACGGTTTGTAAATCAGCATTGCCATCGCTTTTTGTATCGCGGAGCAATAAAATATCATTAGCCGATTTTCCCTTTTCAGTGGATGCTTCCGAAACAAAAATATCGCCGTTAGGTGCCACATAAATCCATCTTGGGTTTTTCAATTTTGTGGCCAACCGGCTTACAGTAAATCCCGCAGGCGCAATGGGCGTTTTATTGTCTGGCCAACCGATTACCTCGCTTAATTTAACGGTTGAACTGGTAGCATAGGGTTCCGGAAGGGTTACAATATCACTATCTTCTGACACAACTTTGGATGGTTTGGCTGGCGAATGACAGCCTAACGCAAGTAATAAATTGATGATAATAAATAAGTTGAAAGGCATTTTCATAACTAGAATAGCATAAAAATTATGCCTTAGAAAAAGGCAAAATAAGCAACAGGGTATTGATGAAGCATTGAATTGAATTGGCTAAACATAGCAAAGTTTAGCCGGCAATGTTCTGGCTAATAGTCTTTAGTTTCTTTAATCCGGTATAAAAAATTCTTTTAGGTATAGAGGTTAAATGGCTATTACAAACGCATCTGTCATCTCAACACAATTTACTTACTTTGCAGCCAATGGTACAACGCATCATCGATAATTTTCCGCAAGGATTGCCAGTAAACGATTCTGCCAATCTTCAACTAAAGATTTGTTTAGAACCCTGCGCTTTTGCAATTTTATTACAGGCTGCAGATGCAAGTTTGCAAGCCGCTGAATATTTTGCATGGTCGGCAAAAGACAGTGAAGATCCTGCACAAATCATTCATTTTTTAAAACAGAACAGCAAGCTTTTCAAACTGAATCAAGCAAAAACCACCATTTATTTCCGTACCCAATATGTGATGTTTTTACCACACGAATTGATGAGCAATGTGCGTTTGTTGTTGCAAGTGCAATTTGGTTTTTCGGCCGATGAAGGCTGTTTGCAAAAAAATATAAATACAGAAATGGTGGTGGGCTGGAAAATAAATTCAGTTTGGGCCGAAGCTTTTACCCGTCAATTTCCCGGACATACCTGCCAATCTAGCTTGGCTAATTTATTTGCTGGAGCCACTTTTAACGGACCCAACACTATTTATTTGTCTTTTGGAAATGGTTTAATTGAAATGGTGGTCGTTTTTGAAAAAAAATTGCAATTGGCCAAGTGTTTTGCTTATGAAATTATTGAAGACGTGCATTACCATCTACTAAATGTTTGCAAACAATTAAAAGTCGAAGCAAGCGAGGTGCATTTGAAAATTCAGGGTTTTATTGAAAAGGACGCCACTTTATACCGTTCGTTACAAACTTTTTTTGACGATGTGCAAACAACAAATATGGACAATTTAAATTGGCCCGAAACGCTAAAGACCTTGCCTGCACATTATTTCACCGGATTAATATAAATTAAATGAGGATAATTTCAGGCAAACATGGCGGCAGAAAAATACATCCGCCCACCAAAATGCCTTACACCAGGCCCACAACAGATATTGCTAAAGAAGGCCTTTTTAATATCCTTCAAAACACAATCGATTTGGAAGGAATTAAAACATTGGACCTGTTTGGCGGAACCGGAGCTATAACTTACGAACTGGCTAGCCGCGGCGCTACTAACCAAACCATTGTTGAAAAAGACACCGCCATGTTCGAATTTATCAAAAAAAACTTGGCCGATTTAAAGTTTACGCATGTTAAAGCCATTAAATCGGAAGTATTTAAATTTCTTGAAAACTGTACGGAGCAATTTGATTTTATTTTTGCAGGTCCGCCTTATGCGCTCGATACCATCGACGAATTGCCTAAAATAATTGTAACAAAAAAATTGATTGCGCCGGGCGGTTTATTTGTGCTGGAACATACGCCACGTAACAATTACGAAACATATCCCGGTTTTGTAAAGCAACGCAATTACGGCACCACTATTTTTTCTTTTTTTGAAGCGGTGTAGATTGCTGCTTCGCAGCAGTATTTGTTTGGAGACAGGCTAAGGAACAATGGGCAGTTTTTGTGGCAGTTTATCCTGAGTTTAGCGATAGGTTCCGTTCAAGTGAAGTTTTTCATGGAGGCAATTCACTACATAACAAACATCCATCAGTTTTGTTTTTCTTTTAGTTACAAACAATCTTTTGAACACTCATTTTACTCCATGTTTTGCAGGAAAACACTAGATAACTACTATTTTTATTGGTAAAAAATTATCTGAAATGTTTTGGAATAAAAAAGAAGAACCTGAAAAACCGCAATCCCCTGCAAAAGATGAAACACCGAAACAGCAAATAATTCCACCACAACAAACAGGATCAAACTGCAGGTTTGAATACATTAAATTTTACGCCATAACCGATAGCTTGGCATTTGAAAAGCGGTTTTACCGTAAAGTGATAGAGCAGGAGGAAATAACTTTTTTAAATTGGGAAGTAGCCTTGTTCAACAAAAGGTTTGGCGAAATAGATTGGAAAGGCACCATCACCACCAAATGTTACAAAATAGATGCTGGCAACGTAGAGAAATGCAACATCCCTGCCGAAATAACCGTTGCCAAAACCGTTGATATTTACCGCTATCGTTATAGTTGGGGTACCGATAATCCTGGTTATTGGAAAGCTGGTATTTATCGCTGGGACATTTACATTAACGATGAATTGGTTGGTGGCGATACGTTGTACATCAATAATTTTGGTTTGGTTACCGAAAATAGCAATCCCTATTTTGATGCATTAGCCATTAAATTATACCCAAGTTTCGAAGATTTTCGGGAATTAAAGGAAGGTTATCGTTATTTAACGCAATTCAACACAAACATCACAGAATATATAAATGTGGAGCTTGAAATAAAAAGGAAATTATTGACCGGCTTTAATTACGAACTTGTTTACAATATCATTCGCGATGATAGTTACCACATTGCCGTTTTTTCAAACCTAAGCAAATTGGATGCGGGCAGTGCTGACAAAAACGAATTGATAAGATATGGCTGGGGCGCTGCAAAAAACTATTGGAAAAAGGGCGATTATACTGTTTATGTAAGTTTTATGGGGCAAAAAATTGCTTCTGCCGCCTTTTCCGTTGGTGATTCAGAAATTTTGGGCGTTCCCAATTCGTTAACTTATCAGCCTTTGGGTAAAACATTGCAGGTTTCAAACAATGGCAATACTCAATTAGCCAAAACCACAGAGGAGTTGGTACAGGAATTGGACATTTTAGTGGGCATGGATAATGTAAAGCAATCAATAAAAGAAAATATCGCCTATCTAAAATTTAATAAAATACGTATGGACAAAGGGTTTAAGGACGACAGCGCCATGAACCTGCATAGCGTATTTACCGGCAATCCGGGAACGGGAAAAACAACCGTTGTGCGGTTATTGGGTCAAATCTACCAAACGTTGGGATTGCTTTCAAAAGGTAACGTGGTAGAAGTTGGCCGGGCAGAATTGATTGCCGAATTTATTGGGCAAACAGCGCCAAAGGTTAAAAAAGCAATAAACGATGCACGGGGCGGGATACTTTTTATTGACGAAGCGTATGCGCTAAAACGTGGCGGTGATAGCAAAAACGATTTTGGCCAAGAAGCAATCGAGGTAATTTTAAAAGAAATGAGCGATGGCATTGGCGATATAGCGATTGTGGTGGCCGGTTATCCCGAAGAAATGCAAATTTTTATTGATTCAAATCCCGGTTTAAAATCCAGGTTCAAGCAATATTTTCATTTTGAAGATTATTTGCCCGACGAATTAATGGACATATCAAAAGTGGCTTTGCAAAAAGAAGAAGCCAAATTGGATGCCGCCGCCGAAAAAATGTTGAAACAATACATAACAGAGCAGTATCGCAACCGCGATAGAGCGTTTGGCAATGCCCGTTTAATGTACGGAATCATAGACGAGGCAAAAAAACAAATGGGACTGCGCCTGCTGAAAAACGAACAAATAACTTCGCTTACCGGTGAGGAATTGAGTACGATAACTGCTCAAGATCTGCAAGCTATGCTTCATGAAAATAGCAAGGCTAAGCTGAAATTAAACATCGAAGAAAAAGAATTAAAAGATGCTCTAGACGAATTGAATGAGCTGACAGGATTAACACAAATTAAAAAAGAAATTGCAGAGGTAACCAGCCTTGTGCGTTTTTACAACGAGACTGGAAAAGATGTATTGAACCGGTTTTCGCTGCATGCAGTTTTAACCGGTAATCCCGGCACGGGAAAAACTACCATAGCCCGATTACTCGGAAAAATTTATAAAGCGCTTGGTTTGTTGGAGCGTGGCCACCTTGTTGAAGTGGATAGGCAAAGCCTTGTGGCTGGCTATATTGGCCAAACCGCCATCAAAACCACGGCTGTTATCGACAAAGCCATGGGCGGCGTATTGTTTATTGACGAGGCGTACGCACTTGCATCGGGCAGCGAAAATGATTTTGGGCAAGAAGCCATTGAAACAATTTTGAAAACGATGGAGGATAAACGGGGCCAGTTTGCCGTAATTGCCGCTGGTTATTCTGAAAATATGGAGGTTTTTATGAAATCGAACCCAGGGCTAAAATCCAGGTTTGATAGGCATTATAGCCTGCCCGATTATGATCCCGAAGAATTGATGCAGGTTGCCCATCATCTTTTTGCACAGGAAAACATGACGCTTGATGCCGCCGCGGAAAATTATTTGCAACAATATTTAAACGAATGTTACATCAACCGCGATCGGTATTTTGGCAATGCCCGTTCGGTAAGGCAAGCGGTTGAATCGGTTGTTACCAAACAAAATTTGCGCTTGGCGGCAATACCAACTGCACAGCGAACCAGCGAAATGATGCAGGAAGTTTTATTGGAAGATGTAAGCCATTTAACTGCCACCGAACAACGCCAAAGAAGTGCAGGCATAGGTTTCAGGAAATATTAATGTAGATAAATACAATTTTTTCTTTGCGCTCTTTGCTCCTTTGCGGTAAAAATATCTACCGCAAAGGAGCAAAGAGCGCAAAGTGGTAAAATACTGCTTCGCAGTGTTTTTTTTGTGAGACAAGCTTTGGAAGCAAGGATTGGGCTTTTGTGGCAGTTTAT
>CAWJTH010000190.1:0-12513 GCA_963845495.1 uncultured Chitinophagaceae bacterium
GTATTTATCATACACTTCCGTTGTATGCGCAAAAGAAGAATTTTGGAAATTATTATTGAAATATAAAGCGTTAGAGGCAGGAATGTGAACATTGTATGATCGGCTATAAAGAGAATCTGGATGATAGGCAATCTTTCCGATATCAGTAATAGACACACCAACTTTAAAACGATAATCTGTCTTACTATTTTTTAAATCCGCGGGTTTATATTCATACACCAATCCAATATCTGCGCCAATACTTCCGTTACCAATCAATGCAGACGTTAAACTACCCAATTTAATATCGGTAAATAAATTGCCCGAGCTTCGTGTAGTAATTTGGCCGGTTGCTGCCGTTATGTATGGAACTCCGTCAGAGGTTACTGCAACTTTACCTTGTAAGCCTTGCACATCAATTGAGGCATGAGACATGGCTGTTATATATTTCAGTGTAATACCAGCCTTTATTGAATGTGGGCCTTTCTCATACACTTCTTTGGCGTACGATAATGAAATATCCGAAAACATGGCCGCATTCAACATCATGTCTTTGGAAGAAGAAACCATATATGGATACGCCTGTGGCTCTTTTTTATCTTCACCTATTTCAGAAACCAACCGTCCATCAACATTCCAAAAGTTGCTAAACATTCGCACCCTTGTGCCAATAGCAAAAGATGATTTTTTACCTACTTTAAAAGCTATGGACGGCCCTGTAATATCAGCGATGCCGCTTCCGGTGGATAAACCCGAAATGCCCAATATACTTTCTCTTAAAAAATTATTACTAACCCCAGTTAATTGCTTTACAGACATGGAAGCATGGGTACCACCACCCCATGCGCCTATTGAAAAAAAATTAGCATCCCATGTAAATAAACTATCTGTACGCAAGTTTGCCGGGTTAGACAACATATTTAAAACACCATTATTGGAATGATTTGATGTGGAAGAAAAGATTTGGGCATGTAAAAATATTGGCGACAAAAAACACAAGTATAGATAAATACCTTTCATATAGTTATATTGGATTTTTATACTGATATCCAGTTTCAAAAAATTTATAGCTGGATTACTGCTGCTAACTTTGGTAGTATCTTTAATTTTTTATCAACAAAAACCATTAATAACTTAAAGGGTTGAACGCTCGCTTCCTATAAAATAAAAACTATTTGGAAGATTGAAATAACAGCGAGGCGCAAAATATACCGGTAAATAAACCGCAAAGAATGGTTTTGAATAACACAAATATGTCACCAAATGACCAAAAAATAAACCAGTATTTAAGTATTATAATGGCCAGCGCTATTAATAAAACTATTGTCCAGTAAAATAGTCGACGCCTTGCCAATTTAACTTTTACTACAGGCAAGCGATGCACGTAAAAGAAAATTACAGATAACCCTATAATTGAACTTGTCATTTGTAACCAAGCGCTAATATTTTGGATCGTTATTCCAAGATAGCTGCAAACTTGGTCAAGCCTAACAGCGTCATCCGAAATATGGGTCAATAAATCCCAGGTAATATGCAAACCAACACCTACCAGTATAGAAAGGCATACTTTATAGGGGTTCAATAAGCAATATTGCCACCAATTGAAGGTACTATAGCCAATACTTCTTTTCTTAAAATAGCCAAAACTATATTTTATTAATGGCTGCTTAATAATCTGGTGGAATAGTATTGAAATAAGTATGCTAATTGGTAAATCAATAAAAAAAATGCCCCAAATTGTGTGGCTGACTCCCCTATGCAAGCCTAAAGTGTAAATGCCTTCAATATCGGGGGCAATACTACCTGCCATTAAACCTGTTGTAGAAAACCAATATTTACAATGGCGTTTTATCGGAATAATTATAGCAGGATGAGCGAGTGTAAATGGCATTTGTTTTTAAATAATTATGAAATTAGCCCTTCAATTACAAAAGCCGCGAAGGGGGCAATTTTATGTTAGCAATGATGTAGCCATCGGTATAAAATCAGTAGCGTTCCCAATGGCGGATAGTCATTTATTACTTAAAATAAATGACTATCAACACCATACCGGTAAACATAGCAGGTTATAAAACAAGACGGCATCCAAAAAACCAGCGTTTCTTATTTATTTATTCATACTGGTTTTTTATTTCGTAACCGTGTTCCTTCAACAACGAATCCTTCTTGAACAATCCAACATCCGAGGCTACCATTTCTTTTACCAAGGCGGCCAGATCGTATTTCGGCACCCAGCCAAGTTTTGTTTTTGATTTGGTGGGATCACCGATCAATAATTCGACTTCTGTTGGGCGGAAATAGGCTTTATCAATGGCCATTATTTCTCTTCCTTCTTCTAATTGATATTCACTGTCGGAACATGCAACCACGTAAGCTTTTTCATCTACCCCTTCACCTTTAAAAGCGATTTCGATCCCTACCTCGGCGAATGCCATTTTTATAAAATCGCGGATGGTCGTGGTAACGCCCGTTGCGATAACAAAATCTTCTGGTGTTTCCTGTTGTAAAATGAGCCACATGGCCTCGACGTAATCTTTTGCATGCCCCCAATCTCGGCGGGCATCTATATTGCCCATATACAACTTATCCTGCAGGCCGAGGGCGATCTTTGCAACCGCACGGGTTACTTTCCTTGTTACAAAAGTCTCGCCACGTAAGGGGCTTTCATGGTTAAACAAAATGCCGTTGCATGCAAATATCCCATAGGCTTCGCGGTAATTCACTGTAATCCAAAACGCATACATTTTGGCAACTGCATAAGGCGAACGCGGATAAAACGGCGTTTTTTCGCTTTGTGGTACTTCCTGCACCAAACCATACAACTCGGAGGTTGACGCCTGATAAATTTTAGTCTTATTTTCCAAGCCTAAAATTCGGATAGCTTCCAATAAACGCAATGTCCCGATGCCGTCGGCGTTTGCGGTATATTCCGGCGTGTCGAAACTTACCTTTACGTGGCTCATGGCGCCCAGGTTGTAAATTTCATCCGGCTGTATCTCCTGCACGATCCTTATCAAATTAGTACTATCGTTCAAATCACCATAATGCAATTTAAACTTGATGTTTTTGTCATGTGGATCTTGATATAAATGGTCGATCCGATCTGTGTTAAAAAGGGAGCTCCTCCTTTTGAGGCCGTGGACCTCATAGCCTTTTGATAGCAACAATTCGGAAAGATATGCTCCATCCTGACCAGTAATACCAGTAATAAGTGCTTTTTTCATAAACAACAAAATATAAGTTTAAGGGTTATTGATTAAAAAATCTTTATATGCCAATTTGATGCCTTCTTCCAATTTTACTTTATACCGCCAGCCAAGTCCATTCAATTTGTCTACGTTCATTAGCTTTCTCGGGGTACCGTCCGGTTTAGAGGTATCGAATATCAATTGCCCTTCAAACCCGATAATTTTTTTAACTGTCTCTGCCAATTCCCTGATCGTAAGATCCTCACCTGTCCCTACATTGATCAGTTCTCTTTCGTTATAATTTTCCATTAAATACATACATGCTTCTGCAAGGTCATCGGCATACAAAAATTCCCTTTTGGGCGTACCGGTTCCCCAAATTGTTACCGAGCCGCTACCGCCGACCTTCGCCTCATGGAACTTGCGTATCAAAGCAGGCAAAACATGCGAATTTTGCGGGTGGTAATTGTCCCCGATCCCATACAGGTTTGTGGGCATCACGCTGATGAAATTTGCATTGTATTGGTCGCGGTACGCCTCGCACAATTTTATACCGGCAATCTTTGCAACCGCATATGGTTCATTTGTTTCTTCCAATAAACCGGTTAGTAGGTATTCTTCTTTCAAGGGCTGGGGGGCTAACTTGGGGTAAATACAACTACTCCCCAGGAACATCAATTTTTTGACGTTGTTGGTATAGGCTGCAGAAATGATGTTGGCCTCGATCATCAAATTTTCATATAAGAAATCAGCCCTATAGGTGTTGTTTGCTACGATGCCGCCGACTTTTGCCGCAGCCAAGAAAACATAGGCCGGTTTCTCTTCTTCGAAAAAATTGTTTACGGCAGCTTGGTTTCTTAAATCCAATTCGGAAGATGTACGTACTATCAAATTGGAATAGCCTGAATTTTTAAGATGCCTGGTGATAGCGCCCCCGACCATCCCGCGGTGCCCGGCAATATAGATTTTATCAGTTTTAAACATATCGGTATAATCGATTGATTTCTACATTATTGAAGCAACATGGATATTAAAATAATATCATGGGGCTTTCTTATTAAAATTTAAAAAAAAGGGATTAAAGTAATTACAATAAATCAGGCTTATTTGCAGACACCCAATTATGAAGCTTTTTGATCTCCTGCCCGCTTCCTTTTTTCATGATTAAAATACTGTTGGGGGTATTGACAACAATCAAATCCTCGACACCCACAAGCGCCACCAATTTTTCATCCCCTATAACAATATTGTTGCCGTTATCATTGGTGTTTATCGTAAGGGCGTTGTTGTTCCGGTGGTCATATTTATTTATCAAAGCGTCGGCAAGCGACTCGTAACTCCCCACATCGCTCCAATCGATACCGGTCGCCACAACTTTCACCCTTTTACTTTTTTCCATTACCGCGTAATCGATGCTGTTGGAAGGGATAGCCTCCATATATTCTTCGGACAATACCCCCGTTTTTTTATAACCTTCAAAAGCAACGACCGACGCACCGAAGATTTCGGGCGCATGCGTTTTCAGTTCATCTAAAATAACACTTGCCCTGAAACAAAAAATGCCGCTGTTCCAAAGGTATTCTCCGGACGAGACATATGATTCGGCGTCTCCCAAAATGGGTTTTTCCGCAAAACGGACCACTTCGTTCCCCTTGTATTGTATGTAGCCGAAGCCGGTTTCCGGATAAAGCGGTTTAAGCCCGAACGTTACCAGGTTATCTTTTTGTGCAAGCCCGATAGCCTCCCCGATTGCTTTTATATATAGGTCCGGCGTCCCGATCAGTTGATCGGCCGGGGTAACCAACAATATTTGATCGGGGTTTACGGAAAGTGCCGCCAAAGCTATGGCTGCGGCCGTGTTCCGCCCGACGGGTTCCGCAATGATCCGGACCGGCTTGGAAGGCAAAGACGCCTTTATCTGGTTACCCACATCTCCCGCATGGGCAACAGACGCAACAGCTAAGATGCTGTCCGTGAAGCCGGCATTTCTTTTTGCACAAAGCTGCAACAAGCTTTCGCCGTTGAATAATTGCAATAATTGCTTCGGCCGGTTTTTATTTGACAAAGGCCAGAGCCTCGTTCCGGCCCCGCCGCAAAGTATGATATGTGCCAATCCATGGTTACCTACATTATCCTGTACCATATTCCTTTTATTAATAATTTCCTAGCTTTTACTTTTTATTGCAAAGAATCTTTTTTAAGAAAAAAAGCTTTACAATTTTCGATGTGATTTCTCAACAATATTGGGTTATCAAACCTATCTTTTATTTTCTTTGCTGGGTTTCCACCATATATACAGTAGGCTTCAACATCTCCCGTAACTACTGATCCAGCAGCTATAATAGCGCCATCATTAATTGTGACCCCTTGCATAATTGTTGCACCATACCCTATCCAAACATCATTTCCAACCCTTGTAATTAAATTTTTACCCTTCCAATTATAATCCTGATCCCTTATGGATGAAGCCAATCGAACAGGTGTGCCAATTTCCTGAAAATTATGATCGAACTTACCAACAATTGCTCCTCTGTTACCCATAATTACATAATCCCCTATAATGCAATCGGTTTCAATAAAAGAATCACGCCCAATATAAAATGATTTACCAATAATAAGCGTTTCCCTTGCCCACAAGCGCACCCTTAATCCTGCATGAAATCCCTTTCCGATTTTGTATTGACGCCAAATGATTTTTACAAGAAAAATGTCCCTTAATCCTTTAATAAATTTGATCATTCTTTCCTATTTGATATAAATATTTTATTTAAAACTGTATCTAATTTGGATATTATACGTGCCTTGATTCCCATTTTCTTTTGAAATTTTTTTAATATCATATCATCAATACTTACATTAAGAGGTAAATTAAATCCGCTTTTAAAATCTCTATCTAATAAAGGAATATATCGCTTTAAAGATCCCGTAGTATGGGTGGCATCCTTATCAAACCCATTGTTGTATACTTTTGATAATATAGGATATACCGTTAATCCCTTAGTTTTAAACTGAGAATAAAACCATCTAATGGCCCACGAATCTAATTTCCCTTCCAATTGCAATTGGAGCATTTTATTTAAATCAGAGCCGCCCTTTGCAAAATTTCTTTTTAAGATTTTACTTTTGCTAAATTCTGCATAATCCTTTACTTGCCAATCCACTTTATCCCAGCGATCTTTCCATGTTGACCAACCCCATGACCAACCTCGATTCAATAAATAAATGTCCTCATTTATATTTTTTAAACCCAAATCGAATGAATAGCCTGAAATAGAGAAAACGTTTTGTTTATGTTCATATTTATTTAGGCTTGCATTCATGAATGATAAAAAATTAGGGGTTGTTAACAAATCATCTTCTAAAACAATCACCCTACCAAATTCATTTATAATTTTAGTAACTCCGTCAATGATTGACTTTGCGAGCCCCTTGTTGGTGCTTGCTTCGTATATAACAACATTTTTAAACCCGTGAATTTCGGATAAGTATTTTCTCACCTCTGATACCTTATCTAAATCAAGGGGTGATTTTGCACCATCAGAAAAAATATAAAGATCACTTTCTTTTGCGAGATAATTGTTTTGAAGATTTTCTACGGTTTTTTTTAATGCTTCTAATCTTTTATACGTAAATAAAAGAATCGGTGCATAATTTTTCATAATAGTGATGTGATAATTAAATAAATTGATTGACAAATAATTTGATAAGTGCATCCACTTTAAACCCATACATTTTCTATATGCATCTCCACATTTTCTAATAATTCTTTAATATCTTCATCAATTTACTTTTAATTATCTTTTTAAGATAGAGCAATATTAAAATCCGGATATAATTTAATTTTTTTCAATGTTACTGATAAAAGAATACAAATATTATTAGCAAATTATTAATATTAGCAAGGCTGTTTACCAAAACTATCCATATAAATCCTTTCTAAAATAGTATAATTATATTCAGGCGTGTAATGCATTTCATAAAAAGCCCTTGCATTGCGGCAATATTGTTTTTGGACGCTTTCATCAAAAGAAGACCAAATGTCTAATACATTTTGCAAGGAATGAACATCACCAGGTTCAAACAATAATCCATTGTCCCCATTTTTTACAAGCGAAGCCATAACGCCCAGATTACTGGCTATAACAGGCGTGCCTAATGAAGAGGCTTCAATGATTGTCATCGGCATTCCTTCATACCAAATTGATGGGAAAATAATTGCTGAACATTTTTGCATAGCCGCAATAACTTCTGCCCTATTAAGACTTCCTAAGTAGGTAATACTTTCAAATTCTTCGCAGGCCTGCCCCACTTCTTCCATTAAAGGGCCGCTACCTGCTATTTGGAGTTGATAACCAGATCGTGCGAAGGCTGAAATCAATACACCGATGCCTTTTTCTTCCGTCAACCGTCCCACAAACAAAAAATGTCTTTTCCGTTCAGTAAAATTAATTGGCGATGAATGCACAAAGTTAGGCTTTACTGTAAACTGTCTTTCCTTCAACCCCAAAGTGCTGTTTAAAAAAAGGGTTTTAGCAAAATCGGTAAGCACAATATATTGGTCTACATTTTGCCAAGTACCCATTTTTTTATGTGCCCATATTATGAATGCCAACCAAAAAGTTTGGAATGCAGAGTTACGGTACAATTTGTTGCGGATAGCTTTCCACGGAAATGGTGTGTAAAGACTATCCGTAAAAATATGATCCTTGTAAAACAGCGTAGCTGATGGGCATAATAAACGGTAATTATGCAGTGTAAGCACTACCGGTATCCCCATTTTTTTTACGGTGCGGATGATAAGCGGCCCAGATGCGAAATGCCAATTGTGTATATGCACTACATCTGGGCGGTTTTTACGTATAGTTTTTCGTACTTTGGTTGCCGCTCTAATATTCCATATTGAAAAGAAGAACTGCATTGCCCCACACAATCCGCTTTTATTATAGAATACCAGCCGCCTTACCTCTTGGTGTTTTTTTAACAAGGCATACTCTTGTTCAAAAACCGCTTCCTCACCGCCCTTTATTTGGTAATATGTATGGATAAGGAGTATTTTCAAAGTTTTTTATATAGGTACAAAAATGAAATATACGTTAATTTTTAAAAATGAATTTTGATTTTAATTTCAAAAAAGGTTTTTCAATAGTATAATATGATAAATTAGCTACTAAAAAAATAAGGAACAGATTATAAGGAAATTTAGAAAATGGAAATATTTTATTTGAAAAAAATAACTGTTGCCATATATAAATACTGTAAGATAAAATACCCAGATAATTTAATGGCTTGGAATTTAAAAATGTGTACCAATAGTTATTTTTATAATAAATTGAAACCAATATTATAAAGCAGATTGAAAGATTTGTAAAAAGACCGAACGAACCAAGGAAAGCTTTTATAATATTACTATTTAAATCTGTTAAATGAAAAACTCTTTTAAATAGCATGCATACTAACAAGGTTGCAAATGGTAGTATCCAAACCCATTTCTTGGCAAAAATCACTTTTAGTTTATCGTTGAATATTGCAAAAACACAGCCCCACATTAAAGCATCTGCTCTAGCAAAGATATGCTTGTCGCTTATTTCAGTAAATAGTTTAATTGCTGTGGCGAAAATAATTATTAAAAAAGCAATAATAACTCTCTTCTTTTTAAAAAATTTAAATATTAATGGCCACAGAAGATAAAATTGTTCTTCAACAGACAACGACCACAAATGACCTGTTTCCCAATCATTGTTTTTATAAGATAAATATTTGGTATACGAAAGAGATGTTATCCAAGATGCAGTTGAAAAGCTTAAAACATTACTAATCTGCAATAAAAAATATACAAATAATAAAGAATAATAGACAGGAAAAATCCTTATTGTCCTCCTTAAATAGAACTTTTTTAAGTTTATTGTATTATTTTTTGCTTCTTCTTGTAAAAGCAAAATTGTTATAAGGTAGCCCGAAATAATAAAAAAAATCTGTACACCAACTTGCCCTCCGGGATTATCTGATTTATTAAAATTAGCCAGCAAAACATGTGAAAACAAAACAAATAAAATACTTAATGCCCGTAGCCCATTCAAACTTGGTATAATTTTTTTCATATAAATCTGTTTCTTATTCCATATCAATAATATATGAATAAAATGTAGAAAGTTAAATTGAAATCTACTTCCTTAAAATAATGCTTTGTTCGTATCAATTCAAGTTATACTTCTAAATAATACGCTTCCTTTTAGATATTCAAATCAGCTACAAAAATTATATTATTGGGCTAATTAGGTTAAATGAAAGTGTTGATGTCTTACCTTCTTCCACTTTTTTTTAGTTTTGATTTTAAATAATATTTCACTAAAATAAAAATATTATTTTCAAAAGCTATTCGTACCAGCCTATTTAAAGAATGGCTGTATAAATTTGTAAAAGTAAACTTATCTGCATTTCTATCAATTTCAATAATGTTTGGATGAATTAATGGAAAATACATCTTATCAGATTTCAAGCCAGTTTTATAAGAGTCTTCCAAGAATTGATGTGTAGCGTTATTTTGAAACCCAAGATTTATCACCAAATTTTTGGTTGGTGTAATACTGATACCGTTATTTTTCCATAAAGAATAGGTAAGCTGATAATCCCATGTATTTATTTGACCGCTGCTTGTTTTTTCAAACACCTTGTCCCAGTATTTTCTTTCTGAATTTGAATTAAAAGTATTTTTAAATAATTTATCTGACGCTTCAGGACTATAATCTTTCATATCAACATCATATTGTTTCCAAACACGTCTCCAAGAAGCCCAACCCCATATATGGGCATAATTAGAAAAATAATAACTACTTTTCCAATCATCAAAAGTCTTTCTTTGGAAATAATTTCCTCCAATAAATTGGATTTTATTATTATTCCTATATTTTTCTAAAAGTACTTGGCAAAATTCAAAAAAGCTCAAATCCGGGCAACAATCATCTTCTAATATTATTCCTTCTTCAACATTATCAAAAAACCAAGTAATGGCGGAGCTTACAGCTTCTTTGCAACCCAAATTTTGTTCGCGGAAAAGACTTTTAACATTACAGTCCCAATCAACTTGTGTTACTATATCACGAACCATTTCGCTCTTTTCTCTTTCACCAGGAACATTTGCACGTGGACCATCTGCTGCTATATATAAAAATTGTGGCTTAATTTGTTTTATTCGATTGAAAACCTCTTGGGTAGTGTCTGGCCTATTAAAAATCAAAAACAATATTGGTGTATTAAAACACATATTTATGACAATTGGGTTGGGAAATACATCCGTAAATTAATAAAGTTTTGCGCCGTATGTAGTTAGTGCTTGGTAAAAGAATTATCCCAAATTAATAATAGCTAGCTTTTAAAAGATTCTTTAAAAAAAATATTTTTTAATACAGAAAACAAAATAACTTTCAATTCTTTTACAGTATTTACAAACCCAATTGCCTTTATAGAAAATACTATCGGATGATTATTTTTACTTGATAATAGTCGTAAATGCTTTTCACTTGAATTTAAAACAAAAGATAAATTTGACTTTAAAAACGGAATACCATGATGTTTTGTATTAAATGAAATTACATTAATAGCCAAATCATCTACATGTTTACGTTGCTCGCCATCCCATTTACTTTTTCGGGAATGGAAATAATATACATTTTGTGGCTTTTTTATAAATGGTTTAACATCAAAATATGGAAGTAAGGATTTGTTTTCCTGATTTCTAAAAAGTAATGGGTCAATAGTTTCATTTGAACTTTTTAAAAGTGACTTTACCTCAAACTGGCCATTAAAACTATAAATTAATTCAGCGTTTAACAACTGACCATATAATATAGCTGCAAATCCACCTGCTGAGCTTCCCAATGTAATAATCTTAAAACCAGAAGTTTCTCTCATTAGAAATTCTAATAGTTTTTTAGGAGTATTTATGGTACTGTTAATCCCCGATACATACCATTGTTTTTTTATGTCTCTTAAAAAAATATGTTTGTAGCCCGTTATTCTATTAGCATACCACTCGTAACGATTTTTTTTTACGATATTTTTTTCAAAGGCACTAGGCGAATTTGGAAAATAAATATTGTTACTACTAAAATAAAGTATACAATATTCTTTTATAGCTTTATTATCATATTCAACAATGTAATTGTCATCATTTTCATAAACACTATTTACTACTTCGTCGTCCGCCTGAAATACAAAGGAATTTTTCACTTCCATAGTTGAGGAATTAAAAGTCTCAAATGAATAGATGCAAAGTGCTTTACCGCAATTAAAAGTCCAAAATGCCGTTTTTCGTAAATAAAATAATACTTGGGATGGGCATTACCTAAAGGAGAATAAAGAGATTTTATTCTTTTGGTAAAAGGCACCTCGCTAAGACACCATTTAGGCAATTTTTCGTGCTCTTCACAATAACCAATATAATTTTGGGCGATAAATAGATTGAATCCTTTCTTTATTGCCCTTAACCCGTAGTCGTGGTCGCCTATAGCATGTGGAAAGACCTCATCAATATTACCTACTTCTGCATATATACTTTTACTTATCAATACAAAATTGCCCTGTATAATTTCGCATTTTTGCAACGTACCATTAGGGATAATCATTTTCCCATCCAATGTTTTACCCCCATAAGTATGCTGGTTATTTTTTTGAGACAACGTAGAACCGCAAATAATGGCATTTTGTCCTGCAACTTTAGAACAATCCATCATTTCAATTAATGCATTATGAAAAATGAAAGTATCATCGTTAAGCCAAATGAAAAAATCATAATCAGCATGTTCACTTGCAGTTTTCCAAGCCAAGTGCATTCCCCTATTCCAATATAGATACCCCGTGCCTTGTACAATAATAACGTTAGGGAATCTTTCTTTTATAATTTCAGATGTACCATCAGTGCTGGCATCATCAACCAAAAAAACGTTAAATGAGTAGCCGCTAGGTATAATGCAATTATAAAGAGCATTCAAACAGGCAACTGTTTTTTCTTTACGGTTATAACAAGTAAGTAAGACTGCTAATCTGCTTCAAATTTAAAAGTATTTAAATAGTTTATGTTCATTTCCTATGCCTAATAAAATTGAACTAAATTTAATAATGTATTAGTTCGGCCATGTTTTTTTTTTTTTTTTTTTTTTTTTTTTTTTTTTTTTTTTTTTTTTTTTTTTTTTTTTTTTTTTTTTTTTTTTTTTTTTTTTTTTTTTTTTTTTTTTTTTTTTTTTTTTTTTTTTTTTTTTTTTTTTTTTTTTTTTTTTTTTTTTTTTTTTTTTTTTTTTTTTTTTTTTTTTTTTTTTTTTTTTTTTTTTTTTTTTTTTTTTTTTTTTTTTTT
>CAWJTH010000191.1:0-11196 GCA_963845495.1 uncultured Chitinophagaceae bacterium
ACAGCAAGCAACGCAAAGCTTTTGGTAAAGAAATTATGAATCACCAAATCATTCAATTTAAATTGGCAGACATGGCCACCAGAATTGAAGCGGCCAGATTATTATGTTTGAAAGCTGCGTGGGAAAAAGACCAACATGTAGATTACACTTTAAGCAGCAGCATGGCCAAAGTATTTGCCAGCGAAACTGCTATGTGGACCACCACAGAAGCAGTGCAAATACACGGTGGTTATGGTTTTGTAAAAGAATTCCATGTTGAAAGATTGATGCGTGATGCAAAAATTACCCAGATTTACGAAGGCACCAGCGAAGTGCAACGGATTGTAATTAGTAGGGGGATTTTAAAATAGTAATTGAGTAAATAGGTAATTAATTTTTGATTTTTTCTTATTTACTCAATTGCCTAATTACCTATTTACCCGCTTGCGCGGGTGGTAGGCATAAGTTTTGATAACTCATATTAAAATCTTATCCCATGAAAAAATTCAGTTATTTTTTGCTAGTTGCAATGATGTTTTTAATAAGTAGTTGTTCTGCTATTGCGGGTATTTTTAAGGCTGGCGTTTGGGTTGGGATAGTAGTTGTGGTTGTAGTTGTGGCTATAATTATCGCTATATTTTCAAGGGGAAGCAAAAGCTGATTAATCCATTTATAAAACAAATAAAGGGTTTACAGCCTTGTTTTTATAAAGCCGGAAAGGATCTAGATAATAGGAGAATAAATGCTCTTCTTCGTTTTCCGTCCTTTCCGGCAATGTTTACTCTTTTGTGCTGCTTCCGTTCCTTTCTGACTTTGGTTCCATTTTCAAGCTTCGCTTTGCCACTAAAAAAAACTTGTTTCTATTTGCAGTAAATAAAATAGCAAAAGTGGCAGTAAATAAAGAAGCCTATCAACAAATAAAAAATGAATGCGATGCCCAACACGTAACGCTTGTGGCCGTAAGCAAAACCAAGCCCAATGCAGCTATCATGGAATTATACGATTTGGGCCAACGCGATTTTGGCGAAAATTATGTGCAGGAATTATTAGAAAAACAAGCGGCTTTGCCTAAAGATATCCGTTGGCATTTTATTGGGCATCTGCAAAGCAATAAAGTAAAGATGATTGTGCCGTTTGTGTATTTGATACATGGCGTTGACAGCGAAAAAATGCTGAAAGAAATAAATAAACAAGGCGGAAAAATAAACCGCGTTGTCGATTGCCTGCTACAAATTTTTATTGCCAAAGAAGAAACAAAATTTGGGATGGATGAGGCCGAACTAGAAAATATGCAAATAAGCAAATATTCGAATGTGCAAATTTTAGGTTTTATGGGAATGGCTTCCAACACTGAAGACAAAACAATTGTAAAAACCGAATTTGAACATTTAAATAGTCTTTTAAAACAGCTTAAAGCTGAAAATTCAAAGCTAACAACCCTTTCCATGGGCATGAGCGGTGACTATAAAATGGCCATTGAAGCTGGCAGCAACATGGTGCGTATCGGTAGCTTGCTTTTTGGCGAAAGAAATTATGGCGTAAAATAGACCTTGTTAATTGATGTTTAATTTTCTACGATTTTTTCAAATGTCATAATAATTCAATATTTTCCATTTTTAATTTAAAAATTGAACATGGGAAACAAGAAACAATATTTTATTGTATTGGGGTTATTTGCTATAGTTGCTATTGCGATTATGTCTTTTCAAGACCAACAACCTAAACCACAGCCCCGCCAACGAAATCTAAAAGTATTGCCACAAGATATCTCCCATGATTCTTTGCACCAGTTAATGGATAGTTATAACGTTGCTTTGGGTATAAAATGTAATTATTGCCATGCACAGCGGGCCGACGACCCCACCAAACTTGATTTTAACAGCGACGCAAAACCAGCAAAAGACGAGGCACGTTTTATGATGACGATGACCAACGAGTTGAACAAAAAATATTTTACCGAAGACAGCACCAAACCAACATCGCAAATGGTGACCTGCATAACCTGCCACAACGGAAAAGAATTGCCAGCCCGTTAATTTTTTGATTGATCAGTACAAAATGAAAATATGGAGCCACTAATTATAACAAATATAATCACCATAAATGCCCCTGTGGCCAACGTTTGGGATGCGCTAGTAAACCCCGAACAAACGAAAAAATATATGTTTGGCTGCGAAACCGTTTCTGACTGGAAAGTGGGCAGCGAACTGTTATGGAAAGGCAGCTATGAGGGTAAAGAGATGGTTTTTGTGAAAGGGTATATTTTGAAAATAGAACCCGAAAAATTATTGGTCTACACGGTAATCGACCCAAACAATCCTTCTATGCCTGATGTACCAGAAAATTATTTAGATGTGACCTATGCCTTGACCGAAGATAATGGTAAAACTGAACTAACCGTTACACAAGGCGGTTTTGAACATGCTGCGGAAGGCGAAAAAAGATACAAAGAGGCTTACAATAATGGCGAAGGCTGGAACCCAATTTTGATGGAGATAAAAAAATTATGTGAACTGTGATTTATTTGATTTGAATAAGCTGTGCATTAATCACACCAATCAAATAAATCACCAAAATCACAGTCCAGACTTATTTTTCGCGAAACTGAATTTGAAATAAATCAGCAAGAGACTTAGAAAAAGAATTATTGCGTTAGCAATGATTACGGGCTTTAGCATAGGGGTGTTCATAATAGCATAAAAAAGCCAAACCAACGTGCTTAATACAACAATCAGCATCATTACCAAGCTTAAATCGCCAACGCTTTTGGTTTGCCAAGCTTTTAATACTTGTGGAATAAAAGTAATGGCCGAAAGAAAAGAACCAAAATATCCGCAAAATTGTATCCAGTCCATAATAATGAAGATTTAAACCGTGAGACATGAATTGTCATCGTGAGAAAGTCCCAACAAATGGAACTTTCACGATAAAAATAAATAAGTTAGAAATACAAGTTCAAAATTAGTGAACCACTCACGACTCACGATTCCAATCCCAATTTTTCCATTACCAAATCACTTACTCCGGTTGATGAATAACCGCCGTCGTGAAACAAGTTTTGCATAGTAACCATGCGGGTAAGATCAGAAAATAAAGTAATGCAATAATTTGCACAATCTTCTGCAGTGGCATTTCCAAGCGGGGCAATGGCATCGGCATAATCAAAAAAACTGCCAAAGCCTTTAATGCCGGTTCCAGCAGTTGTTTTGGTGGGTGATTGAGAAACGGTATTGATTCGCACTTTTTTCTCAACCCCGTAATGATAGCCGAAACTACGAGCAATGGACTCCAACATCGCTTTAATATCGGCCATGTCGGTATAAAAAGGATAGGTACGTTGTGCGGCCATATAAGTAAGTGCAACAACACTTCCCCATTCGTTAATGGCGTCTAATTTTTTGGCCACTGCTAACATTTTGTGCAATGAAAGTGCAGAAACGTCAATTCCCTTTTGAAAGAAATCGTAGTTTGATTCGGTATATGGCACTTTTTTACGGATGTTTACGCTCATACCAATCGAATGCAGTACAAAGTCAATTTTACCGCCCAACACTTCTTGCGATTCGGTAAACAATTTGGTCAAATCGTCTATGCTGGTGGCATCTGCCGGAATAATTTTAGCACTTGTTGCTTCGGCCAGTTTGTTTATTTCGCCCATGCGCATGGCTATTGGGGCATTGGTCAATACAAACGTAGCACCTTCTTCGTGTGCTTTTTCAGCTACTTTCCACGCAATCGAATTGGCATCTAAAGCGCCGGTTATAATTCCTCTTTTACCTTTTAATAAATTGTAAGCCATGTAATTATTTGTTATGTATTTTTTTGATTGAAATAAACATCAAATGTAAGGATGTGCAATTCAAATTGTGTTGATTTTTAGGATAATGCTGTCATCTTTTACTTTCAACTATTGGGTAATTTATTCAAATCCCCATCATTTCCCGAGCATTTTGCAGTACCGTAGCCGATGGATTTTCACCTGCCAGCATATTGGCAATAATATCAACCCGTTCGTTTTTGTCCAAAAGCCTCATTTGCGTCTGAACGGAGCCGTTCATTTCCCTTTTATAAACAAAATAATGGGCATCAGCTTTGGCCGCCACTTGTGGTTGATGCGTGATAGCAATCACCTGGTGGCGGCTGGCTAATTCTTTCATAATAATGCCAACTTGCCTTGCTGCCTCACCGCTGATGCCGCTATCAATTTCATCAAAAATAAGTGTAGGCAATTGCATACTTCCAGCTACTATTGATTTAATCCCCAACATCAATCGGCTTAATTCGCCGCCGCTGGCCACTTTGCGTAAGGGTTCAAATCGGTTGCTTTTATTGCCGTCAAACAAAAACTGTATCTGGTCAGCACCATGGATTTGTAAATCGGTTGATAAAATCTCAACTTTTAACCTTGCATTCGGCATGCCTACTTGTTTTAGTAAAGTAATAATTTGTGTTTCAAAACCGGGTACCGTTGCTTTTCTATTGGTTGAAATTTTTTGTGAAATATTGCTAGCTTCCTGAAAAAGCTGTTTTACCATTGCTTCTTTTTCGGCGATGGTTTCACCGATATTTAGCACTTGTTGTAGTTTTTCCGACATATCTTTTTGAATGGCCAACAATTCGTTTGTAGTATGAACGCCATGTTTTTTAAGCAACCTGTATCCAGCATCCAGTCTTTCGTTAGCGGCTTGTAAACGTTCTGGATCAAGGCCTGTATTATCGTTGATGCGTTCAATTTCATCTGTAATATCTGCCAATTCTATTTGGGTGGATTGTAATCGTTCAACGATCGATAAAATATCTGGATGGCTAGACTTAAGCCCATTTATTTGCTGCACCATGCTTTTCAATTGCTGTACAATGGGCGTTTCGTTTTCCTTCAATGAAAATATAGCAGTCGATAAAACCAGTTTTACATTTTCTGAATTAGATAGCAGTTGTAACTCGTTATCCAATTCTTCCAATTCATTTTCCTTAAATCCAGCTTCTTCCAATTCATTAAATAAAAATTGATGGTAATCTAATTCTTTATTTGCAAGTGCTTGTTGTTCTTGCAAAGCCACCAATTGTTTTCTTACGTCGATATATTTTTTGTAAACGGTAGTGTATTGCTGCAATAATTCGCTATGGTTGGCTAGCGCATCCAGCACCTGTCTTTGAAAGTCGTCGTCGCCTAGTTCGATTGTATCAAATTGTTGGTGCATGTCCACCAGCATCGAGGTTAGTTCCCGCAATTGTGTAAGGTTTACGGGCGTATCGTTTATAAAACCACGGCTCTTTCCATTGGTGGTTATTTCGCGGCGGATGGTGATATATTCGTCGGAGTCCAGTTCATTATCTAAAAAAAAACGTTCAATACCGTGAATCGCGAGACGTAAATCTTGATCGTGAGCCGTGACACGTGAATCGTGAGTAGACCCTAAAATTGGAGAATCATTCACAACTGACGTCTCATGATTCACGTTCCCGACTAATGATTCGCGATTCACGTTTCCGAAAGTAGCTTCCACTACGCATTTTTTTTGATCGTTGCGTAGCACATGTCCATCAGCACGTTGGCCAAGTACCAACCCCAAGGCACCCATTAAAATACTTTTTCCTGCACCAGTTTCGCCGGTTATACTATTAAAATGAGCCATAAAATCTATGGTAAGTTCGTCTATAATAGCATAATTATTAATGTAAAGTCGCTTCAACATGGGTGTAAAGTTAAGTAGCTGAGTAAACTTCTAATATTGGAATTTAGCTACTCGACAATTTTTTTTTAAAAGGAAGAAATTAGAAAATATTAGCAAAAAGGAATGGGCAGGAATTTTTTTTATAGAATTTAATCGCTAATAAAAAATAAATTCTGTTTTTTATCGAACGCAAGCGACTGATAATCAAGTTTTGTTTCTTTAAAGTAGTCTAATTTTTAAAAAAAAGTTATTGTGAACTAGATTTATTCTACTTTTATTTTGAAAAATTTTGTTTTTGGAGGAACTTTTTCGTTTAAAAACACGTCTTGTAATAAATAAAATAGAAAAACATCAAACCTGCATTAGCATTAGGAAATTTTCTAAACTGCATTTGATGTTTGAAACACAATCAAAACTTAAAAATGCGTAATTTCTTTTTCATTGTAGCCATTATCACAACAGTTTTTACTTCTTGTTCAAAAAGCAGCAATACTGATCCAAACCAATTGATTAATTGTACGCCTTTGGTGATAGATCCTGTAAATGTTTTACCATCGCAAACGAACTCTAAAAGCGATGTAGTACAATTTGTGTACGATGCAGCACAACTGCAAAAAGGTATGACGGGGATATTAAGTGGCATTTCGGGCGATAGTGCCAAAAAATACCAATTTCATGCATATATTTTTACTGCGGGTAGGTATTATTTATTGCCTTCGGGAACTACCGGCAACAACAAATACGATTTTTCAATTGATGGGAATCTAGTTTATTCAACCATTTCTATTTTTCGCACCCAAGGTGCTTCGGAAAATGTAGATGCTATAAAAGTAATTGGTGTAAGCATCCGCTATTTGCAAAAACAAGAATATAACCTTGATTATTCAAATTTTGCTAGCATACAAGCGGTTTTTGGGTTGCCGTAAGACTAAATGCTGTAATGGTAACTAAGAAAAATATAATTTGAATATTACAAATTATATTTTGCAAAAAGAAATGAATGAAAAAGCATGCTTGGTAAATAGCATGCTTTTTCATTCATTTCTTTTTGTTGTGTTATTTCATAAATTTTATAATAGCTAAAACAGAACCAACAATTGCCAAAAACTGAATAAAACCGACGAAATAAATGGCTTTTATTAAATCTACTTTGTCTTCTTTTGTTAGAAAAATCCCTTTTTTAGAATCAAATTTGTTGTCGATAACTTGTTCAATATCACTAACAACTGTTTTTGCATCCTCATTGTTTTTGAAATATTTTCCTAAGATTTTCATAAATTCTAACTGATTGTGTGGCATTCATAATTATTATTTAAGATGTAAATATAGCAATTGTTAGAATAATTCACTACGCCTCCTTCCCGTGGCAGTTCTTGTACTTTTTACCACTTCCACAAGGGCACGGGTCATTCCTACCAATTTTCGGACCTACCAAAATAGGCTGTTGTTTTATGGTCACTTCGCTTGGGTCGTGATAACTACCGCCGCCGTCGATGGTTTCTAAGTTGCCGGCACCATCCAATTCATCGTGGCGGGTGCGCATGCGGCTCATGTCTGTGCGTGGGGGCGGGGCAGCTTGGCGAACCTCTTGTTGTTGTTCCACCGGAATACCGGCATGGCAAAGGAATTGTACCATTTCTTTGTTCAATTCGCCTTCCATGCGGCTAAATTGGTTAAATGCTTCCAATTTATAAATCACCAACGGATCTTTTTGTTCATAACTGGCGGTTTGTACGCTTTGTTTTAAATCGTCCATATTGCGCAAGTGTTCCTTCCAAGCATCATCAATTAAGCCAAGCGTAATGCCACGTTCCATAGCATTCAATAATTCATGGCCACCGGTTTTAATTGTTTTATCAAGCTCGGCTTGTACTTGCATGGCTTTACGGCCATCTGTAAATGGAACCACCACATTTTCAATATGTGTACCTTGCGTATTTCTTATATTTTGGAAAACGGGCAAAGCTTGCTTGGCCACTTCTTCTTTTTTGGCCAAATAATTGGCAATAGCTTCATCGTACAAAGCCTGCGTCAAGTCCTGTTCTTTCCCTTTTTCAAATTCTTCGGCAGTGATGGTGGTATCAATACCCAAGTTAATAATGGAACTCATCTTAAACGTTTCATAATCATTGCTTTCCTTGCAGCTATTTACTAGGTTAGCAGCAGTAATATAAAACGCATTATCGATATCCAACGCTAATCTTTCTCCAAACAAAGCGTGGCTACGGCGGGCATAAATCACGTTCCGTTGTTTGTTCATCACATCATCATATTCCAACAAGCGTTTACGGGTACCAAAGTTGTTTTCCTCAACTTTCTTTTGCGCACGTTCAATGCTTTTGGAAATCATGCTGTGTTGTATCACTTCGCCTTCTTTATAACCCATGCGATCCATTAAAGATGCAATACGGTCGCTACCAAACATGCGCATCAAATCATCTTCCAAACTTACAAAAAATTGAGAAGAACCCGGATCGCCCTGACGACCAGCACGACCACGCAATTGCCTATCTACACGGCGGCTTTCATGGCGTTCGGTACCAATAATGGCCAAACCGCCTGCTTCTTTTACGCCTGGCCCAAGCTTAATATCCGTACCACGGCCGGCCATATTGGTGGCAATGGTAATGGCGCCTGCCAAACCTGCCTCAGCCACCACTTGCGCTTCACGGGCGTGTTGTTTTGCATTCAAAACATTGTGCGGAATTTTTTTGCCGCTCAGCATTTTGCTTAACAATTCACTTACCTCAACTGAAGTGGTACCTACTAACACCGGTCTTCCGGCGGCACGTAGCTTTTCAATTTCCTCAATTACAAACTTGTATTTTTCGCGTTTGGTTTTGTACACCAAATCCTCTTCGTCTTTACGAATGGCAGGCAAATTGGTGGGGATGCTTACCACATCCAATTTGTAAATGTCCCACAATTCTGCTGCTTCGGTTTCCGCAGTACCCGTCATACCCGCCAGTTTATGGAACATGCGGAAGTAGTTCTGCAAGGTTACGGTGGCATAGGTTTGCGTAGCAGCTTCAATTTTTACGCCTTCTTTTGCTTCAATGGCTTGGTGCAAACCATCACTATAGCGGCGGCCATCCAAAATACGGCCTGTTTGTTCGTCTACAATTTTTACTTCGCCATCCATTACCACATATTCCACATCTTTATCAAACAAGGTATATGCTTTTAGCAATTGCTGTACGGTATGGATGCGGTCGGCCTTCAAAGTATATTCGTTGATGACCGCTTCTTTTTGCTGCAATTTTTCTTCTGCGCTTACATCGCTTTTTTCGATGTTTGCTAAGCTGGTACTGATATCTGGCAAAATGAAAAACTCAGGATCCTCGCCGCTTTTGGTAATCATGTGAATACCTTTGTCGGTCAAATCAACCTGGTTATTTTTTTCATCGATGTAAAACAATAATTCTTCATCCACTTTTGGCATTTCTTTCGACTGGTCGGCCAAGTAGTAGTTTTCGGTTTTTTGAAGCTTTACTTTTATGCCCGGTTCGCTCAAAAACTTAATCAAGGCGCCACTTTTGGGCAAACCGCGAAAAGCACGCATTAACGCTAAACCACCATCTTTTGGATCATCGTTGCCATCGGCCAATTTCCTTTTGGCCTCAATCAAAAATTGATTGGTCATGCGGCGTTGTGCCTCATATAATTGTTGTACCCGTGGCAACAAAATATGGAATTGCTGATCGTCGCCTTTCGGAACGGGGCCGCTAATAATCAACGGCGTACGGGCATCATCAATCAAAACGCTATCCACTTCATCTACAACAGCAAAATGGTGTTTGCGCTGCACCATTTCGTTGGGCGAGTGTACCATGTTGTCGCGTAGATAATCAAAACCAAATTCGTTATTGGTGCCATAAGTAACATCAGCCAAATATGCTTTGCGGCGCTCGTCGCTATTAGGTTGGTGTTTATCGATGCAATCAACCGAAACCCCCAACCATTCAAACAACGGGCCGTTCCATTCGCTATCCCTACGGGCCAAATAATCGTTTACCGTTACCAAATGCACGCCCTCGCCGGTTAATGCGTTTAAGTAAAGTGCCAAGGTACTTACCAAAGTTTTACCTTCACCCGTACTCATTTCGGCAATTTTACCTTGGTGCAAAACAATACCACCAATCAACTGAACATCGTAATGTACCATGTTCCAGGTAATTTCGCCACCGGCGGCCAACCAAGTGTTTTTGTAAATGGCTTGATCACCTTGTATGCGTACATATTGTTTGGTAACGCTCAAGTCGCGGTCCATTTGCGTAGCGGTTGATGAAAGCTCGCTATTTTCCTTAAACCTCCGGGAAGCTTCTTTAAAAACGGCAAAAGCTTCGGGCAATATTTCATCCAATATGCTTTCAGTTGCTTCGTCCCGCTGTTTTACCAATTTGTCAACCTCTTTATAAATGCTGTCTTTTTCTTGTAATTTGTCAACTGGTAAGGCTTCGCCTTCTGCTTTTTTGGCAGTTATCTCAGCATCTATTTCTTCTAAATGTGTTTTTATGCGAAGCCGGAAGTCGGCGGATTTTGCCCTCAATTCATCATTGCTGAGCGATTGATAGCTCGCAAAATATTCGTTTATTTTTTGAACGATGGGTTGTAGCGACTTTACATCCTTCTCACTTTTGCCACCGCCAAATAATTTACTCAAAAATTTTAACATGAAATATGTTTGTTATTAGTCTCGAAATAATTTTTACAAATGTTTTTTATGTCTTCAAAAACAGTGCAGCAAAGCCGCAACTGGCCACAATGGCAGGCTGGCAAAGATAAAGGTTAGTGGTTTTGTGGAAAAGTATAATGCTGTAGATGTAAAATTGGAGTGATTTAATAACAATTTGTTGCAGCAAAAAGAACATTTAGGAAAGGTGCTTTGATTCTCAAGCGAAACGGTATTATCATTTCTTTAACAAAACCTTTTTTTTGTTTTTGTATAAAAGGCAGAAGCATTTTGGCGCTTAAAAAATGCCCAGAATCAATAACGATTTTTTGCTGTAGTTCGATTTTTTTTCCGATTATTTTTTGTCAGTCAAAATTTGTGTGCAAACATGAAAACGTATCTTTCTGTGCCTATATATTTTGATAACCCTCAATAATTTTTTAGCCTAAATATGTAAAGAAACATAAAACGGCATCTTAAAAGCATCATTTAAAATTAGTTTTTCCGCATTACTTCTTTGCTAATCGCAAAGCTTTAGCTACTGCTTTTTCTTCACCTTAAATAAAATAAAAAATGAAAACAAACAGTAAAGTATTTGGATTTTTAGGGATGGTTTTATTGGCCGTTGGTTGTAGCCAAGCAACAACATCGTTCGAAAAAGATTCTGTTACATCGACAACCACGGATACAACAGTGATGGCCAGTGGAATCCAAAACAAAGCGGTTGAAAGAGAGCAGGATAAGTCATCTGAAAAAGATGGTACCTATAAAACTGTTTTGACACCACCACCGCCAAAATCTGAAACCGACCAATTCATTTCCCCGTTATCTGGATCAAGCAAGCCACCGTTGTTAGTAGTGGAGAAGAAC
>CAWJTH010000192.1:0-15361 GCA_963845495.1 uncultured Chitinophagaceae bacterium
GGCTGCTCCATTTTTGCCCCCCCCGAGGTTATACGCTCAATGCCTCCACCTTCACTGTGTTTAATGCTTTTAAAGAGCAATACGCCCAAGTTAGTAGTTATGCCGACCTGAACATACAATATACTCGTAACCAGGAGCAAAACGTATACTCACTGATAGATAACAATTCACAAGGTTGGCGGTCGATGTTTGCGCGGACGCAAGACAATTTGTTCAATATCGAATGGCTATGGTGCATGCCTTTCAGCAATAGCAACACACCAGCCAATCCTTTTATCGACTTGTTTTCTAACATGGGTGGCAGTTACCTTGTAAAACCCAGCCAATTGGCCATGAATAATTGGAACAGCCAAACATCTCAATTTGGTTACCCTTACGATGCCCGCGGTCAAATGACTTGGCGCACCCTTTCTGGGCAACCTGTGATTGTAAAATATTTGTATAATTATTTAGGCGAAACCACGTTAACGCCGCTTAATCCGCTTATAAAAGAAGGGAAATGGTTTTTAATGCGTGCTTCTACAACCCACCTACATTTTGCGGAGGCTGCCAATAGGGACAGTAGACATAAATTAGCCTACGCATTACTTAATTTCGGAATACATACCGCTTATGATTCCGTGCCTGCAAAGATTGAGTCATCGGACGATGTAACCAACTGGCAAAATACTTTGAATGATATTGCCCCTTATAATTTTGATGGACGTCAAGGTGAGCACCCTTATTATCGTGGTAACTATTACCAAAATGGCGGCATTCGTGGTAAGGCTAGGTTAACGCAGGTGCCTGTTGTAGGAGATAGCACTGTTTCGATTGAAAGTTCTATTGTAGACGAAGAAGGATTGGAATTAGCATATGAGGGCGAACGTTGGCCCGATTTGATGCGAGTGGCCATGCGCCGTAATGACCCAAGTTACTTGGCTAATAAAATTTACAACAAGCTATTATTGGAAAACAATGCGCAAGCAAGTGCTGTAAAAGCCAAGTTGATGAATCCCGCTAATTGGTATTTACCTTTTAACTGGTAATAACTATGTGACAACTTACTAATAAACTAGAAACAGCTCCGATAAAACGGGGCTGTTTTTGGAGGAGAGAAAATAAGGAATAAGAAATTTTAAATAAGAAATCAAGGAAGGCAAGGCACAAGAAAGAGAGCAAGGAACAAGCTCCAAGATGGAACACTCACAAATAAGGTGATTAACATTTTCTCGAACATCAAACTATGGTGAAAAACTCACAAATAAGGTGATTGACCTTTTCTCGATATCAAACTATGATGAAAAACCAAATGAGGTCATTCACCTATTTGTGGAAACGACAACATAGGGTGCGTCCCGTTAATTAAATAATAAACATGAACAAAAAAATCTTCTTTTGGGTGGGATTGATTGCACTAACGGTTGTGAAATTGAACGCACAAACCGACCAAGCAAAAATTTCTATCGACCTAAAAAAAGAAGTGGGCGAGATGACGCCGATTTGGGCGTGGTTTGGCCACGATGAGCCCAACTAC
Source organism: uncultured Chitinophagaceae bacterium (assembly GCA_963845495.1). Classification (GTDB taxonomy): domain Bacteria; phylum Bacteroidota; class Bacteroidia; order Chitinophagales; family Chitinophagaceae; genus JAZKFT01. The sequence continues at coordinate 1,517 of CAWJTH010000192.1, forward strand.
ACCTACATGAAAGATGGCAAAAAATTGTTGTCGGAGTTGGCGGCCTTAAGTCCTACGCCGGTGTATATGCGCTGCCATAATTTGCTAACCAGCGGCGATGGAAAGCCAGCCTTAAAATGGGGAAGCACGAACGCTTACACCGAAGATGCAGCCGGAAACCCTGTGTACAACTGGCATATTACCGATAGCATTTTTGATACCTACGTGCAACGTGGCATGAAACCGTTGGCACAAATCGGTTTTATGCCGGAAGCTTTATCCACTAAACCACAACCTTACAAACACGATTGGCAGCCCGGCCAACCGTATGATAAAATAATTACCGGGTGGGCTTATCCACCAAAAGATTATGTAAAATGGGGCAACCTAATTTACGAATGGGTGAAACATTGCGTGCAACGCTACGGACAAAAAGAGGTAGAAAGTTGGTATTGGGAAGTTTGGAACGAACCAAATGGTGCTTATTGGAAAGGAACTTTGCAAGAATTTTTTAAACTGTACGATTATGCCGCCGATGGCTTAAAACGAGCTTTACCGACCGCAAGGATCGGCGGCACCGATGTAACCGGCGGCGGCGAAAAATGGCAAAAAGCGTTTATCAAACACTGCTTTTCCGACACCAATTATGTAACCGGAAAAATCGGTAGCCCTTTGGATTTGTTGTTATTCCATGCCAAAGGCTCGCCGAAAGTTGTAAACGGACATGTGCGTATGGATATGGGCCGGCAGCTCCGCAATATTAACGATGGTTTTAAACTGATTGCGTCTAATCCCGAAACAAAAAATTTGCCGGTGGTAATCGGCGAATCCGACCCAGAAGGTTGCGCAGCTTGCGGCATGAAAACCGATCCCGCAAACGCTTACCGTAACGGAACCATGTACAGCAGTTATACGGCTGCCAGTTTTGCCCGTAAATATTTATTGGCCGATCTGTACAAAACAAACTTGAAGGGTGCCGTTTCTTGGAGCTTTGAATTTGAAGACCAGCCTTGGTTTTACGGTTTTCGCGACCTTGCAACAAACGGTGTTGACAAACCCGTGTTAAACGTTTTTCGCATGTTTGGCAAAATGAAAGGCAAAAGCATTGAAGCCGTTTCCGACCATGGTTATGCATTGGAAAAGATTCGTGATTCAAGCGTAAGAGATGAAAATGACATTAGTGCGATTGCTTCAAAAGATAACCGTTCGGCTTGCGCCATGGTTTGGAATTACCACGATGACGACAGCACTGGAAACGATGCCGCCGTACAAGTGGAATTTACAAATATCCCGGCAAAAGAAGTGGCTGTTATTTTGTTTTTGATCGATAAAAGCCACAGCAATTCTTATGAAGTTTGGAAGGCGATGGGTTCGCCACAAAACCCAACACCAGCACAGGTTTCAGCGTTGCAAAAAGCGGGCATGTTGGCGCAGGAAGGAAAAGTGGCAATGCAAAAAACAACAGACGGAAAACTGATGATCCCTATTGTTTTGCAACGCCAAGCGGTGGCATTGTTAAAGCTAAATTGGTAATTGTTTTTTAACGTTAAATAAGGTGTAGCAAAAGGTTTGAAATGAAGTATGGGGTTGATATTTACAGCACCCTGTCAGGGCTTGGCTTTCGCCCTGACAGGGTTGCAAGAAAACCGAATTATTATTTTGAAGATCGGTATTAGAACTTAGGGATTTTTAATCGGTAAAGTAAGATTTTGCTAAGTGAATGCCGACATGGAAAACAAAAGCCTCAACGGAGCGTCGCCACAAAAGCCCATCATTGCTGCCAAAGCTGGTCTCCAAAAAATACGTCGAAATATTAATCAAGAAATTAAAATAAATAACGGAATGTTTAAAAAAAAATCAAGAAGTGAAGCCGAGGCACCCCTCGCCACTTGTGGAGAGTGGACGGGGGTGAGGTTATTATTTGTTTTGTTATTTTCTTTCCATTCCCTTTTTGCCCAGCGGCAAATGGAATACCTTGATCGCGGTCTGTACGTTACAGCCGATGGAAAAGGAAACGCATTGGTGAGTTGGCGCTTGTTGGCAACTGATGACGATGCCGTTGCTTTTGATGTGTACAAAACGGTGGGCAACGGAAAAATGGTTAAATTAAATGCACAGCCAATTACAACAGCCACTGATTTTTTGGACGAGAAAATTGATGCCGAAAAAATAAACAGCTATGTTGTTAAAGTATTGGAAAATGGGAAAGAATTGAGTGCTAGTAAAGCTTTCAAGCTCCCAGCAAATGCAAAGCCGTATTTATCTATCCCGCTAAAACAGATTCCCGGTTACATGCCAAACGATGCATCAGTGGCCGATTTGGATGGCGATGGCGAGTACGAGATTATTCTGCATCAGGTTGGCCGCGGCCGCGATAATTCGCAGGGCGGTTTTACCGATCCGCCCATTTTTCAGGCTTACAAAATGGATGGCACTTTGTTGTGGCAAATAAATTTAGGTAAAAACATTCGCGAAGGTGCACATTACACGCAGTTTATGGTGTACGATTTAGACGGCGACGGCTACGCCGAGATTGCCATGAAAACTGCCGATGGAACCATCGACGGCCAAGGCAAGGTAATTGGCGACAGTACCAAAGATTATAGGATGACGGGCAGCAAACAAATGGAAGGCCGAATTTTGAGCGGCCCTGAATATTTCACCATTTTTGATGGCCGTACAGGCAAGGAGCTCGCCACTACCAACTACATTCCCGCACGTGGAAACATTGGTGCTTGGGGCGGTGTTGGCGGCAATGGCGGCAACGATAGTTATGGTAATCGGGTAGACAGGTTTTTGGCTTGTGTGGCCTACCTCGATGGTGTGCATCCAAGCGTGGTGATGTGCCGCGGATATTATGGCCGTACGGTGTTGGCCGCTTGGGACTGGCGCGGCGGAAAGCTAACCTCACGCTGGGTTTTCGATAGCAAAGACGCCTCAAATCCATTCAGCGGAATGGGCTACCACAACCTCAGCGTAGCTGATGTGGATGGCGATGGAAAAGATGAAATTATATATGGAAGTATGTGTGTGGATGATAATGGCAAAGGCTTGTATACCACCGGGTTACGTCACGGTGATGCTATCCATGTAAGTGATTTGGACCCGAGTCGGCCTGGCTTGGAAGTGTATGGCATCCACGAAATTGAGGATGGCACAAAAGGCCCAGGCAGTGCCATGTACGATGCCAAAACTGGCCAGATTATTTTTACCGGCGATATGGACAGCGATGTTGGCAGGGGCGTGGCCGCAGATATTGATCCACGTTACCCCGGCGCTGAATGTTGGGGTGGAAAAGAAGGATTGAAAACTTGCAAAGGCGAAATAATTGGCGCTGCACCACGTTCTCAAAATTTTATTATCCAGTGGGATGACGATCCTTTATATGAATTATTGGATGGCACCAATATTTTTAAATGGGATTATAAAAATGCACAAATGGTAAAAATGTTTGATGCTAAAATGTATGATTGTGCATCGAATAACGGCACAAAGTCTAATCCGGCATTGAGCGGCGATTTATTTGGTGACTGGCGTGAGGAAGTGATGTACCGCACTAACGATGGCAAAGAACTGCGTATTTTTTCAACCCCAATTCCATCAACAAAACGCATGGTTACTTTATTGCAAGATCCACAATATCGCCTAAGTTTGGTTTGGCAAAATGTGGGCTACAACCAACCGCCGCACACTAGTTATTTCTTTGGAAATGATATGAAAACACCGCCGAAACCGAATATCGTGATTATTAAGAAAAATTAGCTAATGCGATAATTTGCTGATGTGCTAATTAAAAACACTTGATAATTTTAATTAAAAAACGGAATTGATATAGCTTCCTTCTAATCCATTTAATCCTTATTAATCCTAGGTTCAAGATGAAAATAAAATACCAATTTGCTTTTCTTTTATTAATTATTACGGCCGTCGCAATAATTAGTTTTGACAATAAAAAACCAACTTTTTATTTAATTGGCGATAGCACCGTTCGTAACCCAAGCAGGCCCATGTGCGGTTGGGGGGAATTAATTGGAAACTATTTTGATTCGACCAAAATTAATGTAATGAACAGGGCAATGGCCGGTCGCAGCACCCGCACTTTTATTAAAGAAGGAAGATGGGATTCGGTCATTTCCAAAATACAAAAGGGCGATTATTTAATTATGCAATTTGGCCACAATGAGGGCTCGAAACCCGATACCACAAAAGCTGGTTATCGAGGTGTTTTGCCGGGAATTGGTGAGGAAACAAAAGACTTGGTTTGGCCCGACGGCAAGCCTGAAACCGTGCATACGTATGGGTTTTACCTCCGCAAATTTGTTCGGGAAGCAAAAGCAAAAGGCGCAATTGTATTAATTGCTTCCATGATTCCGAGGAACGAATGGAAAGATGGAAAAGTAATCCGTGCCAGTAAAGATTATGGCAAATGGGCATCTGAAGTTGCCCAACAAGAAGGTGCATTTTTTATTGATTTAAATGAAATTACGGCTACTAAATACGATGCATTGGGACCAGAAAAAGTAAAAACACTTTTCCCTTTTGAACATACACACACCAATGTAGAAGGCGCTACCATTAATGCAGAATCGGTGGTGGAAGGATTAAAAAAATTGCCCGATTGTTCATTAAATAAATACTTGAAATAAAGTAATAAGAAATCAAGAATGCAAGAAACAAGAAATCAGGCCACCTGCAAGTCCCAACGGGACGACATCTAATAGCGTTGGGCGAAGCCAATCGGATTTTATTTAAAACGATTTAAATAAAAAATAATTTAATTAAAAATTTAATTAATAAAATGAAGAATAAATTATTAATTACTGCTGCATTATTAGGTTTTATTTTATTGTCGTCTTTTTTATTAAAGCAAAATAAAAAGCCGACCCTTTTTTTAGTTGGCGACAGCACGGTTAAAAATGGCAAAGGCGATGGCAGCAATGGTTTATGGGGCTGGGGCAGCGTAATTGAACCTTACTTTAACACAGCAAAAATAAACGTGGAAAACGATGCATTGGGTGGAACCAGCAGCCGTACATTTCAAACGCAAGGGTGGTGGGATAAAGTGTTGGTCAAAATACAAACCGGTGATTTTGTGATGATGCAATTTGGCCACAACGACAGCAGTCCGCTGGATGACTCCGCCCGTGCCCGTGGCACCATAAAAGGTGTTGGCGATGAAAGCAAAGAGATTTATAACCCCATTACCAAAAAACAGGAAATTGTACACACGTACGGCTGGTACATGACCAAATTTGTAACCGATGCAAAAGCAAAAGGCGCAACAGTTATTATTTGTTCACCCATCCCCCGCAACGAATGGGCAAACGGCAAAGTAAAACGCAACAATGGAGAAAATTATGGTGGTTGGAGTAAACAAGTAGCCGATAAAACCGGCGTATTTTTTATTGATTTAAACGGCATCATTGCGGATGAATATGACAAGCTGGGCGCAGATGCTGTAAAGCCATTTTTCCCGCAAGAACATACACATACCGGAAATGTAGGTGCTGAATTAAATGCCGCTTCGGTAGTTAAAGGATTAAAAATGATACCGGATTGTAAGTTGAATGGATATTTAAAATAAGGAAGCGGGAGCAAGCATCAAGGAACAAGAAATCAAGGAACAAGAAATCAAGGAACAAGAAATCAAGGAACAAGAAATCAAGGAACAAGGAACAAGAAATCAAAGAATAAGAAATCAAGGAACAAGGAACAAGAAATCAAGGAACAAGAAATAAGTCACAAGCTGAAAGTTTTCAAGTGAACAAGAAATAAAAGCAAAAAATAACAAACTAGATTTTCACCTCAACCAACAGTTTTTCTGCATGAAATAATAGGTATATGAATAATTGTAATTCTGACACTTAATGTTTGCTTTAATCACTGAGAAAAGTAAAAGTTTAAACGGATTGCTATATGAAAAAAATCGATGGTTATTTAACCGTGCTTATTTTTTTTGTTCTGATTACGTTCAATAGTTCTGCCCAGAAAAAGAACAAATTACCCAAAGAAAAGGACATGGGCGCTTATTTGATGGTTTATTTTAAAGATGCCACACATGGCTTATACATGGCCTTAAGCAAGGATGGGTATAGTTTTACCGATGTAAATAACGCAAACCCAATTATTGCCGGAGATACCATCGCCGATCAAAAAGGCATCCGCGATCCATACATTTACCGGGCGCCCGATGGTTTGTTTTATATGGCGCTTACCGATCTGCATATTTATGCGCAAAAAGAAGGTTATCGCACTACCGAATGGGAACGTGATGGCAAACAATACGGCTGGGGCAACAACCGCGGTCTCGTCCTTTTAAAATCACCTGATCTGGTACATTGGTCGCACACCATTTTGCGGGTCGATAAAGCTTTCCCCGAACTGGCCGACATTGGTTGCGCCTGGGCGCCAGAAATGATTTATGATGAAGCAAAACAAAAAATCATGATCTATTTTACCATGCGGTTTGGCAAAGGGAAAGAAAAGGTTTACTATGCTTATATGAACCCTGATTTTACACAGTTAGAAACAATGCCGAAACCCATTTTTGAATATCCTAAAGGTATTCCCTACATAGATGCAGACATTACCAAAGTAGGCAATAAGTTTCACATGCTTTATTGCTCGCATGATGGAACAGCAGGTATTAAACAAGCTGTTTCTGATTCATTAACAACGGGTTATGTGTATGACTCTACCTGGATCGATACCGAAAAAGGTGGTTGTGAAGCTCCTACTATATTTAAACGTATTGGCGAGAACAAGTGGGTGTTGGTGTATGATATCTACAGTGTCCATCCACACAATTTTGGCTTTATGGAAACCACAGATTTCAATCACTTCACTCCGCTGGGCCATTTTAACGAAGGCGTTATGAAAACAACCAATTTTTCTATACCAAAACATCCTGCTGTTATTCAGCTTACTAAAAAAGAAGCACAAACGTTGGCCGATAATTGGAAGTTGGATATGAAATTTTAGTTAAAACAAGAAGCCAGACAACACGCTCGCAAGTCCTGAATGAACGACATTGCTACCGATAGTCAACGCCCATCGGTAGTAAAAAAAGAATTAAAAATAAATATCGAAAACCAATCAAATGAAATTTAAAATTCAAATAGCAATTTTTTTAATTTCATTTTTATGTATTTTAACAATTAATGCCCAGCGAATTAAATACAACTTTAATAGCGATTGGAAAGTAAAAGTTGGCGATACAACCGGCGTGGAAAAAGATAATTTTAATGATGAAAATTGGAAACAAGTTACGCTGCCCTATGCTTGGAATGAAAACGATGCATTTAAAGTTTCGATTGATGAGTTAAGTACGGGCATTGCTTGGTACCGCAAACATTTTAAAATAGATGCTTCGCAAAAAGGCAGAAAAATATTTATTGAATTTGAAGGAATTAGACATGGCGGTGAATTCTTTTTAAATGGTAAATCAATTGGATTAAGCGAAAATGGCATTATGGCGTTTGGTTTTGATATTACAAATGACGTAAAATATGGAGCTGATAATATCATAGCTGCCAAAATTGATAACAGTTGGAATTATCATGAAAAGCTTACTGGTAGTACGTTCCAGTGGAATGATAAAAATTTTTATGCCAATTACGGCGGTATCAATAAAAATGTTTATTTGCATATTGTGGATCCGGTTTATCAAACATTGCCATTAATTAGTAACCTTGGTACAACAGGTGTTTATATTTATGGAACCGATTATGACATACCAAATAAAACAGCCATTATTCATGTAAATGATGAAATAAAAAACGAGTCATCAAAACCCGTTGATGTTAAATTAATGGTGCAGGTTTTTGACATCGACAATAAATTAATTAATTCTTTTTCAAGCGAAACGACACAAATAAAAGCTGGAGATAAAACAATTTTAAATGCTACCGCTAAAACAAATAATTTAAATTTTTGGAGTTGGGGTTATGGTTATTTGTACAATGTAAAAACCAGTTTAATAGTTGAGGGAAAAACACAAGATGAATTAAATACCAAAACCGGATTTAGAAAAACAGAATTTAAAAATGGTATGGTTTATTTAAATGATCGTGTAATTCAAATACATGGTTATGGGCAGCGCACCACCAACGAATGGCCAGCCATTGGCAATTCGGTACCAGCTTGGCTAAGCGATTACAGCAACAAATTAATTGTGGATGGCAACGGGAATTTGGTGCGGTGGATGCACGTAACGCCTTGGAAACAGGACGTAGAAAGTTGTGACCGTGTTGGTTTGATGGAAGCCATGCCTGCCGGCGATTCAGAAAAAGATGTGGACGGCAGAAGATGGCAACAGCGCAAAGATGTGATGCGTGACGCCATGATTTATAACCGCAATAATCCCAGTATTATTTTTTACGAATGTGGCAATAACCAAATTAGCGAGGCGCACATGGCAGAAATGAAAAGCCTTCGCAACCAATACGATCCGTTTGGTGGAAGAGCCATTGGTAGCCGCAACATGCTCGACAGCAAGGAGGCAGAATATGGCGGCGAAATGTTATACATCAACAAAAGCGCCGGCAAACCTATGTGGCAAATGGAGTTTAGCAGGGACGAAGGCCTGCGCAAATATTGGGACGAATATACTTTTCCATACCACAAAGATGGCGCTGGCCCGTTGCATCAAGGGCAGGATGCCAGTGAATATAACCGCAACATGGATAGTCATGCCAAAGAAGATATTGCACGTTGGTACGAGTATTGGCACGAGCGGCCAGGAACCGGAAAGCGTGTAAACGGCGGTGGCGTAAATATCATTTTCAGCGAGAGCAATACGCACCATCGCGGAGCCGAAAATTTTAGGCGTAGCGGCGAAGTGGACGCCATGCGCATCATCAAAGAAAATTACTACGCCAATAAAATTATGTGGGATGGCTGGGTGGATGTGGAGCATCCCGACATACATATTATTGGCCACTGGAACTACGAAAACAATGTGCAAAAAGATATTTATGTGATATCGTCGGCCGATATGGTACAGTTGAAAATAAATGGTAAAATCATCGGTTTTGGAGAACAATCGAACCGTTTTTTGTATACATTTAAAAATATACAGTTTGAGGCTGGAACCATTGCTGCCGCTGGCTTTGATGAAACTGGAAAAATTGTTTGTCAAGCACAAATTACCACCGCTGGTGCGCCTGCTGCCGTTAAACTAACACCAATAATTAACCCAAATGGGTTACAAGCAAACGGACAAGATTTAGCCTTAGTGCAAGTGGAAGTTGTGGATGCAAACGGCAACCGTTGCCCCACACAATTGAACATGATAAAGTTTGATATAAACGGCCCAGCCGTTTGGCGTGGCGGCATGGCGCAAGGCCCTGATAATTTTATTTTGGCAAAGGAATTGCCTGTTGAAGGCGGCGTAAACCGGGTATTCATCCGCACCACTACGCAGGCCGGAAAAATAGTGGTGACCGCTACTTCTAACGGTTTAAAACCAGCTACGCTGGAATTATATTCGGTTCCATTTAAAACAGAAAATGGTTTGGCTACGGTTATGCCAAATGATGGCTTGAAATCGAACCTGGAACGTGGCCCAACACCATCAACGCCATCGTTTAAACCATTTAAAAAATCGCTTGAAATAATCGGTGCAACCGCAGGTGCCAATTCGGATTCAGCCAATAGAAGTTATGATGACAACGAAGCTTCCGAATGGCATAACGATAAAAATTTAAGCACCGCTTGGATAGAATACCAATTGGCAAAATCCGACCAATGTTGGTGAAGTGCGGTTGAAACTAAACAATTTTAGGACAAGGATTTATAACCTATTAATTACTGTTGATGGAAAAGAATTTTTTAGAGGACCCACCACTAAAAATCTGGGTTATTTTACGGCCATTGGCAAACCACAAACGGGTAGCAAAGTAAAAATTGAATTACTGGGAAATAGCGTTTCGCAGGCAAATAACCAAGTGGAAGTAGGCGGTAAGAAATTGGATGACGGGGTTGCTCGCGATGATATTAATGCAAAGGGAACGCTGAGTATTATTGAAGTAGAAATAAACGCGAAGTAAATAAGAAATAAGAAATAAGAAATAAGAAATAGAATAAAAAATGAGAAAGCAAGAACAAGGAAAAGAAGATGGCAAACTGAAGTTAGGTTCATTGTCATTTACAAAACTTCTTACACCGGAGCAACATTAATAAGTTTAAAAACGTATAAATAAAACAGCCAACATCAATCACATATTTGCAAAAATTTACAGTAATGAATTCAACAGAAAATAAAGATGCGATTTTCCCCAAGGGCGAAAAAACATCCCCCGATTATTTTACCGGAACGGCTTGGTTGAAAATGCTGGTTAACAACGACGATATTTTTAATTGCCCAATCGGCAATGTGGTGTTTGAACCAGGTTGCCGCAATAATTGGCATAATCATCCCGCAGGGCAAATTTTGATTTGCATAGCAGGCGAAGGCTATTATCAAGAAAAAGGAAAACCGATACAATTATTAAACAAAGGCGATGTCATTAAAATTTTGCCAGATGTAATCCACTGGCACGGCGCAACGCCCGATAGCGAATTTACACATATTTCCATCACCCCCAATTCAGAAAAGGGGATTGTAAATTGGATGCACCCGGTAACGGATGAAGAATATAACAGCTTCGAAAAAAGGTAAATACCTGCATTTGGTTAATTACTTTTAATCTAGCCACTTATTAGTAATGATCCAAATAACAAGGATTGCCATTTATCCATAAATTAAGATATTTTTGGAGCATGGGTATTTTTCCTTGCGTGGCTGCTTTGTTTTTAATAAAGCGCTTACAAAAAGTATATAAATTTACGGCCATTTATGCCAAATGGAGCAATCAAATCAATTTAGGTTTTTGGGCGGTTATCGGCATTTTTGTGTTGTCGGCTGTTTTTTTAAAAGAACCGGCCACAACTTTTATAAATACTTTTTTACTTGTATATATTCTTCTTTTTGTTCGGAGAGAGCCCGACTTTGAAGCTTTTCATTTTTTTGTTCCCACTTATTATCCACTGCTGATAACTTGCCTTATAAGCGGCATTGCCCAATTGGTTATACCACTATTTAATAAAGACTTTTATAACATACATAATGAATATTTTCAATTGCCTGTTACCGCTGCCTTTGTTTGGATTTTTGCCCGCTGGGCAACATCAAAAAAACAACAGAAAGAATTAAAAGCGGTTAGCGAAAAAAATGCCCAGCTTGATTTGCAGGTGGCTGAACGCACGGCGGAACTGACCAAACAAAAAAATGAATTACAGGAAACGGTTAAGCTGCTGCAAGCCACGCAGGCGCAATTGATACAGCAAGAAAAACTGGCATCGCTAGGTGAATTAACCGCAGGCATTGCGCATGAAATACAAAATCCCTTGAATTTTGTGAACAATTTTTCAGAGGTAAGTATCGAATTACTCGACGAAATGGAAGAAGAATTTAAAAAAGGGGATACCGATGAAGCAATAGCCATTGCAAGCGATATCAAACAAAATTTACAAAAAATCATCCACCACGGTAAACGGGCCGACGGTATTGTAAAAGGCATGTTGCTACACAGCCGCAACAATACAGGCGATAGGCAATTAACCGATATCAACGCATTGGCAGACGAATATTTTAGGCTAAGTTACCATGGTTTGCGGGCAAAAGACAAATCGTTCAACGCAAATATGGTTACAGATTTTAGCCCGGACATCCCACAGTTAAATATTGTTCCGCAAGATGTTGGGCGGGTACTGCTCAATCTTTTCAACAATGCTTTTTACGCTGTTCAACACAAGCAAAAAATAGCTGGCGCTGATTATAAACCAACAGTAAAAGTAAGTACTGTATTGAAAGACAAGGTTTTGCAGATTGCCGTTTGGGACAATGGAACAGGCATTCCCGATGCGGTAAAAGATAAAATTTTACAACCGTTTTTTACCACCAAACCAACCGGCGAAGGTACCGGCCTTGGCCTTAGTTTAAGTTACGATATTGTTGTAAAAGGCCATGGAGGCAAAATTGAAATAGATAGCAAAGAAGGAGAATATACGCAGTTTACCGTTTTATTGCCGGTTTGAATTAAGTTCTAATTATGAATAAAAAATACGTTTTAGAATCAAGCTTACGGTTTTATCTAACTACTAACTACTAAGTACTAACTACTTTTCCTATGAAAATATTAGTTGTTGATGACGAGCCAGATGTGCAGTTTTTATTCCAACAAAAGTTTAGAAAAGAACTACGTAACCATCAAGTTGAATTTGGATTTGCATTATCCGGTGAAGAAGCTTTGCGCTATTTAGATGCAAATGCCCACGAAGTGATATTGATTCTTTCAGACATAAATATGCCCGGCATGACTGGCCTTGAATTGCTAAAAAAAGTAAAGCAAAAACACTATGCGCCACCACCAACTGTAATGATGATTACGGCTTACGGCGATCAAGAAAACTACGACAACGCCATGCAATTAGGCGCAGATGATTTTTTAACCAAACCATTGGATTTTAATTTATTGAAACAGAAATTAAAGATTTAGAAGAAAAAAGCAACTAGCACACTAATATTTGATATATAATATTGCCCACTGACCATTCACTATTCACCACTCACCATTCACAAAAAGTTGATATATTGGGCTGGGAAAAAATAGATATTATGGATATTGAGAAAGCAGAAAAAAATGTAAAGGAAAAATTGGAAGCCGGATTGGCTAAAATCCTTACCTATCATACTATTGAACACACTTACGATGTATTGGCAGCCGCTACAAGTATTGCTAAACAAGAGAATGTTTCGGGCGAGGAATTGATACTATTACAGACCGCTGCATTGTGCCATGATATAGGATATACGGTTCAAGCAAAAGACCATGAAGAAATTTCTTGTAACATTACCAAGGAATTATTGCCTAGTTGCGGATACAATGAAACGCAAATTGAACAGGTTTGTAATATGATAATGGCCACCAAATTACCGCAAAATCCAAATACAAAACTGGAAGCTATTTTAGCCGATGCTGATTTGGATTACCTTGGCCGCGACGATTACAACACTCTGGCAAATAATTTAAGAGAAGAATTTGCAGCCTTGGGAAACATTTACACAACTGATGAATGGGATACATTACAAATCGGGTTTTTTGAAAACCACCATTATTTTACCACCACTTCACAACAATTGCGTAACGAAAAAAAACAACTGCATTTGTTGCAGCTTAAATCGCTGGCGGCAACAAAACAACCACAACATACTATGAAATTACCACAACCAATTATTGATGTTGTTTATGTTGTAGCCGGTATTCTTTTTTGCGGTTTTGCACTAAAAGGGTTTTTAGTGCCAAACACCTTTTTTGATGGAGGCGTAACTGGCATCTCTCTGCTTATAAACGAGATGCTGATGCATCAAGAGCACAAATCTTACATTTCGTACATTATCATTTTGGCCAATATTCCTTTTATCATCATGGGCGCTTTTCAGGCAAATAAAAGCTTTGCTTGGAAAACCCTTGCTGCTGTTTGTGGATTGGCGCTTTGTTTGCAATTTATGCCCTATCCGCAGGTTACTTCCGATAAATTGTTGGTCTCTATTTTTGGCGGTGTTTTCATGGGTATCGGCGTTGGCTTGGCCATCCGTGGTGGCTGTGCACTCGATGGTATTGAAGTATTAGCCATGTACACCGGCAAACGTATCAGCTTCACCATAAGTGAAATTATTTTGGGTCTCAACATCATTATTTTTTTAATTGCCGCAATAGAACTGGGATTGGAAACCGCATTATATTCCATCATGACGTATTACACGGCTTCCCGAACGATCAGTTTTGTAAAACAATACGTAACTCAACGAAGTGCAGCAACATA
>CAWJTH010000193.1:0-13460 GCA_963845495.1 uncultured Chitinophagaceae bacterium
GTTACCCGACAATGTGTATTTATATGTGAGTGGTGGTGCTAACGCACTTGCATTTAACGAAGCAGTATTTTTAACTATGGCCGTTGGAACATCGTGCAACACCTGTGTTAAATCAATTGGACCAGCTATGATCCATTGTTCAGAAGCGATAGAAGACGCGGCAGTTGTATTGCCCGCAATAACAAGTGCTGCTGTCGATGCAATACCCACGGTTGGCGTCCATAATTGGGCTGCGGTTGGGTTTCTGCTAATATTTACGGCCGCCCAACCCGGACTTGATATTAATTGTGGTGAAGCTGGGGCATAAACCGGATTGATGGCTGCTGCATTTAAAATGGTGTAAGTGGTGTCACCTGTTGGTTTGTGGTTTAGCGTAATATTTGAAATGGTCCATTTTGCTTGTGTTGTTCCAGCAGTGGCTGAATATTTAAAGGCCAAATAAATTGGCTTGCCACTTGCTTTTAGGCTAGTAAGGTTTATTGAACCTGATGCAACAGTAGTGGTTCCGGTTGCCCAGGTTATTGGCGAGATGGTGCTAACGTCTGTCCAAGTGGCGCTACTTACTTTACTTGTATCGTTAGAAAAATCGGTTGATACCAATAACGACAATGAGCCGCTGGCACCTGCTGTAGTTATAGCAGTTGAAAAAGTAAGGATATCCGTTCCACTGGTATCATTATATCGTTTTGAATATTGATACCTGTTGCCCCAAGTGCCTGAATAAAAAGTGATATTGTCAGGATTACCTGTAAACTTAAAAGTTGCGGTGCTGCCGGTTTTGTAAGAAGCACTATCGGCCGTAACACCAAATGAAGGTGATTTTAACGGGATATCTTTATTGCAAGCGGTAAATATCAATAATGCCGCAATGCTTAAAATATGATGGTTTCGCATGGTTCATTTTTCGTTTAAATTAGAAATAACATTGGTTTACCCTTGCTTACCAGCCTGGGTTTTGCGTACATAATGAATTTGTGGTTAGCTCTGCACTTGGTATCGGCAACAAGGTAAATTTTGAAGAACTTGCAGCGTTTGCAACACCTTGATATCCATACGCATAAGTCATAGTCCTTGAGCCTGGGGCACCAATAAATAAATAAGTTGGATTAGCTGATGGCACCCCATCGGTTATCATTTGTGCCTGTACTGCCGCCATTTTCGTTTGGAAAATGCCCCAGCGATTTAAATCCACCAAGCGTTCACCTTCAAAACAAAGTTCGCGTTCACGTTCGTCGATTATATTGTTTAGCGTTAGCGATGTTAAATCAGCAGTGGCACTGGCGGCATTTATATTTACTCCATAAGCCCGTCTTCTTACCATATTTACATTGTTCAGCGCATCAGCTTGGTTTCCCTTGGGCGATTGTAACTCTGCTTCTGCCAACATCAACAGTACATCGCTGTAGCGGATAATGGGTGAACTTTCGGGGGAAGAATATTTGCTTTTGGGCAAATAGGTTTCAAATTCCCTTCTCCATTTACCCACTGAACGTGCGTAAATAGATAGATTGGTAGACGCATAGTTTACATGCGTTACACCTGCAGAAGAGGTGGCACAACTGGTACAAGCCCCGCCGTAATAATAAGGTGCAATTACCCAATCACGCCGCAAGTCGCCTGTACCATAAAGCATATACAAACTTCTTGGTGTATTTATTCCGTTAAAACAATATCCAATACTTCCATCGTTAAGGGTTGATTGATACGGTATGCCGCCAAACCAGCCCGACGTACCTTGAAAAGTAACGGAAGATGTGTTATCGTTTCCCGAAAAAGTTGCTTCCCATAAACATTCTTTGTAATTGACAATTTGCTGTGCTTCATTAATAAAAATATACGCATAACTACTATCTGGAGTGGTAGCACCTTGTTTGCCAGTGTACAAAGCATGTTGGCCAGAATTCACCACCTGTTGGGCATAATAAATGGTGCTGTCGTAATATTTAGTATCCGAAAGCCCAATAGAACCTGTGCCAGCCATGGTAATAAATACCCTTGCCAAACATGCCTGCGCAGCCGTTTGTGAAACACGGCTTGATGTTGCCGTTACGGATGCTGTTTTTAAACTGGGGATAGCTGCTTCAATATCAGATACGGCCTGCGCATAAGTATCTTTCAAACTGGCCCTAGCTTGATTGGTATTGGTAGAGCTTGGCAATGCCGACCTAATTGGCACGCCCCCATAATGACTGCCTAGCACATAATAAGCATACCCTCTTAAAAACAAAGCTTGGGCTGTAATATAGTTTTTGGTTGCTGTATCAACCGGGGCATCCCCAATATTTGCGAGCAGTTGGTTGGCATTGTAAATAGTTTGATACATCCCACTCCAAAGATTACCAATGTAGGAATTGGTATAGTCGTAAACAAAAACTGGGGCGTAGTCTTGAATCGCCTCATCGCTATAGATCAGGTTGCAGTTTATTGTTTGACCAGCAGTTCCAAATCCATAAGAAATAAACTTATTGTATACGGTGGTTAATGCTGCGTTCAGCTGCGTAGCGTTTTGATAATAATTGTCAGTAGTAACGGTATCGGCGGGCGCTGTATTTAAGAATTTTTTACAGGATGCCGTTACAATCACTGTAAACAACAAGATGAAATAAAGAATACGTTTCATAATTAGTTTATTAAAGATTTAGAATGTTAGGTTGGCACCAAATGTGTACGTTCTTGCCCTTGGGTAGGCACCATAATCAAAGCCAGGGCTTAACGTAGTATAAAATGTAGAAACCTCGGGGTCGCTGCCTGTGTACTTTGTCCAGGTTATTAAGTTTTGGCCTGAAACATACAACCTGATTTGTTTTACACCCCACTTCTTTAGCAAGGATTGTGGCAAACTGTATCCCAATTGCGCTGTCTTAAGCCTTAAATATGAACCATCTTCAATAGTACGGGTAGAATAATAACTTGGCCCAGCACCGCCCACCCTAAACAAGGTATTGTTTTGATTTTGCGGTGTCCACCGGTTTTTTACAGATTCAAATTGATTGATGCCAGAACTGTTTGATTCAAATATCATACGGTTGGCATTTTGTATCTGGTTACCATAACTCCACTGGAAAAAGATGTTCAAATCGAAACCCTTGTAGGTAAAATTATTGCCGAAGCCACCAAAATGTACAGGATACCCCCTACCGATTACCGTTTCGTCGCTTGCGTTAATAAGCCCATCACCATTTAAATCTTTGTATTTTATATCCCCGGGTTGTGGCAACGCCGTATTAGAATTACTGCGGGCAGTTTGGTTGGTAGGAACATTGTCTTTTAAAATGTATTGACCTGCGGTGTTTTTAGTAAAGTCGCTATATTGATAATTTCCATCCCATATCATACCATACATTTGGCCCAACGGTTTACCTACCTTTAACATATAGGCAGGGACAGAACTGATTGAATTGTTCCAAGAAATAGTAACCGGTGCCGATTCAAGCCCATTGGTTAAAGCCAGCACCTTATTACCTTGGAAAGAAATATTAAAGCTGGATGTCCATAAAAAATTTCTTGTTTTAATATTGGTTGTGGTCACACTAATTTCCAAGCCCTTGTTTTGTAAATTTCCAATATTTTCCAACAGCGTAGTAAAACCTGTTGAAGTTGGGGTTGGTGCGCTGTACAGCAAATTATATGTGCTTCTGTTGTAAGCATCTACAGTAAGGTTGATGTTGCCACGTAAAAAACTCAGATCTAAACCTACGTTGGTTGACTTTGTTGTTTCCCATTTTAAACTTGGGTTGCCCAACAAACTGGTGTATGCTCCGGTTGCTTGGTTACTTTGCGGATTGCCCACATTAAACGTATAACCATAACCACTGATGGCCGTTTTTATTTGGGTTAAATAAGAAAATGAATTGATTCTATTGTTGCCCGAAGTGCCGTAGCTAGCCCTGATTCCGGCATCTGAAATTACTTTTTTCAAACCCTTCCAAAAAGATTCATTGCTTATTTGCCATTTGCCACTTATTGCCGGGAAGTTGCCCCAATAATTTCCTGCTGCAAATTTTGATGATCCATCGCGGCGTATGCTTGCGGTTAAATAATATTGGGAATTGTAGTTATAAGTTGCCCTTGCAAAAAGTGAAGCCATCGTCCAATTATCACTCGATTCGCTAACACCAGCCAAACCGGCAGTATTAGATTGTGCAATACCAGAAATACCCAACCCGGGATTGCTAAGTGCCGTATTTGATAGGCCATAAGCAGATGCTTTATAAGCTTGTTCACTTACACCGGCCAATAGTGAAATATTATGGACACCCTTTATTTGTGTATTGTAATTCAATGTGTTCTCGTTAGACCAAATAGATAACGTGCTATTGTTGATTGAACCGTTGGGGCCTTGGGAACCGACAGCAGTTGCGGCGCTGCCATATAAAGTTAATGAGTCGTTGAAATTTACGCTTTGTCCGGTTGTGTAGGCAATACCGATGGTAGATTTTAGGTGAAGCTTTGGCGTAAAGGCATAATCCGCATAACCGTTCGCCAATAAATTACCAGCGCTATTTGTCCGTATTAAATGTTTTTGGTTAAGGTAAGGGTTGAAAATATAGTTATTGGCATTCGTAACGCCGTTTTCTACAGGCGCATCCAAAAGTGCATTGTAGTTAGAATCCCCTGCTGTAACATAAGGTTTGTATCCTAAAACTGAATACATCAAACTGCCAGAATTAGCGCCATTGGCCACTGACGAGGGTGAAATACCATATTGCTGGGTGTAAGTGTAAGATGCATTTAAACCAACTTTCAAGTTTGAATTTACTTTTGAATCCAACGTTACATTTCCCAAATACCTTTTATAGCCAGAATTAATAATTGTACCGTCCTGATCCATATAATTACCTGATATTGAATACCTTGTATCGGCATTTCCACCACTGATATTGATGGAATAATTTTGCATGGGTGCGGTACGGAACATTAAATCTTGCATCGAAACCGGCTGTGTACTATCCGTAAAATATTTATAGGTTTGGCCGGTTGTAGTATTCACGTAATTGGTATACACAGGCGGGTATAGTGTTGGACTGATGAGCGCAGCAGTTGTAAGCGTGTTGTCTATTTGTAAGTTTTCAAAATCTACCGTATTCAACATCTTCATCTGTTTAATATTCTTTTGGACGCCGTACCAAGTATTAAACGCAATACTTGGTGGGGCATTTTTGCCTCTTTTGGTAGTAATCAATATTACGCCATTGCTTCCCCTTGCACCATAAATTGCTGTTGCGGCAGCATCTTTCAATACTTCTATCGATTCAATATTATTGGGATCCAACTGGTTGGTATTGAAGTTGGAAGCGGCCACCGGAAACCCGTCAATAACATATAAAGGTGCTGTTTCTTGGGTAATAGAACTCACTCCCCTGATCATGATACTAATTCCAGAGCCGGGTTGTCCATCAGCTGAACTTACAGATACGCCAGCAACGCGCCTGCCAATGCTTCATCAAACGAGCGAACAGGTGCTTTTTGTAGATCTTTCATATCGACGCTGCCAACAGCTCCCGTCAAATCTTTTCGTTTCACCGAACCGTAACCAATATTTACTACCGTTACATCGCTTAGCTCACCCACTTTTTCTTTTAACGACAATGTGTAATTATTTTTTTCACCAATAGTAATTTGTCCAGTTTCATAACCTGTGAAACTTACTTGCAACACGGTGCCAATTTTAGCAGAAATGGTGAATTTGCCCGATGCATCAGTTTTTACGCCGTTGCCTGTGCCTTTTAAAACCACCGATACATTTGATAACAGGTTTCCTTTTTCATCGGTTATCGTGCCAGTCACTTGTTTTGCTGTTTGGGCCAGCAATAATATTGGTAACAACAATGGCATTATCAACATAAATAAACGCCAACTGTTTTTTTGCCCTTTGCACCAAGGCTTTTTATCAATGTGCAATAATCGTTTCAAACTCATAGCATTTGGTTTTGGATTAACAAACTTTTTCTCATGGTTTCAAGCAATCGATTTTTTTCTCATCGACAGCACAAATTTGGACGAGGAATAAAAATTAAGGGGTAGAAAATTCCGTAAAAAAAGGTGGTTTTTCTGTTTTATTGACTTTCTGTAAGTTAAAATCCAATCATTTTTAAAAACACAACCACTAATGCTGGTTGCATTTAGCACGTGGTAGGGTTCAACCCACTAAATTTTAAAGTCGTAACATTTATTCGATAGTTCCAACATTAATATTGCCTTTTTATTTTAGGTTTGTGTCAATGTCGATTTTAACGAACCATTGCTTTTTTCTTTTCTTTATCTGGGTTATCCTGCATAATAGTTTTTGCGCAGGAGCTAAAAATAAACGGCAAAAACTGCAAAAGCAACGCTTCTGTATTTATGTAGTTCTGTTTCTTTCTTTTTTGAATAGTACATCCACAATTGCCCAATCTTTAATTTTTTCACATCTCAACATCGAAAACGGATTGTCCGACAGATCGGTTTTGGCCATTGCCCAAGACGACAGAGGGTTTATGTGGTTTTGCACAAAAGAAGGGTTGAACAGGTTTGATTCGAGAACAATAAAAGTGTATCGGGCTACCAGAACCCAAAAAAATGAGCTTTCTTTTCCTTACGTCATGTGCATATTGTCAGACAGCCACCATTCACTTTGGATAGGAACAGGCAACGGGTTAAACAGATACCGGCCCAGAACAGATGATTTTGAATATATCCCGTTTATATCTTCTGTCGGAGAAAATTGGAATGCAAAAAACATCTTTTGCATATATGAAGATCATCACGGCAGGGTTTGGTTTGGTACCGACAATGGATTGTTTGTTTTGGAAAACAACCAGCAGTTATATTTCAAACATTTTGAAGCGGGTACAAATGGCCTGCCCGACAATACCATTCGTGCCATTTTAGAAGATGATTCAGGTACTGTTTGGATAGGCACCACTAACGGGCTTTCTGCCATGAAAAAAAATGGCAGCGCCTATGCTTTCACCAATTTTAGGCACGAAGATGGGCATACCAACAGCTTGAGCGGCAATAATATTTCAGACATCGTCCAAGATGCCCAGCATAACATTTGGATTAGCAGCTTCGATAAGGGATTGAACAAATTGGATGCACAACACGAAACTTTTTCCAGCATTGGAATGGATGCCGGTAAAAATGCCATCAACAACCATATCAGGAAAATGGCGGTTGACAAGCTGGGCAATTTGTGGCTGGGCACCCAAAACGGGCTTACAGAACTTAACACGCAAACCAACGGAGCAACAACCTACCAACACAATAATGTAGACAATAACAGTCTAAGTCAAAACTCAATATATAGTTTGTTTTTTGACAAGGAAAATACCCTTTGGTGCGGTACCTATTTTGGTGGCGTCAATCATATTGGAAAATCGATATTTACTATTCACCAAAATAAACCAGGAGCTACAGGCACAAACAGTAATGTTACCAGTTCCATGGTGGAAGATAAAAACGGCAATTTATGGGTGGGAACCGAAGGCGGCGGTTTAAATTTTATCAACCAGAAAACCAACACTATCGAAAGTTTTACTTCTAGTGTAGTCGACCCAAAAGCCATTGGTTCCGATTTAATAAAAACCATTTATAAAGATAAGGATGGCAATATTTGGATAGGCACACATGGCGGCGGACTGAATCTTTTAAACGCCGATGGGCGAACATTTACCCGCTTTCTCTACAAAGAAAATGATCCCGCAGCGTCTTCTACAGAAATATACGCCATGGCGGAAGATGCCAACGGATTATTTTGGGTAGCCACGAAAGATGAGGGCGTAAAGGTTTTTACGCGAAAAGGTACGCAACTTATACCCTTTTCAAACAGCAATATGCCTGGCATTTTACAGCACGCCCGTATTTTTTATATGCTACAAGATTCGAAAGGCAATGTGTGGGCGGCCGGCGATGGGCTATATCTATACAACAAAAACAGCCAAGGCTTTCAGGTGTTTAGAAACAACAGTGAAAATGGGAAAGCAATTATCAATATGCGTATCAATTGCCTGAGAGAAGATGTTTTGGGCAATGTGTGGATAGGAACACATGGAGATGGGCTTTTCCGTTTTGATCCTTCATCTAATAAAATAGAAAGGTTTACCGATAAAAACGGTTTACTAAATATGAATGTGCTCGGTATTTTGGAAGACGATAGCAAAAACTTATGGATAAGTACCAGCAACGGTTTGTGCAACTTCGATACTAAGCAACATATTTTTCGCACTTACACTACCAGCGACGGATTACCTGCAAACGAATTCAATAACAATTCGTTTCTGAAAACCAAAGATGGTGAGTTGTTTTTTGGGGGCTTAAATGGCTATGTCTCCTTTTTACCTGATGACGCAGCAACAAACAAAACCATCCCCAATATTTTTATTACAGGCTTAAAACTGTTTAACCAACCTGTAGAAATCAACGGCAAAGACAATATCCTTTCAAGTGACATTAGCTACGCTAACAATATCCATTTGAACTACGACCAAAATATGTTGGCTATTGATTTTGCATTGCTAAGTTTTTCGCGTTCGGAAAAAAACAAGTTTGCTTATCAAATAGATGGTATCGACAAAAATTGGAATTACACGTCCATCCCAACGGCTAATATCACCAATTTGCCGCCGGGCAGTTATATGTTTTCCGCAAAAGGTGCTAACAACGACGGTATTTGGAGCGAACCCGTTAATTTAAAAATTACTGTCCTCCCTCCTTTTTGGCGTACTTGGTGGGCTTATCTTGTTTATGTTTTGATATTTGCCAGCATTGTTTTATTGGTAACCCGATATTTTTTCCTCCGGGCATTAATGAAAAAAGACGCAGAGCTCACCCAATTAAAACTTAATTTTTTTACCAATATTTCACACGAAATCCGGACGCATCTTTCGCTGATAACAGGGCCGGTAGAAAAAATAATTCTTTCAAAAAAAGAACAAGATGATAACCAGCTTCAATTGCAAACCATCAAAAAAAATTCCGAAAGCCTTTTAAAACTGGTTAATGAGTTGATGGATTTTAGAAAGGCCGAAACGGGCAATTTAAAATTGCAGGTCACTAATTATAATATTGTTCCATTTGTGCAAACCATTTATAGCTTGTATCAAGAAAAAGCGTTGTCGAAGAATATTCTCACCGATTTTCTGCCTTCCGCAAAACGCATCGACGTTTATTTTGACAAGGAACAAATGGAAAAAGTTTTTTCTAACTTACTTTCCAATGCCTATAAATTTACGCCAAACGGTGGCCGCATCAGTATAAAAATCGAAGAAACAGAAACATCTGTTAAGGTGCAGGTTTGCGACAACGGCAAAGGCATTTCGCCCGAAAACCTGCATAAACTTTTCGACAATTATTTTCAAGAAGATGATAAGGGCAAACAAAATACAGGCTACGGCATTGGCTTGGCACTTTCAAAAAGCATTGTTGAACTACACAGCGGTTCGCTGACAGCACAAAGCGGAATTACCGATAATGAACCCGAGAACAAAACGGTATTTTCTGTATTGCTGCCCAAAGGCAAAGCCCATTTTATTGAAGAAGAAATCATTTCCATCAATCCAACTTTTCCGGTAGCCGATCTAAACCTATCTACTAATTTAATTTCAGAAAACAATGAAAATCAAATAATTATACCTCTTACTTCTACCAAAAAAAATACGATATTATTGGTAGAAGATAACCCAGAAATACGTTCTTTCATAAAAAGTGACCTATATATACAATACGAAATAGTAGAATGTGAAAACGGCAAACAAGGGTTGGAAACCGCCTTGCAATTATTGCCCGACCTTATAATTAGCGATGTAATGATGCCTGAAATGGATGGTTATATGCTTTGCCATCACTTAAAAACCGACGAACGGACGAACCACATTCCGGTAATACTTTTAACTGCGAAGGCCTCGGTAGAAAACCATGTGAGTGGGTTGCAAATGGGTGCAGACGCCTATTTAACCAAACCATTTAGCATACAGGTGCTGGCTTTGCAGGTGCAAAATTTATTGTCGTTGGTGGAAGTGATGCAATTAAAGTTAAAAGCGCAAATTGTATCGCCTACCAAAATAACGGATGATGACACCAATCTTGGAAATAAGGCCAAACAAAATAGCGATGAAACCAAATCATTTACAACATTAATTGAAAATGAATTTATCCAGAAGATAGTATTGCTAACAGAACAATATATGGACGACCCCAATTTTGGTGTGGAGATGGTTGCCCAAAAAGTAGCCATGAGCCAATCGGTACTTTATAAAAAAGTGCGGGCCGTAAGTGGAATGACGGTAAACGACATTATTAAAAGTGTACGGTTAAGAAAAGCAGCAGAATTGGTGGCTGAAAAAAAGTACACTGTTTACGAAATATCTGATATGGTGGGTTATGCAGACGCCAAATATTTTAGCCGCGAATTTAAAAAGGAATTTGGCGTGTCGCCCAAAGATTATAGTTAATATAATTACGGCAACGATTAGTCTGCAGATCAATTAACACCGGATTGTTTTTTTGTGCCTGCAATTCGCTTAGGTTGTTCACTTTTTTTTGTAGAAACTGAAAGGGAAAAAGCCATTGATGGATTGCGGCAGACAATATCAAATGGGATATGCACGATGGCCCATGCGGAGAACTGGCGGGGCTAAAATATTATATCGGGGGTATTAAAACACCAGATGGCCTCTGCCATTTTATCAAAACCACTTTGCTGGAATTGCTTAATTCGCTACAATAAATGCCATAATGTTTTTTAATACATTGTATCCATTGACAAAAGCAAAAATTAAACATAAAAACCACCTTTTTTCATAGGATTCTCTACCCTGCTTTTTTAATCATGCCATCACATTTGCATAAATGTTTGCCCACTCATGGGTATCGAACCCCACTGATGTAAGGCTGCCAGAACAATTTATCCCAATAATTAATTAAACGATTGCTATGTCAAAGATTTACAAATCATTCGTGCTATGCAGCACCATTTTATTATGCGGTTACTTCTGTTTTGCGCAAACAGAAATTAGTAAAGTCCGCACTGCTTACTTAAGTAGTTATTATTTTACCAGTACTTATGCCAGTTCTGTTGACCCCATCCCGGCAAGCCTTATTTTATCGCGTATTGATACCGATGGCAGTTTTATCAGGTCAAACAGAAATGGCACAGAAAAAGATATAACAGACTCTATTTTTAAATTGTTGTATGTATTTGAAAATCCAGATTCAACTACTTACTACCAAGATGCAACGACCAAGGATAAAGTGTATCGATCTGTAAACTATTGGCTAAATCATTATCCTACTTTCGCTTGGACAGGAAGTGCTATGGCGCAACCTACTTCTCTTGGGATGATAGTGGCAAAATTGTACAATAATTTTCAGGCAGATTCATCTAATGCCACTTATGGCAGCATCATTGCAAATATTAAAGCAAAAGCAAAGGGCTTTTTGCGGTACACTTGGAGCAATGGTACCACTACTACCAATTTTAACAACCCTAACTTAGGCAACAATTCTAGCGGCACTTACGATTGGCAACGTATGGGCAACGCTGGTTATAGGATATTTGGCTACACAGGCATTGCGGCGGCTTGCGATGACAGTACTTCGATGGATACGCTTTCTATCATTATGTCCAATCAGTTTCCTTTGCAGGTCAATACCCTTTCTAATCCGGCAGTTGTGGCAGCAGCATACGACGGATCGCTATTTCAACATTGTTCTACAAATTCACCCGGAGGTTCACAATATTACAATACGTCTTATGGTTCCGATTATCTCCGCAGCCTTTCCCGTTATGCTATTTGGGTAAAAAGTACCAAATGGACTTTGACGACTGCGCAACAGCAGGCATGGGGCGACATAATACTAAACGGCATGCAATGGATGGAATACAAAGGCAATATTACTGCACACAATATTTTAGGACGGCATAATGGAGTTAAGGGATCCGTAGGCACGCAATTAACGCCTATGCCTAGCGAATTTACCAGTGTAGTAGATACCACAATTGCCGAATACGCTCCAATAAAAGCTTTACAAAACAAGTTAGGAAACGGAGGTTATAAAACATATCAGATAGATTCGACCAAATATTTCTGGAACTCGAATATTATACTCAACCATTCCGCCAAATATTTCGCGTCTATCCGGATGCTTTCTGGCAGAACAGTAGGTGCAGAATCCTCAGATGCCTCGGGCGGTGCCGGACTAATGAACTTTTACGTGTCAGACGGTTCCACCATGCTTTACCGTAGAGGCAATGAGTATGATACAGCCAGGGTTGGCTGGAACTGGCGTTGCATACCCGGTGCCACCATCAAACAAAAAACTGGAACGCTTCCGTTAGTGCCATGGAGCGCTGGTACAGAAAGCAATAACTATCTTGCTGGTGGGGTTTCAGACGGCAAGGTTAGCATCGGTATGTTCAATCTAAACCGATCTAATTCGTATGCGCTAACAAAAGCTTGGAAAGCATATTTTGCTTTTAAAGATGCGCTTATTTGCGTGGGCAATTCAATTACAGATGCAGATGCGGCAAGCGGCGATATTTATACCACTTTGAACCAAACACAACGTGTTTCTGATATTTATTACAGCGTAAACAGTGGCGCACAGCAAACAGTGTCTATCGGGTCAACTTTGAATACTTCTTTCGATATCACTTCGCCTTCCTGGTTTTGGCAAGACAGTGTGGGTTACATCATTTTGCCAAGAACTGGGGTTGCCACCAACACCATTCTTAGTGCTGAAACACGTAGCGGCAACTGGTATAATCTCGATCATTCCAATCCAAACGCTACTGTATCTGCAAATATTTTTCAGTTGAGTATCAACCATGGTTCTATAGGCAATGGCTTGAAAGATACTACCTATCGTTATGTAATAGTGCCCGGTGTAAGCGTTACAGATCTTACCAACTTTTTTAATAACAGGATACTTACGCAAGGCGATAGTTCGGTTTACATCGAATATAACAATCGCATTATTTCTGCCAGTTATAATGGATATACCGGTGTTTTCTTTACCAATGCAAGCAATAACTATGCAACCGGTTTGGGTCACGATAGTTTAAAAATTTCCAGCAACAATTATTCTGCGGTTTTGGTAAGAAGGAATGCCGATAGTAGTATGGATATTCATGTAAGCGATATTAGGAACGGATTCTATACTTCCACGCCTGTCAGCCTAGGCTTTAACCGAAGCTTTGGCACTAATAGTTTTACGCCGGCAAGGGCTTATGGGCCTGTAACTATAACGCCGGCTCCGGATAGTACCCTTATCACCTGTAATTTATCCAAAACCAATCAAATATATTTTGGTGAACCGGTTGATATTCATGCCGTTTGGGCCGCACCGCCTGTGGTTGTTACCGACAGTAGTGTGACGATAGCCGATGCTTTTGTAAATGGCGGCTCGAGTGCAAATACCAATTATGGATTAAACTCTTATTTATTGGCTACCAATGGCAGTTCAAGCCCGGCTTATACGAG
>CAWJTH010000194.1:0-9221 GCA_963845495.1 uncultured Chitinophagaceae bacterium
TTATTGTTGTTGTACTTGGTACGAGTCGTCTTGCTCCTAACCTAACCCTTTCCACCGGTTTGTAAATAATGCCAACTTTGGCATTAATGCCTGCACCTGTACTGGTATAATCTTCTGTGTAATTGAAGTAAGCAAAGTTGTTATTTGTATTGTTTGTTGCATCGGTTTCTGAATACAACTGATGTTTTGAGTAAGAGTAAATGGGAATGCCAACGCTTCCACCAATATAAAATTTGTCGTTGTGGTTGCCAGCTAGCGCAATGGCAATTTCGTTGATACCACCTTTCGTATCAATAGTGTTATGTTGATTAACACCAGCAGCACTTCCAAGCGGTACATAACTTTTAAACCCTTTATCGCCGTTTGCGGCAGTAAAAGTATCTACCAAGTAAGTATTAAATGCTAGGCTACTTCCAAAAACAAAATTGTTTTCAGCGCTGTTAACATCAGCCCGGTTGTTTGCCAATTCTTCTACATATTGTTCGCTAAAGCTGGAAACATTGTTAAAGCCTGTGTATTCTGTGTGGTTGTTAAAATTGGCCATTTGATTTACAGAAATAGAGAAAGCGGTACTATTTCCTTTTTTATAAAGGCTTCCCCAGCCAAAAACCAAGCCCGATGCACCATAACCCAAACCGTTTTTGGTAGTTTTTTGGCCCGTTCCGCGAAAATCAAAATTGTTATCACGCATATTAAAACCAGCACTTAAAACCAATTCGCCGGTTTTGTAAAATCCAAGTCCAGCTGGATTTACGTTGGCTGCAGTTATATCGCCGCCCAGCGAGCCCATGGCACCACCTACCGCCATATTGCGGGCAGTTCCCTGTTGTATTTGATAAGAATTTCTAATAGCATCATCTGGGCTTTGCGCATTGGCAATTACAAATGAGAAAAATAAAGGGCAAGAAAGTAAAAAACGACGCATAAGATTAATATGTTGTATGTGAAAAAAATCCGGCCTAAAATAGTCATTCGCTCAGCTAATAATTAGTACAAAAAGTAATTTAGATTACATTATTTTATAAATACCATTTTTTGATGATATTTATAAAGTACTGATTTTACATCTTTATAACCAAAATTACTTAATTGCGCCTTCCGCCACCACCACTGCTTGTAGCACTTGTTCTGCTGCTTGCCGCCGCAGGTGCTGAAGACGATGACGAGGAAGAAGAAGATGACGGCGTATAGGTATTGGCAGAACTGTTGAAAGTCCGGGCCGGATTATATGTATCCGGCGTATTTGAACCAGTAACTATTGTTCTTAATAAGCGGCCAACACCCGTTTGTGGCGTATTTCCATTGCTAAAACTATTGCGATTGGTGCTGCTATAATTTTGGTTGCTAAAAGTATGATTTTGATAAGCTCCCAAATTAACGTAAGAGCCAGTATTAGCACGCCCACCTTTTAAATAAACTCCGGTATTGTAATAACTATTGTTGTAACCATGGTTGTAATAAGGGTAATAGCCACCATAGCCATAAGCTACGTATGGATTATAATTATAACCTAAATAAGGATAATAATTATAATTGTAACCGTAATAACAGTTGTTCCAATAATTATTATAAAAATTTGAATAGCCTAAACTTAAGCCGAAAGAAGACGTATTATAACTGTTCCAATAAGCATAATCATCCAAACTGCTCCAAAGGCTGCGGTTTTGCACCATCATCCTTAGATAATTATCATTTTCTGTATTGTATGTATAATCATCATTTTGGGCTGAATTATTTTGTTGATCAACAGCAACCGCACGGCCGGGGGAATAATATACGTCGTCAACCGTTTGGTCAGCTTTATTTGAGGCGGAACAACTGGCCAGCAAAGCGACTAAAATTGAACCGGCGAGTAAAGCATGTATTTTCATGGCAACAAATTTAATTAGTTAATGTAAAGTTATGGAATATCTAAAATTATACCAGCAATCCCATTCATTATGACAGTTTTAAGACTAAAATGGTTGTTAAAGGATTGCCAAAACCTACATTTGCAGCCCAGTTGCCACAGATTCACAGATTTGGCACAGAAGAAATGAATAAAAAATAATTAGTGCAAACTGTTTTGTGTGGAAAGCATTAAATACAAACTTTAAACAATTAAACTTTTAAACGCTTAAACTTTATATATGGCGAAGGAAATTACAAGTAGGACTGCAAACTACTCAGAGTGGTACAACGATTTGATTATCAAGGGACAATTAGCTGATTATAGTGCTGTTCGTGGATGCATGGTGATAAAACCTTATGGTTTTGCGTTATGGGAAAACATGCGTGATGTGTTAGATAAAATGTTTAAGGATACCGGCCACGTAAATGCTTATTTCCCATTGTTTGTGCCAAAAAGTTTATTTGAGGCGGAAGAAAAAAATGCGGAAGGCTTTGCAAAGGAATGTGCCGTGGTTACGCATTATCGGTTAAAAGCTGATCCGGCCAAGCCAGGCAAATTAATGGTTGATCCAGAAAGTAAGTTGGAAGAAGAATTGATTGTTCGCCCAACCAGTGAAGCCATTATTTGGAGCACTTATAAAAATTGGATCCAATCTTACCGCGATTTGCCTTTGCTCATTAACCAATGGGCCAATGTGGTGCGGTGGGAAATGCGTACCCGTTTATTTTTGCGTACCGCAGAATTTTTATGGCAAGAAGGCCATACTGCCCATGCTACTGAAAAAGAGGCAGTGGAAGAAGCAGAAAAAATGTTGCATGTGTATGCCGATTTTGTGGAAAATTGGTTGGCATTGCCCGTAATAAAAGGTGTAAAATCGGCTAACGAACGTTTTGCCGGCGCTGAAGATACTTATTGCATTGAGGCGTTGATGCAGGATGGTAAAGCATTGCAAGCTGGTACCTCGCATTTTTTGGGGCAAAATTTTGCCAAAGCTTTTGACGTAAAATTCAGCGACAAAGAAAATAAATTAACGCATGTTTGGGCAACATCGTGGGGCGTAAGTACCCGCTTGATCGGTGCTTTGGTAATGGCTCACAGCGATGATGAAGGCTTGGTTTTACCACCCAAAGTGGCACCAATGCAAGTAGTGATAGTTCCAATTTATAAGGGTGATGAGCAAAAAGGAATCATCAATAATGCGGTTACGCCTATCATTAAACAATTAAAAGATTTGGGCATCAGCGTAAAATATGATGACAATGAAAACCAGCGCCCAGGTTGGAAATTTGCCGAATACGAGATGAAAGGCGTTCCAGTTCGTATGGCCATCGGCGCAAGAGATTTGGACAATAATGTAGTGGAAATTGCCCGCAGGGACACCAAAGAAAAAATGACTGTAAGCCTTGATGGCATTGCGTTTTATATAAAAACATTGCTTGATGAAATTCAATTGCACTTGTTTACCAAAGCCCAAAAATACCAAGAAGAACATATTACAAAAGCTGACAATTGGGATGATTTTATGAAATTATTGGATGAAAAAGGAGGCTTTGTTTCCGCCCACTGGGATGGCACCGGCGAAACGGAGGAAGCGATCAAAGAAAAATCCAAAGCCACCATCCGCTGCATTCCATTGGATAATTTGCAAGAAGCCGGCAAATGTATTTTAACAGGCAATCCAAGTAAAGAAAGAGTATTGTTTGCAAGGGCTTATTAGTGATCGTGTCTGACGGTCTCGAAGAGCGTCTGACACATGGGATAGGATGAAAGTAAATGTAAAATAGAAAGTTCCGAAAAGGCGACATCCAATAGCGTAGGACAACGCCTTACGTTTTATAATTGGATGAAAAATTGTTTACGGAAACAACCATTTCACACACTTCTTGTTATAAAACCGAAAGAAAATTTTTAAAGATGACCGATACGTTGATGGAACCAAATGTTGAAAAGATTCATGCATTGTTAAGTGTAGTAAAAGATCAAACTATATTAGCGGTAGCCAATAAAATTTTGGATGGCGAACGCATCAATGCAGATGACGCATTGTTATTGTTCGAACAATTTCCTGTTGGTTTAACCGGCGCTTTGGCCAATTTCGTTAGAGAAAGGATGCACGGAAACCGCACTTATTTCAACCGTAATTTCCATATCGAGCCAACCAATGTTTGTGTATATTCTTGTAAATTTTGCTCGTATTCCCGTTTATACAAAAACAAGGAAGAAGGTTGGGAATTAAGCATCGATCAAATGATGGATGTTGTTCGCAGCTACGACGGTAAACCTATTACCGAAGTGCATATTGTAGGTGGTGTTCACCCTAAAATGGACATGTATTATTTCATCGATCTTAATTAAACAAATAAAAGCGCATCGTCCTAATTTACATGTTAAAGGCTTCACCGCGGTTGAGTTGGATTACATGTTCCGCAAGGCAAAAGTTAGCGTGGAAGAAGGCATGCGTTTGATGAATGAAGCAGGTTTGGATTCGCTTCCCGGTGGTGGTGCCGAAATTTTTGATGAAAAAATTAGGGAAGAAATTGCTGGCGGAAAGGTTGATTCCGACGGTTGGTTATACATCCACAAAACAGCGCATTTGCAAGGCATGCATACCAACGCTACCATGCTGTATGGCCACATCGAAAATTATGCGCACCGGATTGACCACATGGAAAGGCTACGCCAATTGCAAGATGAAACGCATGGTTTTAATACGTTCATTCCATTAAAGTTTAGGAACCACGACAATGAAATGAGCTATGTGCCAGAAAGCACATTGACTGAAGACATGAAATTATATGCGGTTGCCCGTTTGTATATGGATAATTTCCCGCACATAAAAGCCTATTGGCCAATGTTGGGCCGTCACAATGCCCAAATGACCTTAAGTTTTGGGGTGAACGATTTGGACGGAACCATTGACGACAGCACAAAAATTTATTCAATGGCCGGCAGCGAAGAAAAAAATCCGGCCATGAGCACAGAAGATTTAGTGGCGTTGATAAAACAAGCCAATCGCCTGCCTGTTGAACGCGATACCCTTTACAACGAGGTTGAAGTTTTTGCTTAGTGAATGGTGTCTGACGCCTTGTATTTTGGTCGTCAGACACCATTCACTTATTATGTTACCCATTTTCTTACTATGAAGATTTCATCAATTTTGATTATTTTGTTAGGTTTGGTTGGTTGTAACAATGCCAACACAAGCAAACAAAACGAGCCAACGATAAAAGATTCAATTGTCGTTACAACAACTCAACCAATTAAAATACAACTATCGCCGCAAGTTGATAGTATTGATAAAGCAAATGCCATCACCATAAAAATTGACGGCAATAATGTAAACAAAGCATCCATTTCTAAAAAAGATAGTTCCGTTGATTTAACAGCCAACATGAAATTGGACCATCGGATTTTTGGATATGAAAAGCCGGATACTAGTTCCAAGAAAAAGATCTTACTATCTATTTTTACTGATGATGTAAAAAATAATCCATTTAATTTGCCTGATGGTGCATATTATTCAACAAGCGACATGCAGGGCATGTCTTTAAAATTTGTGGGAAATGAAGGTGCTTTTGTTAAGATTAATATCTTAAAAAGAAATATTGTTACAGATTCAATTTTTATCCAAAAAACTTGGGTTGAATTTGATGATTAAAAATTTATCGCGAAGTCTTCAATTATTCATTATTTTATTATCCATTATTCATTCAAATGATTACTTGGTCCGATTTCGAAAAAATAGACATGCGTTTGGGAACAGTAATTGAAGTAAGTCCATTCCCCAAAGCAAAAAAGCCAGCTTATCAATTAACCATTGATTTTGGTGAATTGGGGATCAAAAAATCATCAGCACAAATAACAGATTTATACGAGGCTGCTGAACTGATTGATAAACAAGTAATTGCAGTGGTAAATTTTCCACCAAAACAAATAGCCAATTTTATAAGCGAATGTTTGGTGCTGGGCGTTTACAGTCAAAACAAAGAAGTGGTTTTATTGCAACCAGAAAGACATTTACCAAATGGCTCAAAAATTGGATGATTAAATTGGCTGATATTTATTTGAAAAATGCTTTATTTGTCCAGAATAAAAAATAAATGCCCAAACGCAAACTAGAAAAACTTGGATTTAGGCAAATAAGCCAATACGATAAAATATTGCAAGAAAATATTGAAGTAGCTTTGCCAGGATTGATAAAAAAGGTATTAAAGATTGATGCAGTTGCAAGTGAGGAATTGCCCGATAGCCTACAGCACACAAAAGAACGAAAGCCAGATGTATTAAAAAGAATAACAGATATTAAAGGCGAAACTTTTGTATTACACATCGAATTCCAAACAAAAGATGAGCCCGATATGGTTTATCGCATGGCAGAATATTTGGTGATGCTTGCTAGAAAATATAGAATCGCTGTCAAGCAGTTTGTAATATTTATAGGCGAAGGTGTTCCAACGATGCTGGATAATTTGACACTGGGTAAATCTTATTTCACTTATCAGCTTGTTTCAATATCAACCATAAATTATCGTGTTTTCTTACGCTCCGAAAAGCCGGAGGAAAAAATGTTCGCTATCTTGGCTGATTTTGGTGGTGACGAACCTAAAAAAGTTATAACAAAAATCGCTGAAAGCGTTGTTCTGGGTTCAAATGGAGACCTTGAAAAACAGCGCAGGAAAAAGCAATTTCAAATATTGGCGCAATTGCGTACCTTAGTTTCTGAAAACATAGAAATCATGGAGCACGTCTCAAGTTTTTTTAAAGTAGAAAAAGATATTTTCTATCAAGTTGGTGAAAAAAGGGGTATTGAAAAGGGTATTGAAAAAGGCCGGAAGGAAAGCGAAAAGAAGACCTTTGAATTTGTCAAAAATCTTTTATCACAAACTGATTTTACCATCAGTAAAATAGCAATGTTAGCTAATGTAGAAGAAACATTTGTGCAAAAAGTAAAAAACACTTTGAAATAATTTCTCAAATATTTTTAAGGAATTAAAATATTATAAGATAAGTAAAACGGATATTTTCAACGCCTATATCAATTCGCCAATTGGCACAATCCATTTGCAAGAAGCAGATGGATTTTTAGTTAGAGCCAATTTTTTAGATGAGTCCATGCCTGCTTCAACAACTTATCCTACCAAACTTTTAACCGAAACAGCCCATCAATTACAAAATTATTTTGAAGGAAATATAAGATCATTCCCCATTCTTTCGCAAAGTCAGCAGTCTGGAACCGCATTTCAACAACGGGTTTGGAAAGAACTTTGCAACATCCCTTTTGGGAAAACCATATCTTATTTACAAATGGCCAAAAACTTAGGCGATGAAAAATGTATCCGTGCTGCTGGAACTGCTAACGGCAAAAATAATCTGGTCATTATCGTTCCTTGTCATCGGGTAATTGGTAGCAACGGTAATTTGGTTGGTTTTGCAGGCGGCCTTTGGCGCAAACAATGGTTGTTGGAACACGAAGCGAAACTTGCAAACGGGTTACAATTGTTGTTTTAGTTGGCTCGCTGAAATCGGAGAAAACGCAGAAAAGTAAAAATTTAAAAGTAAAAATTAAAAACCCCATCTCGATTAACTGAGATGGGGTTTTTAATTTTTACTTTTAAATTTTCGTTTAAACGGTAGTTTTTTTCTTTCCAACTGTGGTTGAAACAGTTGTTGCATGCGGTTTGCCGCCTAATGGGGTATCTTTTCCAAAGTCTACCAATATTGGTGCTGCCACAAATATGGAAGAATAGGTACCGGTTACCACACCAATCATCATTGCAAATGCAAAACCACGGGTTGTTTCACCACCA
This sequence comes from uncultured Chitinophagaceae bacterium, assembly GCA_963845495.1. Classification (GTDB taxonomy): domain Bacteria; phylum Bacteroidota; class Bacteroidia; order Chitinophagales; family Chitinophagaceae; genus JAZKFT01. The sequence goes on from CAWJTH010000194.1 coordinate 7,699, forward strand.
AAAATAAACAACACCAACAAGGTTAAGAACACCGTCAATGAAGTCATAATGGTGCGGCTCAACGTAGCATTAATAGATTTATTGATGACTGTGCCTTTGTCGGCAGTTGGCATCAATCTACTATTTTCACGGATACGGTCGAATACGATAATGGTATCATTCATAGAGAAACCGATAACCGTAAGGATGGCCGCAATAAAATGCTGGTCGATTTCTAATGGGAACGGAACAATTTTGCGGGCAAAACTGAACACTGCCAAAGTAACCAATACGTCATGCAGCAAGGCGATGATGGTACCCAAAGAATAACGCCAGTCGCGGAAACGAAGGAAAATATACAAGCAAATGATCAACATTGAAATGATGGTTGCTTTTTCAGCACCACTTTTCAAATCGTCAGAAATGCTTGGCTTTACCACGTTTGAACCAACTTTATATTGCAAATCGAATGTTTCAAAGCCGGTATTGGCAGGCAAGAATTTTTGCAAACCTTGATACAACGCTTTTTCAACTTCTAATTCAACGCCGGTACCAGTTTTATTTACCAAATATGAAGTGGTGATTTCCAATTGGTTATTGTCGCCAATGGTTTTTACCACTGGTTCTTCGCCACCAAAAACTGGTTTCAAAGTTTGTTTAACTTCTTCAACCCTGGTTGTCATTGGCTTGCCAAAGTTTACGGAGAAACTATGACCGCCTTTAAATTCCACACCTTCATCAAAACCATTAAATATAGCACCCACGCCAGCAATCAATACCACAATAGAAATCATATAAGCAATCTTGCGGAATTCGATAAACTTGAACGAAGCGTGTTTAAAAATTTTGGTGCTGATACCCGTAAAATAAGTGAGGTGCTTCTGTTTGTTGGTAAAATATTCTGTAATCAATCGGCTAACCAAAATACCGCAGAACAAGTTCAATAAAATACCGATCATTTGGGTGGTTGCAAAACCACGAACGGGGCCAAGACCGAAGTAAAACAAGATAGCTGCAGTAAGGAAAGTGGTAACGTGGCTATCCAAAACAGGCGCCAACGAGCGGCGATAACCAGCATTTACGGCTGCCTGATAATTTTTGCCCATTCCTAATTCTTCTTTGATACGCTCGAAAATGATAACATTCGTATCCACCGCCATACCAATTGTTAATACCAAACCGGCAATACTTGCAGAGGTAAGGGTTGCGCCCAAACCAGCCAAAGCTGAAATGGTAAAGAATATATTCAAAATAAGTGATGCGTTTGCAACCCAACCGCTAGAGTTGTAGTAAACCAGCATCAACACAAAAATCATGATGAACGAAATAATGAAGCTCATTTTACCGCCATGAATAGCAGCTTCACCCAAAGAAGCGCCTACTACTTGTTCTTGCACAATTTTAGCGGGAGCCTGAAATTTATCACTCTTTAAAATATTGGCTAAGTCATTAGCATCTTGTTGGGTATAGTTACCGCTAATTTGGCTGCTACCGCCTGTAATTTCGTTAATGATATTCGGTGCACTATACACATAATCATCCAA
>CAWJTH010000195.1:0-10669 GCA_963845495.1 uncultured Chitinophagaceae bacterium
ATCTTTACTGCAGCAACTGGTTCAGAGTACCGTATTGCTGCACCAGCATTGGTTTCGATGCTGTCAGCAATCACATCGCGGCTCACCAAACTATAACGCATACCGTCGGTGCCCATGCTAATGCCGTCGCTAACACCAATTGTATAAAAACGTAAGCCCAATAAGCCTTCCGTAGCATCCACACTTTTCTTTACAGTTGTTGCAAGGTCGTTCAAGTGCATATTACACGGGTTGCCATCCCAACCCATACTCGCTATGCCAACTTGACCCTTACTAAAATCTTCTTCTTGAAAACCGATAGCATAATACATGGCCTGCGCCCCAGGTTGCGTCGGATCTTGCGTAAGTGTTTTACTGTATTTATTTAATTCCATAATAATCGGGCTTTCCGTAATTATTGTTTAAAAATGCTCTATTGTCGTTAATTATTCTTTTGGAGACCAGCTTTGGCAGCAATGATGAGGTTTTTGTGGCAGTTCACCCTTAGTTTACCGAAGGGCTCCGTTCGAGTAAAGTTTTTCGTGGCATCATTCAATTACCACGGTTTTATTTTATTTATTGAAATCTGTTTTATATGTGGTTTTAATTTATTATTATTCTTTGTTTTCTTGTGCCTTGTTGCTTGTCCTTTTTTATTTCTTATTTAAAATTCTTTATTCCTTATTTCTCTTGAGCCTTGTCCCTTATTTTCTTGTCTCTTTATTTATACCGGTATTTCATCCTGTTAAATTTAATATCGCTTTTTACCAGCCAGTTTAATTGGATAGTTTCGTCTTTTAAAATCATTTCCGCATGGTATTCATCTTTTTTACAAATGTGTGGTGCTTTAGAAATTAATTTATTGTCGTTATCGAATACCAAGTCGAATAAAAAAACAGGATTGTTAAAACCAAACCTTAAATGCGTTAATCCAATTTTATTTTCTTTTTCATTAAAATTCCATCGATAAATGTTACTACATTTAATTGATTTATTTAACGTATTATTAAAACGGCCATTTTCATAAAACAATATGGAATATTCATTTTCAATAACTGCTTTTACATCACCGGTTCCTACACCATCTAATCCATTTAGTGGTTTATTACTAGATGAATTGAACATGAAATTAGATACCGATGCCAGCTTGTTTTTAATTAGATGCAGTTCCATTTATTCGGTTTTAGTGTGTTTAATCATAATGTTTAAATCCAATCCTATTTCTTGGCTCTTGCTCTGGGTTAATTAATTGTTTCAAATACTCAAAAATTAATTTAATATCGTCATCATGTGCCGTTAGTTTATTTTCAACTTTTTGCATTTGTATCAAAATGTCTTTATGTGTTGCAAGCATTTCTCTCATTTTTACAAATATTTCGATAATCTTGACACTAACTTCTATTGCACGTTCGCTTTTTAAAACATTTGCCAACATAAGTACACCATGTTCTGTAAATACATAGGGTAACGAACCTCCTAAGTGTTGTTTTGATGGTATCGCATTTTGCGATACCATGTTTTCTATTTCCTCTGCTGTAAGCTGAAACATGAATCTAGCTGGAAACCTGTTTATATTTCTTTTTACTTGTTCTCTTAATCTAATAGAAAGCACACCATATAATTCTGCCAAATCCCTGTCCAGCATTACTTTTTGGTCTCGTATTAAATATATCCTGTTCATTATTACCTCTTCGGCAACTTCTAGTACTTTAATTGTTTTTGCCATAATTGTTTGTGATTTATGTAATTTGTTTGTTTTATATTAAGAATTACAATCTCTTCCAGGTTAAATTATAACAATAAAAAAACCCAACTCTTTTGGAGGTGGGCTATTTATAAATCAGTTTAAATTGATATAACAACTACCCTCCATTTGCAGGAATAATAATGACTAACAAGACCACAATAATTGCAGTCAAGCCAGTTATTATTTTATTGATTCCTTTGTTGGGCATTTAAATTTATAATTGAGAAACGAATATAAATACCTTCAACCAAATAAAAAAATAAATTAAAGAACTTTTAAAATAGTCATTGGTCAATAAGTCATTGGTCAATAATCTATATTTAATTTGTGTATATTTTAAATCAGGTCAAAAAAATAATTAGTGCATTGACTAATGACTTATTGACCAATGACTTAAATAATCGTCGATTTCCTAGCTTCGATATTTCCTTTATTAATTGTATCTGGAATTTTACCTGATACAAATTCCGTAATTAAATCACCAATGGTAGACGTGAAATAAAAATTAACCGGATCAATATCTTTTGTTACAAAAGCATTATTTAGTGTCCACTCGGCTGCGCTTCTTACCAACGCTGCTTCTTCTATCATTTTTAAATAATCTAACAACATGGCAGCTGATAAAATTGAACCCATCGGATTCGCAATGTCTTTTCCAGCAGCTTGCGGATATGAGCCATGGATTGGTTCAAACAAACCAACACCGCTACCAATAGAAGCCGATGGCAACATACCCAACGAGCCGGTAATTACACTTGCTTCGTCGCTCAATATATCGCCAAATAAATTTTCGGTTAGGATGATGTCAAATTGTTTTGGGTTTACAATTAGTTGCATAGCAGCATTGTCCACAAACATATAGTCAACCTCAATCTTTGGATATTTTGGCGCAATTTCTTTCACCACTTTACGCCACAAACGGGAAGTTTCCAACACGTTTGCTTTATCTACCAAAGTCAATTTGTTTTTTCTTTTTCCTGCGTATTCAAATGCCAAATGTGTAACTCTCTCAATTTCGGCACGGGTATAAATGCAACCATCACTGGCCGTATTTCCGTCTTCACTTATTTCTTTTGTACCAAAATATATGCCTCCTGTTAATTCACGGAAGATGATACAATCAACACCTTCTAAACGGTCCTTTTTTAGTGGGGATAAATGGTGGAGCGAAGGAAAAGTATTAATGGGACGGATGTTGGCAAACAATTGCAACGACTTGCGTAGTTTTAGCAAACCCTGTTCTGGCCTTACTTTTGCGGTTGGGTCGTTATCATATTTTGGGTGGCCGATGGCGCCAAATAAAATGGCGTCGCTCTTTAAGCAAACTTCAATCGTTTCATCGGGCAAAGGACTTCCGGTTTTGTCGATGGCATCGGCGCCCATCAATACATATTTGTACTCAAATTCGTGTCCAAATCTTTCGCCAATCGCATTTAAAACCTTAATGGATTGTTGTGTAACTTCTGGCCCAATGCCGTCTCCCAAAATGACTGCTATGTTTTTTTTCATTATTATTTTATGCTGTTTTCAGCGTTGTTTTAATAGTTGGTGTTAATTTTTTCAATTCGTCTATCGTCATAATGTTGGCCATTCCATTGCTCAATTCAATAACATGGTCAATACAATTAGGAACTTCGTTAGCATAATGACTTACATATATTAAAGTGCAATTGTTGTTTTCGCAAAGATGATCCACCAACTGCAAGAAATGTTCTTTTTGGTGTTCGTCCAAACCTTGGCAAGGTTCGTCCAAAATAAGTAGGGGCGGGCATTTCACTGCTGCCCTTGCCAACAAAACCAATCGTTGTTGCCCCGCTGGCAAACTAGCAAATTGATGATTGGTAACTGCGGTCAATCCAAAAGCTTCCAGCCATCGATTAACCGTTTTTTGTTGCGGCGTAGTAAGCTTATGCGTTAAGCCGATGGTATCAAAAATGCCAGATGCAACCGCTTGCAAAACGCTGGTATTTTTTTCAAAATACCATTGTAATTCCGGCGATACGTAACCAATATTTTTTTTGATATCCCAAATGGTTTCGCCGCTGCCACGTTTCCAATCAAACAAAACAATATCGTTTAAATATGCTTGAGGATTATCGGCGTTTATCAAACTTAGCAAGGTTGATTTTCCTGCACCATTTGGGCCGCGGAGTAGCCACTTTTCGCCTTGTTTTATTTCCCAGTTAATGTGTTTTAAAATGTGCTTTCCGCTATAACTTACCGTTACATTTTGCATGCGAACAATATACGCAAAGCTTTCAGCTATATGATAACGTGGAACTGGTTTTTGAACGGTTTGTGCAGTTGGTTTTACAATTTGCAAATCAACATCTTCAATACTTGAAAATTGAATTAATTTTCCATTTTTCAATTTTGCGACATGTGTAACAAAAGCAGGAATATCGCGGGGCTGACAAATAATAATAATTTTTACGCCTGCTTTTATTAATGCATCTAATTGTAGTTGTAATTGTTGGCGGGTATGAATGTCGAGCCCTACAAAAGGTTCATCTAAAATTAAAATGTCGGGTTGTTGTAAAAGTGCTTTTACCAGTTGTGATTTTTTATATTCGCCACTTGATAATTGTTGTAGCGGGGCATTTTTATGTTTTTCTAAATTAAATTGCTGTAATAATTTTTCAACTTCTTGTTGTGGATATTCTGCCAATGCTTTTGAAATAGTAATCGCTTCTGCTGCATCAAACCCAGTATATCGTTGTTGATAATAAAAAATGCGATCATTTGATAATTGATTGAAATTATAATGTTGTTCAACCAATGTTATGGTGGGATTTATTTGAGAGCCATTTTTATAAAAAACAATATCACCATTAAAAGAAATTTTTTCAGCCAAAACCTTTGCCAGCATGGTTTTGCCGCTGCCGCTAGCACCAGTAATTAACAATTGTTCATTTTCATTTAATTGAAATGAAATATTGTTAAGCACCGTTTTACCATTTAAAACAGTAGAAACATTTTTTAATATGATGGAAATTAAATTCAATTAAAAAGTAAAAATTAAAAAGTAAAAAGTAGGGATTTACAATTGATGGCTTTCTTCGTATTGCTCAATCTCGCCTTTAATATTTAGCAGATAATCAATATCATCAAAACCATTTAATAAACAGGTTTTTTTGTAATTGTTGATGTCAAATTTTTCTTCGAAATCAGTACCTGCAATTTTAATGGTTTGAGCTGCTAAGTTTACATTTATTTCGGCTTTTGGATTTGCTTCAACAGCGGTAAATATTTTATCTAGAAAATCGTCACTTACCGTAATGGGTAACAAGAAATTATTGAGCGCATTGTTCTTAAAAATATCGGCAAAAAAACTGCTTACCACTACATCAAATCCTGCGTCTTTAATAGCCCAAGCAGCGTGTTCGCGACTAGAACCACAACCAAAATTTTTGCCAGCTACCAAAATTTTGCCACCGTAAATCGGGTTGTTTAAAACGAAATCTTGTTTTGGTGAGCCGTCGGTATTATAACGCCAATCGCAAAAAAGATTTTTACCAAAACCTTCTCTGGTAGTAGATTTTAAGAAACGGGCGGGAATAATTTGGTCGGTATCTATATTTTCCAAATTAATTGGAACAACAGTGGAATTAATAATATTGATTGCTTTGCTCATTTGTCTAATTAAAATTGATGATTAGTTTGTTTGTAGTAACTCAATCATTTTTTTTGCATTGATGATTGGTAATAAAGGATGTGATATTTTTTTTAAATCTTTTAAGTCGGATGTGATAAAATAGTCCACTTTATTTTCAAAAGCTAATTGATAAAGAACAGCATCTTCTAAATCATTTTGCGAAATGGAGTAGGCGGCTTTGGCAATTGAATTTGTACAGGGTAATATTTTTACTAAAGTCAACATTTCATCCATTTCTACTCTAAATTGGTTTATCGCTATACTTTTTCTAACTAAATATGCCGTAGTATTTACAACGCATTCCGAAAAATATCCCTTGATAACATTGTTTTCAACAGCAGCTATCAACTTTTTTGCATCCTCATGACCTAATCGATTATCAATGAAAAAATCTACTATAATATTAGTGTCGAAGAAAACTTTAAATGCCATATTTCTCTTTTAAGTATTCATCTCTTGCTGCATCAATATCAGGAATTGAAATATCTTTTATTATTCCAGCTGCCCTTTCTACAAAAGATTTTTTCTTTTTGGATTCTTTTTCATCCAGCCATTGTGTTAATAAATTATCAACCAATCTTGACACTGAAGTATTTTCTTTTTCAGCATACCGTTTTGCCCGGATGACAGTTTGTTCCTCTATAGTTAAATTAAGTTTTGTGGTCATAAAAATATTTTATCAAATATACGCCTATTTTTAAAGTATGCGTATAGTCTAATTCAACCAATCCCTAATGTCACCAACTTCACCAGTGATGGCGGCCACCGCAGCTGTTAATGGGCTTGCTAACAATGTTCGGGCATTTTGGCCTTGCCTTCCTTCAAAATTGCGGTTGCTAGTGCTTACACAATATTTGCCTGCTGGGATTTTGTCTTCATTCATACCCAAACAAGCTGAACAACCTGGTTGGCGTAAAATAAAACCTGCTTCAGCAAATACTTTATCCAATCCTTCCTCAATAGCTTGTTTTTCAACCTGTTTGCTGCCTGGCACCACCCAAACTTCTACATTATCAGCTTTGTGTTTGCCTTGTACAAAGCCAGCCACTTGGCGCAAATCTTCAATGCGGCTATTAGTGCAACTACCTATAAAAACGTAATCGATTTTTTGTCCTTTTATTTTATGGCCACTTTCTAAACCCATGTAAGCCAATGATTTTTGCAAACCATTTCTATCGCCTTCGGCCACTTCATCCTTCGAAGGAATATTAGCATTAACACCAATACCCATTCCTGGATTGGTACCGTAAGTAATCATCGGTTCAATGTCTGCTGCATTAATGTGCAATTCCGTATCAAACGTAGCGTCAGCATCGGTTTGAAGGGTTTTCCAAAATGCTTCTGCTTTATTCCAATCTTCGCCTTTCGGCGCAAATTGACGACCTTTTATATAATTAAAAGTCGTTTCATCCGGTGCAATCAATCCGCCTCTTGCACCCATTTCAATGCTCATGTTGCAAATGGTCATGCGGCCTTCCATACTTAAATTGCGGATGGCCGAACCTGCGTATTCAACAAAATAACCCGTAGCGCCGCTGGCTGATATTTGAGCAATAATGTATAAAATGATGTCTTTTGACGTCACACCTGGGTGCAAATCGCCATCAACGGTAATGCGCATTTGCTTTGGTTTGGTTTGCAACAAACATTGAGTTGCCATTACCATTTCTACTTCGCTGGTACCAATGCCAAAAGCAATGCTGCCAAAAGCTCCATGCGTGCTGGTATGGCTGTCACCACAAACCATGGTCATGCCAGGTTGCGTGATGCCCAATTCTGGTCCAATTACATGCACAATACCTTGGTACGGATGCCCTAAACCGTATAATTCAATACCGAATTTGGCACAATTTTCAATCAGTTTTTGCACCTGCATCCTGCTCAATTCTTCTTTAATTGGCAGTTCTTGGTTCATGGTCGGTACATTATGGTCGGCCGTTGCCACTATTTGCTTTGGGCGAAACAGTTGTAATCCTCTGTTTTCCAATCCTTTAAATGCCTGTGGACTGGTTACTTCGTGAATCAAATGTTTGTCTATATATAAAACCGAAGGGCCGCCTTCAATGGTTTTAACCACGTGTTTGTTCCAGATTTTATCAAAAAGCGTTGTTGCCATAAAATTAAAAATTTTAAAGAGTAAAGGAATATTCAATAATCAATATTCAACACTCAATATTCAATGTAATGAGTAAAGATTTCAATTAGTTGTTAGGATTCGGTGTTTGTGATTGTCTTTTTTCATTTATTTTATTCTTCTTTGCCGTATCAATGCTCTTAGAAAATATCGCAATCAGTTCTTCATTTTCTTTTAAAATCGGCTGCAATCTTGAGACGGGCTTTATCATTTCTTTTCGCTGTATCAATTTTAAACAAACTCTAGTTTCTTTCAATTCTTTCAAGCCTATTTTCATTTTATGTGCAAAATCATCTCTGGATTCAGCGCTTTGCGCCTCGCCATAAAGCAGTGCTGGAGCTAAGCCACATCTAATTAATTGGCCTGCTATATAATTTCCTGCTCTTGTATTTGGCAGTGCTTCAACAATATCAATAATTCGTGATGCAAATTCTATTAATCTTTCTTCTAAATCAAAATTTCGTTCATTCATAATTGTTTGAGTGTTTTCAATTGAATATTGAGTGTTGAATATTGATTATTGAATATTTTATACAGTTGCCAATTTAAAATTTGCCGCCAATTCTTTTAAATCTTCGTCCATCACTTCTTTTTTGCTGTCTGCCACATCTAAAAATTGTTTGTATAAAATATCCACTTCATCGCGGTTATATTCAAATCCCAATTTGTGGAGGCGGTGTGCCAATGCTGCACGGCCACTTCTGGCTGTTAAAACAATCTTGCTTTGGCCGGCACCTACTTCTTCTGGATTAATGATTTCATAAGTCAATGCTTCTTTCAAAAATCCATCTTGGTGGATGCCGGAAGAATGGGAAAATGCATTGCTGCCAACAATCGCTTTATTAGATTGTACCGGCATGCGCATCGTATCGCTTACTAAACGGCTCATTGGGTATAATCCTTCAGATTTGATATTGGTGAACAAATTCAATTCTTTGTGTTGCTTCATTATCATAACCACCTCTTCCAATGAAGTGTTGCCAGCCCTTTCGCCGATGCCGTTGATGGTACATTCAATTTGGCGGGCACCGGCAATTACGCCTGCAATTGAATTGGCAGTTGCTAAACCCAGATCGTTATGGCAATGGCAAGAGATGATTGCTTTGTGGATATTTGGCACGTTGTTTACCAAATAGGCAATTTTTTCACCGTATTCGTGTGGCAAACAATAGCCTGTTGTATCGGGGATGTTTACTACGGTTGCGCCTGCGGCGATGACGGTTTCGATCAATTTTGCTAAGAAAACAATATCTGCACGACCAGCATCTTCGGCAAAAAATTCAACGTCTGGCACAAGGTTACGGGCAAATTTGGTGGCTTTTGCAGCACGTTCCAAAATATCTTCACGGGTAGTGTTGAATTTATATTTGATGTGTAAATCAGACGAGCCGATGCCTGTATGGATGCGTGGTCGAACCGCATGTTTCAATGCTTCGGCGGCACAGGTAATGTCTTTTTCCACCGCACGGGTAAGGCCACAAACAGTTGCATTTGTAATTGCTTTTGCAATGGCTTCAACCGATGCAAAATCGCCTGGACTAGAAATAGGAAAACCAGCCTCTATAATATCAACGCCTAATTTTTCCAGTTCCAAAGCCAATTCTATCTTTTCTTTTGTATTTAATTTACAACCAGGCACTTGTTCGCCATCGCGAAGCGTTGTATCAAAAATCTGTACTTGTTGTGACATATCGTTAATTAAAAAGTCAAAAATTGTTCAAATTCCAAAAAGAAAATTCCAAATCCCAACAGGTATAGGCTTTAATTATTTCATATTGACGGTGTTGAAGATTGGTGTTTCTTTACTTATTTCAAATTTCGTATTACTTATTCTCTTATTTCCAATCATTTATATTTGCTAAAACACTTTGTTTTTAGCCTAAAAAATTGGTGTTGCAATTTACTTCAAACAAAAAGATATTACATGGCTAAATTGAATATATTTTACATGGTATAAAAATAGATAAAATGATTGTAATGCAGTATAGGTAAAGGTTTTAAGCGAAAAATATTACAATGCCTAACAAACAAAAAGATGATCTTTTTCAGCTCATTCATTCTTTGGAAAAGGGTGAAAAGCGAAATTTTAAATTATATGTCCAGCGGAATACCGGAAATGGTGAACTAAAAGCCATCCAAATGTTTGATGCACTTGATAAAATGGACGAATATGATGAGGCTGTTTTGTTAAAGAAAACAAAATCAATTTCAAAGATCCAGTTGTCGAACATTAAGGCCAATTTGTACAAACAGATTTTGGCCAGCCTTCGGTTGATAAAAGAATGCGACAACGTAGATCTGCAGTTACACGATCAATTGGACCAAGCAAAGCTTTTATACAACAAGGGCTTGTATTTACAAAGTTTAAAGTTACTAGATAAAGCCAAACAATTAGCCAGGCAATTTCACCAATTAGCTTATTTACAACAAGTTATTTTTTTTGAAAAGAAAATTGAAGCCTTACACATTACGCGAAGCATGCAACACCGGGCTGATATGTTGTCGGAAGAATCACTGAAAGTGGCCGTGCAAATGGAGCATGTTTCTAAGTTGTCGAATCTTTCATTGCAATTATATAGTTGGTACATCAGCCATGGCAATGCCCGAAATAAAACAGATATTGCCGGCATTGAACAATTGTTTAAGGCGCTGATGCCCAATTTGCCGCCGTCGGAAAAGTTGGGATTTTATGAGAAATTGTTCCTCTATCAAAGCTATTGCTGGCTTACGTTTATCCGCCACGATTATTTGGGTTATTACCGCTACACGCAAAAATGGGTGAACCTTTTTGAACAGGAACCAGCCATGTTGCAGGTAGAATCAGTGCATTATATAAAAGGCATGCACAACTTGTTAAGTGCGCATTACGACCTGAAAAATTTTGCAAAGTTTGAGGAAACTTTACACCTGTTTGACGTTTATTACAACAGTTTAACGGTTTCAGAAAGTGCCAACGAACGCATACAAACCTTTGTTTATCTGTATATTTCCAAAATTCATAAGCATTATTTGGAAGGCACATTTACCAAAGGATTGGTGTTGGTGCCAGAAATTGTGGAAAAATTGGAGGAATACCGTTTGTATCTCGATAGGCATCGCATCCTAGTTTTTTATTACAAAATTGCTTGTCTTTTTTTTGGTAGTGGCGATAACG
>CAWJTH010000196.1:0-8101 GCA_963845495.1 uncultured Chitinophagaceae bacterium
GCCACGTATTGCATGAATGTTTGCAAGACCCACAAGTGGAAGTTATATTGGTGGTAAACAGAAGGCCATGTGGCATAATACATGAAAAATTAAAGGAAATTATTGTTCCCAATCTTTTTGAGTTGGATGGTATCAAAAATGAATTGGCTGGCTACAACGCATGTTTCTTTTGTTTAGGCGTTTCGTCTGTTGGTATGCAAGAGCCTGAGTATTATCATTTTACGTACGAGCTTACTATAAGTGTAGCGCATGTGTTATGCGATTTAAATCCCCAAATGACTTTTTGCTATGTTTCTGGCAGCGGAACTGATAGTTCTGAAATCGGGAAAATAATGTGGGCAAGGGTAAAAGGCAAAACGGAAAACGATTTGATCCGCTTGCCTTTTAAACAGGTTTATAATTTTAGGCCGGGATATATGCACCCAACAAAGGGATTGAAAAATGTAAAAAAATATTATAAATTTTTAGGTTGGCTATATCCGTTTTTTAAGAAATTCTTCCCCAATTATGTTTCTACATTAAAAGAATTGGCATTAGCTATGATAAATGTTGTAAAAAATGGTTACGAAAGCAAAATTATTGAAGTAAAAGACATCCATATCCTGGCCGCAAAAAGTAAATAATTGCAACTTAAATATTTAAGCAAAAAATGCCGCACAAATAAAAGTGCGGCATTTGTAATTATAATAATTGGTATTAAAATAAAAACCAACTTTGCTAAATTAGTTTTTAATATTGTAAAGATTTGCATTGCAAGGCCGACTAATAATAAAATGCTAATAAATAAACAAATGAAAGCGATAAAAACATTTGCGATTGTCAGTTGTGCGTTTATTGCCTTATTTACCGCGAAAGCTTTTTTTCGGCAAACAATTAACAAAAACGAAGGCTTTGCCGTAGTTGAACTTTTTACATCGGAAGGTTGTTCAAGTTGCCCGCCAGCAGATGCTTTGGTGGCAAAAATTGAAACCGAAACGGCCGATAAACCCGTATATATTTTGGCTTTTCATGTTGATTATTGGGATCGGTTGGGCTGGAAAGATGCATTTAGTAGTGCTGATTTCACAAAAAGGCAAAAACAATATGCTAATTGGTTAAAGTTAGAATCGGTTTATACACCACAAATTGTAGTGAATGGACAAACGGAATTTGTGGGCTCACAAGAAAATAGTTTACGCAATGCCATAAAAACCGGTTTGCAAAATGCTTCTGCCAATAAGTTAAACTTAACCGATATAACTAATAGCAAAGGCAAAATAAATTTGCGATATACGGTTGATGGTGTTGCAAATAACATTGTTTTACTTTTAACAGTTGTACAAAAAACAGCTACCACCAATGTACAAAGCGGAGAAAATAAAGGGAAGAAATTATTGCATGTTCAAATTGTGCGCCAAATGGAAAGTATCGATTTAAAAGGTAATAAAACCGGTTTGGCAAGTATTAATTTAAGTAATTCAATAAATGCACAACAAATGGAAATAATAGGATTTTTACAAAACACAACCACGGGTAAAATTATTTCGGCAACAAAGGCTATGCTGTAATTTTTAAAGTCTATCATTATAAAATGAAAGTAATCAAAGAAAAACATACGCTTTTAATGCGATGGACGCATTGGATTAATTTCCCTATTTTAACCATCATGATTTGGAGCGGTATGCTTATTTATTGGGCAAACGATGAATATTCCATTACCCTTTTTGGCCATACATTCGTTAAATTTTTCCCTAATTGGTTTTATAGTTTATTGCACATCCCGCATCGGCTGGCCGATGGCATGGCTTTCCATTTTTTGTTTATGTGGTTTTTTACGTTGAATGGCATTTTATATGTATCGTACACCATTATTTCAGGCGAATGGCGACAGTTGGTTCCTAAAAAAAATTCTTTTAAAGAAGCTTGGTTGGTTGTGTTGCACGATTTACACATCAGAAAAACGGTTCCGCCACAAAATAAATACAATGCAGCCCAGCGCATTGCTTACACCGCAATTATTTTTATGGGATTAGGTTCCGTAATAACCGGCTTGGCTATTTACAAACCAGTACAATTTTATTACCTTACTTGGCTTTGTGGCGGTTATCATTTCGCCCGTATTTTACATTTTGCATTAACTGTTGGTTACGTGCTTTTCTTCATTATCCATGTGGTGCAGGTAATATTGGCAGGTTGGAATAATTTCAGGTCTGTGGTATCAGGCTTTGAAATTAAGGAAGAAAAGCCTTTAGAAATTACTGACATTAAAACCGAAACACCGCTTTCAAATTAATAACAATTTTGATAGTGATTTGAAAATCAATTACATGTATCAGCCAACAGATAAAAACAGTAATACAGACGCAAGTCTTCAAAAAACAATCAACCGTCGGAATTTTATCTCCTTTGCCACTTTTTTTGCGGTTGGCGGCGCCATGTACGGCGGTTGGAAATGGCTTTCTAATTCACCGTTGGAAACGCCTGGCATCACTGCAGGTGCGCAAAAACCCTTGCGGCGTGCATTAAATAAAACGGAGTTGGCTTTTAGAAAAACATTCAGTAATAATCATTTGGTTAAAACCTATCCAAAATCAATGGCAGCCCGCAATGTGCGGGTAAATAGCAATATTGGAATAACCGGTGATTTTAAGCTTGAAAGCTGGCAATTATCCGTAGTAAAAAGCCAAGGGAATATTTTACAGATAAACATGGATGAAATAAAACGTATCCCTAAAACCGAAATTGTTTTTGACTTTAAATGTGTGGAAGGTTGGGACCAAATACAGCATTGGGCTGGTGTAAAATTTGCTGATTTTATTGAACATTTTGGTTTGCAAGACCTCACTAAAAATAATTATGTTGGCATGGAAACACCTGATGGCAAATATTATGTAGGGCTAGAAATGGAATGCGCCATGCATCCGCAAACCATTTTGGCTTATGAACTAAACGACCAACCATTGCCGCTAAATCACGGGGCGCCGCTTAGGCTAATTATTCCCGTTAAATATGGCATAAAAAATTTAAAACGTATCGGCACTATCAATTTTAGCAACCAACGCCCAAGAGATTATTGGGCTGAACAGGGGTATGATTATTATTCGGGACTTTGAGAGTTTAGAGTTAAGAGTTAAGAATTTAGAGTTTAGAGTTAAGAATTTAGAGTTAAGAATTTAGAGTTAAGAATGTAGAGTTTAGCGTTAAGAGTTTAGCGTTAAGAATTTAAGAATTTAGAGTTAAGCGTTGTGGATTAAAGGCTAATAGTTTAGAGTTTGAGGTAAAGTTTAATTTTTCCCTTCCAGTTCCAAGCTAATGAGGTAC
The DNA here is from genome assembly GCA_963845495.1 of uncultured Chitinophagaceae bacterium. Lineage (GTDB taxonomy): Bacteria > Bacteroidota > Bacteroidia > Chitinophagales > Chitinophagaceae > JAZKFT01. The sequence goes on from CAWJTH010000196.1 coordinate 3,301, forward strand.
GACCCAACTTACAGGCAATATTCCCGTGGCCAAGGCCATTGAGTTTTCTTAGGTATTGGGATAAAAATGATTACATATTTCATTCTTGTTTCCCTGAATTTTATCCTTGTTTCCACTGACTGTCAGAGAATATCTTACTGTATATTTTGTAAGCGTAATTTTTAGTCTAAACTATTATATCACATCAAACTCTAAACTCTAAATTCTAAACTCTTAACTCTAAACTCTAAACTCTAAACTCTAAATTCTAAACTTATTTCAGGTGCGCCCTCAACATCCAAGCCATTTCTTCATGTTTTTCCATTAAGCCGGTAAGAAAATCGCTGGTTCCGGCATCGCCATGTTTTTCTTGTACGGGCGTAATGAGGCCTCTTATAAATTGTATAATGCTTTCATGGTCTTCGGTCAATTCCTGAATAAAACCCTTGCTGTCGTTGTTTCTTTCGCTGTATTCAGTCAAATGTGTTAACTGCAAAAAGCTTTTTAATGTAGCCGGAGCATAATGCCCAATTTTGCGGATACGTTCTGCAACACTATCCAACAATTCGTCCAGCGCTTCATATTGTTGTTCAAAAAATATATGCATACTATGGAAATCAGGTCCCTCCACATTCCAATGTGCATTGCGGGTTTTGGTATACAAAATGTATTCATCCGCCAATAACTTGGCCAATTCGTCAGATACCGCTTTTTTGTTTTCTTCTGAAATACCAATGTTCGTTTGCATAATATTATTTTTTTGGTAGTAAATATATGGTTTAAATTATTTTAATATGTTATTTTAAAGCTATTAAAAAAATGGGAAATTATCACCAGTTAAATAAAGAATAAAGAATTAGATAAGACAATTTTATCCTTCTTAATTTGTTGATTCACTATTCACTATTCACTATTCACTATTCACTATTCACTAACCATTCACTATTCACCATTCACTATTCACTATTCTCCTTTTGGAAAATCTGCACCAACTGTTGTTTCTTCCCAAGCGTCAAAGTCTTTTTTCAATTGTTCCAGTTTGTTTCTCGCACCTTTCAGCGCAGCTTCGCCCAACAGCAAGCGCAATGGCGGGTTTTCAGATTCAACCGCTTTTACAATTGCTTTTGCTGCACGAACAGGATCGCCGGGTTGATTGCCGCTGTAACCGCGGATGGAATTTTTATTAGCTCCGGCTGTTTTGGCATAGTCTTCAATCACAATAGGGCTGTTTTCGGCTGATCGGCCCGCCCAATCGGTACGGAACCCGCTTGGTGCAACAATGGTTACTTTAATGCCTAGCGGTGCTGTTTCTTTTGAAAGCGATTCAGATAATCCATCCACCGCAAATTTGGTGGCATTATAAAAACCAACCGCAGGAAAACCGACCAAGCCACCAATAGAGGCAACGTTCACTATATGGCCACTTTTCTGTTTCCGCATGATTGGCAATACTTCTTGCGTCATTTTTGCCAAACCAAATACGTTTATTTCAAACATTTTCCTAACTGCGTCGTCCTCGCTTTCTTCAATAGCGCCAAAATAACCAATGCCAGCATTGTTTACCAGCACGTCTATTTTGCCGAATTTATCAAGCGTAGCTTTTACGGCGGCTTTAATTTCTTCGCGTTTAGTTACATCTAGGGCAAGCGAAATGGCGTTGTCTTCATGTCCATCCACAATGTCTTTTACATCTTCTACTTTCCGCGACGTTACCACGGTTTTGTAGCCCAATTCAATTACATGTTTGGCCAGTTCTCGCCCAAACCCCGTTGAGCAACCTGTAATCAACCATACTTTTTCCTTCATATTGTAATGTTTGGTTTTAATGAATTTGTTTCTGGGTTTAATAACCCATTTTTTAAAAAAAAGTTGTAGCTACGAACCCCCGGTTGGTACTTTGTAAACGCGAAACTCCGGTTCCGTACTTTGTAAACGCGAACCTCCGGTTCCGTACAAAAAACTACGTACCGAAGGTTCGTAGCCACAAAAAAAGGTGCGAACTGGAAGTCCGCACCTACTAAACCCTATGAAAAATCCCTAATTATTCTTGTACTTTAGGGGTAGAATTGTTGGGGTTGTTTGAGTTATTGTTATTATAGTTTTGCGAAGGGGTTTGAACCGGGGTTTTGTAATAGTTGTTTCTTAAATTGTTGATGGTTTCGTCGCGTTCTTGTTTTAACCTACGAACTTCGGCCCTTCTTTGTTTACCATCCAAATCGGTAGCGTTGCGGGCAGAATAAATTTTATCTGCATAATCGCTTTTAATTTCGTCGATCTGCCGATTAAGTTTCGATTGCCTTGAGGCACCATAATTATAAGTTGGGGGGAAACCGTAAAATGGATAACCGAAATAAGGATAACCATATAAGCCGTAGCCATAACCCAAACCTAATCCATACCCGTAACCATAACCAATACCAACACTTGGACGAACATAATAACTTGGGGAAATCACTCTGTAACCACCTCCATGTCTTTGAGCCGAAACACCAGAAACAAGTGCTATCGACAACATCATTATAACTAGCTTTTTCATTGTTTGTTGTTTTACATTTATAAGACGCAAAATGATGCCGAAAATTATATGGCCATTTAGCTTATAACATTCTTATAACAAATGTGTTGTAACATTGATTTTTTTGAAGAAAGAGCATGACAATTTTACCTTGATTAATGTCAGTTTTTCTTCAATATTCGTAAGTTTTGCTGACAATATTTTATTCATCGGTTGCAAGATGTAGCTGCTTCGTTGCAATTTTTCCATTTTTCGTTGGTACAATGTTTATAATAGCTTTGGACTTAAATCGAAACCATGAAAGCCATTGTGATAACCGGTCCGGGCGGCCCAGAAGTGTTGCAACAAGAAGAACGACCAATGCCAATTCCTGCGGTTGAAGAAATATTGATTGAAGTGAAAGCCGCAGGTATTAACCGGGCCGATGTTGCGCAACGCAAAGGCAAATACCCGGTGCCGGCTGGTGCGCCAACAGATATTTTAGGGCTTGAAGTGGCTGGTTTGGTTTCAGCTTGTAGTGAAGGAGTAACCATGTGGAAAGTAGGCGATGCCGTTTGTGCTTTGTTAAACGGCGGCGGCTACGCCGATTTTGTGGCCATAAAAGAAGGACAATGTTTGCCCATTCCCAACAATCTTGATTTTGCCGAAGCGGCCAGTTTGCCCGAAACCGTTTTTACGGTTTGGAACAATGTATTTCAAATTTCCAATTTGAAAAATGGCGAGACCTTGTTGGTGCATGGTGGTAGCAGCGGCATCGGCATTACGGCTATACAAATAGCCAAAGCTATTGGTGCCAACGTATTTGTAACGGTTGGTAGCGAAGCAAAAGCAAACGCTTGTCTACAATTAGGGGCAGATAAAGCCATTAATTACAAAACAGAAGATTTTGCCCAAGCGCTGGGCGCCGAAAGCGTGGATGTAATTTTAGACATGGTGGGCGGGGAGTACCTAGCCAAAAATATACAGGAATTAAAAACAGAAGGCCGGTTGGTGTACATTAATGCCATGCAAGGTGCTGGTATTGGGTTGGATATTTTTAAGGTAATGCAAAAACGCATCCACATTACCGGCACCATGCTTCGCGGAAGAGATTATGCTTTTAAAAAGCAATTGGCCGAAGCGATAAAAAAGTACGTTTGGCCGATGATTGAAACAGGGCAATTTAAACCGGTAGTGTATAAAACTTTTCCGTTTTCCGAAGCGGCCGAGGCGCATCGGTTGATGGAAAGCAGCGAACATATTGGGAAGATTGTGTTGGTGAAGGAGTGGGTTTTCCAGTAAAAATTGCTCTCAATTTCAGTATTTAGAAAATCCAATTTTGGCTAGTGTAGATTAGACCTTGAAGCTGTACATTCAGATTTGGCGACTGCGAGCATCAATTTGGTGACTGTAAAATGGATTTTGGCCATTGTAAGCTGACTATATGTCGCTGTAAGCTTGATTTTGGCTGATGTAAGAAATAATTTAGTGACTGTAAACAGTAATTTGGCTTACGTAAGCACCAATTTAGTGACTGTAAGTGGTAATTTGGCCAATGTAAGCGCCAATTTGGTGAGAGTAATCGGTAATTTGGCCGGCGTAAATAGCAGTTTGGCGAATGTAAGCAACAATTTGGCCAATGTAAATAGCGATTTGGTGACTGTAAGCTGCCTTTTAGCGACTGTATATAATAGATTTGACGAATGTATGCGAGGTTTTACTGTTATAACGGCATGTTTGCACGATACACGCAGGCTTAGTTGGTGGTTAGTCTGGTTTATTTTTTATAAAAGATGGCGTTGTGTTTGTTGTAAGCAGCTTGCCCTTTTTTGTCGATCAAATATTGAAACCCGGCATCGTTTTGCTCTAAATTTTCTTTCACCCATTTAAAACTTGCTTCGCAATTACATTTTTGTTGGGCGGAAAGGTGTGCTGCATAAACTAAAAATAACGATGTGAAAAGAATAAGTTTTTGCATATTAGGTTTGGTTTTAATAGTGTTTATAATGGACAAAAAAATGAGAGAATCGAAGAAGCTTGGTTGGATTTAACCATAATATATTAATCTTTAACAATTGGTATATTTTTATCTTGGCAGTATTGTTCAAAATCAATATCATTTTCAAAATAATCATCACAAAATTCTTCCAATTCTTTTGCTGTTGATTTATAATATCGTTCTTGTGCTGTCATAAGTTTTTCTGTTTGTTCGATAAACTTCTCAAAGTCTTTATTCATAATACAAAGTTTATCAATTGTTTTAAAATCAAGATTATTATACCTAGCTGGATAAATTATTTTACTTTGATATGGATTTGGGTTTAATTC
>CAWJTH010000197.1:0-18658 GCA_963845495.1 uncultured Chitinophagaceae bacterium
TAAATGGGCATCGTTACCAGATGTAAAAATTTACGTATGTCCATTCGTGTTCAGCAGTTTTACCAGATGATTTTTTTTCCAGCCGCTCTTGCAGTATCGCTCTAGTTGGCGACATCGATACTGGTAAATCCAGTTTTATAACTGTTTTTTGCGAACTTTTGCTAAATAAGCGCACAGTATTGAGCGAACTTGGTATATATGGGTTAATTATTAATCAGGAAGGTCGCGATCAATTTGACGATTACCGGACAATACTTATTCAACGTGAATGTTGTATTCCAAAAACTAACGATTCTCAAAAGCCTATTGTTATAAAACTTTTTAATAAGCACCATAATAAAATTACCTACATTACCCTACTTGACAGCCCAGGCGAAGATTTTAATAATATTTGGACGCTATTAGATAAACATCGCAATTTACAATATGCTGATGGGATAATTTTTTTAATAAACCCACTAAACATTGCTGGGCTGCTGGCCCTTATAAAGGAAGAAAAACCTGGAAGCTTACCGCCAGATCTGCAACCTACCAGGCACAATGTTGAAATAATCGAGCTTTTGTATGAGTTGTTTATGAAAACAGAGGCTCATTAAGCCTAACTGGAAAATTAAAATACCCACTGCTTTCTGTATATCCAGGGCTGATTTAATGGATGATATAGTGAATATATACATGCCCGAGGATTTAGATGCCAATATCCTAAAAATTGAAGATATTTTGGGCGAAATCAACCTAATAAAAGAAGATTTGGCTGAACTGATGCAAGAAGTTGATGGCAGTTTATTGAATCATATGGAAACGCGATTTAAAAATCATAGCCTCTTTCCTGTATCGCCATTAGGGAAATCGCCATTAAATGAAGTAAACGCCTCAAGAGTGCCAGGAGGGGTTAAACCAAGAGGCATTCTTCAGCCAATAATCTGGCTATTATCTGAAACTAAATTCATTAAACGCTTATGAACGGCACAGTGCAATTTCAGCAATTTATCAGAACTTCTTCCAAATCAAGAAAAGGGTTTCGTACATACCAACGTTCAAAATCTTTCAACGAATCTCTGGAGGACAAGCTAGCCACTTATGGTGCTTATTCATCTACATTATATTCAAATATAGCAGAAATGCAACCGACAGAATATCCTATATTATTTATGTTTTACGCATTGGCTGGAGTAAAAATAATTTGTAAATCCGTTTATTTAGGACTCGATCTTCACTCTTATCCTCCAAGATATGGCAATTACATTTCACATACACTCTTGTTTAAGGGAACAGAAAAGTTTAGTCCAATTGAAATTTACGAAAAGGCTTCTTGGAAAACAGGTGAACAAGTAGCTAAAGAAGATAATGGGCCGGTACCTGAATATATCGATGACTTGTCTGTTACGATCCATCCAGATTTTGTTGATACAAAATGGTTTAACTGGTTGGCTTGCCCCAGTGACGATTTGGTAAATCGACATTTTATGACGGAGAGAAAAGCCATGTTTGTTGCCGCAATAGATGCAATCATTAATCGTAAACAACTAATTATTGTCGACACAAAAGAAATGTTGTTAAACTGGGCCATGACCTTATTACAGGCATTGCCGCTTGATTTCGTTTTTAATAATTTGTACATAGCTTCCTTTGCAATCTCCAATATACCGCTTGATATATGCAAAGTGTTGTGTATAGAAAAAGAAAATGTTGAGCGTATAAAACGATATGCACCAGAGGCTGTTATTTTAAATGTTGAAAAAATCGTTCTTCCTTCATCTACATCATTATTTGCTACTGCACTGTTAGAAGCCATTGTTGATAACGATTTCGAAAAATTCAGGAAGATTGTATTTCCAAAAGTGATTGAAACAGGTACTTACAAAATAAATGATTTTAACAAGGAAACACTGATCTATACAAGCCTAAAAGAAATTTCGGGCATGTTAGAAGAGGAATTTAAATCTTTTTTAAAAACAGTTATTGAAAGGCCTGATTATATCGATTATGTTTTTCAAGAAATAAAAGATCAACAAGCAACAGATAAATATCCTGTATTATGGGACGAATTAAAAAAGAGCAAATCTATTTCAACAGATAATTTGGAAGGCTATAAATCTATAGCGGCATATACCGTCCCAAATGTTACCGATGAAATATGGCTGAGTTTCGAAAAAAAAATTATTGAGGAAATTAAATTTGAAACAATAAACGAAATATGTAATTTTTATGATATTGTAAAAATTAAAAGTGAGAATAAAGACGCTTTTTATTATGATTTAATTATGCTTAAAATTAAAAATTCTGCTACTTATAAAATTGCAAATGAAGGAATAAAAAGTATAAGAAATATAATAACCATCTTTTCTGCGGCACAACAAAAAGAAATTGAAGCAACAGAAAACTATTTGCGTATATATGATGAAATAAAAGCTGTTGACACAATAGAAGAGAAGTATGCTGTTATTCTAAAAAATCATTTGCCGGAGGCAGGTTGGGAAATAAAGAATATAAAATCAATTTTACCATCAATTACTTGGAAAGATTTTTTCAATCTTTTGTCGATTAATAAACCTTTATTATCCGATCCTTTTAATATTGAATTAATTTCAGATAAATTACCCGAACGGGAATTAGCCCATTTTATAATTTTAGAAAATTATCAGAAAGATACCGAAGGCTTTTATAAATTATATGAAATGCTTTCGCCAGACAATAAATCAATATTTACACAATACAGCCCTAAAGAAATACAAAAAATAATTACCTCGAAACAGCAATCAAATGCGGTGACCAATAAGCCAATTGAAAGCGAAGTTTCCCAAAATAAAATGGTCGTAAATTCAAACGCATTACATAAACAAGTAACGCTTGATTACGACGGTTTAAAAGAATTTATTACCACCCCTTGGACTTGGAATAACTGGAAACCTTTATTTGAACAGCTTAACGACCAGCAAAAACAAATACTTCCGGCTATACTATCCAATTTTTGGGTAGCTGAAAAAAAAGAAGAAAAATCCAGTGCTGGTTCTGAATCCTTTTTTATCGGCTGGCAAATTAACGCAGTGCTTCTTTATTACGTTTTTGTTATACTTGAAGATCACAAAGAACAATTGATTGAGTTAAATAAAAACATACAACTTAGTTGGAAAAGCTATGATTTCATCCTTGCCACATTAAGCGTAACTGACCAAACAGTAAACAGCACTTTTGAATTATTTTTCAACCCTTCGAATAAAATGCAAAAGGGTCCTGTTTGGCATTAAAAACTATTTAAAATGGATACACACAATCTTTTAAATATTGCACAGCTTTGCCCATCAACATCAGCCCTTGGGCCAGGGAATCGCTTTGCCATTTGGGTGCAGGGCTGCCCTTTTAACTGTAAAGGGTGTATTGCCCAAGACTGGATACCATTTCGCAAAGCCACTGTTATGGCTGCAGAAGAACTTGCGAGCAGCATAATTGCAAGGAAAGACATTCAAGGTATAACTGTTTCGGGCGGCGAACCAATGATGCAAGCTGGCCGACTTTCAACGTTGCTCCAACTGGTTAAACAATTTCGACCGGAATTAAACGTGATCGTATTTAGTGGTTTTAAATTAAACCAATTAGTTTGGGACGAGGCAAAAAAACTATTAACGCTAACCGATTTGTTGGTTGACGGGCAATATGTCAAGCAACAAAATGATGAACTTGGTTTGCGTGGATCCAATAATCAAAAATTTCATTTTTTAACTGACCGGTTACTTCCGCATCAAACAGAAATAATTGGCCATCGTTCAAAATTAGAATTTCATCTTTTAAATGACGGGGTGCTGATGGCGGGCATACCGCCAGCAAATTTTACTTGGTAAACCAATAAATCATTTTATATGAGCGGCGAAAAAAGAACACGTATTGAAATGGTGGAAGATGACCTGCGGGAAACAAGAAGAGCCCTTTATGATATTCAAGCACAGCGGGAAAAACTTGCTGAAGACTTGAAAAAAGCACGTCGGGAAAATTTATCGCAGGTAAACAAACTGCAACAGCAAATTCAGGAGCGGGATAAAAAACAGGCCGACGCGTTCAATGAACTAAAAACCGATATGCGGGATACAGCCACGAAGCATCAGCAGCAGTTGATTGACCAGAGAGATCATGCCATGCAAGAAATGCAGGACATCGAATTACGTGCTGATAAAAAAATAGACAACGTTCGAAACTGGGCGAAAGAACGCCTTAACGAGCAGCGTAGCGAATATATACGTAATTCGCTACAGCAGCAGCAAACTATCAACGATCTTAAAAATAGCATAGAAAAGATCAATGAAAGGGAAGGCAAGCGTGGGCAGTACGCAAACGACTATATTACAGATCTAGAGAGTTTAATAAAATCGACTGATGAAAACCTACCCCATACGAAATATACGCCTGGCCGGTTGCAAAGAATTAAACTTCAATTAAATGCAGCAAAGCATCAATTGGAAATAGACAGCCCATCGTCAACTATTTCAACTGCGCAGTTTGCACATCTTGACCTCATGGATATGCAAGAAGAAATTCAGCGAAAAGAAACTGAATTTGAAATGACTTATAGAACAGTGGCAGATGCAATAGGTGGGTTGTTTACTTCTGTTCGGAACAACCGGAAAATTAAACTTGAAGCAGACGCAGCTGAACAAGAAGTTGATTACTGGACAAATGGTAGATACATGAATTTAGAAGGACGGGTTGAAGAATTACAGGATTACATCCGAAAAAACAAAAGTGAACTAACAACAGAAATCCTTAACGGTTACTTAGATGATATGGAAAAGCTTACGCAAGAAAAGGAAGCCTTGGTTGGCGATGCGGTAGAACGCATTATTTCTTCCCAGATGCGTGCGGAAATGGCAGATGTAGTAATAGAAAAATTAGAGCAGCAAGGATATCGCCTTAAACAAGACGAGCGTGGATATACCCGCGGCGATCAGAGAGATGCCTATATGCTGAAGTTAAGTAATGTAGCTGGAACCGAAATTGTGACAGTTATTTCCCCAGAAGAACAAGCCTATCAAAACGTTTTATCAATCAACACTTATAATGACAATATCTCCGACGAAGAAGGCCGTCGGCATCGGAATGCAGATATACTACAGGCATTGAGAGAAGGTGGGTTACAAACTGGAGAAACTAAATCGCTCGATAAGGGGGTAGAGCAATTTTATGACGTAGGCAATCTTGTAAAACAGGGTGCCCAAAAGCTGCCAGCACAGGTTTTGCAAAACGCAAACCAGTTGGGCAACAAACAAGCCGACAGCACTGAAACATCAAACAATTAAGTTTAACTCTTAAAAAACAGCTCATGCCTGTCTTACGGATTAGCAAACAGTTTAATTTAAAAAAATCTGATAGCGTCATTGTTGTTTATGGGCACGTTAATGACAGCTTTGTTACCAGCGATCTTACCTTGTATAACATTGATGGGATAGAAAAAATAATTTGCCGCCTCCTACACACAGCTGGGTACGATCAGATTATTTTTTACTCGCCCGAACGTTTACTCTATACATACGACGAGCAATCGTACCATTACTGCTTTCCCCAACAGCAGCCTGTGGAACAAACTAGTATAGAAAAAGCAGCCAGATATGATAACAATTCTCTATCCGACCGAAGGCCGCTTGGAGCAAAAAAGTTCTTTAAAAGAGCAAGTGCCAACCAACAATCCGCAAGTACAGCCGCTTCTCCGATCGATGAAAAAATTCCATGGAATACCCGGGAAGGCTTTATTTCTGTGCTACGGGGAAGAGCCGATGCAGCAATTTTGGATATTATTCGCGAGGCTATGTATCAAAAAAAAAGAAAAAGTGCTATAATATTAAGCCAATTTGACCACATAAACGCAAATCACGAAATACAGCGTACATTAATTCCAAATATTACCCGTTTTTTACAGCATACAAGTAACAATAAGTGCTTCATCATAACTAATGCATTAGATCCTAGGGATTTAGAGGGGGTTATCAGTTCAATACCAGCATTAGGTAAGATTGTTAAAATGGACGAAGCAGACAAAGGCCTTGATTCACTTATTTATATCGGCTACCCACATAAAGATGAAATCAGAAACCTGATCAACCGGGAGCGGATTATGAAAGAGAAAGCGATTGACTGGGTGCATTTAGAACGGATGGTAAGGGCGGTGGACCAAGATCAGAATGAACTTAAACGATGGGCGGCTGATTTTGACAGCATAAATCATATAGATATTCCATCATTGAATAAAATACTACACTTTCCAATGAGCACAAACGATCAATCCGCATTCAAAAAATTAGATGCTTTGGTTGGGCTTTCGGAAGTAAAAAAGGCAATACGGAATTATGTGTTTCAGATCCAGGAGATGATAGAAGAAAACCCCAGCAAAAAACCACTGATGCATATCGTTCTAAAAGGAAACCCAGGTACAGGCAAAACAACTATTGCAAGAATTATTGCAGAAATCCTTAGAGAAGAACGGCTGCTGGAACGAGGGCATCTTGTTGAGGTTGACCGCGAAAAGCTGGTAGCTGGTTTTGTGGGACAGACAGCTATTAAAACAGATAGCTGCTGCAAAGAAGCACTGGGGGGCGTCCTTTTTGTAGACGAGGCTTATGGGCTTAATACAAGCGATTCCGATGCGTTTGGTAAAGAAGCTGTTAATACACTGATCAAGAGAATGACTGATTGGCAAAGCGAATTTTGTGTTGTCCTAGCTGGCTATCCAAAAGGTATGAACGAGTTACTAAAGACGAACGAAGGATTCAGAAGACGGATCAGTTTTACAATTGAAATTGCCGACTACAAACCACAAGAGCTAATGGAGCTTTTCGTACAGTTGATTAAGAAAGCAGGCAAAACAATGACGGCCCCGTTCGAAGAAGCAATGACAAGCATTTTTACCAGTTTATATGAAAAAAGAGAGGAAAAAATTGATGAAAAGTTTGATAACGCTGGACGGGTTGAACAGGCATATTTTGAAATAAGTAGCTTGCGCCGTGGCCGATGCTTTGATCAAAAGCTGGATACAAAAAATGAACCTTATCGGTTAGAAGATTTGCCCAAAGCGTACTTAGGTATGCTGCCTACGGTAAATGATGACCAAACCATTGAAGATGCATTGAAGGAACTGAATGAATTTGAAGGGTTGAAAGCTGTGAAAAGTTATGTGCAAGAGCTGGTTGACGCATATAAACACTGGCAAAAATTACTTAAGACTAATCCCCAGGCGCAACCAAACAAGAAAAATTATCATATGGTGTTTACGGGCAATCCCGGTACAGGCAAAACTACCGTAGCTCGAATTTTAGGCAAAATTTTTAAAGCACTGGGCATTTTAGAAGAAGGTCGTGTTATAGAAACAAGTAGGGCAGATTTTGTAGCTTCTTATCAAGGTCAAACTGGAGAAAAAACCACTAAACTAATTGACAGCGCTATTAACAATATTTTATTTATCGATGAAGCATACTCGCTAAGTCATGGATATGGGGATAGTTATGGCGAAGAAGCAATTGTTATTTTAATGAAAATGATGGAAGATAACCGGAACCGCCTTGTAGTGGTTGCAACCGGATATCCCAAAGAAATGAAAGAATTTTTAGAAACAAACCCTGGCCTGGCTTCACGCTTTGCAAATACCATCAGGTTTGATGATTACGATTCAAAAGAGATGTGCCGGATATTGAAACGCGAAATAATAGTCAGGGGATTTATTTTGCAGGAAAACCTGGACGATGAAGTAGAAAATAGCTTAACGCAATACAAAGAAAGCAAAGGAGGGAATTTTGGAAATGCCCGCGACGTATTGAATTATCTAGATAACATCGTTATGCCAAGATATAGAAAGCGCGTAGAAGATATGCAACCCGAAAACAAGCTTTTCAGGGAGATCATCCTTGAAGACTTTTCCATACTGAGCAGTTCTTTACAGACCTTCACAGATGAAGGATCAGCGACTGATAAAGTATCTATTGACTTTAAAAAGGACAAAAACACTATTGAGAAACAGGTTACTGTCAACAATATTAATTATGGGCAGGGGTATATTGTTGCAGGCAATAATTCAATTAATCACTATTATGGTAAAGCAGGCAACGAGCTGCCTCGGAATTTAACAAATTTTCCCAAAAAGGCTGAGGCCGAAATTTTTGGAAGGGTTGATAAGGTACTCGAAATACATCAAAAGCTTTTTACTTACCACGGATCTGTATCTGTGTTGGTTTATGGTTTGCCGGGTATTGGCAAAACCACTGCCATAATAAAGTTCATGACCTTGTATGCTGATGCGTTTGAACATATCATTTGGTTGAAAATGAACGGATCCATTGCCAAAACCTTCATCGAAAATGACTTGCTGCTAAGGAACCTAGGTATCAATTTTACCGAAAACCAAGACGAAAAAGCCCGGTTTAATTTAATTTTTGCAAAGTTGACCAGCCTCAAAAGAAATTGCCTTTTAATAATGGAAGGGCTAACTAAAGCGAATGAACTGGAATTCAATGAATTGAACTTCGAAAATTTTAAAATTATCGGCTCTTCGCGAGAAAGGTTAAACATTGCAGAACAACACACCATATTTATTGAACCTTTGCCGCCCAATGAAGCCAGCTTGCTTTTTATGTCTATTTATGGCAAACCATTAAATGTAGATATTGATGAGCTTCTTTCTCCTGTTAGCTATCATCCATTAGCTGTGGAAATCCTTGCCAAAATCTTGAAATCAAGCCCTAATTTGCATGAAGAACAGCTATTGCAACAAGTGCAACAGGGGTTGAATGTACGCAAAGGGGAAACAGATTTAGAATATTTAACTGATAACGATGTTAACATTAGGGTAAACGACATTTTTAATAATTTATTTAACATAGCAGGCTTGCGGAAGGATGAGCTTACAATATTGCTATATTTCTCTGTACTACCAGCTTATTTTATGCCTATTGATATTTTATATCGTATACTAAAGCTTACCGATGAAGACAAGCAAAACTGGTTTAATGATATTATTGCCGCCTTACAACAAAAGGGATTCATTGTTGAAGGCAATAACCATAGCTACTATTGTCCCCAGATAATACAGCAGGTTTGTCGTAACAAAGCAAAGCCTGGAATTGATAATTGCCAGGTTTTATTTGAGACATTGGGAGAACAACTTGGTGGGGAAATTGATACCGCAATTACCGGAGTTGGACTTTTTGCGCTAGCAATTGATTACCTACAAATACTTGAAAATTTTGCTGCTCATTTTAATAGAGATGATTTAATTAAATATAGGATTTATATAAACTTAAGTATACTGTATCGAATTAATGGCCAATTCAATAAATCAATCGATACTGGGTTGATAGAAAAAGAGGCTCTTGAACCAAATAAATTTGAATATCCCGTTTGGTATAATGTTATAACCCGAAATATTGCATTTACGTGTTTATCCAAATCCTGGTATGCTGAATCTGAAAAATATTATAAGGAAGGCGTTGACTTTCTTGAGAAAATTAACCTTGATGGAAATGAGGAAAAACAAGATATAGAGCGGGAACTGATCTTGAATTATACTCAGTTAGGAATTTTGCAACTCTCCATCGAAAAACATAATATTCCTATGGCCATAGAATATTACAATAAGGGATTGGAAATTTCAGAAAGGTCTTCTCACAAAGACCCCTTAGCCACGGCTGCATTAAAAGAGGCACTCGCCCTTGCCCAAATAGAAGAAAACAAATTTGAACCCGCCATAGTAAATTTGCTGGAAGTAAAAGATATTATAATAAAAGATGAGAAATTTGACAGACAATCCCTTCCTGTAGGATTACTTCATTTAATACTGGCCCTTGCCTATGGGGGCGAGGGAAACTTTGCAGAGGCACGTCGCCATTTAAATATTGCTTTCGACAATTTTGAAAAACAATTACCAAAAAATAGTCCTGAATTCTACCGGGCTTATTTCATTGCTGCAATGGTTGAAATGCTTGATGCTTTTAACCTGATGGAGACAACGGAAAAAATTAATAAAGATATGTTTAACAGATCAGCAGAACTATATCTTAAGGCAATTGAAATAATGAAGCTATCTCCAGAAAAAAACAACCAAAATATGGCTTTCCTGCTCAGTAATTATGGTTTGATGCTCAAGTTTGCTGGTCATGAAGAGAAAGGTTATCATGAGCAGATGAAGGCAGTTGAAATTTATAAAAAACTAGGCTATACAAATGACTTTATTGCTGGCATTTTCATTAGAACGATTATACATTTTGAATTACAGATTCCGGACGGAGAAATTGAAGACTATCTTAAATTATGCTTACACATGATGCCGGAAAATGCTGAAAAGCTGTTGTATACATCTTACATTAGATACTCTCTCGGTTTTTACAAACACAAACACCAAAAACTACGTGAGGGAATCAATGATTTAGATGTCGCTCTTTATGAAATAAGGAGATATTATGGAAAAGATAAACAAAACCCTGACAATGATTCTCAATTAGAGGTAATCTATATGCAGAAAATAGCATCTATGCATTCCGAACTTAAAGATCATTCAAGTGCAATAGGTGTGCAAGAAGAAGTGGTCCGAATTTTTAAGAAGCACCTGAAATCAGATGATGAAGACCTCGCCGAAACTTTGGTTAATATGGCTAAGATATATTGGGCAGCAGCAAAAGATACAAATGACAAAGAAATGCATTCAAAAACTATACAATATAAAACGGAAGCTTTTAATTTAAATAAGGAAATGGTAGAAAAGTGCACAGAACTGGATGATGTCGGGTAATCATAAAATCAACAAGACCATTAAGCAATAACATTAGATAAAACTGATTTTATTCGCGTCGTATGTGGGAGCCTTGCGAAGGATGGCGTTAAAGGCCTTTGTAATAAAAAATGATAAAAGATTATTACAAAGTATCTTTTGATAGGTTGCTGTCTCGCCTTAAGGTCTTATAGGTTGCTTTTCTGACAAATAATACTCGAAGAAGTATTATTAAATTAATCCGCCTCATTCTTTATTGTAGTAATAAGTTTGGCTATTATTTCCCATTATTATATTTCCAGAGCTATTATTTGTGTTGTTATAAACTATTGATGAGGTTTCAGGAGGCATGGCCGTGTACTCCGTATCTGTACAGCTATTGCCTTTTTCAACAACTGGGTAACATTTTTTTAGTTCCGCTCTCAATTCATCAATAGCCTTAGTGTAATTTTCCCAATAACGCCAATATTTTATGTCTAAAGCAAGCTGATCCATGTCAGCATTTTTTTCTATCTGCAATGCAAATACTTTTACCCCGTCCCGGTTTCTTGCGGCATTTACAAGACGGTGTAACCATTGCGACCCTATTGCTTTAACAGTACCTAACAATAAAACAGGTGCTTTTTCCGACAATAATTTTGAAACCTTTTCAATCATGGAATCACCTATAAATATTGTACCCAGGTGTGTTACATCATAACCATCTACGCCTAGCAGTCCGGCAACCTGTTCGGCTAACTTTTCATCTTCGGGTGCATGGGCAATTAAAACATTTCGTTTCACTGTGTCTTTTATAACCCTAAGCAGTTGTTGCATTCCTTTTTGCCAGTCGGCACTAAGGTCGGCATATTTAATGTCGTTTAAAATTGCTGGCATTATGAGACCGTCAGCGCTTATTTTAACTGGCAAAATTTTTATTGCCTGGGCGCCCAATTGACGGGCCAAAGCTGATTGCCATTCTATGGTAAACCATTTAGCTTCTACTTTCTTCCCTGACATGCATAATATTAAGTATGACGCATTAGATAATCCCTCTTCCATTTTTCCAATAATAGAATCGCCGATCTCTACTTCCCAAAGGTCAAACCATACATTATGTTTTGCATTTCTAATCTCAGTGGCAAGTTTTTCTGCTTGCTTTTCATCCATCCTTTGGTAACTAATAAAAACGTTTGCCATAATTAAATAGAGTATTAGTATTGTAATATTTATTAAGCGAAAGCTATCAAATAAATTCCATGTGACCCATTATTTTTTAAAAAATAAAGAATTTAATTTAAAATTGAGAGTCTTTAATTTACAACCATTCAAGCTGCTACTTATTAATGATGTTTAATTTTATTTCGTATCATCCAACTGCAAAAAGCTGCATTGCTAAATTAAAGATCTAGAAAATAATTATTCCGCAGCATAAAATTATTGTCGTATCTATAAATACCGTTTCCCCAAGTGCTTACCCAGATATCTTTTTTACTACTTTCAAAAATGGAAGTAACGTTGGCATTGGATTGTGTGGCGGGTAGCCCGGTTTTTTGATCAAGGTATTTAAACTGCTGCCGGTGCGGGTTAAAGATATTCATCCCCAGATCTGTATCCACCCAGATGTTCCCTTCCCGGTCTTTAGAAAAACTAAATATATTCTTGATCATAGTGCAAGCCATATCCGGAACCGTTTTGATATTGTATGGTAGAAAAGCTAGCGGTATTTTTGTCATATTTCAGCAACCCGGTATTTTCGCCGCCAAACCATACTTTTCCGTTGCCATCATCAAGGCAGTCATATATTTTGCCGTAATTAAGGCGGCTTTTTTCTTTGCCCATTGCGTGTGAGATCAAATACTGGGATGACTTTTTTGTAATGGTGTTGTACCTGAGCAGCGTTCCCCAATAATCCGATACCCACAGGTTATTGTTTTCGTCTGATTTAAAAAATGCTATGGCCTTATAATTATGGAGCAACGCTTTGATTGCAGGATCATCGGGATAAGTAATCTTGTTTTTAATATAATCATAGCAGGTAATTTCATAAAAACCATCCCTTGAAATAAGAATCCAAAAAATGTTTTTTTCCCTGTCGTTTATTGCAGCTACAATACCGGCATTCACATCATTTAAAAAGTTTTTAAACAGCACCGCTTTTCCCAGGTTGTAATTATATTGAAATATATTTTGGTTGGTGACAATCCATATTTCACCCTGCGGATCTTTAATAACGGCACTAACATTGTTTGTATTGCTGTCTGTGGCATCACTTATGTATAACAGGGAAATGGTCCCATGTTTTCTTTGGTAAATATTTATTCCGTCATCATTTAAAATCCAGATATTTTTTTCCCTGTCCTCCACCGGTTTCCCGGCCCAATCGCCTGTGGTTGTTTTTGTAGCATTGTCATTGTATGTATAGGTAATAAAATTTTTACCATCAAAACGCTGGATGCCGGCGGGCGTGCTAAACCAATAGAATCCCTCAGCATCCGGAAAGTATTAATGTGGAAATTGGATAATAACCCATCTTCAACGGTAAGGTGTTGAAATACATAACTATTTTGTGAAAAAGATGCAGTGGAATAAAAAGGAGGAGGACAAATGATTTTATATTGAGCATCTATTGGTTACATGACTTTATGAAGACCAGATTAATTGATTATTTATTGAGCAAGCTATCTGATAACCGTTTTCTCAAAGATACATGATTGGAATTATTTAATCGGATACGCTCCTGACCGTCCAGTAGCATGTTTCGGAATTTTGTTTTCCCAAATTATCGACTTATATGAATTTGAGATGCCAAAAGAATATTTAAGATAAATAAATTTTTGGGTATCCTTTTTTCGCTGGAACCCTTGCTAGCAAGCAGTCCATTAGTTGAAGATTTTATCTGATATGTATCAAAAAAAATAATTTTTGAGCTTTTAAAAAGAGAACTAAATATTTGCCTATTGATGCTGCGCCCGTTTTATAACAGTGATTTTTCCGTTAGTTTCCATATATACTTTTTCTACGTTGTCGAGGTTTTCCGTCAATGCCATTTCCCTGATAGACCGTCTAATGTCATCTTCGCACACCAGCGCCTTGCCCATATTTGTTTTATCGAACGCTCCTTTTTCAAATAAAACCATTTTCTCTCCTTCCGCCAATTTCCTTACCTGATTGTTATGTATCACTAACCAACTAAACATACGGTGAAGCAATGAGAGCGCAAGGCAGGTGCTAATTATTGGCAAAAACGGGGATGCACCTACAATTGCCCTACTAAGTGTGGCACCCAAAGTGATGACAATAATGTTATCAAAAGGGGTTTTTTGACCAAAAGAACGCCGCCCCGACACCCTTATAAGCATCAAAGCGATAAAAAAAATTACAATCGCCCTTGCGCACATCTGGTAGGTGTCCAAGTCTTTGCCCTCTCCGAAAAGCGTTGATAAGAATTTCGATATGCTGTCCATAGATATATTCTAAATAGTAAAATGCATAGTTGCTTTTACCATAGCTACTTAAAACGCAAAAAAATTATACCGTTTGAAGGGTTTTACAAAACAAGCTTTAAATATGATAAAAAAACATCCGGAATACTTTTATATCAATGAGGCTGTTTAAACTTTTGAATGAAAAACAAGAAAAGCCTTTATTGGCACGAAACGTTCCGATGGAACGATGCAAAAGTTGCTCTTGTTACTTCTTTCTACTACCAACGAAACGTTCCTTCGGGATGACTGGTGGGTAGAAAAATCATTCATTTTAATAATACAGCTCGTTCCTTGGAACGTTTCGTGCTAGGTGAAAAAAGTTTAAACAGCTTCAATCATTAAAAAAGTAAACATCCCGGAAAAACTCTTAAACATTACGTTCAGATTGAAGACCACATCCAATTACAATTCCACAACTATCATTAAAACAAGGGAATAATGTAAAACGATGTTGTTTGTAGCAAAAACTCCCCATGCAAAAAGCAATTGCAGAGCTGGTATAAACGGAATGATTTTGAAGTGTATATAAATCATGAAGCAGCGGATATGTTTTTGGGCAACGTTTTTAATGCAAATATTTATGGCGACAGCGCAAAAGCCGATACCAAAATCAGCACAACTCATCGAAGTGGCTCAGTTCGGTAAATACCAACCCATTGGTGTAACTGTTACTGCCAGCAAACGGATATTTGTAACCTTCCCGCGGCATCAGCCTTATCAATATGGCGTGGCCGAAATTGTTAACGGCGAACGGAAACCTTATCCAGATGCGGCTTGGAACGAATTTGATTCGCTGCATCCACAAAACCATTTTATGAATGCGCAAGCAGTGGTAACCGATGACGCCAACAACATCTGGATACTTGATCCTTCGAATCCTAGCGAAAAAGGAACGATCGCAGAGGGAGTCAAATTGTTGAAAGTATCCTTACAAACAAACAAGGTTGAACAGGTTTATCGCTTTGAAGACCTGCCAAAGGAAAAGATAGCCATCAACGATGTCCGCATCGATACAAAAAGAAACCTTGCCTATTTTTCTGAACCTAAATTGTCGGCCATTATTGTGCTAAATCTTGTAACCAGAAAAAGTAGATTGGTACTCAAAAACCATCCCGTTACCAAGGCCGACCCCAATTTTAAATTGTATTTGGATGGAAAAGATGTGGTGGATCAAAAAGGAAAGCCTTTCAGTTCGAACGTTAATGGGATAGCATTGACAAAAGATGGAAAATATTTCTATTTCAGGGCCATCAACCAAACCAAACTATACCGCATTGGAACGGAATATCTGGCTAACGAAACGTTATCTGACAGTGAATTAGCTAAACACGTAGAGATGGTGGGCGAAACAGGCGTAAGTCATGGTATGATTGCGGATGAAAAAGGCGATATTTTCCTATCTGATTCTCCCGAAAAAGCAATCCGGTACATAACACCAAGTGGGGAACTGAAAACACTCGTTAAAGATGACCGCCTCGTTTGGCCAGACACTTTTGCTATCGGCCCAGACGGTTTTTTATACCTCACCTGTTCCCAAATGAACCGTTTACCAAAATATAACGATGGCGAAGACAAAGTCGATTATCCATTCCGTTTGTATAAAATCAAATTGCCGTAAGAAAATAAAATTTTAGCATTATAAAACGTGAACAACTCGATCAATACCACAGGCAATCTATAACTGAGTACCAATTTTTGTAATACATTTTAATAAACATATCAAATAAAACAATAGCTATATGGAAAACGAAGAAAGCACAATCAGCAGAAGAAAGGCTATTTCTGGAATAAGCGCTGGCATTGCCGCAACAGTTATTCTGCCTGCCTTGACTGCCAACGCCAAAGAAAAACGCGATTTTGGAACAGGTGCAACGCTAGAAGATCCTACCACCAAATATCCTAAACCTCCTTTTAAAGGGCAATCGCAACCGTGGCCCGGCCTTGCCGGACAAATGGATCCTAAGCCAGACCATGGAGAAAAAAGCTATAAAGGTTCTGGACGGCTGCAAGGCCGGAAAGCGTTGATTACGGGTGGGGATTCTGGCATGGGCCGGGCTGCCGCAATCGCCTTTGCAAGGGAAGGCGCCGATGTGGCCATTAATTATTTGCCCGCCGAGGAACCGGATGCAAAAGAAGTGATTGCCCTGATTAAAGCGGAAGGGCGTAAAGCCGTTGCTATACCTGGCGACA
The DNA here is from genome assembly GCA_963845495.1 of uncultured Chitinophagaceae bacterium. Classification (GTDB taxonomy): domain Bacteria; phylum Bacteroidota; class Bacteroidia; order Chitinophagales; family Chitinophagaceae; genus JAZKFT01. The sequence continues at coordinate 16,396 of CAWJTH010000197.1, forward strand.
TTCGCCAAGAGGATTTTTGTAAAAAGCTGGTAGCCACCGCAGTTAGCGAACTTGGTGGTCTCGATATTGTTGTTAGCAATGCGGGTCGGCAACAATCTAACAAATCCATTCTTGACATTACAACGGAACAATTCGATTGGACAATAAAAACAAATATTTATGCGCCATTCTGGATCATAAAAGCTGCCCTACCCCATTTACCACCGGGTTCTGCAATTATCGGCACCACATCCGAGCAGGCCACCGATCCATCACCCGATCTTTATGATTATGCACAAACTAAAGCTGCCACTACCAATTATGTAAAATCCCTTGCCAAACAACTGGCATCCAAAGGCATACGGGTAAACGGTGTAGCGCCTGGGCCTATTTGGACGCCCCTCCAAGTAAGCGGCGGTGCAACACAGGAAAAGTTGATGAATTTTGGTGGTCAAACGCCTTTAGGGAGACCGGGGCAACCAGCAGAGTTGGCCTCTATTTATGTTCAGTTGGCAGCAAGCGATGCAAGTTTTGCAACTGGGCAAATATATGGCTCCGCAGGTGGAAGCGGGCAGCCCTAACACATCACCCATGGTTTTGAACAATTGGTAGTGCCTCAGTTTGAAATTTAATGCTTTGACCGTAAAGCAAAAAGATTAAGCATCTCAATTCAGTGTTTCTGTGCCTCAGTGGCAAACCAATATTGCCACTAAGGCACAGAAACACTAAAACTTTTAATCTTCAACTTCAAACTGAAACACTACCGAACAATTGGCTAGTAATGCTTTTGCCCGATAGCTAAGAATTAAATCCTGACGTTAAAAAAATTAGTATGTCAACTTCTAGACGACAGTTTATGCAAGACATTTCCCTCTCCATTGCGGGGGCGGCAATAGTGTCAAATTCAACAGCACAAATTGTTTCACCACAATCCGGTAATAAAATGGAAAACAAAAAAGATAATATCGATCAGTCGCAGAATACTTCAGATATATTGGTTCAAAAACTAATAGATTGGAATGTAGAAGTGATCTTTGGCATAATCGGCGACGGCATTAACCCGATCATAGAAGCATTGCGTAAACGCCGCGATAAAATAAAGTTGATAACTGTGCGCCACGAAGAAGCCGCGGCTTTTATGGCAAGTGGCTATGCGAAATACACTGGCAAATTAGGTGTTTGCATCGGCACATCTGGTCCGGGTGCCGTGCATTTAATGAATGGGATATACGACGCATCCATGGAAGGCGCCCCAGTGCTGGCCATTACGGGTTCTGTTTTTCACGATCTGGTTGGCACTTATTTTACACAAGAGGTGGATACCGTTGCCATGATGAAAGATGCCACCGTTTACAACAAAATGATCTCCGGTCCACGGCAAGCAATGACCATCGTGGATATTGCTTGCCGTACCGCATTGAACGAACCGGGCGTGGCACACCTTACTATTTCTAAAGATGTGCAACAGAAAATGCTATCGGACGATAAACCCTCAAAAGACAGCGACAACCTAGTCGGATCATCGGTTTTCTTCCCACGTACGCAAGCGCCAGCCGAAGACGAGTTAAATGCCGCTGCCGAATTGTTGAACAACAGTTCCAAGATTATGATACTGGCAGGGCGTGGTGCACTGCATGCTAAAAATGAAGTGATGCAATTGGCGGAAAAGTTAAATGCGCCTGTGGCGAAAGCGTTATTGGGCAAGGCTTTGATGCCTGATGATTCTACCATATACCACCGGCGGAACTGGCCATTTGGGTACCATACCTTCTATGGAAATGATGCATAGTTGCGACACATTGCTAATCCTTGGCAGCAATATGCCGTGGCTGGCTTATTATCCCAAAACCGGTATGGCAAAAGCTATCCAGATCGATAAAGATCCCAAACGAATCGGCTTACGTTTTCCGGTAGATATTGGCTTGAACGGCGATGTAAAAACAACCCTGACCGCTTTATTGCCGAAATTAAAGCCGCACAGCGATAAAAGTTTTTTGCAGATGGCGCAACAAAAAATGGAAACCTGGAAAACCACATTGACAAAGTTGGAACAAACGCCATCTTCGCCCATCAAACCGCAATATTTGGCCGCACAGGTAAGTAAGCTGCTAAACGACGATGCCGTTCTTGCATTCGACACTGGCGCACACACCGTTTTTAGTGCAAGGCATATACAAATAAAGCAGGGCCAGCAATTGGCGGTTTGTGGCAATCTCGCCAGCATGGCGCCCGGTTTGCCCTACGCCATTGCCGCACAGGACAAATACTGCGTAACTCAACCAGC
>CAWJTH010000198.1:0-33993 GCA_963845495.1 uncultured Chitinophagaceae bacterium
ATATGGCCACGAAGACCTCCACGTCCCCCACCTCCCCGGTATGCCTGTCCACCAGCTGCAGTTTCTTGCCCGTGAAGTCCACGAACATCTTGTCGCCCGCCAGGTGCTCCATCCTCATGGACGGCTTGCCGATGCTCATGTAGAGGTTCAGCTTCTCGATGAACGCCGATATCTTGTAGCCGCCGGGGCATTGCAGCGCATACGCACGGTAGGCCATCCCCTTGGTCACGCCCCGCTTCTTGAGCATGGCCGCGAATGCTGGGAGCAGCGGCGCAAGGTCGGAGGCACGCTCGGTGGGCGGGACGGTCTTCCCGCTTGCAAGGAACACCCTGGAAAGCTCGGCGTCGCCCATCCTGTCCAGTTCGTCCATGGTGGTCTGCATCGCCGAAAACCGCTGGAGGTACTTCTTGACGGTATTGCGTGCCGCACCGGTCGCCTGGCTGATATATTTTGAGCCCTTGCCAAGGGCATGGAGCCGTAGGATCTGTCTTATCGTGATCATGTCGATTGTTTTGTTGGGCATCCGGGGATTTTATCGGTGAACCGATAAAATCCAAGTTTTGACCTACAAAAACAACTATTCTTTTCCACCGCCCAAGGGGGTCAGTTTGAAATGGTGACAGGGGGTCAATTTGCTCTGGTGAACAGGGGTCACGTTAAACTGGTATCAGGGGGTCAATTACACTGGATTTTCCACATTGATAAGCACTGCCGCCAACATTCCATTGACGTTATCGGAACAAACTATTGCTGAACAATTAGTTATATATTTGGCTTTAGGCCAAAGGCTAGGCTGAGGAAACATGGAGTGTCCACTTGCAGCCAAGCCCAAAACCGTTAGCGGTAATTCCGAAATTTAGAGCATATACAAATTTATGAAACCTTTTAAATGGTCTTTATGATAGACGTTTTAACTGCTGTGACAAGCTCATTGGCGAAAGGAATATCGATTGAAGAATTTATTAGCAAATGGGAGAACCGCTATAAATATTACTCAATCTTTTACAGATTTTTTTACTATTTCAGTAGGACTATTACATGTCTTTGTGCGGTAATTCTTCCATTCATCATTGGCAAACAATCACTTATTACTTATTCTACAAGTTGCTCTATTGTTATTGCTGCTTTGGTAGGTTTAGACCTTGTTTTAAAACCAAAGGATAATTGGAAAAAATATTCAAAATCTCATATTGATTTAGAGCTAAAACAAATTGATACTAAAAAAGCTACTAAGGAACAGTTAGCTGCACTCCAAATTATACAAAAAACAGAAAATGGAAAGGAAAACTTAATCAGTATGGAAGAATTACTAAACACAGTCAAAAAAGCTGACAAAAATTCTGCATAATTAAAGATTGTTTTAATAGTGTATACAACAAGATTGCTTTTAGATAACAATTTCACCAAGAATAATCCTATTGCCAGTTTTAAAATTTCGATATAATCTTAATGCAACATTTCGATTTGTTTTTAGTGCAAGTGTTCAGTTAAATTATCCTGATTTTGCTCAATCTGCAAGTCCTAAAACTTAAGTATCAAACTAAAACAAACCACTATGGAAGAAATTAAATTACAAAACTTCGACAACCTTATTAGTTCTTTGAACGAAATAAAGAATGAATTAATAGGCGATAAAGAGAAAGAAAAGAAAAAGGAGAAAACTCAAAAAATCACGCAGTGGATAACCTTTTCAATCGCAGTAATTTCATTTCTATTGAGCATTTATACTATTTTAGACAATAATAAAACAGACGAGAGAAACTTTGGTTTTCAACGTGAAACCCAAGCCTATAATTTTTGGCTTAGTTATCTACGTTTAGCTGCACAAAATCCGAACATGGCGAATGGCTTAAAAGAGATAGACGGTGTACCAATTAACGCTCTGGCGTGCCGTGATTTAAATCAAAAAGCCTATCCTGATTCAACCATCTTAAAATTTGTGAATTACGCATGGTTTGTGTCTAATGCTTTGGGTACGGCAGAAGTTGTATCTGATCTAACTAAAAATGACGAAGGTTGGACAGCCACAATTGATACAATTATAAGTAATCACATTGTTTATGTTAGCGCACAATGTTTTGAGAAGGAACATTACAGTGTTTATATAAATAAAGAAATTGAAAAAGTTAAATCAAATCTTAAAAAATAAAATTTATAAAAAGTTTTGCGATATCATCCTTAAAATTATAGAAATCAAAACTGACACCAATAACAACATCCTTCAAACGCTATGCATTAATCGAACAGAAACGGCCATTACAGCTCAGCAAACTAAATTTGTTAGTAAGTTATTTTGCATTGGGCTGTCAGGCTACAAGGGGGCTTAAAATGAATCCGTTGTTATTTGCTAGAAAACATAGCATTCAATTGGTTTTTGTGCCAGCAGTTTCGCCTATTTTTGAATTGCTGCAAGTTTAGTGGACACCTAATAATAATCAAACCTTTTTGACAATGACAATAAAAGCAAAGCAACTTTTTATTTTAATCGGGGATGATATGACGGGTAAAACAACTCTTCAAAAATTACTCATTGAAAAAATTTGTGGGCATTCTTATGATCGTTTGCCTACAAATATTCGTTTTAATATAATACATCCTGAAATAAAACGTAAGTATCAAAATATTTCATTTGCAAATAGAAGTTACCAAGAAAAAATGGATGAGTATGGAACTGTTGACGAGTACTTTCAAAATTATTTTAGCCCCGCTGATATAAGCATAATTTCTTCGCATCTTGACATTGGACACCTTACTGAAATGATACGAAATGGCAGGCAACGCTTCTATAACGTGACAGGAGTATTTTTTAGTAATTCTATCGACTTAAGCCATTTCGGAAATTCTCAAATTTCACTTCTTGAATGGGACGAAAGATTGGTTATAGAAAATGTAACTAAAGAAAACGAAAGAGCCATTAACAGACAACTAAATACCATTGCAGACAATTTTGTAGCATTTATTTCTAACCGAACAAGCATTTCGTAAGATAAACCGAGGCAACAAAAGCATTTGCAAAAGCAAGGCTGGATGTAATTGTATTTGGCTGACCAACAAGACGGAAGCAATGAAATATTTGTTGAACTTTTGTGCTGCCGATTCACTTTCTTTAGCAAGCCTAAACCGTTAGCCGTCACTACAGAGCGGCAAGTATTTCATGAGAGAACAACAATTAGCCATCGAATGTTTTGACAATGCACTTGTTTACGTTGACAAATTATTGCCATTATTTCCATCCTTTTCGCACTTTAATATTTCTGCTATTGTTCTTGATTCTGGTTGGATACAACAAGAAATAGATGAAGCATTCAAACTTGACACATACATACAAATTCTACTCATTGATAAATTAAAATATGCAGACGAACAAAACGGACGTTTTTGGATTGCACTTAATGATATAGGTAGAGCGGCGCAAAAAGCAGGCGGACATTTTAAGTATGAATTGAAACTTGAAAGAATAGCAGACCGCAGTAACAAAAAAGAAAACTTCGACTTAGAGCTTAAACGATTAGCGTTAAAATACAAGTTTGTAACTTTCGGTATTCCTTTTATCTCTTTAACAATTGCTATAATTTCTATTTTTTTTACATTTTACAAAGAGCATAAATCAGTTCAAACACCAACACAACTAAACTTAAAATTGATAGTCCAATCTGATACGCAAAAAAATGTGTTTCGGCTGGATACGTCTATAAAAAAATAAATGCCATCTTTTGCTGGACATATTATTAACCTTTACAACGAGGGTTTGGCGGCTTGACGTTAAGTGCTAAACATTAGTTATATATTTGGATTAAGGTTAAAGGCTAGGCTGACGGAACCCTATTTCCCCACCTGCCACAAAGCCCAAGACCGTTGGTGGTAGTTCTAAAAGACCCGTTTCATAAAATGAAAGCATTCAATGAAATTTCACATTACGACTTTGAAAATGGAAGACATGGAGACATTGTTAGGGAGATTCTTTCAAAAGGGAAAGACTATATATTAAAGGTTGACGAACAAGAATTTATCGAATATTTATATCAAAAATATGTCTTAGAGCCTTTACAGATATTTGATGACACCGAATCGTTTGACACGCCACGTGTTTCAAAAGAAAGGATTAACAACGAAGTATATGGTCGGTCAAGCTATGAGGTAGACACTTACAGTTTTACTATAAGATATAGTTATACTGGTTCTGAAGTGTTATTCCGTATTCGGTCAAATCCATGGACAATGGCTTCTTATGATATCAATGTGGACAGCGGAAACCACATTGTATCTTTTAGTTTTAAAATTTACAAACAAGACCCAGAGGAATTTAAAAGAACAAAAAATGAATGCTACAGAGATGTGTTTGCAAACCTTAATAACATAAATAAAAACGTTTTAGACTTCAATCGAAATTTAAAAGATGCTATTATTAGAGCCTTTCAAAGAGAGAAAGAAAAATATCAAAAAGAAAATGATTTTTTCACCGCAATAAATATCAGAGTAAACCCTGACACAAAATCAGTTTTCACTGCTCCGACAATAACAAAAAAAATCATACCTCAACCAACGGTATCAAAAAACAAAGAATTTTCATCTGAGCCAATGATGAGTTCAGAAATGTATAATGACGTACTTATGGTCATTTATGGTTCTGGGAAAAATATGGAAAAGAAACCTGCTCTCTACATAGGGAAAGATGAAGAAGGTCTTAGAGACCAATTTCTTTTTGTACTAGAAACAAGATATGAAGGCACAACTGCGACAGGCGAAACATTTAACCGAAGTGGTAAAACAGATATAATTTTAAAATACGCTAAAGATGCAAGTAACCTTTTTGTGGCTGAATGCAAATTTTGGCATGGGGCTTCCGAATTCTTAGCGGCAATATCGCAATTGTTTGACCGTTACTTAACTTGGAGAGATTCAAAAGCGGCGCTTTTAATGTTTGTGAAAAACAAAGATTTTTCAAATGTTCTTGCAACAATTAAGAAGGAAGTAAAGCAACACAGTTTATATATAAAGGAATCAGGTATCCGAGGCGACACTTCATTTAGTTTTATATTTTGCTTACCGCAAGACAAAAACAAACATGTACTTTTTGAAATCATGGCATTCCATTATGACAAGTAGAAGAACTGCAACAAACATTTGTATTGCCGATAGTGGAGTTGATATTAAGCGCTGAACAATAATTTTTGTATTTGCCTTTTAAGGTATAAGCTAACGGGGCATGGTCACACCTGCTTTGAATTCATAGAATCGGACGTTAAGCCACTGCAAGCCACCCTATTAGGCTACATCAGCCAGTCAGATACTTTAAATGACAAGCAAAAAAATGCAAGGCATTTGTTTACACTTCAATAATTTGATACACCAAGAATATGTTAGGGGAATGGATTTGCCAGATTACCAACCGTTACCTCAAATAGCTTTTTGACATAGGAAAAGCAACAAGCCCTACTAATGTGGTATAAAAGCTGCGTTTATGAAGAAGACTTAGAAATTCAAAATAGTTTGGATTTATGGTAGTAGATAAATTTTTAATATATTTTCACAAGAGTTAATAAATACGTATTTGTTGTCTCGTCTCCATCATTATATGTTTTTACTGTTAAATATAAAATAGTTGAACCAAACATTGGAACAGCCTTTTCAATGGAAACGAAATCAGCATCAACGTTTAGTATGAAGTCACTAAGAGCGTTGTTTATGCCAACTCGGAAATTATCCAAGTTTTCAGAAGGTTTTATAACTGCAAACGCCGCTTCATTTATTAAACTAACAGTGCAAACCGCTTCTTTTTTTAAAAGTAATGCATTAAAATTTATATATACTTCTTTCATTTCTTAAATGTATTGAAAACTTACATCTCGCAACTCGAATCAAAAATATAAGCGGTAAAGGAACAATATATAGCTGCAATTAAACTATGGTAAGTATTAGTGATTATCTGAACGAAGCCATTTAATATGTCTTGCAACACCGTCAAGGTCTGGATATATTGTTGCGGCATTAATACCCAACTGATTAAGCGCCTGCTTAATTTTTTTGCGAATTGTATGATGAATTAAAACTTTTTTTAACCCTATTGGTTGCCATGCTGTGTAAGGATTCGGATGGACACTGAATAATCCACTTTGAGAAATTATTCTTTTATCCCAATGTCTAGGAATATATAAGCTTTCTACAGTGATAGTAAAGGGGTCAAATGTTTCCCCTAACAAAAGTTTACCTTTTCTTTCAAAAACATAAACGCAGCTAAAATCAGTTTTTATTTTGTCTTCGTCAGTAAAATCATATTCTACAGCAAAATACATTGCTGCAAGTGGATTTCTTGTCCAATCTAAAAGGCGGGTTGGAACCCCATGATGTTGGGCAATTGTAAGCAGCTCTAAATCGTCTTCTTTAAATTCCTTTATAAAAGGGTACGCTCTATATTTAAAAATATTTAATAGTAGCTTTTCATCATTCAAAACTAAATTTTTGCCTTGCTTTGTTATTTGTCCAACAGAAGGTATTAATTCAAACGTTGAATTGCGAACACCACGATAGATATAATCCTTAAAGTTTTCAGTGTAGAAATGTAAAAATTTATAAAAATCTTCAAGAGTTTTTATTTCCATTATTTATTATTGTTGCATAATAACTGCTGCTAAAAAAATTCTAAATAAACCAAATATAAAAGGACAAGTTTAAAGAAGCGCAACATAACGACTTTTGAATACTTTTTAAATTGCCATTTGCCTCTTTTAATTTAATATAAACCTGCTAGTGTCGGAAAAGTGTCGGAAAGAAAAAAGCAGTTACAACTTCTACGTTGTAACTCCTTGATTATTAAGTGACCGCGTCAGGATTCAAACCTGAAACCTTTTGATTCGTAGTCAAATAGGTCGATTTTTATCTACTTTTATCTGTTTTTATTTATTTTAATGAATGTAGTACCAATCTACATTTCAGCTTTAGTATTTAGTTTTATTTTCAACTATTTTTAGAGTTGGCTTATATTTGTATGGCAAATTGTATGGCAAATAATAAATAAATGGAAAAAAAACAAGCTACTTACGCCATCGTCTTATTTACTAAGCAACCTAAAAAAGACGGTACATTCCCTTTAAAGCTGAGAATTACTTATGATAGAAAACAGATGTATTATGGCATCGGCTGGAGTTTCGACGAACCAACATGGGAAAAAATTAAAAATCAAAATGCAAGGGGTGAATATAGGGATACAAAATTGCGTTTAGCGGAAATAGAAAATAAAGCCAAAAAAGTGATTGATGATCAAACAAACAATGGGCAAGGCTTTTCTTTTCAAAAGTTCGAAGAAGTCTTTTTCAATCAGAATAATGATACAGATGATATTTTTATGGCGTTAGTCGAAAACGCTAACGAACTTAAAGCTGTTGGCAAAATAAATAGTTCTATTGCTGTCACTGCTGCACAAAAATCATTCGAAGCATTTTTTGGAAAAAAACAGTTAAGGTTCAGCGACGTAACCCCTGCTACACTATTAAAGTATGAGCGTTGGATGATTGAACAGCAACATAATTCAGTTTCTACTGTTGGAATTTATTTAAGAAGTCTAAGAGCGATATTCAATCGGCAAATCGCCAAAGGTTTAATTGAACATGAAAAATATCCTTTTGGTAGATACAAATACCAAATACCCGCTGTTGAACTGCGAGAAAAAACAATCAGTAATAAGATGTTACAGTTGTTATATGAATTTAAGCCTGTAGAATTTTCAGGTGAGGATAAAGCAAAGGATTTGTGGTTTTTCTTGTACTTGTCAAACGGCATGAACGTAAAGGATATGTGCCGATTGAAATATTCTAATTTTAATTTTAAGGAAGGATATTTTGTATTTTCACGTGCAAAGACTGAAAGTATATCTAAGCAAAAAAGAAAAATTTCAGTTATAATAAATGAGGAAATAATGAAAATCATTTCAAAATGGGGAAATAGGCACAGTGATACGGATTGCAATGTTTTTCCCTTTTACACTTCAAACATAACACCTGAAAATGAAAAACGGATAACACAAAACCTAACTAGTGTCATTAACGATAACATGAACAGGATTGCCAAAAAGCTTGGGCTGGACATAAATATTACTACCTATTCGGCTAGACAGACATTTAGCAACGTTCTTCTAAATTCAGACGCGCCTATAAAACTTATATCTGACAGCTTAGGCCATTCAAATACTGCCGTAACTGAAAAACACTATCTAAAAAAAGTTTCTATTGAAAAACAAAAATTATTTAATGGCGAACTTCTAAAGTTTGACAAACAATAATTATGCAAGAAAACATTGATAATCAAGACTTACCATTAGGGGAAGAAGACATTTTAAAAAATAATGAAAAGTTTTATAGTGACTTTTTTGTGGCAAGCAACATCTTAAGTATTCCTACAAAGCAAAAAGAAGTTCCATATAACGTAACATTTGAAGAACTTTTGGAGCATGCGTTTACTGAAGACCTATTTGCCAGTAGAAGTTTTGAAGAACTCGTTCAAAATGAATTTGAGGCAAAGATATATTATGAAATAACCTCACAAGATAGAGAATGGTATTTTGCTGGGATGTGGCAAATATTTATTGAACAACTGAGATTTAGTTGCTTATCAATAAATCCCCAAAATCCTCCCAGCGATAATTTTAAAAGGCTTAGTTTTTTTGGATTTAACAGATATTCGAAAATTGAAATTAAATTTTTTTACAGGAAATGCCAGCAATGGATAAAATGGCAGGAAAATTTAGGATATCAAAGTATAATAGAGTTTTACAAACTAAACAAATGGGAATATACTTTAAGGGAAATTCAATCTGGTTATGGACGGTTGTATTATTTAATAGAAATATTTATTAAATATTATGATAATATTCGTATTGGGCAAAATAAAGATACTGTTTTGATACCCAATTATACTGTTATTACTAAAGAAGAAAAATCTAGAATAAACAATGGCTTGGGCGGAATAGACAGAAATGAAGCATATCAACAGGTACTAAAAATTACATTTTTTTTAAAGGGAGAAAAGAAACAACCTTGGGATCAGTATATGACCGAAGAAGATTTTGATAAGCTGTGCCATTATTTTCGTCAATTAGTTGACGAAGGCGAGGCTGATTTTACTTGCGAAAACCCATATTTCAAAATCAACAACTTGCAGAAGCGGGATATTATTTATACTTTTTCTTTAGTTAATAAATTTTTATATAAAAAAACAAGAAACCTAGGAATATTTAAAATACTTGGTCATTGTAATGACTACCAAGATATCCTTACGGCCTTAAGGCAAAAAAAAATAAGGGAAAATACTGCCTACAAAGATTTTTCTTTAAGGTCGAAAGATTATATAAACCATAACCCAAGTTACGCATAGTTTTTACTTAAACACAAATGCTTATAGTAAGGCTGTAACAATTGTTGCGGCTTTTTTATTTGTGCAATCTTAGGGCAAATCTTAGGGCTATATTTTCTTGCCGTCCTACTGCCCTAGCCTTTTATCGGGACACCTTGCAGCCATAAAACAAAACAATTATGGCAAATAACCCGTTCGAAGATTTAAGCAACCAATTAATTGAACTTAAACAGTTGGTTAAACAATTATTAACGCAACAGCCTGTTTTACAAACCGATAGAGATGAAATTGGCAGTGTACGGCTTGCAATGCATGTAACAGGGCTATCAAAACAAACCGTTTACACAAAGGCTTGCAAAAACCAAATACCACATTTTAAAAAAGGTGGCCGCCTTTATTTTTCTAAAAAAGCATTATTGGACTGGATTACCCAAGGCACAAGGGGTTCACCTGCCGAACAGTTTAACCCCAGCCAACTATTTCCCCGACAAAAAATTAAATATTCAAATAATAATATAAAATAAAAATGGAACAAAATAAAAATCAACAAGCAGTTTTAACTCCTATAGACTACCCGACATTCAGTTTTTATAGAAGTCCCATTACAAACGTTATTTCAAAACAAAATTGTAACTTAATACAATTGCATAAAGCAATAACAAACAATTCATATAAAGAATTAACTGCAAAATATAGAAATATAAAAGATGCAAAAGAAGCCGCAACATTTAAAAAAACAAATTTTGACTATGTAACTTTTTGCGGAATTTTTTCCGGGCGTAACGATTTAAAAATAACAGTAGCAAGCGGCTATATGGTACTCGATATAGACAATCAACAAAATGTTGCGGCTATTAGGGAACAATTAATTAAAGATACTGTGCTAGACCCATGTATGATTTTTGTCAGCCCAAGCGGAAAGGGCTTAAAGGTCGTGATAGAAATCGACACTGAACTTATCGACAGATCGTTGCCCTCGAAAAGGCTTTCCAAAGTTTGGCAGGCTGTAAACAACTATCTCTCCACTACTTATACTGATATAATTACATCAGATGTAAATGGCAATTTTATCGACCCAAGCGGCTGTGATCTAAGCCGTGCATGCTTTATCTGCCACGACCCTAATTGTTTTATTAACCCTAAATTTTCATTATAATGATTACCAAAGAATTTGTCTTAGCAAATACACCATCAACAACCACCGTTGTTAGCCCAATAACCGGAATTATCCCACCGGATAAGAACTTTACTGTTTTGAGAACCTTAAAGCAAAGGCATTGCCCAAATGGCAGTAACCATACTAAAGAACTATTAGCGTTTGCGTCCGCTGCGAGGGCAAGCGGCATTGATAAATATACCACTGAAAACTTTATTGAAAACAACATAGTTATAGCAACGGAAAGCAGCAAAGCAGATCCAAAACAGTTGCATAATATGATAGCAGATGCCTATGAACGCTACCCAAATCAAAACTTTAGCCCATTTAGCAACATTACAAACGGTAACAATTGCAGTGATATTATGTTCAAAAATAACTACGATAAAAACGAAGTAGAGGGCATTATTGCGAATTATGAAAAGTACAAGGTTACTTCTACAAAAAACTACCCGAAGCCGGATCCGATTATTTCAATTAACGGGTCAAGTATTGCAACTCCCGGCAATATAATGACAATAAGCGGGGTGCAAAAAACAGGTAAAAGTAGCTTATGTAATATTGTATTATCTGGCTGCTTGAGCAACAAGCTTGACGGTGTGCCCGAATCCCTAAAAATAACACCAAGTAATGGTAAAGCCGTTATACGTATAGACACAGAACAGGCAGAAGCACAACAGCAAAAAAACCTAAAATATGCCATACTTAAAAGGTCTGGGTTGGCCGTTGAACCTGAAAATTACCATGAATACAACGTTAGGAGTCTTTGCCAAGCCGAAGCAATAAAAATGCTCAATGACACATTTTTTGCGCTACACGAGAAGCACGGGGGCATTCATCTGGTTTTAATTGACGGCCTTGCTGATTTTATTTCTAGTGTTAACGACGAGGTTCAAAGCAACCAAATAGTAAAACTGATAGAACAGCTTGCGATCAAGTATAATACGCTTGTAATAGTTGTGATACACCGTAACCCCAACGATAGCAAGATTAGGGGTCATTTGGGCAGCCATATTTTGCGCAAAAGTGAAACTGTGCTTGTAACCAAAAAAGATGGTGACTGCTTTTATATCGAAGCTGAAGCCCTACGCACGGCGTCAAATGGTGACATTCCAAAATTTTTATTCCAATACGATAAAAACAAGGGCTACCACTGTTGCACAGGTGCTGAAAAGAGCGGGACAAATGATGGGCAATTTAATGAGCTTGCAAACACTTTGGAAAATGGGAAGGTTTACACAACACTGGAGTTAAGAACATTAATTTGTTCAAAAAGGGGCGTACGTAGCGCTATGGCTTCTAAACTTATAGCAAATATGACGGACGAAGGTTTATTGATACGTGTAGGGCATGGAAGTTATAAAAAACCCGCGGAAGACCTTTTTACGGATGAACCAAATGTTGAGAATCCATAGTATAATAATTCAAATGCCTATACTATAATTACATTATTATAATTTGGTACTTTTAGGGGTGGCGCTTGCCGCCCCTTTAATTTAATACTGCCAGAATATACCTATTTCTTAAAATGTGTATATTAATAGTATAATAATGTAATATCTATATTACATTAAAATTATTATATTATTGGACATTATTATAAAGCCACATTTTAAACATTAATTGTTTGACTTTGCAAAATATAAATAGCTGCTATAGTATAATAATGCAGCCCCTATACTAGAACGCATTATTACTTTTTTTAGAGTTTAATAATCTGTTTCTAAATAATTGTAATTGTGGCCAAACAAAAAAAACCTTCGTTTTGTGTTAACAGCGTAGTCAGGCATTAAAGCAAACAAAACATCTGTCCCCTTTAACCTGATACCAATGTTATCCGTTATTGCTGCGAAAAACTTATAGTTTCTAATTTTATAAAAGATAGCGTTTGGCAAAATAATTTTGCCTTGTTATATTATAAGTTTTGCCACTAGCACACATAAACCCAAATGCATTTTAAGGGCAAAATAAGGCGATTCTAGGCAACTTAAGGAAACACGGCACACCCGTACGAAGTTGAGGGCATAAGCAATCAAAGCGCATTTAAATGCATAACTATTCCTCTCGTTTTGTTGTTTGTTGTTGTGAAAAAAACATTTAGTGGATATCAACCCTATAGGGCGAGCGAAAGGGTTTTAGAATACTAGTATCAACCGCTTTATAAATAGTAAAAAGAGCAAAACATTTAATGGTTGTACTGGGTGCGCAATAAATAAAAAAAAGTGCTTCTTGTAGATTTATCCCCGAAAAAATCAGCTTGCGCAAATTGTAACAATATTTTATATTTATACCACCCAATATTTATAAAATGAGCGAACTGGCACAACAACTTATAGCAGAAAATAAACTGACTAAAAACCCATATTTGGATTTAGGCAATTGCGGTTTAAGGAAATGGCCTAAAGAGTTGTTTGATTGCATTTGGCTTGAAGAAATAAATATGTGCAGCACTAGGTTTGACTTGAAAACCAGAAAAGTAATAGAAAGTAAAAACTTCGGAAAATACAACACGTTTTTAGATATTCCCATTGAAATTCAAAAACTTCAAAATTTGAAGGTTTTGTGCATTAATGTTTTTAATGAGCATAGCTCAATTAGCCTTGACATTACGCCAATATCAAAACTAATTCACCTACAATACCTTGATTTATCTGCTTGTAAAATTGAAGACATTAATCCATTGTATAGCCTTGTCAATTTGCAATACTTAAAACTCAATGGTAATAATATCGCTAATGTTTTTTCCATAGCTCATTTAATTAATTTACAAAGCTTAATTCTAGGGGGGAATGCTATTGAAGACATAAGTGCTTTGGCTAATTTAACTAATCTAGAATGCTTAGAACTATACATGAATTTTATTGACGATATAAGTTCTTTGATTAATTTGACAAATCTACAAACATTAGATCTCAGTGTCAATAAAATTGTAGATATAAGCTCATTGTCTAATCTAGTTAATTTAAAAGAGCTAAACTTAGATTATAACCAATTAAGAGATCTCGAACCATTGTCTAGACTAACCAACTTAGAAAATTTAAGCCTAATAAATAATTGCATTTTTGATATTAATCCGTTAAAAAAGCTACTAAAGTTAAAATTTCTATACTTAAAAAGTAATCGAATTAAATTTGTAGATGACAGTTTACTAGAATGTTTAAAAAATCTTTATCACCTTGAAATAAGTTTCAATCCTATTAAAAATATAAAAAGAGAAATTGTCGATTTACATGAATGTGTTGAACCGTTAAAAGAATATTTTAAAAGGCTTGCAAATGGTGAGATTACCGATTTTGAGGCAAAAATAATATTAATAGGAAATGGCGGTGTTGGAAAAACGAGCTTGCTTAAAAGATGGATATATAACAAATTTGATCCTAATGAAAAATCAACCCATGGAATAGTTGTGGAAAGCTTTGACTTTAACGATTTGCCTATTAAACAAAATTACGAAAATCTGCGTTTAAATATATGGGATTTTTGTGGTCTAGATATTTATCATTCGCTGCATAGCCATTTTTTGCAAACTGATGCCCTTTTTTTGTTAGTCTGGGATGCGCAGACAGAAGAAAAGCAAACGCAAACAGAAATATTGCATACAATCAAAACAGTTGTATATAGAAACTATAGAAAGAATTATTGGTTGAATTATATAAAAACACTAAGCAAAAACTCACCAATAATAATTGTTCAAACTAAGCGGGACAAGTACCAATGTAAAGAACTGGATTTTACTATCTCTGAAAAGAAGTATTATAATATAAAAGGTGTATTGGCTGTAGAAAGCGAAAGTGCAGACGTCGCAAATGGTTTTGACAAGTTAAGAGTTGCGGTTTCTCAATGTATTGCAAAGCAATTAAAGGAAAGTTCGGCTTCATTGTCAACTTCATGGTTAGGTATAAAATACACCATTGAGGAAATATTAGAAAATAATGGATTAAAAAATGAAGAAGATAAAATTAGACAAATACATATCGATGATTTTGCTGTGTTGTGTAAAAAAAAGGGTTTAGATAACCGTGAGGCAAATCAATTAATTGAATATTTCCATAATTCAGGCTTGTTTTATTATAAAAAAGGAATTTTTGACAACAATATTGTTCTAGATCAACAATGGACAATTAACGCAATCTATATCATTTTTAATCGGAATAACTTTTTTGCCAACAGACATCCTTATGGAAGGTTTAAAGGAATCGACTTATCTGTAATATGGAGTAAACCCAATAACAACGGAATTGCTTATTCATTGGTAGAGCAAAAACATTTCATAAGCTTTATGTTGCAATGCGAAATATGTTTTGAATCTGAAATAGGATATGAAGCCTTTCTTGAAAAATCTTTTATTGCTCCGCAATTATTGCCTTTTGAAAAACCAAGCACGTTATCACATAAGAGTTTGTTTAAAAGGGATTTAATCAACGATCAATCATATCTTTCATTTAATAAAAAGTTGGTTTATTATAAATATAAATTCAAATTTTTAAAGGCATTTACAATTCAAAGGTTTATTGTACGTTGTGGACAATTGGCAAGGGTAACCGACCTATGGCAACTGGGAATGGTGTTAACATGGGGTGACCGTCCGGCCATGATTGAAGCTTTTCCGGAAACGGATGAAATTTTAATTAAAATGGAAGACAGGAGCGATAAAAGTCTACTTGATAGAATTAGAAATGAGATGGTGAAAATCCTAGAAGCTGAAACGGAAATAGAAGAGTTTATTTCGCTAAATGGCTTTGAATATGTAAATCTTAAAAAACTACGTTACTTACCTAAAGAAAATAAATTAATAGAAGCAGAAAATAAAATAGTTGTTAGCGCTGCTAATTATCAGCCTTTTCTGCATTTTAGTAAAGATTTAATATTTTTTCAACCTTCAATTACAATTACCGATGCACCTAAAATTAAAGAAATGATGGAAGAAACAAAAATTAATAGCAAAACCATTAGGACAGAACCAATAAACGTTTTTCTTTCTTATTCACACATAGATGAGCCATTAAAAGATGACCTAGACAAATCTTTATCTGCATTAAAACACAGCAATAAAATAAAAACTTGGAATGACAGAAAAATGAAAGGTGGAGATGTTTGGGACAATTCTATTAAAAAACAACTTGAAAAAGCTGATTTAATTTTGCTATTGATCAGCGCAGATTTTATGGCTTCAAAATATATTTGGGAGGTAGAAATCACAAAGGCTTTAGAAAAACACAATAGCAAGCAAGCAAAGGTAATTCCAATATTTTTAAGGCATTGTGATTTTGAAGGTATGCCATTTGAAAAACTACAAGGCTTTCCAAAAGACGCAAAACCTGTCAACTCATTTGCAGACAAAGACGAAGCATTTACACAAATAGCAAAAGGGATAAGAAGTGTTGTTGATACTTTCTTTGTTTGAAAAGGTTAGCCATTTTGTTACCTATAAGTAAATAAAAATATTACCTGTTTATGTCATGGTAATAATTCCATTAACCTTTATAATTTCACGGCAATAATTCTTTTGGAGAAATTTCCAAAACCTCCGCAACTAAAAGTAAATAGGATATTGAAAAATTTACAAGACCACGTTCCATCCTGCTTATTTGAGACCAATCCTTATCGCCACAACTAAACGCCAAATCGTTCTGTGTCATATTCTTTGCACGGCGATATTTACGGATGTTTTCGCCAATAATTTTTAGCTGTCCGTTGTTCCTATAATGCTTCGTTTCCGGCTTTTCTTTCACAAACCAAAGTGAAAGCAGCATGTCAAAAGAAAACTGGGACTAAAATCCCAATTTTAATGAATCCACATATCTTTGAATCCGACAAAAAATATTCATAGTATGAAGCAAAATCAAAAAGCCCCTCCAAACCTATTTGCAATTTCTTTAGCCTTTGTTCTTATTAGCCTTAATGCATCAGCACAGACAAATGGTAATTTTTCACTGACCGGATATGAAATGCAAAAGCTTTATGGCACAAAAGATGTTCCCATTAAACCTATCACCAATTGGCAGCCATGCAATTTTGAATTCAATTTTCATGGAAACAAAGAAATAGACATTGTAAACAAAAGAGACAGCACAGTAGTCACATGGTTTACGCTCCTTGAAATAGAACAACGGTTTACCGATCCCACAAAAGGGATGCTCACTTACAACTGTATTGACCGTCATCAAAAGAACTGCATTATTACACAGAAAGCTTCGTCAAATGTAAATAGTGATACGCTACTTATAACTGTCCAAATTATGTATCCTGATACCACAGGTACAACAATATACGCATACCACTTAAAATAATTTCTGAGGTTTTAAGAACGCAAATTTTAATTTAAGATATAGACAATGAACAAGCTAACAGTTATTTTATTATTGGGCTTAATAGGCTGTAATACTGGCGATAAAAATTCAACACCAGTAAATGAAAAAGATTCATTGCTCAAGGTAATAGATAGCCTTCAACAGACTAAAGTTCAAAACAGCAAGATTCAAAACAGTCCTATACAGGAAACCGTTTTTAACTCAAAAAAGTACGGTTACATATTGATACATTGGATAAGGCAAAGGCACATTTTTTCTACTTTCGATCAAAGTTGGGTACCAATTAATGATACTTTGACGGCACTTTCTCCCATTAAAGAATTTGAAAATTATAACGAGGATGTTGAATATAGAGCGCTCGACGATGCCGAAAGCCATTTACTGTCTTATCCTAAAACAAATTTTGCCGCACCAAACGACAAATTGTTAAAAGTGTTAGACCGTACATTAAAAACGTTTGATAGTTATCCAGAGGCATCAAGAGCAGTTGAAAAAATAAAGAGGCAACTTGAAAACGAAAGCGACACCTAATAATTCTCTAAATTTTAAAACGCATTGTAAGAAATAATAAAGTTGCCATCTGCGCGGCAAGCGCATAACAAATTAAAATGGGATTTTATTTTAACTAACTATCCCTTTTAATAATATTGTCTTTGTCTTTTTGTGGAAGACTTGAAAACACTTCATTAATATTTTTAGGCTGTGTTATAAAATAATCACAAATAATATTTACAAAGCTAAATAGAGCATAAGCGGTGTTAGGGTTGTCATTTAAGTCTAAAACTCCAGGGTGAACTGCATGATTGCCAATTACTCTTACGCTATCAAGCGCTTGCTGTAACTGAATAGGTAAACCGCGTTTCACTAAATTCGAGATATCCTCATTTATGTTTTTACCTTTTTCACCTATATGCCCACAAAGTTTTTGTATAGCAAGGCGCAACAATGCAGCTGCTCCCCTTGGCGATACATTGACAATATCTTTGGCTTCATTATAATCATTTAAAATGTCTGCAGGCAGATCTTCATTTGCCATTTCTACATTACCATTTAATGGGTAACACATCTTTTTATTTATCCAAATCGATACTTTTCTGCAATGGCTACACATTGCAACGCCAGTGTCAGTCAAAAAAAATTCGTTGGTGTGTGCATGGCCACTTGGCAATTTAAGAGTGTATCCGCATCGAATTTCAATTGACATAGTTTGCTCGGCTAAAACACCACAATGGGGACAATGAAATGATTTGAGGTCAAAAGAAGGGGCGATGTATTTCATGTTTAAAGGTGTTTTAAAAAGAAATTCAAATATAAAAGGTTATAATTTTCTTGAAAAATATTTATCCATTTTTGAATAAATGTGGCAAACAGATAGTTTTTAAAAGGTTAAGGCTTTAGAACAAGAACTTTCGCAATTTATAATATACTATAGCATAATTCTATATATTATTTGACACAAAGAGAACAAATAAATAGCTTAAATCACGTTGTAAAAAATGTACTATCGTTTTATGTTTTTTGCATATTGGCCTATAGATATACTATAGCAATTCTTGTTTAATATATTCCTTGCGTTATACCACATTGCCCACTTGCAATAATATTTCTTGAAACCAGATTTGTACAATTCAATAACTTTTTATTGTCAAAGTTGGAAATGGTTAGGCAAAAAATATGTTTAGTAAGCTGTGTCTTCAAAACTTAAACCTTATGGATTTTCGCTTGTAATAAAATCCTTTCCTGTAGCGTAACATCGGATAATTTACATCCGCCGTTCTAATTTGTTTGAAGATTGTTGCAGTTTCAACCTATTTGAAGATTGTTTATGATAGGAAGTTGCTAGAAGTTGGTTCTTGAAATTTGGAGAAACGTTATACATGGGGGTTCATGGTAGATATTATAGTTTGATCTTCGTGCCATGAAAACCCTGCTGGGACGGAGTCATTCTAATTAGTGAGACACGAACTACGGCAGCATTCGGGGCTTACCAATCAGGATTTACAAACTTTCTTTTTCGTTCTTCTTCAGCGCTTTTTAACTCATGCTCAATTTGCCTTTTTACGTATGATTTGATTGGTATGAGTTCAAGTTGATTTTTTGATTGTTCAATAGTAGATAAAAGTTTTTGCCAATCCCGAGCATGAATTTCTCCTGCTATAACATCCCCGCTATAAAGGCCTCCATTACCTCTCCAATAGATTTTTTTAAATATTTCAATTTCCGTGTTTAATGAAAGATATTTGACAAATGCAATAGCAAAAAAGTCGCTAAAAAATGTACGAATTATATCGAAGATGACATTCATTTTCTTATATTCCGTGTTGTTTTTTGTTATGTATATTATAATAAAATCTTTCGCCTTTTGCTGTTGTGGTTCAGATAAATGACTAAACAAAATATTAAGGGAATTGTCACCACTTCCAAAATAATATGAGTTATATTGAAGAATAAGATCTGCTGCTTTTTCAACAATTTCTTCGTGATTTTCTAAGTTCCAAACAAAAGGCAAGTGATTATGGTTATTTTTATTATACCAATCTCGATCTTTATAAAAATACGTTAAGTAATCGAATAAGAAATTTTGATTTATTTCCAATAAAATCTGTAAGTCCTTTTTATCCAAGTCAAAAAGGTTATCAATTTTTTCTTGCTGAATATACGCTTTGGATAATAATTGAAAATCATTAGTAATATATTTTGAATAATTTTCAAAAAAGTTATAAGATAGTTTAATTTTTAATTTTTCTGTTTCAATTTTTTCGACAATAATCTTTAAAGCATCCTTAATAACTTCTTGGTTGATTGAAAGAAATATTGAAACACTTTCAAACCTAACGTAGCCAATATCGTTTGAGAAAGTAGAAAAAGTTTTAAGTAATTCATTTTTATAAAATTCATTTGCATATTTACTTGGTAAGCAATCAAAAAATGCAAGCTTCCAATAAATTTGCATTTTATTTTTCCAAGCTCTAATAACATTCCACATTCTCAATGCCCATTCAGAAGATTTATTTTGAATAGCAATCAATGGTTTATATAAAGCATTCATATCCTTAGGATAGTTATCTAAAACACTTTCCAATAATGCAAAACCAATTTTTTCATCCTGCTTAAAATTTTCTTCTATAATAATATCTAAAGATTGATAAATCCCCCACCCATTATTGTTTTCTAATGACAAAGTATTTGTAATTGCTTTATGTAATTCCTTAAATTCTTCTTCTTTTTTATAAATGAATGAACTTCTTATATCTTCTTCTTTAATTTTTTGAAAATCTTCATATTTATCAAAATCATATATTTCTTTTCCTCTTACTCTATTCCAATCTAATTTTTGGAAATATTTAAATTCTCTGCCAAAAAATATTTCTTTAAGGTTTTGGTATGTCTTGTCAAATAATCCAAAGCTATTTAACCAACTTACGAATTCATGAACAAAATAAATGTCTTCAAATTTAGTTGGGTCTAGATTGGCCTTAATAAATGGAAGTAAAAAAGTCAAATCATATGTTAAAATTTCCTTTATTGGTTGTTGATATCCAGGCTTAAATTTTTTTATTACCGACAATACTTGGGTTGGATATATTTCATAATTGTCGATAAGTGTTTCCCAAATTTCTTTTCTAAAATTCTTTATAGTAGCATTAAAAGGAATTGGATAATGATAAGATATAAAAGAGTGATTCCTTCCACTTTTATTAATATGGAAATGATGTGAAAGAAACGTACTTGACAAAACGAAAAATGCATCTATATATGTTAATTGTTTTTCATTAAACTTTGAAATTAAAAGTTTAAACAATTCAATTTGCCTAATAAATCCCGAATGCTCATCATCCTCGTCAAATGATATCTTCTCTCTTATTTGCTTTATTAATTCTGAAAATAATTCTGGTTTTTTTCTGCAATATTCGAAAGACAGTTCTAAAGATGGTATATAACTTTCAGTAGTATGATTATAAAAATTAGATAGAAAATCTAAAGTTCTGTCTTTGTCCCACATAT
The DNA here is from genome assembly GCA_963845495.1 of uncultured Chitinophagaceae bacterium. Lineage (GTDB taxonomy): Bacteria > Bacteroidota > Bacteroidia > Chitinophagales > Chitinophagaceae > JAZKFT01. The sequence continues at coordinate 20,818 of CAWJTH010000198.1, forward strand.
TATTATCATTTTTATGATAAATATTATATGTAAAATTTTCTGGCTCTGGAAGTTTATTAATTTTATGATAAAAATAATCCAGTGTCTCTTCTCTTTTGTAAAACCAAAATAACGAAAAAAACTCTAACACTTTTATTTCGTCTTCATAAATAGAGTACATAAAATCATCTAATGACCCATTGATTTTTTTAAACACATTTTCATATCCAAATGAATTATTTGATGGAATTATAGTGTCGGAAAATCGCTTTTTCCATGTAAAATAGTATTCAAAAATTAAAGTTTTAAATGATAGGGATTCATCTCTAATGAAGACTTTGTAGAAAAAATATGTAGCCATGACTTGCTCTGAAACCTTAACATGATTATATTGTACTTCTACAAATTCTCTTTTTTGTAATTCGTCAATTGCTTCATTAAATTCGTGGTAATCCAAGTCAAAATCACTTATTATTTTTTTAATGAAATCTTTTTTACCTCTGTCGATTGTAAAAAAAAATGATACTAATCCTAATGTTTTTATTAAAGGTTTATTTCCAAATATGTTGAAATCTTTCACGAAAGTTTGAAAATAAGAATCATATAAATCAGAAACATCGCCTAACAGGAAATATCCCTGTTGCTCTTTTGCTAATCTAGCTGCCATAACAGCCAGTCTTGCATTACCATCAGCTATGGCTACAATCTTTGTTTGATATTTGGGATGCCTTATTTCGAAAGAGTCGCTACTGATTATTTGAATTATTTCATCGTCAGTAAATTTATTAATATAAATTTTTTTTGGGTCATAATCAAAGCATTCATTTATTATGTCATTTAATGCATAATCTCTGACCGTAATTAAAATTTTTATATTACCTTTTCTAATTTCCTTAAAAATGCCTAATATTTGTTTAAAATTTACTAACTGCCTGTTTGCATCGTCAACTAGTAAGATATAGTTTTTGTCTTGCTGTAAATGAATTTTCAAATCCTCTGATATATCCATATCTTTTTTCGAAACAACTAATGCTATGTAGTCGTTATGTCCTGATAAAAACCTGTGTATGTATTCTAATGCTATTTTTGTTTTTCCAACACCGGGCGAACCTGAAATAATTAAAATGTTATTTGCTAAAAAATTATTTTCAATTTCAGTTAATTCGGCTTTTCTATTAAAGAACTGATTGTCCAAAGGAGTAGATAGTTTGCCTGCCTTATTGTTGTATTCATCTATAAAATTTTGAAGTGGTAATAATTGACCTGTATCAAGCGGTATTCCAAGAATATCTTTTGCAAGAATTAAATACTTAGAAAAAATTTCCAATGCTATCCAGTCTAATCCAATAAGCTCAATTCGAACATTGTGTATAGCTGCATGTTTTGTGATTAATGTTTCTTCTTCTACCGTTAGCCTGGAATTAAAACAAATAATAATTTTATCAACTTCATCAGCCTGAACTCCAGTTTTGATAGGGTCTAAACATTTATCAATATCTTCTTTGATTTTTGCAACCAAGCCATCTTCTTTTGTAGTAAACTCTACATATCTTAAACTGCCATCTGAAAGTCTAAAAAAAGTATCCGGCGTTCCTTTTACTGTTTTCTGTTTTCCAAGTTGACTGCCTATCCTATTAAAACTTATAAATTCTTGTTCCCTCAGTGCCAAATAAATATCGCACAAATTTTGAAATGCGGCGCTATCTATTCCTAATAATTGTTGTTCAATTAGTTTTAGCCTACCAGTCATATGTATGAAATTTGTTTTAGTTGTATTACTATCGTTCTGGTTAGTGTCCAACAAATCAGACCTTTAACTTTACCTTTATCTCAAAAATTATTTTAAATGAATTATTGCAATTTTCAAAATACGCCCCGAACTTTAAAATTCTGTTTTAATAATATCTTTTTCAGTTTTTAATAAGTTATCACATACAAACACTAAAACTCCCACCAATTAGAACTTATGAAGCCTTGCATAAACTTATATGTTATGAATTAAAGGACATTATCAATATTCTTTTCTACAATTGTTAATTTATACAAACTAATAAAGATAAAATCGCTTTCACCTGCAATAAACTTTACACAATTAGCTGTAAAAGTATTCATATAGCCAGTGAATGCCGTAAAATGGTGCTGATCCTTAGGTTTTAAAATTGTAAAATCTTTTGTTTTGTCTAATTGAGTAAAATAATAATTGAAGACGTCTTTTGCAATTGAATTTATATTGTTCTTGATATCATTTGTAACAATCATGGCATTGTGTGTAATTATGTTCCTTAGAATTGAAAATAATTCGTAAAAATCTTTCCATTTAGTTTGCCAGTCTATATTTAGTTTTAAGTTTAAAAATTGCAAAAATTCAGGAGATTTATGTTTGATAAATTCTAACAAGTATCTATTGTTTGTAGTATCGAACGGCAGGCTGTTTGCTAGCAGATAATTTCTAATTTCTGCGATTATTTTATTAATCCCTTTTTTATTGTCGTTTATTTTTATTGATGAAAAGAACTTGAAATGTATGGATTTTAGAATCAATAATTCTGATGCGTTATATAAACGAACAATAGATAAGTTCATAATCCAGTTAAAAAAAATTTGACGTTGAGTTTCTAGATCTCTTATTTCTATAGTGATGGAATCCGGAGACATATGGAGCCATGTATCTAATCCGTTCGGGTTAATATTGTACATGCTAAAACCTGCATCATGTATCCAGGTGTTTATTGGATTTTTAGATTGAAATTCTTTAATATTCGCAGATAAAAAATTTGTCCAAAATCCTAAATCAACCTCAGTTTGAAAAGCCACTTCTTTGTATTCATTAAAGTAATCTAAGTATTTCGGCTGCTGTGTCATTAAAAAGTTTTTATGTTTTGGTACGCACTCTACAACATGTTTAAAACGCTTCATTTGCTTTGTAAATGTAAGCAAGTTCTCTGCCGTTTAGCTTTTGTTCGCTTTCTGCAAGTTCAATATTTTGTTTAAACATTTTGAAAAAAGTAGAAGCAAAACTGGTAAATCTTAGGGACACGGCACTTGCAAAAAAATCGACAGCACCTGTAAAAAGTATTTCGACAGGCGACAGAGTGTGTTTTATTTTATGAATTTTGAATTGATTAGAATATTCCGAGTATAGTGCTTTGTATCTATCCTCAAATTCGGATGGGGTTAAGCCTTGTTTTGAAATTTGATTTATCCAGTCCATAAGCCTATAATAAGAAGCTTGTACTTGAGAAGATTCTTTAAATCTTATAAAATCATCCCATGAAACGTCATCAGCTGGAACAGGCAATTGCTTTAATATAAATTGCATGATATCAGTTTTTTTTGCTCCAGTGATATTTTGATATATATCTGATTGCTCAAGCACAGGAAAAAAATTGTCATGCCCGGCAATTTGTTGCGATATACAAAATATACGTGCAACAGCGTCGCAAAACTTTACATGGCCTGTAAGCACTTCTCCTTCAATTCCGAATTTACCGTCAAGCATTAAGACGGAAGTATTTATTATTTCTAATACAGATTGAGCTACTGGGGCATAAATGTCATCTGCGGAAATGGTAAACCCAGTTTTGTCCCCTATGTTAATTATATCAATTAAGCCTTCTTTTTCTAGAAAGTCTATATTACGTTTATTGTACTCGATACAATCTTTAATATTCTCATAATATTCAAAGTCCTTGTTTTTTGCTTCAGTCTTAACATAATCAGCAAAATCGAAAGTTTGTTCTAACGATGTTTTATCAATTAAAATCTTATCAAATATCAAGAAATCTCTTTTGAGTTCTAAATCAGAAGAAACAAAGCTGGTTGCGATTATTGATTTAACACCGATTTTTTCCATAAAAATTATAAATTAATCCATAATGAACTTTAAATTACATTTTATTTTTAAATTCTCACTTTTTTTATCATTAATTATATTTAAACAGAATGTTCAGAGGTCGCTAAATAGATTCTTGCTTGCATATATGTGGTATTTATACTTTTCAAGCATTTATTAAAACTACTTGCATTATTTTGAAATACGATGTAACTTGTTGGCGCAAGCCTTTATGGCGGCTTTGCAAAAATTATCAATAAGAACCCGCACCAAGAAAATAAACTTTTCGGAACCACTTTTCACATTTATAAAAACGACAAAACATGAACCAAGACACCTTACCCAATTCTGTTAGTTTGAAGTATAAAAACCATATTACCAGTATAGTTCGTTTTTCGGCTGTGGGAGTTGTAAGCGGAATACTTATTGCTATTTTGGTAGGAATTGCCGATGGGCTAGAGAACGGGGGTTTAAAAATTTCTCTCGTGGTTTTGGCCATTGTATTTAGTTTGGTAATCGTATACTTTTTTGTTCGTGTTGTTATATCCTTTTGCAAATTTTTGTATCGTTGTTGGCAAACGATACAAGATGACGGTTATGCAATGACGATACCTTCAAAGGCAGTCGGTTTTTTATTTATCCCCGTCTTTAGTGCCTATTGGATATTTGTTTCATTTTTTGGTTTATCGAATCAGTTGGATCAATATATCGAACGGCATAACCTTGACGACCGATACAAGACAAAAAAATGGCAGACATTGTCATTTTGCATTTTTTGGTTTATCCCATTTTTGGGTTGGTTTATAAGTATCATTTTATACTTTATGGTTATTTCTGATTTTAATAGAAGCTGTTTCTATATAGAAGAAATACAAAAGCAAAGCAGCACATCGGTAAAAGGAATTATTAACTAATGGCAGGATGTCTTGTGTTTTCACATCCAACATCAAAATCCATCGGCTTTCCCTTGGGATAGCTTAAATCAAATTCATAACAGATGAAAACTATACACAAGTCACTGGCGGTAGCATTATTTGTGACGATCTTTTCTTGCAGCACAAAAACTACTAGGGAAGAAAAATTTGAAAGCGGGAACCCCAAAATAAAGTTCGAGGTAGTTGAAAAGAAGGATGGGAGTTTTTTAAAGGACGGAGATTACAAAGTTTGGTTTGAAAATGGCCAAATTAAAGTTTCTGGGCAATACGTTGACAACAAAGAAAATGAAAACTGGGTATGGTACTACAACACAGGAAAAATTTGCAAGGAAGGCACTTATAAAAATGGCTTAAAAGAAGGAATATGGAAAGACTATGAAGAGAACGGGCAGATCACCAGCCAATTTACTTTCGCTTCCGGAGAGCTAAATGGGTTGCAAAAAACTTGGTATCCAAATGGGCAAAAAAAATGCGAACAAAATTTTTTAAACGGAAAAGCAAATGGGTTGATAACAATTTGGGACAATGAAGGAAATTTAAAAGGTGAATACGAATATGAGTATGGGAAAAATATTACCGTTTCAGGTGATTACTACCATAATTGGAAGTCGGATACAGCTAAAACTAGCACTTTGATTTGGAGCTTTTCAACTGACGGCATTGCAAAAAGAAATTATATTCCACAAACGGACATGTGGATGTCACAATATCACATTGAGAATTGTTCGATATACGAAGATGTTGAAAATATAACGGTTGTAGAAGGTGAGGCTGACAATGAAAATTTCAAAGTGCTTTTTGGGAACTCAAAAGAATTGTGGCTACTCGCCAAAAACGACAATGACAGTAACACCATAATTTTAAGAAAAATAAATAAATAGGTTTCATCAAACGAAAGGATGATTTAATCTTGATTACAAACAGACTTTTCAAATTAAATATTATGACAAAAAAACTTTACCTGTTAGTGTTATGCCTATCGGTGTTCTTTTTAAAACGTAGTTTACTTGCACAATGTGCGCCTTCGGTAAGTATCCAAGTGGCTAACGGAAACGAATGCGCCAACAACAATTACTATCTACTAGCAACACCTAATAATGGCGGTACATCTCCTATTTATGAATGGAAAAAAAACGGGGTAAGTATATATACCGGAACCAATCCCACATTTGCAGGGCATGGATTAATAAATGGTGATACCGTTACATGTGTAATGACCAGCAATGCTGATTGCGCAAATCCCTTAACCGCCAGTGCCATTCATGTCACTTATTATTTCAAGGCGATTTTCCCCACTATCTTAACTGTTAGCCCATCTGACACAGTCTCATCGGGAAGTGATGTTACCTTTACTGCAAATGTCAATAACCATCCGGCACCAAATGTCAGTATTCTATATGGTTTGGAATTTTACATAAATAATGCTCATGCGCCATATTATATTTATAATTCCAGCGGACAAACAACAGCATCTACCGTTCCTTTTACAATAAACACCTTAAAGGATAAAGATCGGGTTTTCTGCACAACAATGGTTCATCAAATCGGGAACCCATGTGCCGACATTGACACATCCAATGTAATTGTTATGTCGGTAAGTTCTGTACTGCCAATAACGCTTTCAAGTTTTGAAATAACCCCCCTAGCAGAAAAACTATTGTTAAATTGGGTTACTTCTATGGAATCAAATTCTTCGCATTTTATAATACAAATGAGCGACGACGGAATTAGATTTGATTCTATCGGGAGGGTAAAAGCCATAGGTAATTCAAATTCTGTCCAATCTTATTCTTTTGAATATATTCCTAGTTTTAACAGCCTATCATATTTTAGGCTTAAAATGTTTAACAATGACGGTACATTCATTTATTCCCCTATAAAATCAATTAATTATCATGATGGGATTAAGCTAAAGATATCACCAAACCCGGCAAGGGATGTAATAAATGTAAACGCCATAGGGATAAAGCAAATTAAACTTTATGACATATCAGGTAAATTAATTCTATCCAAACCAACTTTCACCAATTCGACATTTGTTGATGTTTCCAAATTATTGCGAGGTGTTTATATACTGTGCCTTTGTACCGAGAATAATGAAATAATAAGTAAAAAGATTGTATTGCAATAACCATTCAGAACATACCAAACAATGCATTTTAATCTTTTAATGACCAATGGTAAAAGAAACTTTCTGGAAGACTACCAAGCCGATTTAACAATAGTAATATCTATTCTTTTTGGAGGCTTCGATAAAATCTTGTCAGTTAGCTACTTGCCGCTAGAATTTCAAAAGAAAGAGATCGAAAACAGTTGTAACTTGTAAAATAATATTATATTTTCAAGTCATTGTAAAACTGTACTTGAGACCTCTTAACATCCTAGCTGTTTATGAGCATACTTTCTATTATTAATGATCTTTTTGAAAAAAGGGAAAATCCTGTTAAAGAAACAAACGAAAAGGAAAAATCCGAAATTGAAAAACTTAAGTTGGATATTGAGCTTTCGAAAAAAAATTTAAACAATTTTAAAAGCCAGCAAAGGCTAGAAAGGGTAAAAGTGTGGCTAGGTTTTATAACCTCAATCATAGCAATTGGTAGTATTTTCATTACTTTTTCAAGTCAACAGCATCAGATTAAAGTAATACAAAGCCAACATAATGATGACGAATATGCAAGACAAGTTGAATTGTTGGCGAAGTCTACAACCGAATTATCTAAACTCGCTTCATTAACGGCACTTTCAAGTAGTTATTTAAGCGACGAGAACAATGATAGCGACAGGCGTAGGGAGACTATTAATCTTTTCATAGAAATCGGAGAAAACGACAGTTCTATCGATAAGAGAAAAAATCAAAAAACGAATTAATAACAACTGTTCCATTGCAAACTTTTAATCTTCTATTGAAACAAAACAAAATTTTATATAACTGTTAAAGGGAAAAGGTGGTTATAACCACTCCGGTATGAAAAAAAAGCCCCCCTTTGCTACCCGCCACCATTTTCTTATTTGCGTTTTGACCAAAAAATTTAGATGAACTTTGTAACAACTAAAACATACTATCAAGCCGTTTGTATGGCAAAATGTATGGCAAATAAAAAAGCAGTTACAAATTTTACTTTATAACTGCTTGATTATTAAGTGACCGCGTCAGGATTCAAACCTGAAACCTTTTGATTCGTAGTCAAATGCTCTATTCAGTTGAGCTACGCAGCCATTCCTTTCGGGCTGCAAATATAAAATGTTTTATGAAAATACCAAAAACAAACTGAAATTTTATGTGGTATAAATGCCTGCTGCCACTTTTTCGGTTAGGCTTTTAGGCAATAGCCAAACCATAAATGCACCCAGCTTGTTTACAAAACCCGTTATTACCTCTGTTTTTTGGGCGAACATCCCATCTATTGCAATCTTAGCCACCGCCTCTGGCGTCATATTTACCTTTTCTCCAGCTTTAAGGGCTTTTTCGCTCACTTTAGCCCGGTTGCTAAAATTGGTGTCAGTGCCACCAGGACTAACACAGGTAACGGATACAGAAGTTTTTTTCAATTCAAAATGCAACCCTCTGCTAAAACTTAATACAAAAGCTTTTGAAGCAGCATATAAGTTAAGTCCGGGTACTGATTGGTAGGCCGCTGTACTTGCAATATTTAAAATATAAGCTTGGGATTGGACTTTAAATCTTGGTAAAAAAAGATAACACAATTCAACCAGGGTGTTTATATTTACCTGCATCATCTTTTGATGTTGATCCAAAGTATATCCGTCAAAATAACCACTGAGGCCATAGCCTGCATTGTTCACCAATATATTTAAGTCATATTTTTTTTCTATACAAAAGTTATACAATTTGCTGGAAGCACCTATTTCCGAAAGATCCATTGGTAAATAATCGCATAAAATGCCGTATTGGGCAGAAAGCTGGGTCGACAAATTTTGCAATTCATTTTCGTTTCTTGCCACCAACACCAAATTGTATTTTTTCTTTGCTAATTCTTCGGCAATACATTTACCTATTCCCTTACTTCCACCAGTTATTAATGCGTACATAATTGTTTTCTAAATTATTATTATTCAAAATATGGTTGTTTTTGCAATAAGTTATGGTTATAATGAAGATCTTACTTTTTATAACCTATTGCTTTTCAAGCAAAAGCCCGGAAACAGTTGTTGTCCGGGCCTTTGAAAGCTATTAAGATTCTTGGGTTTCCATTATCAGTTTACCAATTACCACATTTCTTTATTTGTTTACTTTTGAAGAAAGGCGGTGGTAAAAAGGCGTTTTACTATTGGCTGTTTTTGGTTTGTATTTGCCAGTAATAAATGGTATATACATTACCCTACGGCGGCTTGCTTCACCAAAATTGGGTGATTGCTGTACGCGATGCCACAAACGGCCATCATGCACGGTAAGTGTACCCGCTGCAATGTTAAAGCCTACTTCTCTTGGGTCGGCATTGTTATCGATAAAATATTTTTTACCGAACAACAGCTTAAAAGTACTTTGTTTATGCGTTCCCGGAATTAAACGAAGGCCGCCATTATCCATCGGGCAGTCGTCTAAATGGATGCCCACATTCAACATAGGCATAATCTTTTGGCCTAAAAAAATATCTCGTGGCGCATCGGTATGCCAACCCATCTGAGAAAAGACACTGTTTTTGGTACGTAGGTAATTGTTCAAAACCAGTCCGTCTTTTTCATTATCGCCGATGCGTCCTTCGTAAGGATGCAAAAATTCTAGCAATAATTTCAATTTTGGTGTGTGGATTAACTCGTTCAATACCGGACTGAATTTGTTAAGGAAGCAAAACCTTTGTACCATCGGGTTGCCATCATCGTCTTTTCCCACTTTGATTGGAATGCCATTCACTTTATCCCGACCTTCGGCAATCCATTCTTTTTCCACTCTCTTAGCTTCACTTTTAAACAGTTCAACCGAATCCATATCAATAAAGTTATTGAAAACGATGTAACCATTTTTATCAAAAAAGTCAACTTGTTCTTGCGTCAAGCTGTCTTGTAAAGTGAAGGAAACCGTATTTAATTTGCTCATATTTAAATGTTTTTCTACTGCAAGCTTGAATGTGGATCGTTTTGTTATTGAATCAATCAAACCATAAAATGGCATGATTATTTTTTTGTTAACGACAAAAATAAGCCATACCCTGTAATCTAAAGTACTTTTGCCTAATATTTAATCAAAATCAAACAATTCCATGACGGTGTTCAAATGTAAAATAAATTTCCATGCATATTATTATACACGCCTTTTTTTATGTATTCCTTTTTTCTTGATGGCACAGGACAGTACAAAATTGATTCCTGTTCCAATAAAAGCAATAAAAAACAACCATTTATTAATTTTTCCTGTAATTGCAAATTCTATTGAAACCGGTTTTTCATTTGGTGCTGCTGCTACATCTACGTACCACCTTAACAAAGCGGATACATTCGGGCGCACCTCAAACATGCAGGCAATAGCCATTTATTCGTTAAAAAAACAATTAGTGGCTGCCATTAATAGCACCATTTATTTTTCGCACGAAAATTATATTCTTACCAACCAGTTTTCTTACAGCAGTTTCCCCGATAAATTTTGGGGCATTGGACAAAACACGCCCGAATCAGCAGTGGAGCCATACACCTTCAATCAAGTATATGCCTACGGACATTTGCAAAAAAAAGTAGCCCCACATTTTTTTATAGGAGCTTTGTATTCGTACCAAAATGTTTTTAAAGTAACTTATGTGTCTGGCGGCTTATTCGATAAGCAACAAGTAACCGGCCGCTATCCGTACGATGTTTCGGGGCTGGGTGGAAGTATTACCTACGATGACCGCGACAATGCTTTTGCACCCGATAAAGGAACTTTCTTGCAGTTTTACTATAATCACTTCGACAAAGTGATCGGTTCAACCTTTAATTTTAACCAGTTTGTAATAGACACCAGAAAATATTTCCGTATTTACAAGGAACAGGTTTTAGCGATTCAAGTGTATGGTCTTTTCAATACCGGTAGTGAAGTACATGGATGAGCCATTCTTGATCGCGTTCACGTGATTGATGTTTAGAATCCGCTCCAAGGTCAGAGGTTTTTCGCCAATGGCTGTTCCGGAGAAAACTCCCATTTTGGGAGGCACTGCCTTTTTGCACTCGGGATCGAGTCCTGCCTCAACCTTAAGCATCTGATAGATCTCGTCGCGATCTTCAGACGTTAATTCGGCTTGTTCAAGAAGGCGTCGAACGGCGTCGGCCTGCCAGCTCGGTAATCCGTGAGCCCATTTAATTATTTGATCGATTGCTGATGACATCGCTGAATAACCTTCCGTGTTGGCGACAGTCGAGGAAATGATCGGCTACGTTTGTTTTTCCATCAAGAACCGTCCAAATCTGTGAAGGAGTCATCACGGATGTTCACATCACGGCCAGTCGCAGCTGCCGCCCGCGCCATTCCCGATCGCGCCGCATTGATTCTTTCTGCATATTGCAGCGGCATCCGCGTCGATTTCCATCCGCCAGCTTGAGTGATCGCCGCCAGGTCGATATCGAGCGCCGCCAGGTCTTGGGTCGCTCCCACCCGAGTGGAGTGTCCACTAACGAGTTCAGATATCGCTCCGGCATCCCGATCCACTGCGCCACCCGCTTGAATATCGGCGCAATGCTCCCCGGGTTTAACGGTCCGCCGATTTGATTCTGGCCAATGAGCCGCCGGAATAGCGCTCCTTCGCTGATTCCCGCATGCTCCAGCCAAATCTTCAGCCACCTGACGGTCTCTCGCGATAGATAGGCAGACCTGCCCTGCCCTTCCGCGTCGGTCTTGCCCCGACGGATCAGCGCAATCCCCGTCCCATCCGGATGGAAATCAATATCCTTGACCTCGAGCGCCACCAGCTCGCCGCGACGCGCCAGCGTTTCGTAGGCGACGCAGAGCATCGCCCGCTCGCGATCGGCCCGAAGGCCAACGCCGGCGCTCTCGATAAATTCCTTGATGTCCTTCCACCCCAAGGGATGCGCCTGGTCCTGGCGTGCCGAGGTCTCCCGCCCCATTTTCTTTAGTCCCAGTCGCACAGCTTCACTCGAGCAGGGATTCAGTAGGCCGGCGGCGATGTGCACGCGCGCAATGGTCGCCACATAGCGTTTGATGGTCGCGGGCTTCTTGCCCGCTTTCACGCAATCCTCGATGAACGCCCGAATCGTCTTCGGATCCGCCGGCAGATACGACTCGCCGCGCGATTCGCAGAAGGCCTGGAAGATCGCCCCATCCGCCTTCTGCGCCCGAAGCGTATTGGGCGAATACGCCCCCTCCGCCATCGCCTGCCATTCCAAGAAGCGCCGCCAACGGGCCTTCGAGCACCGGTTGCGGAGCGATTGGCTTCGGATCAAATTCAGACGGCCTGAATGGCCAATTCCGATTTCATCGTTCCAAATCATACCACAGTATCACATGCGATAACTGTAATTATCAAGCATAACATTTCGATGTATTTGAACGATCGTTCAAGATACTTCGACAAGGCAAAACTGTTCGGCTGTAGCGACAGCCCTTCAATTGAGTGACTGACGATCTATCAAGAGTCCGCAATGCATTTAACTAGCGGGCGATCGTCCGCAATCCGTTTGCGGAAGAGGAGCTGGAGGAGATCCGCAAAAGGAAGCTGCGCGCCCAGGCCAAAGCGGTGGGCAAACCGGATGTCCGGGTGGATGTGGGCGAAATAGACTTAACCAGTTGATAGTTATAGTGATGCTTGCATTACATAATCTGTGCATAGCGTTTCGATTATTGCGTTTTTCGTTTATTTCGTTTAATGTCTCGCCTCGCAAAATGCCTCGTTTCGGAGACTCGCAATGACCAACACCGCATTGTCCAACGTAACGCTTCCCGCCGAAAAGGAAGTCGAAGCGGCCGTTCAGGGCCAACGCGCCTTGGCCGCATTTCTGGCCACTGGATTTGAAACCCAGCGCATCCAGATTTTCGACGAGAAAAACCAAGCCCACCAGGTCGAGTTACCGACCTCGGCGCTGCGTTTGCTCGTGGACATCCTGTCCGAATTGTCGAACGGTAATGCCGTCCGAGTGGTACCGGTCCATGCCGAGCTGACCACGCAAGAAGCGGCTGACCTGCTCAATGTCTCGCGACCCCACCTCGTGAAGCTGCTCGAGGATGGCGTGCTCCCGCACCACAAGACCGGGAAGCACCGGCGAGTGCGCTTTGAACATCTCATGCACTTCAAAAGCGAACGCGATCGTGCCAGCGAAATCGCGATGGAAGAATTGGCGAAGCAGGCGCAGGAGCTGGAGATGGGCTATCAGTGAGGCATTCCTCGTTCACTGCGGTTTACGATGCCTGTGTGCTTTATCCGGCGCCGCTGCGCGACTTCCTCATCCGACTGGGCTTACGGGACGTTTCCGTGCCCGGTGGAGCGCGCA